>JBKEBO010000034.1:0-37257 GCA_047973205.1 Alphaproteobacteria bacterium | reverse complement strand
CTCCCCCTAATCTCAATCTTTCCCGCTCCTTGAGCTTGGCTCTTTTGCGGCCACACCTACACCCGTTAGTCGCTATCGCTCCTTTATGCACCCCTTATAAAACCCCATAAAAAAAGAAGCCATAACGGCTTCTTTTTTGTACTTATGAAGTAAAAATTATTTTTGATCTGGTGGTGTGAGTGTATTAATCAGCACATCCATCTGATGCGCCTTTTTCTCATTACCTTGCTGCTCATAAAGCTTTTTAGCCTCCTTATAGGCCCAAAGAGCTTTCTTTTGGCTGCGATCACCTAACGATGCACTACCATAAATTTCATACCATTCTGCTGTACCATCAGGCTTTTCTCCTAAAAGATTAAGAGCCTCAGGATAATTCCCCTCAGCAATATGCGTATCTGCATAGCCTCTTAAGGCTTCTTGCTTGGCTGCATCGCTCATAGGCATTTTTTTTGTAGTCTCATCTTCAGTTACAGAGGGCTTATTTTTAAGAAACTGCGTAAATTCAGCTCCAAAATCAGGGGCTTCTTTTATTTCTAAATCAGCCGCATAACTTGATAAGGCTAAAAAAGCAACGGGTACAACATATTTCAGCATTATTTTGCCTCCTCTAAATATTTAGATTCTGGATTAAGCTCTCTAATTGCAGCTAAGGCTTGTTTGCTTCCTGCTTCATTATCTTGTTCTTTAGCAAGCTTTGATGCCGTTGAAAAAGCTTTTTCGGCTTTTGATGTATCTAAATCACCTGTAACTTCATGATAATATTTACCTAACTGAAAGTAAGCTTCAGCTGAGTCTGCATCAACTTCGACCGCTTTTTCTAAGCTTCTTCCTGCATGTTGCATATCTTCAATAGCGAGCTTTCTTAAACCTTCAGGGTCATCATTATCTGCATTAACCCCAGCATTGGTAAAAGCTTTTTTCATTAAAAGCATGCCTTCTAAGGTCAAAAGACCTGAATAAACTTTATAGGACTCAGCATCAACAAGTTGTTCAGGAAAAATCTTTTCGTTTTTATCTTTATTATAGATAGGCTCCACATAATCTAGAGCCTCTTTAATACGGCTCAGACCTTGGTCAACAGAAGAAAAATGATAATCTAACTGGATAGCCTCTAAAAATTTCAGTGGGTTATCTTTAAAAGTTAGGCTCATATCTCTATTAGGAAGATAAGCCTTCATCTCATCAGTAAGCTCAATTTCTTGATCCGCAGGATGCTCAACAGCTCCTATATTCTTATAAGCATAGCTTGAAAAACTAAAACTAGAAACAGCAATTGATAGTAACAATAATTTCTTCATTTTTTTAACCTTGATTAAACCTTATTTAAAAAGAGTAAAAAAGAGGGATATTAACAAACGATAATATCCCCCCTTAGAGTTATTATGTAAAGTTAGCGGTTATTACTGACCACCTTCTTCACCATAACGTTTTTGGTAGAAAGAGGCGATGTTTTCGCGTTCTTCTTTAGATAAACCACGGATCCATTTATGTTCACGACGATCCAAGATTTCATCACGGAAGACAGCCCATTCATCGGCTTGAGCTTGAGTAATATTACCCGCTTTAAGCTCATCTTCTACTTCTTTGTTGGCATGAGGAATCATATGGAAGTAGAAGTTATAAGCAACTTCATACATACCATGCCAGTGTGACCAATCTGGTGCTTGCATAGCAGCCCCGTGACGACCACGACGACCTTCATGGTGCCATAAGTGCCAGTAGTCCCATTCCACTTGTTCTGTAAATGGTGATGGATCAACTGCACCAATTTCTTGTAGTTTTTTCATCATGTCTGTTGCTGGAACAGCAAATTTTTCGTTGTATAAATCAACGTAATCATCAAACATTTCGAAGAACTGTTCATAGAATGGAGCTTGGTGACAATTCACACAAACTTTTTTCATTTCTTCACGACGACCTTCGCCATCAGGAAGACCATATTCGGCTTCTAGAACTTTAGAAATTGGAGGACGTAATGTCCACTTAATACGTGCACCCACATTATGTGTAGATTCTAGACCATTTGCTGTTGCACCCATATGACAAGTTACACAGTTTGGAGCTTGATAATAGTCTTTACCAAGAACGAAATCGCCTTTTAGATCAATTTCATCTTCCATAGCTTTAAACTGGATACCATGCTTAGAAAGTGTATAAATTTCATATTGAGGATGGTCAGGACCTTGGTGACATTTACCACAAGTTTCAGGAATACGTGCTTGGGCAATATCAAATGAGTGACGGTTGTGACAGCCTGTACAAGAGCCTGCAGTTCCGTCTGGGTTAACACGTCCGATACCATTATTTGGCCATGTTGGTGCTACTGGGTGACCTTTTTCGTCAACTTCGATATTCGAGCCGTGACATTGTTCACAACCTAAATGGAAGTTAGCTTCACCAGTAACTAGGCGACCAACGACGTTATCTAATGAACCTGTAAATTTATTAGCAGTTGCGTGGTGTGAATTTTGCATAGAAGCAGATTCACCTTCGTGACAGCTACCACAATCTTTAGGGCTCACGATTGCTGAAATAGTAAAGTTACCATAATGTTCCATGGCATCTTTTTCGCCTTTTTCAGCTTTATGACATTCATAACAGCCAACACTATTTTCTGCATGTTTAGAGCTTTCCCACTGTTTAACGACAGCACCGTTTTGAGTCGAGTGACACATAATACATGTTTGCGACTCTTGCGATACTTCCGCAGCATTAGCAGTAAAACCAACCCAAGCAAAAGCAATAATTGTTGACAGTATGGCGATAAGTTTTCTCATCTCTTATCTCCTTTTCTCTTTTCTCTTTGGTGTTGAGGCATATGCAACGCATATAAACCCCATCTCTTATTTATCTGTTTTAGAGTCTCGGAGTTCGCGAAGCTTGTCCTCTAACCCTGGGTGAGCGATTTCTTCTTTATGACAATTCGCACAACGTAAAGCTGGATTCTCATCGCGATGTTCAAAATACTGCTCATGCAGATTTCTTGTAGTTTCGCGAACAGAAGGGCTTTCCGCTATAGCTTCATGACAACGTAAACATCCGCTATCATAGACATATTTAGAAGCATCGTTATTTTCATTCAGAAAATACTCTGGTCCTGGTTTATGCAGGGCGTTATTAATCACGTCTCTAAGACCTGATGTGACCTTAACATAGGTGAAAGCTGTTGCAGAACTATGATCAGTATGACAAGCCGCACATTCAGCAACAACACCTTTTTCGTTATTGCCTCCATGTACCGATTGCTCCCAAGTTTCTACCATCGGAGTCATCACATGACACCCCCCGCAAAAATCTTTATTACCAATCTTATGGAAAGTTTCTGCTATTCCAAGGGCGATTCCCATCCCAATAAGGACAAAAATACCCATAAAAATAAGCCATTTTAGGATTTTTAGCATTTTCTTCATTAAAATAATCTTCTCTCTTTGTAGTTGTTTAGCAATTTTTAACAGATAAATCTCTCATCAAGCAGATTAACGCCTTATGAAAGGGGTTTCAAGCAATAAACATTCTTCCTACGAACTTTGTATACAAGTGTAAAAACCATAAAAATTTTAAGGAAAACAGGAATTGCCCAAAAATCAAATTGTTCATAACTTTTTAATAATTATTCTCAACTATAACACCTACTATTTCGCTAGGATTTATTTTTTGAAATATTACTAAAAATAGGCGTATTTCCTCGAATCTTTTTGCAATATTGATTCGTTCGATTTTGCTTTTAAGAAAAGATTTTTTGATTTATAGTTCTTCTATTCATATAATTTTTCACAAGGAGAATAGTCCTGTATTTTAATGAGATTGGCCATTTTCTACTCGCCCTAACCATGGCCTTGGGTATTTTGCAGGTTTTCGTCGCTTTTTTTAAGTTTTCACCCTCTTTTGTTAAAGCCATTTCGGGCATTGCTGCTCTAACAATGAGCCTATCATTGCTTCTGCTTTTATGGGGGATGATTCGTGTAGATTATAGCTTAAAAGTCGTCTACGACACCTCTCATATTAATAAGCCATTACTTTATCGTATTTCTGCTCTTTGGTCAGGCCATGAAGGCTCCCTTATGTTATGGGCGTGGATGCTCGTTGCCTCTATTGCTGCAGGCTTATACCAAATCGAAGAAAAACTCAGACCAGCTTACGCCATTGTAACTGGTTTTTTAGTTGTTGCCGTTATCGGTTTTGTTTTATTCTTTTCATCACCTTGGGAACGTATCGATATTGCTTACTTAGAGCAAACAGGACGCTTTATTGAAGGGCGTGGCCTTAACCCCATGCTCCAAGACCCCTTTTTAGCTATCCACCCTCCTTTATTATATATTGGTTATACAGCCTTGGTTGTACCTTTTGGTACTGTTGTCGCGACACTTCTTAATAAGGGGGAGATTCTTTTTCCTTATAAAATGGTTCGCAGCTGGACGATTTATGGCTGGATATTCCTAACACTCGGCATTGGCTTTGGTGCTTTTTGGGCATGGCGAGAACTTGGTTGGGGAGGCTATTGGTTCTGGGATCCTGTTGAAAATTCTTCACTGATGCCATGGCTTGCCACAACTGCTTTAATGCACTCGTTATTGTTGGTGGGTAAAAGTGGGCATTTAAAGCTATGGTCCATGTTCTTAGCCGTTACCACATTTGCCTTATCCATCTTAGGGATGTTTTTAGTTCGTTCAGGAATTATTCAATCTGTTCATAGCTTTATGAGCGATTCGGCTCGTGGACTTTATATTTTAGGCCTCCTTTTAGCTATTGCTGGTAGCGGTTTTTACCTTTTGGCCGCTCATGGCGAAAAAATTATCACCAAGTTCGAAAAAGACAATCCAAAGAACAATGAAGATGATGCCAATTTGGAAATTGTTTCTAAGGAAGGCTTTTTGGTTATTAACAACTGGCTACTCATTACTATTGCACTCATTGTTCTTTTAGGAACAATTTATCCGATTTTAGACCCAAAAATCTCCGCAGGAGCCCCCTTCTTCAATCTTGTCCTTTCACCTTTCACTTTTGTACTTATGGCCTTGGCTTGCTTTGCTCCTCTTATTGGTTGGGGAAAACAAACACAATTTGATAAACGCTTAATTATTCCCCCTATTTTGGCTCTTATTGGAGCGGCTTTGGTTTTTGTTTTTACTAAAGAAAATCAGTTTTTAGGCATGTTAGGTGTTTTTGTTTCTGTGCTTGTAATCACTTCTGCTTTTATTCTTAAAGGCCCTCAATATCAAGGAACTGGAGCAATATTGCATCGCAATGGTATTCGTGTGGCTCATTTAGGTTTTGGGCTTTGTGCTATTGCTGTGGTGGCAAGTGGATTTTGGACGGTTGAAAAAAATGCTATATTTAAAGTTGGCCAAAGCCATGATTTAAGTGGATATAGCATCACACTCACCAAACTTAACCATGACGAAAATGCCAATTATACTGCTGATCAAGGCTATTTTACCATTAACAAAAATGGTAAACTTGTGAGCAAAAGTGTTTCTGAGCATCGCTTTTATAAAGTGGAACGCAACGATACACGCGAAGCTGGCATTCGCCCCATTAGAGAAAGTGCTATTTATATTGCCTTAGGGACTCGTTTTGAGGATGGTAGCGTGCAGGCTAATATAAAATTCATCCCCTTTATCAATCTGTTATGGGCAGGAACTGTTTTAATGGCTCTGGGGGCATTCTTTTGTCTTATAGGCCCAATGATACCTTATAAAAAGAAAGGAAAAATATAATGAATAAGAAGATCATCCTTCTTGCTCCGCTTATCGCTATTTTAGCTCTTGGTTTTTTGATGTTTAAGGGCATTATTGATAACGAAAATAAGCCTGATAACCTTTCTTTTGCCGTCTATAAGCCCATGCCTGAATTCGATTTACCTGCTCTTCCTGGCTTTGATAAAGGCCTTGCGAAATCTGACCTATTAGATAAGGTGAGCCTTGTGAATGTTTGGGGGTCATGGTGTATCACTTGCGAATATGAGCATCCTTTTTTACTCGAGCTTGCCCGTGAGACAAACATCCCCATATTTGGTGTTGATTGGCGAGAGAAAAAGCCCGAAGATGGTAGCCAATGGCTTGCACGAAAAGGCAACCCTTATGACCAAATCGGAGCAGACCCCCATAGCGATCTTGCCATTCAGCTTGGCATTACAGGAGCTCCCGAAACTTTAGTGGTTGATAAAAAAGGCTATATTCGTTGGCAACATGAAGGAGCTATTACAGCTGAACTTATGAATAAAGAACTTTTTCCATTAATCAAGCAACTGCAAGAGGAGCAGTAGATGAAAAAATATCTCTTTTTACTTATTCTTCTTCCGCTAATTTCTTTTGCCAATAGCAGCTTTAATAATGATGGCTATGTAAAACCCCTAGACGATCCTGCACAAGAGGAGCGAGCCTTACATATTGGTCGCCAGATTAAATGTGTGGTTTGCGAGGGACAATCCATTGAGGATTCTCGTGCAGATATTGCCATTGATATGCGGCGTTTTATTCGCACCCAAATAGCCGATGGCAAATCTGATAAAGAGGTGATTGAGGCCATGCTCCATAGCTATAAGGATAAATATGGCGATGCCCTTTTACTTATGCCTCCTATAAAGTTACGAACCATATTTTTATGGCTTGCCCCCTTAGCCTTTTTACTTGTTGGTGGCTATGTGATGTATAGTTCCACCTTTCGCAAAAAGAAAAAACAAGGAGAAAATAAATGAGTGGATTTTATATAGGCCTTGTGGTTATTTTTCTTATTATTTTCATTCTTTTATGGCTTTCTCTTAAGGGTGAGCCTTCAAAGAAAAAATTTATCGCTCTATGGGCGATATTAGCCAGTTTTATTGGTGGATATGTATTTTGGAGTTATGCGGGCATTCATTCTCGCAGCAGCTTTCCGCTACAAACATCAACTATTGCCAAAGAACGTTTACCCAATGGTAAGCTCAATATGCAACGCCGCCAGATTATTGCTGACCATCAAGCCAAACGCCCTGCCATAAAAACAGTGCAACAGCCTGCAAACCATCCAACAACAACCAGCCCATCAACAACCCAAAGCCAAGCCGCTGCAAATACGGAGCATGATGCAAGCTCAGCCTCCATGCAGCAAATGACCAACAGTCTTGAGCAAGGCTTAAAAGATGGTACAAAATCTCGTGAAAATTGGGGACTTTTAGCACGCACGCAAGAGTTTCAAGGCGACTATACTAAAGCAGCTGAAGCCTTACTTAATGGCTATGATGCCTTTGCTGACAAAGCTGAGATACAACAAGAATATAAAGACCAAATGGCTGCTTTTATTGAACGGACAAAATATGACGGCCAGCTTTTAGATAAGCTGCAACAAATAATGGGGCAATGATGCAAAAACTTGAGGTTAAAAATTTAGGATGTATGCGAGGCGGCCGCCCTGTTTATCGAGGCCTAAATTTTAGTGCTACATCAGGGCAAATTATTGCCTTAAGAGGGCCTAATGGTAGCGGTAAAACAACTATTTTACGAGCCTTAGCAGGCCTGCTTGAGCCTGTAAAAGGTCAAGTTTTTTGTGATGATATTAAACGCCCTAAATTTCCCTTTTTGCAACCCCATGAATTTGCATGGATTGCCCATGGTAATGGCATAAAGCGAGAACTTTCGGCCTATGATAATCTTCAATTTTTAAGTGCTCTTATGCCCAATGGCAATAGTGCCAAAATTGCTGAAGCTATTGAACTTTTAGGACTTTCGGATGTGGCTCATAAAGAAGCTCGATTTTACTCCGCAGGTCAAATGCGAAGGCTTGCCCTTTGCCGCCTTGTGATGTGTCCTGCTCCTTTATGGCTAATGGATGAACCTTTAAATGCCCTTGATAAAAACGGACGACAAATGCTTAATGATATGATTCAAAATCATATATCCGCAGGAGGCTTTGTCATTATGGCTGACCATGAGGGCTTTTTAGAAGAACAATCTGTTAATCTTAATATGGCGGATTTTGCCATTAGTGCCAAGGAAGGCTGGAAAATATAACCATGTGGATTATTGCTCTTTTAAAACGGGACTTTAAGATTGCTCGGCAAAATGTTACAGGTGTACTTTTACCTATCGCATTCTTATTGGTATGTGCCAGCCTATTTCCTTTAGCAACCGATGCGGATTTAACCTTTTTATCTAAGGCGGGAGCTCCCATCATTTTGCTTTCTACCTTGCTTGCATCATTGTTATCTTTAGAGAATATCTTTACTGACGACCTTAATGATGCAACCATTGATCAGATGCTTATCTCATCACGCCCCCTATCGATTATTATGCTAATGCGAACCTTTGTCCATTGGCTCACCACCATGTTACCCATGGTTATTTTATCACCCATTGTGACTTTAATGTATGGATTAAAAACTGCCGAAACCCTTGTTCTTATGCTCGCCTTGCTCCTAACCACCCCCATTTTAGCCCTATTGGGAACTTTAGGAGCTGCTATTTTAACAGGGACACGTCAAGGCAATATCCTCTTGGGATTAATCGTTCTTCCCCTTTATATTCCACTGATGATTTTTGCAGGCAATGCCGTTGCTGTAGCTCGTATTGGTGGAAGCACATCTATGCATTTTTTCATTTTAAGCGGCTTTTTGTTTTTAAGCCTCGCCCTTATTCCCTATGCCTCAGCATTGGCAATAAGGCAAGCCACCAAATATGAGTAAGGAGAAACCTTTTGCAAACATATTGGCCTAAATACTTAACTTTATTACGTTTTATCGTTGGCATTGCAGCAACTGCTCTCATTGCCTTAGGTGTTAAAAATTGGATTTCCATTGACTATAGCAATGCTAATCCTGCAATGCATCCTGAGTTTTTGCCCATGCATGTTCCTGTTGCAGCCTCAGCCTTAATGACTTATGTAGCCATGGGAATTTGTGGTCTTTTAACCCTCTTTAAGCTTAGAATAACCGCCGCTATTGGCCGCTCTTTAGCCATACCAGGTGTAGTCTTAGCCCTTGTAACCTTAATTACAGGCTCTATTTGGGGACGAGTAACATGGCAAGTTTGGTGGACATGGGATGCTCGCTTAACGACCATGCTTATCTTATTTTTCCTATACTTAGGCTATATTGCAGCCACCAAATCTTTCGATAATCCTGTACGCCGCGACCAATCAGTAGCTCTTTTAGGCATTATTGGGGCTTGCTTAGTTCCGATTATCTATTATTCAACACGCTGGTGGAATACGCTGCATCAGCAACCTGGTACTGTTATGCCCGATAATATTAAAGCCGCCTTTTTGCCCATGCTATTCGGCATTATGCTTTGGACCATTTGGATGATGCTGCTCAACTTACAAGCTGAACTGAAAGCCGATAAAAATTTATTAAAAATCAACGATATATTCGAAGGAGATTCATAAAATGGATGCAAAAACCTTATTTACCATCGCCTTAGCTATTTATATTGTTGGCCTTGGTGGCGTAACCCTATATAGTATTTATAAACAACAACGTAGCAAGTAACAGGAGTCTGTTTTATGAAGCGTTTTCCTTTAATGATTATTGGTGTTATCTGTATTGTCATTGCCGCCATATTAGTTTATATGGGGCTTCGTCAAGGCGGCGTAGCCTTGTATATGATGCCTGACCAAATTATGTCGGGCGATGTTAACCCTCACCAACGTATTAAAGCGGGCGGCATTGTTGTTCCTGGCTCTGTTAAGGTTGACCCTGATACGGCATTAATGCATTTTGAAATTGAACATCAAGGTATGAAAATGCCTGCTGAATTTAATGGTCTTGCCCCTGCTCTTTTCCAAGAAGGCAGCGAGACAATTTTAGAAGGCTGGTATCGGGATGGTGTTTTTAAGGCTGAGCGAATTTTAGCCAAACATGATGAAGATTACACTCTACCAGAACGCCATAAACAATAAGATGAGATATTCCTAAAGAGCAGCTAGAATCTAAAAAAAGGCTGCTCTAAAATGCCAAATCTGTCCATAAAAAACCATTTTCATCCATTTTTTGGCTATAAAGAGTCCAAAAATATCCAATAAAATCCCCACAACTATAAAAATTTCACTTTTAAAGGGTGGCAACTTCATGCCAATTTCGGGTAATTTTTGGATAAAAATAGTTTTTTATGGATAAATATGGACAAATATGGGCAAAATGGGTTAAGAAAAATCTACCTAGACTATAGGTATTTTTTTCTGAAGCTTCTTCTCATTTTTTTAGACGGAATAATTGAGCATAAAGAATTAACGGCTAGCTTTTTTATTTTATAAGAGCTCTTATCAACCCTCATAACCTCATTATATTCATATTCACTTAAGTAAGTCCTTAATATTTCTTTTGATTTTTCCTTTATTTCGGGATTCTCTTTTAAGGCTCGTCTAAACATATAAACTTTTCTTTGGCTAAGCATTTCAACAATATAAGGATCATTCTCAGGTTCAATCGCCTTATCCATTAAGGAATAAGCCTCAAGGAAATCAAAGAACATCTCTCTTCCTGCAACTCCTTTTTTTACTATCCGATAATCAAGACAAACCTTTGAAACATAATATATTTTTTTAGCCCGAAGCATCATTGGCAAGCAGACAACACAGTCTTCTGCATAGCGAACCCCTTTAGGAAACTCAAACTGATTTTCCATATAAAAATCCTTTAAAATCAGCTTGCCCCAAACAGGGCCTAAAAGGGCATCTGCATCAACCAAAGATTGGGGAATATCTCTCCATGTAAAAACCTCTTTATCGATTTTTCCTAAGGAAAATCCAGGGGTTATACTATCCGCAATTATGCCATCTGCATCAAATTTTTGATAATCCATACAGACAATCTCAGCATTATTTTTTTCTGCTAAATCAAAGGCTTCCTTTAAGGCAAAGTCTTTTAGAATATCGTCTGAATCAAAGAAGAAGAGATACTTCCCCCTAGCCTCTTTTACGGCTGAATTTCGTGCCACAGAAACCCCTTGATTCTCTTGGCTAAGCACATGAACCCGCTCATCTTTATGGGCATATTCTTTTAAAATATCTAGCGATGAATCCTTTGAGCCATCATCCAAACATATAATCTCAAAATCTGTAAGTGATTGAGAAATAATACTATCTAGTGCCTCAGAAAGATATTTTTCTGTATTATAAACAGGGATGATAACGCTAATTTTTATCATGATTTTTCCTTATTTTCTGCACAGCTATATAGTGAACTCATAGATACTGTTTTACCATAACCTGCTGATGAGTACTAGGATTTTTCTAGACTTCCAAAGAGAGTTCAAATCCTACAATACATATAAAATCAATTTTTATTCACGTTTATTATATCATTACTGCTTTTTGATTTTTGCCTTAAACTTATATAATTATAGATATATAAATCATATAGTTATTGCAAAAATTACCTTATATCATATATAATTTTATAAAATGATTTTGTGTCTTTTATACAACATTATACCTTTATGAGTCTTTTTATCACGTTTATTATATTGACCATCTCCTTTATTTTTGCAAACCTACTGATGTTGAATGAATTGTTATCACCGTTTGTAATGGGACTGCCTACCGAATGAACATTACAAACATTTGAGAGAAAAGGTTAATTCCGATGAAAAAAATTCTTTTAGGGACTTCCGCTATTATCGCTATGGCTGCGATGGGTGCAAGTGCCCACACTCGTGATGGTTTAGTAGATACTACACCGACAAATTTCGAACTTACAATTAAGGGTGAAGTTAGTGCTTATCAAGCATTAACAAGCATTACAGCTGAAGATAAAGATGGCAAAGAAATTGGTAGCGAAGGCTTCTTTGGTCAAGATTACTCAGCCGATGTTGACTTCATTGCAAAAACACATATCCGTGATTGGGATATCGAGGCTCGCGTAGAGTTAGATTACAACTCAAACAAAAATTTTGATGCTGATGAAATCTATATGGATTTCAAACATGCTTCTATCGGTACATTCCGTTTAGGTCGTGCTCCTGCTCCATCTGATGTGCTTTCTTTAGAAGCTGATCTTCCTGGCGAAAACTGGGACGATGTTGGAGGCCTTAACGAGGCTTTTGCATCAACATTCGGTGGCTTAGGTAACAGCCGTTTTGCTGACGATGCCAACATTGTTGGTTACTTCACACCTAAATTTGGTAATGTTTTCCAATTTGGTATTGCTTACATTTTTGGAACACAAACAGATGATGAACTTATCTCTGGTGGTTCTTACCTTGACTGGGGTCTAGACAAAGATGGTCTTGCCAACAAAATCGAAGATGATGCCGTTGAAGTTGCTGCTAAATTAGAAGGTGAATATGCAGGCTTTACTTATGGTCTTTCAGCTGCTTACCGTCAGTATTTAGGTTCTGACAATATGTACTGGGCAAACAACACATTAACCGATTATGTAGCTATTGAAAGCCGTTGGACAGCTGGTGTTAAACTTGGCTATATGGGCTTTACTTGGATTACAACATATGGCGAAACTAATTATGGCTTTAATGGTGAAGGTAAATCACCTTGGGATGGAGCAAACGATTGGGGCGTACGTACAGCCTTAACATATGCTTGGGACCGTTGGGAAGTTGGTGCTGCTTACGAAGCAGGTCAAGCTTATGCTGGTACTGACGAAACTATAACATCTTCATTAATCGAAGCTGGTGCAAGCTTTAAAGTCTTCACAGGTATGAGCGTACATGCTGCTGCAGCTTATGCAATGTCTGAGCATGACGAACTTGCCTCTGTACATCCTGGTGCTAAAGCAGACGGTATCCAATTACGTACAGGTATCGATTTAAGCTGGTAAGATTTTATTATCTAACAATAGTTTAAATATGATTACAAAGAAAGAGCCTCTTATTTGAGGCTCTTTTTTTTATTTTTATAGTTACTTAAACTTAGCCCTCAATCAGTTCTGTAAGGGTTAGAGGTTCATTGCTATCAATAATGTTATGGCAGGCAATAAGGTGGCCATGTTGTTCTTTAAGTTCTGGTGATTGTTGATGACAAATATCACTCGCATGGGGGCAACGATTAGAAAGTGGACAACCTTTTGGTGGGTTAAGTGGGCTTGGAAGCTCACCCTCCATATGTTCTTTTTTCCTGCGTAATTTAGGGTCTGTCTGCGGTGTAGCCGCCATTAAAGCCTTGGTGTAAGGATGTAGTGGGTTGGCAAATAATTCTGTCTTAGAGCCTTGTTCTACCACCTTACCCAAATAAACCACCATAATATCATCAGCCACATGTTTAACAACATTAAAGTCGTGGCTAATAAATAGCCAGCTTACATCCATGCTTTCTTTAAGCTCCATCATCATATTGAGTACTTGGGCTTGTACGGATAAATCAAGAGCAGAAGTTGGTTCATCAGCGACAATAATTTTAGGCTGTAGAATCAATGCTCTAGCTACGGCAATACGCTGTCTTTGACCACCTGAAAACATATGTGGATAACGATTATATTGCTCTGGCCTTAAGCCAACGGAAGCCATAATTTTCTCAACCCTTTGCCGCCTTGTTGCTTTTGAAAGCTTGGTGTTAATCAAAAGAGGTTCTTCAATTTGTTCCCCAATTTTACGTCTGGGGTTAAGAGAGGCATAAGGATTTTGAAAAACCATCTGAATATTCTTGCGAATTTCCCTACGGAGCAAACCATCATTTGTCAGCCCATCCATACCCAAAATAGAAAAGCTACCACTATAAGGTTTTTCTATAAGTGTCAGCATACGTGCTAAGGTGGACTTGCCTGAGCCACTCTCTCCCACAATGGCCAATGTTTTTTTATGAGCCAACTTAAAAGTTACACCATCAATGGCCTTGAGCATTAAGTTCTTTTTGAACATTCCCTGCTTTATGGGGTAATATTGTTTAAGGTCGTTGGCTTCAATAACCCATTCAGATTGTTGTTTATTCATAACTATTTCTCCCCTTGGCCTAATGGATAATGACAACGTACTCGATGATGCCCATTGGTAACAAGCTCAGGAGGTGTCTGCTTACAAGTTTCTGTAACATAACGGCAACGAGGGTTAAACAAGCATCCTTTTGGACGGTCATATTTACCAGGAACAACGCCTTCGATGGTTGGAAGCTCATCTTCACCGTAGCTGCGTTCGGGCAAAGCCTCCAACAAGGCTTGGGTATAAGGATGTTTCGGATTAGAGAATAAATCTTCCACATTTTCTTGCTCTACCAATTGGCCTGCATACATAACCGCTACATTATCAGCAGTTTCTGCCACAACACCCATATCATGGGTAATCAGAATTAAGCCCATGCCATAATCGTCTTTAAGCTCAATCAATAAGTCTAAAATTTGGGCTTGGGTTGTTACATCTAGAGCTGTTGTTGGCTCGTCAGCGACTAATAATTGGGGTTTACAAGCAATCGCCATAGCAATCATCACCCGTTGAGACATGCCGCCCGAAAGCTCATGAGGATAAGCCTTAAGACGCTGCTTAGCATCAGGAATACGCACCTTATCTAAAAGCTCTAAAACTTCTTTTTTAAGTTGCCTAGTTGAGCCTTTATTATGGGTTTTGAGCATCTCTAATATCTGGTATTCCACTGTATAGCATGGGTTGAGAGAGGTCATAGGGTCTTGAAATATCATCGATATTTCTTTACCAATAATTTTACGCCTGTCTTTAAGGCTCATGGCAAGTAAGTCTTGGCCGTTAAATTCAACAATGCCGCTGGTGATTTTTCCAGGGTAGGAAATTAGCCCCATCATGGCAAGCTGAGTTACGGATTTCCCTGAGCCGCTCTCACCAACAATGCCTAAAACTTGTCCTTTTTCAACGCTTAGCGATACATTATCAACCGCCTTAAAGCCACTAAATTCTACTGAAAGATTTTTTATATTTAATAAACTCATGATTTCATCTTCGGATCCAGTGCATCACGCAATCCGTCTCCCATTAAGTTAAAAGCCATCACTGTAATAAAAATTGCCATGCCTGGTATGGCCACCGCCCACCATTGGGTGAGCATTTCGGGTCTGTTTTCGGCCAGCATTGTTCCCCATTCAGGATTAGGAGGGCTAACCCCAAAGCCTAAAAAGCCAAGGGCTGCAGCCTCAATAATTGCACTAGAAAAGCCCATAGTTGCTTGAACGATAATCGGAGCCCAACAATTGGGTAAAATGGCTTTGAGCATCAAACGCAAATGGCCTGCTCCAGCCACACGACTTGCCATAATATAATCTTTGGTTTTTTCCGAAAGTACAGAGGCTCGTGTAATCCGAATATAAGCAGGAACAGCTGCAATCGCAATCGCGGTTGCGGTGTTATGGAGTGAGCGTTGGTCAAAAATGGCCATAATCGCCATGGCTAAAATTGTTGCAGGAATGGACATCATAATATCAACCATACGCATGATTAAGGTTTCAACAAAACCCCCAACATAGCCTGAGATAAGCCCAAAGCTAACACCAATAATGAGTGATATACTCACCGATAAAAGCCCTAAATAAAGAGATATTCTTGCTCCATGTAAAACCCGTGCTAATAAATCTCGCCCTGTAGGGTCTGTACCAAAAGGATGAGCGAGTGTACCGCCTTCCATAAAAAATGGCGGAAGCTTTAAAATACCACCCGTCTCACTATTTAAAATTTCTGTAGGGCTATAAGGATACAAATTGGCAAAAATGGCCGAAAGCACAATAAGTATCACAATAATAAACCCAATTAAAGCTCCTTTATTACCCATAAAATGGGTGATAAATTCCACAAAAGGTGATGGAACTTTTGGCTCAATTATATTTTCTGCTGCTTGTGTTGTCATATGTTGCCTCCCCTATTTCTTTCTCATTGCTGGGTTGGCCCAAGCATATAATAAATCAACAATAATATTGATAATAATCACCACAATTGCTACCAGTAAAATACCGCCTTGAATAACAGGATAATCACGACTACTAAAGCCCTCAAATACCCATTTACCAATACCTGGCCATGCAAAAATCGTTTCGGTTAAAATCGCACCTGCTAACAAAACCGATACCTGAAAACCAATAACTGTAATCACAGGAATAAGAGCATTACGTAGGGCATGCATAATAATCACCCGCCAAACCTTTAAGCCTTTAGCACGAGCGGTACGAATATAATCCTCACCCAAAACTTCCAGCATGGCTGAGCGTGTCATACGGGCAATATATGCAAGGGGGATAGTCCCAAGCACAATCGAAGGCAAAATAAAATGCCAAAGCGTATCTAAAAATGCTCCTTTCTCGCCCGATAAAACACTATCTATTAGCATAAAACCAGTCACATTATCTACCCAATAACTATCGGATATACGGCCACTTACAGGGGTAAGATTTAGCTTAAGGGAGAAAACAAAAACCAACATTAATGCCCACCAAAAAATCGGCAAGGAATATCCTGCAAGTGAGCCACTCATCACGAGCTGGTCAGGCCATTTGCCTCTTCGCATCGCTGCCCATATTCCTGCAGGAATTCCCAAAAATATGGCAATAATCATAGCGGCAAATGTTAACTCAACCGTTGCAGGGAAGCGGGCTAAAAATTCTGAAAGTACAGGCTCGTAGCTTTTAAAGCTTGTGCCAAAATCTCCGTGGGATAAATCTTTTAAATAGCGGAAATACTGTACAATTAATGGCTTATCTAATCCGTACTGAGCCGAGAGTTGAGCATGACGCTCTGGGCTTAAGCCTCGTTCACCTGCACGAATTTCTAAAGGATCGCCAGGTAAAGCCTTAACCAGTAAAAACACAATAATTGTTACACCAATAAGCGTAATAAAGCCTTGTGCTAATCTTTTAATAATGAATGTAAACATATCTCTTTCTTATTGTTAAAAGTCAAAAAGTTGGGCTCTTATAATAAGCCCAACTCTTTTTTGTTTTCTATTTATATTAATCTTCTAGTGAGATTAAGTGAGGAAGAAAGATGAAACCTCCAAGAGGGTCAATTTTAAAGCCTTTTACACGATTACGTACAGGAACACTCACTGTTGAGTGGGCAATTGTAATCCATGGTGCTTGCTCTTTAAAGATAACTTGTGCTTGCTCATAAAGCTTTGTTCTTTCTGCAATGTCAGAAGTTACACGGGCTTTTTGTAAAAGGTCATCAAACTCTTTATTACACCATTGTGCACGGTTTGCACTCCCTACAGCATCACAACCTAAAAGAACGTTAAGGAAGTTATCAGGATCACCATTATCACCTGTCCAACCTAAAAGAACTGTTTGATGCTCACCTTTTTTAGAGCGGTCTAAATATTCGCCCCATTCATAGGTTTTAATCTCAGCTTTAACCCCAATTTTTGCCCAATCAGCTTGGATAAGCTCAGCCATACGGCGGGCATTTGGATTATAAGGACGTTGCACAGGCATTGCCCAAATATCAGTTTCAAAACCATCGGCAAATCCAGCATCTGCTAATAAAGCTTTAGCCGCTTCAGGGTCATATTTATAATCTTCGATAGCGTCGTTATAGCTCCACATGGTTGGTGGAATTGGATTTTTAGCAGCAACACCCGCACCTTGGAAAACCGCATCGATAATGGCTTTTTTATTCACAGCCATATTTAAAGCTTGACGCACCTTAACATTATCAAATGGTTTCTTTTGTGTTTGGAAACCTAAATAACCAATATTTAAGCCTTGAGATTGAAGCAGATTCACATCAGGAGAATTTTTCATAGCTTCTAAATCAGCAGGGTTAGGATAAGGCATCACATCACATTCACCTTTTTGTACTTTTGCCCAACGTGATGATGCATCAGTATTGATACTAAAAATCATACGGTCAATATTGGGTTTACCACGGAAATGATTCTCTTTTGCGGTATAGCGGATAGCACTATCTTTTTGGTAGCCTGCAAAAATCCAAGGGCCTGTACCGATAGGGTCGGTATTAAGCTTTCTTGGCTCACCTTTTTTCATCAGAAAATCCATATATTCTTTAGACTGAATAGAAGCAAAATCCATGGCTAAATTTGCCAAAAACGGAGCTTCAGGATGATCAAGATGGAAGACAACTGTATAATCATCTTTCTTTTCAATCTTAGTAATAAGCTTATCCATACCCATAGAGACAAAATATTCAAAGCTTCCCTCAATGGCAGTATGCCAAGGATTATCAGAATTACCCTGACGGTCAAATGTTGCTATAACATCATCAGCATTAAAATCTCTTGTGGGTTTAAATTCTTTATTGCTATGAAAATCCACACCTTTTCTTAAGTGGAATGTAACAGTTTTACCATCTTCGGAAACATCCCAGCTCTCAGCTAAACCAGGCTGGATTTCAGTTGTACCAATTTTAAACTCTACAAGGCGATTGAAAATATGACGCGATGATGCATCAAAAGTTGTTCCACCTGTATAAAGAGCAGGGTCAAAGCCTTCTGGCGAGCCTTCGGAACAATAAACTAATGTTTTTGGAGCTGCAAGAGCTGACGTCGAAAGCACTGTTGCCGCAGCAAATACAGCTGCAATAATCTGTCGTGATTTCATAATAATTATCTCCCGTTTTTTTTATAATAATACTTAAAAAGACGTTTGAGTATAAAAGATATCTGACTAAAATACAAAGAAAACTTTTTGAGCCGTTATTTTATGAGATAATAATACTGTTTAATAACAAGAGCATAAAATATTCCCTATTGTTTTTCCACCGTTTTTAAAGAGTCAGAGCTAATGAACGAACTTCACGGATGTGGGGTGTGGTTGTGAAGGATTCAAAGGCGTAAAAAATAAAAAATTTAAGCAACTAAAAAGTTATAAAGCGGCAGCCTTGAGCTTTTAAGTCTTTAATAATTGTAGGTAATGCGGCAACTGTTTTATTAGAAGTTGAATGCATTAAAATAATCGGCACAGCGATATTTCTTGAACGTGCTGCGGCATTGACAATCATATGTGATGATGCTGCTCGCCAATCATTAGTATCCACATTCCAGCGAGTTTCTCTTAAGCCCTCTTCTCTTAAAACGGAACGAGAATAAGAGGTGATAGAACCAAAGCCAGGACGGAAAGATTTAACACGGCCATAGCGTTCTAAAATATTTTGAGCTTTAATAATCTCACTTCGTTGCTGAGCATGTGATATTTGCTTAAGGTTTTTATGACTGTATGAGTGATTACCCAAACCATGACCTGCGGCAACAACCTTACGAACTAAAGCAGGATTAGCTTGTGCTTTATTGCCATTGTAAAAGAAGGTTGCTTTTACGTTTTCTTTTGCCAAAATAGAAAGAATCCGATAATCGTTCTTATGTGGCCCATCATCAAAGGTAATGGCACAACGTTTTGTTCCGTAAACTTTTTCGGATGTACGGTTCGCATGCTTGCTTGACTTTGTTGTCGTTGATGTACATGCACCTAAAGAGGCTACAAGTAAAATAGCAAGAATTTTATTAATTTTCATTTTAAAATAAATACCTTAACACTATTTAAATTTTTCTTTCTTTTACTCTTTTTTAACTTCTTGGTAAAGTAGATTCTACTATTTGTTTTAATAAAAATAAAAATAGCTCCCTAAAATTAAAAGATTGCCCCTCTAGATTAAATGTAATATGATTTTAATCGTATTAAAAAAATACAAAAGGGTAAAATATAGATAAAGGGATCTTTCATGCAGTTTATTAATTCTAGCCTTAGTTGGCTCAGTGGACAATTATGGGGATTCGTCCTCGTATGGGTTCTGATTGGTGCGGGAATTTATTTCACCGTATTTTCAGGCTTTTTACAATTACGCTTTTTTGGCCATATGTGGAAACTTTTGGTAACATCTCGTACAGGTGCTAACGGTGGTATTAGCTCGTTTCAGGCTTTTGCAACATCACTCGCCGCTCGTGTGGGTACAGGCAACTTAGCTGGTGTGGCTGTAGCCATGACCAAAGGTGGCCCTGGTGCTTTATTTTGGATGTGGGTAACCGCATTTGTGGGCATGGCAACCGCTTATATCGAATCATCACTTGCTCAGCTTTATAAGGAAAAACATGGCGACGGTACTTTCCGTGGTGGTCCAGCTTATTATATCGAAAAAGGTTTAGGACAAAAATGGATGTCTAATATATTTGCCATTTTCCTTATTCTTTCTTTTGGTCTTGCCTTTAACGCTTTTCAGTCAAACTCTATTGCAGGTGCTGTCTCAAATGCTACAGGTGGAGCTTTAAAACCATGGATGGTTGGGCTAATCTTAGTTATAATTGTAGCCCCAATTATTTTCGGTGGCTTACGCTCAATTGCAAAAGTGGCTGAAATTGTTGTACCTTTTATGGCTTTAGGCTATTTGGTTTTAGCGGTTATTGTACTGTTTTTAAATATTGGTCGTGTTCCTGCGGCTTTTGGTGAGATTATAGCTTCTGCTCTTGGTTTTAAACAAGCCGCTTGGGGTGCTGCAGGCTATGGCATTATGGTTGCAATGCAACAAGGTGTTAAACGTGGTTTATTCTCAAACGAAGCTGGTATGGGTTCTGCTCCGAATGCTGCTGCAACGGCTACAACATCGCCTCATCACCCTGCTGCACAAGGTTTTGTACAATCCGTTGGTGTGTTTATTGATACTATCGTTATTTGTAGTTGTACTGGTATTATTATCATGCTTTCTGGCCTCTTAACACCAGGTATGGAAGTGGGTGGTATTGAGCTTACTCAGCAGGCCTTATCCAAAAGTATCGGGCATTTTGGTACATTATTTGTTGCTATTGCCATTTGTTTCTTTGCTTTTACATCCATTATTGCTAACTATTCTTATGCCGAAACCAATATTGAATATATTGGTGGTAAAAAAGCAGGAAAATCAGCTATTCTTGGCTTACGTGTTGTTGTGCTTGCCCTTGTTTTCATTGGCTCTATTTCTGGTCTTAACTTTGTGGTTGACTTTGCCGATGTATCTATGGGGCTAATGGCTCTTATCAACTTAATTGCTATTATTATTCTTTCTCCAATAGCATTTAAAGTCTTCCGCCATTATGCAAAACAAGTTAAAGAAGGTGTTGATCCGCACTTTAACAAAAAAGACTTCCCCGAATTTGCTGGCCGACTCAGCGACGGCGTTTGGGAAGAATAAATCAAATTCTTTTAAATAACTTCAAAAGGTCTCTTTACTTTAAGGGACCTTTTTTTATGATGGATTTCAATGAGCTTAAGGGAACAGATACTTCCGATATTTTATTTAAAACTTTTCATAGCCTCAGCCATTTTTTTGAGTCGGTTGGTCGTTTTATTATAAATATCTTCTGCTGTATGTTCTGTTAAAATCTCTATACCCTCATGAACATGGCCAACGGACCAAATATGGAACTTACCCTCTTTAGCAGCATCTCTTACTCGCTTGGCAAGCATAAGATTTTGCTCGTTAGATTTAGGGATAATCACCCCTTGCTCTCCACTTAAACCACGGGCATGACAAATATCAAAAAAGCCTTCGATTTTCTCATTAACACCACCAATAGCTTGTATATTTCCTTTTTGATCCAAAGCCCCTGTTACCGCAATCGCTTGATTAATGGGTATATCTGACAAAGCCGAAAGCAGAGCATAGGCCTCAGCTGAAGATGCACTATCGCCATCTACGCCATAATAGCTTTGCTCAAAAGTTAAGCTCGCTGCAAGGCTTAAAGGGAAGTCCTGAGCAAAACTTGATGCAAGATAAGATGATAATATCATCACTCCCTTAGAGTGTAGGCTTCCACCCAAATCTACCTCTCGCTCAATATCAACAATACCAGCCTTACCTGGCCAAACAAGAGCCGTAATTCTTGCAGGCTGGCCAAAGGCAAAACGGTCTGTTGCAAGAACACTTAAGCCATTGATTTGCCCTACCTTATAACCTTGAGTTTCAATATTCAGTACGGATGATTTAATCTGTTCTTGAACAAGAAAACGGATTTTATCAGAACGAAAAATACGCCCCTCAATAGCCGCATCAATATGTTTACATTCAACTTGTTTGCTTTGTGCAGCAAGCTGATTGCCTTCTCTAAGTAAGTTGACAATCAGAGCCATATGAGCAGTGAGCTTATTTTGACTTTCTACCATACGGCTACCATATTCAATGACACGAGCTACGGCTTTTTGGCTAAACGATTTTAAATTTTCTTCTTTGGCTACAAGGGCAATAAAACGTCCGTAAAGAATTTCTCCCTCATCATCTCGAGGGATTTCTGTATCAAAATCAGCAACTACTTTAAATAGCTCATTAAAATCAGAATCATAAGCCGAAAGCATCGAGAGCAAATATTGGTCCCCGAGCAAAATTACCTTAACATTCAGAGGAATTTTTTGCGGATTAAGCCCTGCTAATATGGAAGTTGTTGCTTGGTCAATAGCCATATCAAAGGCAATATAGCCTGTATTTAAGGCTCGTTTTAAGGCCTCCCAAGCCATAGGCTGAGCAAGAAGTTTTTCGGCCTCAATAATTAAGCAACCTCCATTGGCTTTATGTAAGGCTCCTGCTTTAATCAGATTAAAATCTGTAAGTTGCGACGTATATTTCGGTACATATTCTACATGGCCAATAAGGTTTGCCAAGCTTGGATTTTCGCAATAGACAATTGGAGAGCCGCAATTCTCATCATCACTGCAGCTATGATCAACAATCAGATTGATGCGAAACTTTCTTAAAGGAGCAACTTCATCTAGACGAACAAAATCATTATCCGCTGTTGATTTTTCACCTTGTTCTTCACTGGGTATAAAAATAAGAGGCTCATTCACAATGCTTTTTCGCATAGAGGCAAGCCAAGCTGATATAGTTTCATTATCTTGCCAACTTACAGAAATCTCCGCAATCAAATGGTCGATTGCAGGGGTTACAACCTCTTTTTCTAGCTCTTTGAGATGTTGTCGCCTTTTACGTTCAATTAGGGGCATGTTACTCACAATCTCTTGGAGTTCTTCGCGATATTTCACAAGCTTATCTTCAAGAGCATGACGAATATCTTCACCCAAATTCTCCACATCTTCACTTGAAAGCAGCTCACCTTCTTTATCACAAGGTATAACCGAAAATCCTGTTTCTGTGGGCTGAATAACTACTTGCTCCTTAAATGCTTCATCGGCAAGCTGTTTAAACAACTTATCTTGCTGTTCGTTATATTCTTGGTTCAGCTTATTGTAGCGTGAACGATACTCATCTCCTTCAAATATCGAAGGAATTGTATAAGTGAGGTCTTCAACTAAATGCTCAATCTGTTCTTTAAGCTTTTGCCCTTTGCCCCTTGGTATTTTTAAGGCAATAGGCTCGTTACCATCATCAAAATTATAGACATAGCCCCAATCATCAGCAACATCTCGATTAAGAGATACTTTTTTTAACCATCGCATAATCAGCGAGCGTTTTCCTGTTCCATAAGGACCAACTGCAAATAAGTTATAACCTTTTTGAGGCATTTGCATTGCAAAGTCTAAGGCCTGCATGGCTCGTTGCTGGTTAATCACACCATTAAGCGGCTCAATCTCATCGGTATTTTTAAAATTAAGAGATACATCTGCAGCATAGCGATAAAGAATATCTGGACTTAAAGGAGAATGTATGGGTGCTTTTGTCATGGCCTCTTCTTTTGTTTTATAATAATTTATTCCTAATATTCTTAGTTTATCACGATTTAGTCGAAAAATAATAAAAAAATCTCCAGCCCTAAAAAGAGGCTGGAGAAAGTCATCAAAGTCTTTAGAATGTTAGGAGAAATTAGAGAGTTTTTACTTCAAAAATCAGGTTATTATCAGAGTTTAAGCATAGATGCTTGTTTTAATTCTCTCGCCTTATGTTTAGCAGCACAAGATAAACTATCCAAACCGAGTTCCTTTAAGATGCGTGATTGTGCATTCAAAGCATCAATTTGTAAGTAGAAGTCTGTTGTTGTTGTATTTTTTATATAAGTACGCATCGTTATATTTCCTTTTCAATCTACTATAAATTAGCGATAATAACTAATAAGCAAAAACCATGCCAAACTCATCATAAGTAAATAAAAATATATAAAAAATGATATGCTACAAGCTATTTCAAAGAACAGATTTTGCTTTTTTAAGCTTTTATTTACCCATTTTTATTAATCTTAAGCTTACTTTCAAAGACTAATAAAAAAGGTATTGGATAATGAGCAAAGTTAAAAAGTTCCCCATCAATAAAATCTTAAAAGGCAATTGCATTGAGACAATGAATGCACTGCCCGAAAATTCTGTGGATATGATTTTTGCTGACCCTCCTTATAATCTTCAATTAGGTGGCGATTTGCTCCGACCTGATAATAGCATGGTCGATGCGGTTACCGATGATTGGGATAAGTTTGAGGATTTTGCCTCTTACGATGCTTTTACAACCGAGTGGCTTAAAGCGGCTCGCCGTGTGCTAAAAAGCACAGGAAGCCTATGGGTCATTGGCTCTTATCATAATATCTTTCGTGTGGGGGCAACTTTGCAAAATATGGGATTTTGGATACTTAACGATATTATCTGGCGTAAATCTAACCCTATGCCCAATTTTAGAGGAAGCCGCTTTACTAATGCTCATGAAACGCTTCTTTGGGTAGCCAAGGACGAAAAAGCTCGTTATAAGTTCAACTATGAGGCAATGAAAGAAGTTAATGAGGGGGTGCAAATGCGTTCTGACTGGGTTATTCCCATTTGTAATGGTGGCGAGCGGATTAAAATTAATGGTAAGAAGGCTCATCCAACCCAAAAACCAGAAGCATTGTTACACCGTGTCATTTTAAGCTCATCCGATGTTGGGGATGTGATTTTAGACCCGTTCTTTGGTACAGGAACAACTGGTGCAGTTGCCAAAAAATTAGGGCGAAACTTTATTGGCTGCGAGATGGAACAAGATTATATTGATGTAGCACAAGCTCGTATTGATGCAACTGAAGAACTTTTAGATAAATCTTTAAGCCATACATTACCCAAAAAGACTGCTCCTCGTGTACCATTTGGTGAAGTTGTGGAACGTGGGATGCTTCAGCCTGGTGATAAGCTTTTTGATAGCCGAGGCAAAAACTCTGCTTTGGTGCGTGCAGATGGTACTCTTGTGGCAGATGATGGCTTTGCTGGTTCAATCCACAAGGTAGGAGCTTCTATTCAAAATGCCCCCTCATGTAATGGGTGGACATATTGGCATTTTGAAGAGCAAGGTAAGCTCATACCTGTTGATTTCTTCCGTAGTGAAATACGAAAAGAAATGGCTGGTGAGATACCACCACTTCCTAGCGGTCGCACTAAGCTTAAAATTTCAGGACCTTCCGCTCGTATTCACTAGAATAACATAGGTATTACTTATCCCAATAGGTATGAAATAGCGATATAATTCGTTCTGCTTTACTCATTTGACCTCGTTGGTTTATGAGCCGTTGAAGAGTTACAACCTCATTGGTGATAATACCATCAACCTGATAATCTAAAAAATTGTTCATAACCGCAATATTATCAACGGTCCATACATAGACTTTTTTATGGGGAAGATTTAAGGCATTAATAATTGTTCTTTGGCTAAAAGAAGATGATAAAGCTAAAAAATCTACATCAATTTTGCCTAAGTTGCCTAAGGTTGCAGCCGATGCAATATAGCCAATCTGAGCATTTGGTTCAAGCTTTTTAAGCTCTTTGATTTTCTCTAAGTTAAGGCTCATATACTGGACTTGATCTTCCATATTTTCATGATGGACTAAGTCAAGAACTCTTTGGGCAAGGTTTTGGTCATAGCCATAATATTTAAGCTCAATCAAAAGCTTAACCTTACCTTTAGCCGTTTGAAGGGCTTCTTTTAGACTCATTACTTTTTCATTTGCAAATTCAGAAGAAAAAGATTGCCCAATGGAAATATCTTTAGTGGTCGCATAATCAAGCTCATGAACTGCTTTAGATATTTGAGAAGTTAGCATATAGTCTTTATCATGATGAACAATCACCATACCATCAGCCGTTTCTTGTACATCAAGCTCAACCATATCTGCTTTCATATCAATAGCCTCTAAAATAGCTGAACGGCTATTGGAGGGAGCCTTAGCTGGTGCTCCCTTATGGGCAATAATAAGGCTATGGTCATTAAAGTTTAAGCTTCCAACAATTGCATATGTCATAAGAGCTGAGGTTACCACAAGACCTAAAAGTCCAAAAAAAATGCCCCATTTTAAAAAGTCCTTCCCCTTCTTATCTTTTTGTAAACCTAAAGGAGGTTGCATATTGATATGATATTTTTGAGCTTGCTCCTTATAAAGGTGAGCTACAATAATGGAACTTCCTGTTGTCGTTAAAACTTGCCATGCAATATGCAAAATTAAGATAAGTAAAAAAATAAGCCCAATAGATGCGAGAACCATCGTTGTATTTTGAGCACTCAAAGTAAAAAGAAGAGCCGAAAGTCCGTCACCAACAAGAGCTTGCATACTTAAAAAACAAAAACCTAAAATAAACCACCAAAGCAATAAAGCCTTGGCCGAATGCCACCAATAGCCTTTAATACGCTTAAGACCATTTTTTAAAAAAGAGAGTAGGCTGGCTTGTTCTTCAAAAAGTATCATAGGAATACTACAAAGCCATGTAACATAAAGATAGGTAAAAATACCCATAAGGATTAAAACTAAAGGGGTGCTTATAACCAGAAATTTAATAAATTCTGCAGGCATTTGCTGGAGATAATAGTTAATATCAAATTGCGTAAGATATTTTAGATACAAACCACCTATTATAAGTAAAAGTGGGAGGGCTAAAAGAGTAAGAGTGATAATATAAGTTGCCCCAACAACAACCAATTTTGGGGCTTTGTTTTTTAGCAGAATAAAAGCCGAAAGCCAATTAATAGCTTGCTTTTGCTGTGCTGATAAAGCAATGGCAATTAGCAAAGCATGCTCGGCAAAAAATAGGCAAAGTATCATGGTTGCCATAAAAAATAGGGCAAACAAACCAATAGGAGATAATACAAAATGAATAATATCTGTATTACTTATAGCATGATCACCCGAAAAAGTGATAAGTCGGGCAAATATCCAGCCAATAAAAGGTGCACAAATTAAAAAAGAAAAGATTTTAAACAAGATATCAGCTAAAATATAGCTATGGCCATGCTGTTGTAAATCATAACCTATTTTACGAAAATATGAAAAATTCATTAGTAAAAAACCTCTTAAAAGTATCTAAAGCTCACTACGTTTTTTATAAGAGCTTTGTGTACCTTTAGATGTTGTTGAAACAGAAGCATATTCAGTGGCAAATCTTATGGCCTCACCAATGGGGCGACCCCCACTGCATTCTGCACTAAAAGCCCCAATAAAGGCATCGCCTGCCCCTGTGGTATCAATAGCATCAACTTTAGGAGCAGCAAAGAGTTCTTCTTGTTCTTTGCTTAAATATAAAGCCCCCTTAGAGCCAAGGGTAACAATAATCTCTTTAATGCCACGCTTTAGTAAAGAGCGAGCAGCCGCTCTAATCTCATCTATATTTGTTGTTGGCATTTGCGATAATATCTCAAGTTCAGTCTCATTAGGAACTAAGATATCTACTTGAGAAATAATATCCATATCTAAATCTGTACAAGCTGGTGCAGGGTTTAATAATATCGGAATATTAAGGGACTTTGCCTTTTGAATTGCATAATAGACCATGGGAATTGCTATTTCTAGTTGCAATATGCAAAAACTCAGATTCTCATTTTGAGAAAATACATTATCAATATCCTCTTGCGTTAGATACATATTCGCCCCTTGAACAATCAAGATACGATTTTGCGATGTTTTATCCACAATAATTGTCGCTATGCCACTACTTTGCTCCGAGATAGTGCGTACAAATTGAGTATCTATCTGATAGGCTTTTAGATTATCGATAGTCTTTATGCCGAAATCATCATCACCTACAGCCGTGAGCATCACAACATCTCCTCCTAGTTGAGCTGCTGCAACCGCCTGATTTGCCCCTTTACCTCCAAAACCCATCTTAAAATTTTTAGCTGCTAGCGTTTCACCCGCCTTAGGAATATCACTGGTATATGTAATTAAGTCATGCATATTACTACCAATAACCAAAATCTTACCCATAGGAAAATCCCCTATCTTCTTGCTTTTTTAACAAATACATCTTATAAGCTTAAGGCATAAATAACAAAAAGAGAAGCTCATAAATTTATGAATAGTAAAAATATTGCCTTTGTTTACGACTTTGATGGAACACTCACACCCGAAGATAGCTTTTCAGCGGCAATCTTGCCTGAATTGAATATCTCTCGCTTTGATTTTTGGGATGAGGTTGACCGTATTAACAATCATAAACAAGTCGACCCTCACGGAGCTGGAATGCTCTACCTAAAACAAATGATGGATAAATGTAACATTCCCCTCACGCGTCATTGGCTAGCGAGCAAGGCTGATAAAATCAACTTTTGCTCAGGCCTAGAGGATGAATGGTTCACTCATATGAATGCTTATGCAACTTCCCTAGACTTAAAAGCCCACCATTATATTATTTCTGCAGGACAAAAAGAGCTAATTGATGCTTGTAAAATCGCTCATCAATTTGAGGGGATTTATGCCAACGAATATTATTATGATAATAATGACCATGCCCTATGGCCTGCCCATATTGTCAACTCAACCAACAAGTTACAATTCTTATTTCGTATTCATAAAGGCTTGTTCGATTTAGGCAATTATTTAGAACTTTATGAATATGTTCCTAAAGTAGAACGAGCTATTCCTTTTGAGAATATTATATTTATTGGTGATGGTGAAACAGATGTTCCTTGCATGAAGGTTACCAAAGGGCGTGGTGGTTTGGCTGTTTCGGTATATCCTAATGAGGATTATCGTGGTGTGGCTCAAAGGCTGCATGCACAAAATCGAGTAGATGCTTGTTTTGAAGCTAATTACAAAAAAAATAGTCCTTTAAGCCAATATATTATCAAACATTTACAACATATTGCACAAAAGCACCCCTTACATGAAAGCTCTTTAAAGTAAGCTCACTTTTAGCGATAAATAAAAAAGCCACCCTTTATAGAATGGCTTTTTTTTATTTTTATATAAAAATAACTACTTGAGATTTATTTTACGTTCTTTTCGCCATCTTCAAAGTTGAGATCACGTTTTTCAGCTGTTAAATCAACAATCTCAGCATCAGGGGCGTTTTTAGTAACAGAATCGATACCATTATCAAGGCCGCTATCTGACTTATAAAGTTGGCTACGTCCAATTTCTTCGTGGTTACCTGCTTTAAGAACAAAATATCCACGACCATCTGTTGCTTCTCTTTTTTCAAATTTAGAAGCATCTTGAGAGTTTTTACGAACAGATTCAATACCGTTTAAAGCTGATGGTTTAGCCTTATACATCTCTGATGTTAAAATAACTTCGCCATTACTTGCCTTAAGGTTAAAGTAAAATTCACCATTTTTTGCATTATCAATTACAAATTTTCCCGCCATTGTCTACGACTCCTTTAAATAGCTATTGAAAAAAACTTCTTGATTAAATCTATCAAAAGATTAGATTATTTACAAATCATTTATTTTTACAAGAAGTGAGCCATGTATCAAAAAAAAGAGTTTGAAAAAGCCTTAGAAGCAATAGATTTAGAAATTGAGAATAATCCAACCAATATTGAAGCTTGGGGAACCAAGGCAACCCTTCTGCTTAAATTAGCTGAGGGTACTGATGGTGATTTAGAAAAAGCTCAGTATTTAGAGGACTCTATTAAGAGTGCTACTGTTGGTCTAAGCCATAACAATAATGAGATTCGCCTGTGGGACTTAGTTGCCACTTGTCACTTAAATTTGGCCAATCTGGTTGGTGACAAACAAGGCGAAGAAGCTCATTTGCATAAGGCTCTTTATGCTATCGAGCAAGCTCTAACTATTCATGATAAAGCAGCAGGCTTTTGGTATGTTAAGGGCTTAGTCTATGACCGTTTAGAGCAAAAAGATGAGGCTCGGCTCGCTTTTGATAAAGCCACGTTACAAGATATCCGCTTTATTGACGAGCTTCCCGAAGAATATCGCGCCGAATATGGTAAGTAAAAAAAGCTAGCAAAAGCTCCTCGTTTATAACGACTAAAAACCAAGCGAATAACTTCACTTGGTTTTTTAATTCTTTAAAAAAATAAGTCTAGCTTGTTGCTATTGACTTTTAAGCAATTGCTTTTACACGAGCTGCAAGACGAGATGTCTTACGAGCTGCTGTATTCTTATGAAGAATTCCAGCTTTATGTGCTTTAGCAATTTCGCTTTCAGCAGTACGAAACGCACTAACCGCAAGATCCTTATCACCCGAAGCAATCGCTTCTTCCGCCTTACGTACATAACTACGCATACGACTACGGCGGTTGGTGTTAATCTCAGTACGACGAGCTGTTGTACGAATTCGCTTTTTTGCAGAAGCAATATTAGCCATAAATTTTAACCTTATTCATCTTAAATTGATTACTATTACATAAGAGGTGTGGTTATAATGATATTTTGATGCAAAGTCAAGAGCTTTTATAGAGTTTTTGCAACTGGTGGCAATAAAAGCTTGAACGACCATTTTGTACAATTTTTTTGATACAATTTTTTTGACATAAAGGACAACTCTGATTCTCTTTGCCATAAACCGCAAATTGATGCTGAAAATAACCCAAATTTCCTTGAGCAGAACGATAGTCTTTGATAGAAGAACCTCCTGCTAAAATAGCCTCCTTTAAAATATCAACAATGGCTTGATAAAGCCGACTAACCTTTTCTTTAGGAATTACAACCCCTTGAGATAGCGGATGAATTTTTGCTCGATATAAAGCCTCGCACACATAAATATTACCAAGGCCTGCAATATATTTTTGGTTGAGTAATATCGCTTTAATCGGGCTTTGACTTTTTTGTAAAACCTCGACTAAATAAGCCGAGCTAAACTGGTTAGATAAAGGCTCAACCCCTAGCTTTGTTAAAAATGAATAATCTTTAATATCCGCATCAAAGGCTACATCCACCCAGCCAAAACGCCGTGGATCACAAAAGCGAATCTGTATATTATTCGCAAATTTTATAATCAGATGGTCATGTTTGGCATAATCTTTATGAAAATCAGACGCTTTTATAAGCTTTATTTGCCCACTCATACCTAAGTGGATAAATAAAGCTGCTTCACTTGATGTTGAAGCAAGATGAATAATCAATAGCTTACCACGGCGTTCAACTTTGCTAACCTCATAACCTTTAAGAGAGTTCAGCCCTTTTTTATCAAAGAGATAGCGGCAATCTTTGCGTCGAATAACAATATCTTCAACTGTATTTTTTAACAGATAAGGCTCAATCGCACGTCTTATGGTTTCAACTTCGGGAAGCTCAGGCATTTTATCTCTTTATCTCTTGTGGTAGTTATGCCATTATAGCAAACAATATTAAGATGAATAAACATAAAAGGCATAAAATATGACAAATGAAACCACACATTTTGGTTTTAAAACCGTAAAAGAAGACGAAAAAGAAACTCTTGTTCGTGATGTTTTCGATTCTGTTGCAGGTAGCTACGATTTAATGAATGATTTGATGAGCCTTGGTGTTCATCGCTTATGGAAAGATGGCATGATTGAATGGCTAAATCCAAGAAAAAACATGCATTTGTTAGATGTTGGTGGTGGTACAGGTGATATTGCTTTTCGCTTTTTAAAACGTGGCGGTGGCTCGGTTGTTGTTTCAGATATTAATCCCAATATGTTAGAAGTCGGCAAAAAACGAGCCTTAGATAAAGGCTATATCGAAAACATCAACTGGCAGGAAGCTGATGTAGAAAATCTTCCCTTTGAAGATGAAAGTTTTGATGCTGTTACCATTGCCTTTTGTATTCGCAATGTAACCCATCCTGAGCAGGGCTTAAGAGAGATGTATCGTGTTCTCAAACCTGGGGGACGCTTTTTATGTTTAGAATTTTCCCAAGTTACATCTGCAGGTTTTGATAAGCTTTATGATTGGTGGAGCTTTAATATTTTACCAAAGATTGGTGAAAAAGTTGCTAAAGATAAGGATTCTTATCAATATTTAGCCGAATCTATTCGTAAGTTTCCAACCCAAGAAGTTTGGGCCGAAAAAATCCGTGAAGCTGGCTTTAAAAATGTGAAATATCGTAACTATACCCACGGAGTCGCCGCACTACATTCAGGATGGAAAATATAAATGGGTAAAGACATAAAATATATTTGGCAACTCATGGGCTTAGCCCGTATTTTTGCTCGTCATGATGCCTTATTTGTCTTTGAGCTTTTGGGTATGCCAAAAATCGTGACACTTTTTGCTCGTCCTTTTCGTAAACACCAAAGCAAAAAGCTTCGCCCGGGGCAAAGATTGGCCGAAGCACTCCAAGAAGCAGGAGCTACTTATATTAAGCTTGGTCAGCAACTCTCCACCCGAAGCGATCTTTTAGGTGAAGAAGTTTGCGAAGATTTACGTATCCTGCAAGATAATCTACCTGCCTTTCCTTTCGAAAAAGCTAAAGCTGTTATTGAGGAAGACTTTGGTTGTCCTTTGGAGCAAATATTTAGCCATTTTAATGAAGAAGCCGTTGCCGCTGCTTCCATAGCTCAAGTTCATTATGCCACAACGACTGATGGTAAAGAAGTTGCCGTAAAGATTCTACGCCCTCATGTTATTGAAGAATCAGAAAAAGCCTTTAAGCTTTATGGATGGGCTGCTCATAAGGTTGAACGGCAAAAACCTGAATTTCGCCGCTTTAAGCCTGTGGAAACTATTGAGACTTTTCGTCGAACCATGCTCCTTGAGATGAATTTGGCCAATGAGGCTGCAGCTTGCGATCGTTTTTATCGTGAATTTAAGGATGATGCTCAGTTTAGCGTCCCTTATGTGGATTGGCAACGAACAAGCGAAAAAGTCATGGTGATGGAGCGTATTAACGCTATTCGTCTTTCGGATAAAGAAGCCGTTTTAGCTGCTGGTATTGATGTTGATGTGGTTATGAAAAATGCCGCTTATGGATTATTTAAGCAAGCTTTTGTTCACGGATTCTTCCATGCCGATTTGCATCCGGGCAACTTATTTGTAAAGCCCAATGGTAAATTAATTGCCGTTGATTTTGGCCTTGTGGGCTATTTAGATGAACGCTTGCGTCGTCTATTGGCTCATTTTTTGGTGGCTGTATTAGAAAAAGATTGGCAAAAAGCAGCCAAGCTCCACTTTGATTTAGGTTGGGTGGATGAAGAACATTCAACCGAAGAGTTAGCCCGTGTTTTAAGTGGTGTGGTTAGCCCTATTATGGATCGCAGCCAAGATGAAATATCCATTGGTCAGCTATTATCGCGTGTTATTAAAGCCACAAGCTTTTTCCAGATGGAGGCTCGCCCTGAGCTTTTACTATTAGAAAAAGCAATGTTTGCAGCAGAAGGTACAGGACGCTACTTAAATCCTTCGGTGAATTTATGGCTGCTCTCTCGTGAACCAATGGAAGCTTGGATGCATAAGAATTTAGGTCCTAAAGCCCAAGCCAAATATGCTATTGAAGAGCTTATTGGAGAAGCTAAACGTATGCCTCGTATTTTACAACGGCTCGAAGCACGACTCGATGAAAATACCATAGCACCAAAAACTTATCCTCAACTACAACCCAAATGTAACCTTTTTGGCTTTATTTTGGGCTTAATTTTTGGCTCATCTGTTACAGTAGCATTACTTTATATTTGGTTATACGGGTTTTAAGAAAGCTTAGACATTAAACCTAAAGAGCAAAATATCGCCATCTTGGACAATATAATCACGCCCTTGAGGCCGCATCTTCCCTGCCTCTTTAGCTCCTGCTTCACCCTTATATTCAATATAATCCTTATAAGCAATCGTCTCCGCAGCAATAAAGCCACGTTCAAAATCTGTATGAATAACCCCCGCAGCTTGGGGAGCTTTTGTCCCTTCGGTAATTGTCCAAGCACGGGTTTCTTTAGGTCCACAAGTAAAGTAAGTTTGTAGGTTTAAAAGCTCATAACCTGCACGGATAATACGGGCAAGACCTGTTTCTTTTAGCCCCATACTATCTAGAAATTCTTGCTTATCTTCAACCGTCTCTAAGCTGCCTATCTCTTGCTCAATCTCAGCGGATATAATAACCACACCTGCATTTTCTACAGCAGCCATTTCTTCAACAGCCTTTGTATATTGATTACCCGAAGCTGCCGAAGCTTCATCCACATTACAAGCATAAAGCATAGGCTTTGATGTTATAAGCTGCAACATCCGCACCCTCTTAATATCTTCAGGGTCACTAAAGCTTACACTCCGAGCAGGCTGACCATCTTGCAGAGCCTTTAAAATAGGGTCAATAACTTTAATATTCGCTTTAGATTCTTTATCGCCTGTTGCCGCACGTTTGCTTAAATTTGTATAGCGTTTTTCTAGGCTTTCTAAATCAGCCAATAAAAGCTCCGTATTCACAACTTCCGCATCATTTGCAGGATTAATTTTTCCTTCAACATGGGTAATATTCTCATCTTCAAAGCAACGCAACACATGAATAATCGCATCAACTTCACGAATATTGGCTAAAAACTGATTACCTAAACCTTCTCCTTGAGAAGCCCCCTTAACAAGCCCCGCAATATCCACAAATTCCAAAAATGTTGGAATAATCTCTTTAGAGCCTGCAAGTTTAGCAATAACCTCCAAACGCTCATCAGGAACTGAAACACGACCAACATTTGGCTCAATCGTACAAAAAGGATAATTGGCACTTTCGGCTGAAATTTTTTCGGTTAATGCATTAAAAAGAGTTGATTTTCCTACATTCGGTAAACCCACAATACCACAGTTAAATCCCATTTATTCTTTCTCCTCCAAAGTTGGTTTTGGTAGATTTTCTTTAATCATTAGTGAAACCTTATTCATATAGCTACTGCTTTGATTATCAAGTAAAAGCTCTATATATTGAGCCGCACCCTCAATCATTGCATCTAGCCACGGCTGGTCTGTTTTAGCAAAATCATGAAGCACATAGGAGGCTACTTTATTTTTATCACCAGGATGACCAATCCCCATACGTACACGGCCATAACCATCGCCAATCATTTGGCTAATATCTCTTAAACCATTATGACCATTATGGCCACCGCCCTCTTTAACCCGAAAACCACCAGGACTTAAGGCAAGCTCATCATGAAAAACCCAAATATCTGTTGGCTTAAGCTTATAAAACTGCATTAACTGCATCACCGAAAGTCCTGAACGGTTCATAAAAGTTTGGGGCTTAACTATCAAAGTTTTTTCCCCTGCAAGACGACCCTCAGCCACAAGAGCCGAAGCTTTTTTTTGCCACACACCAAACGAAGAATGGCGACGAACAATCTCATCCGCCGCCATAAAGCCAATATTGTGACGATTTTGGGCATAAGCTGCTCCAGGGTTACCCAAGCCAGCAATCAACCACATAATAGGTACTCCTATTCTTCGTCTTTATCTTTGTCTTTGTCTTTTTCGTTGATAACTTCTGTTTCTACTGCTTCAACTTCTTCATCTGTTGGCTCTTCAGCAGCTTTACCTGTAATTGTTGCAATCACAAAGTCACGGTCTGTAATGGTTGGCTCAACATCCTCAGGCATGCTCACAGAGCTAATTTTAAACGAGTCGCCAATTTCGCCACCATCAAGGTCAACCTCAAGATATTCAGGAATATTCGCTGGAGTACAGCTTACTTCAACCTCATGGCGAACAATATTTAAAATACCACCTTTTTTGATACCTGGTGCAACATCTTCGTTTAAGAAGTGTACAGGAACCTCAACCACAATTTGTGAATCTTTAGATACACGCATAAAATCCACATGCATCGGACGATCCGAAACAGGGTGAAACTGCACATCCTTAGCAATCACTGATTCGCCTTTTTTGCCCTCAAGCTCAACACTAAAGACAGAGGAGAAAAAACCTTCCTGATTAAGCTGCTTTTTAAGCTCAATAGGGTCTAAAGAAATGGACACAGCTTCTTTTTTACTACCATAAACAACAGCAGGTATACGACCCTCGCGACGAATAGCACGAGCGGCCCCCTTGCCTACTCTTTCACGCAATAATGCGTTAAAAATAATTTTATCAGACATTTATATAAATCCTTATCATAAATTAAAAACTTTACGCCTCCAGGGGTGCATAAAGCAATGGGCTTTTATAGACAAAAGCATACGAACTGTCAAGGATTTGTTATTTGTATTATCACACCGTATTAATTTTTGCTATTAATCCGTTTTGTTTGCTGAAAGATAGCCGTTTCAACTTCTTGCACTTTTTGTGGCGAAGCTTGACGGCCTTGTTTATCAATAATTTTAAGATCTAAAGACGAGGCATGGAGATTTGTTTTATTAATTGTCGCAATCGCCTTATACTTACCTTTATACCAACCTGTTTCGATACGATGATATTTTTTATCAATAGCGTAATCTTTGCTGATACCCATAAAGCGTAAGGTTTCTCTTGTACCCTCAACCAAAGTTTCTGCAGGGCGTGCCGCTGCTGCACGTTGTTTTAATCCAGCTAAGAATCCATCTTCTGAGCCAAAGTAAACAGTAGTACCTCTACGTCCTTCAACTTTAACACGCTTATTAGCTGCTATATTAAATTCTTCCCCTTGAGCCGATGATAGAGTCTGCTCATTAGCACCTGTACCGTAAGGGGCGGGAGCTCCTGGTGTCATACCTGTACCCATTAAAGAGATATCATTTGTACAGCCCGATACCACCAAAGTCATGGTAGTAACCAAAAGAGCCTTTACTAGATTTCCGCTAAACTGCGTCTGCTTCATTCAAATATCCTGTTCTTAAAAATATTTATTATTCTATATAATAATTAGGGGCATTCTATCTCTTTAACAATAAGGTGACAAGTATTTCTTTGCCTTTAAGACACTTTTCTTTATATATCACAGCTTAGCAATATTAATGGGGGTTTGCCCGTTATGTTGATGCTAAGAGGGGCAATTCCCCTTAAAATCCCCCTTCTAAAGGGAAGAATCTTTGGTTTTTCTATGTTTTATTTTGAAATATCTTTAATCTCAAAATTTTCCGCTCATTGAGCTTCTCGAAACACCGTAATCACATAGCTAGCCTTATCTTTCCCCTCTTGGAAGTAACATAGAGCCACAACTCGAATCCATATTGAATTTATGAAATTTATAGGTTAAAGCACTCTTATAATGGGAAAATATTTACGATTTGTTTATATTTTCTCAACCATATTTAAGTATAGGGCTTATAAAAATATCACACTAGAAAGATATTCTTTTTTTAGTAAAAAAGCATTATAAACAAATAGTTATAACATCACCCACCATTCTACCCCTTACAGACACCTTTTGAAAATGTTGTTTTTATGTAACACCTATAATTTTTAAGAACTCGTA
>JBKEBO010000070.1:0-2843 GCA_047973205.1 Alphaproteobacteria bacterium | reverse complement strand
CGTCCTTGTCTTTAGGAATTACGTTAAATAAAGGCCTATTTTCTTCGATACGTATTTTGGCTAAAAGGTGGTCTAGCCCCCACTTTTTACGTAAGTAAGCTGTTAGGCTTCCACGCGTGGCTGTGGGTTTTGTGAGACTAATATCGTGACTCCAATTTAAGATGATTTTGCTCATCCATGCTGTTTCTGTTGCACTACGGTCAGAAAAATCAAAAAGTTGTTCGGCTGTTTTTTTGGTTATTAAAAGAGATGCTTTTTTTTCTAAATCTATTCTTTCAAGAGGTTTTACCCATTTATTACCAACATGGCTCTTTTTAATTTTATCTGCTTTTTCCTTTAATTTCTTAGAGAAACTTTGGATAGCATCTTCATTTGCTAATCCTTGGCTCCATGCCTGAAAAGGTGTTAGGTTGCTTTTGTTGTTGTTGCATTGTTGATGACATAGAACCATATTAAAATATCGATTGGGGCCACCAACAGCACGAGGGATAATGTGATCTACTTCAGTATTTTGGTTTAAAGCATCAGCTTCACTTATATTCTGACCACAATAGGGACATTTTGTATCGGCTTCTTGCCAGAGGCGATAGCGTCGAATATTGTAGCTGCTAGGCGATATTCCTTTTTTTAAGAGGTCCTTACGAATCTCGCTTAGAGCTTTAGCGTACTTTGTTTGGTTGTTTTCAATTTCCTTTCGTTGAGCTAGAGAGTTTTTAAGGTCTCTAGACATTTCGATACTAATATCCTGAGGTATATTTTCAGGGGCGGTATAATAAGCTATTTTTCGCTCATAAATTCTAAGAACACGGTCAATAATAGGGTTATTGGTTAAAACACTACTTAAAGGGTTTAGTTTGCCCTTAGGTTTTTGATCTGTGCTGTCATAGCCAAGGCTTTCTAATATGGAGTTTTCAGTTTCTCCTAATAAAAGTCCTTCAGTCAACCTTTCTAAAGCTTGTACAGAATATTGCGCACGGCCTGTTTCCAATGAAAAAGGCTTGCCACCCTCAAGAGCAGAGATGAAAGATGCTGCTAGGAACTGATAAGCAGCATCTATATCTTTAGTAGTATCTTCGCCACTATTTGTAAGCTTTGAAATATCGGCTAAGGCTGTTTTTAGGTTATCCTCATCAGCATCTAAGATATTAGCGTAATCAGTTATATTGCTTAAAAAATTTATAAGTATGGATTGAGAGATTGGTGAAAGAATAGAAAAATTATCCCATAATCCAGCTCGGTTGAATGCATAAATTGTAGCATTACCCTTTATACCTTTATTCTCACTTTTATCAGCTCTTTTATCTATATTAAAGTATAAATCGGGACTAAGAGAAATTTTCTCATATAGATCGTTATAGGAAACTTCATTATTTTCATTATACATACTCTTAGAGTCATTAAGTAAATTATAAAGCTCTTTCATTTGTTCTATATTTAACGATGAAGTACCAGCAGCTTTCTTGTCTTCTCTTGTTTTAATCTTTATATCTAACAGCTTTTTAGCAATACGATATTTTTGAAAGCTTAAATGGGCTTTAGAAGCTCGTTTTTGTTTAGGGTAAATAGGGCAGTCGCCGACTCGATCAAACTTCCAGTAAATGGGGCGTTGGTAAAAGATTGCCTGATAAAAGATTTCTTCTAAGGGTAAGCCTATTGTTGTGTTTAATTTTTGAAAATAAGGAGATAGCTCTTTTTGGCATGTTCCTTTTAATGAGGAATGATACTTTTGTTGCTCTTGCCATATTTTTCTGAATTCTTCTTCCATTAAGTCACGAGAGGCATTTGTACCTTCACCTTCAGCTACTTTGTGAAGATTCTTCCAAGCACTCCCTTTTTCCGCTTGCTGTTGCTGGTAATACCAAAGCTGACCTAAAGTTGTAAGATTGTTAGCTTTAAGCTGTTCTTTTAAATTTTCGATATTTTTGCGGACTTTTCCTGTATCTGATTTTAAATTGCCCTTATAGCCTCGATTATTATTAATATGGGCTAAAATACGCATGAACTCAGCAAGTGAAACTTTTTGGGAAACAGCTTGAGCACGGAGAGCGAAAATATTTGGTTTACTTTTTAGGCTTTCTTTTATGGCTTCTTTGGTTATCCCGAGGAGAGGGTAGAGGTAACGTAACTTCTTATGTCGTTTTGATTTACGCTCGACTTGTCGAGCTGTGAGGCGAGAGCTTCGCTTCTCAGTATTTTTAGTAAAAGCAGCTCCTCTTTCGGGAACAACAATAGGTTCATCAAAAATAGAGCTTTCAAGATGCTTAAGTTTATATTTCGTTCCTGTGATTTCATATTCAGCAATGCCGATAGATGATGTTCCAAGATCAATGCCTAATTGTTTTTTTACCTTCATTATAGTGGACTCCAAAGTAGCTTAAAATATCAGAATTTTTATTCTATATCTTTATAGTAGAATGAACAATAAAAAACTAGAAATAGACAAGCATCTATTTCTAATTAATATGATAAATCTTAGGCTTTCTTTGCTAAGGGAGTTGTATCAATAAAAGTAATTGTTTATATGTTAAGTATTATTTTTTTATATCAAAAACCCTACTATTTTTTGCATAAGTTGATATTATCTTTGGAGGTCTTCACAAAGATAAGTTGGCTTGCTATGGGTGATGTTTTGTTTAAGCAAATATCTACTTGTTAAATCTGGATTAGCATACATTGCCAAGGTTTTAGGGGCATATGGGTAGATATGGATAGTTCCTGATTGTAATTAGAGAGCAAAATTTTAGCATTATCAATAGCAACTTCACTTAAGTTAACGCTTGTGCTTTCTCCCTTAAAATTCAATAAGATAAGGAAGGTTTTTTCACCATCAAGGTAGCGGGTAT
>JBKEBO010000050.1:0-1834 GCA_047973205.1 Alphaproteobacteria bacterium | reverse complement strand
CCCGCACTACTCATAGCCGAGACCGTTAGGCAAAATTTAAAAAAAATGATTTACGTATTAATCGGAATGAGTTTACTTTTTGTAGCAATAGGATTTATTGTAACGGAAAATAATGCAAAATATCTTCTTTCGGGGTATAACACAATGAGCGAAGAAGAAAGAAAAAAAGTGGATATTAAATCCTACATTCCATATTTTAGAAAATTCCACATTGTATTGGGCATATCATTTTTCGTTCTTGGATATGGAATAAACCTAATTAACAAAAATGCGGCAGGAATATTTTTAGTCGTTTATCCTATTTTGGCATATATCTATTTTGCGGGAACAAGTTCAAAATTTTCTGGAGGACTGAAAACAAAGTCCAACAAAATCGGACTTCTTGTCCTTGCTGGTGCTTTTATCTTTGTAATAGGACTTTTGGCATACGGATTTAAAGAAAACAAAATAATATTTGACTCACAAAAAATAGAATTTAAAGGAGATTATGGCGAAACCTGGCAGACCGACCAAATCAAAAGCATAGAGATTAAGAATGAATTACCAAAAATCACTTTAAAAACTAACGGATTTGCTCTTGGAGATGTACGAAAGGGGTACTTCAAAACCGAAAATGGTGAAATTGTCAAGTTGATTTTGAACTCTGCACAAAAACCCTATATACTTTTCACCAAATCGGACGGAAAGAAAATATACTATTCAGCGAAAGAAAAACCGAATGAAGAAATACTAAATGAAATCAAAAAAACTTTGCCTAACAATGGCTATAAGTAATGCGGGCTTAAACGCTAAATCGAAGTTTCGGGCTTCTATTCCGCCAAAGCTACGCTTTGACGTTTTCGGAAAAAAACAAAGGTGAAACGCAAAGCGTAGCTTTGGCTACAGTCCGTTCTAAACCGAAAATTTTCGGCTTCCAAATCCCGCACTACTCATAGCCGAGACCGTTGTAGAGCATTTGAAAAAAAAGAACCATTGAACAAAGAAGTTAAATATGGAATTTTAACGATTGGACTAATAATTCTAATCGGATTTGGGCTTAAAGGGAGAATTACACACGAAAAGTTTGACTCTGATAAGTGGAAAAACTGGACGGAATCAGAATCGGAATTATCGTTGCGTTGGGATATGATGAACAGTTTGAGAAATAATCACAAACTAACTGGAAAGTCAAGAACAGAAATAATAGAGTTATTGGGAAAGCCAGATTCAGAAACAAATACGGATTTTAGATACTATCTAGGTATGTCTAAACGCGGAATAAATACAGGAAGTTTGACTATAAAATTTAACAAAAATGGAATCGTGACTGATTTTTCAGTTTGGGACGGATAGAATGAAAAAATATTTGACCATAAAAAACATTCTAATTGCAATAGGGATAATTATTCTCGACTTGGCGGTATACTTCATCCTTGCACTTTCACTTATGAATTATGATGATTTTTATGATGAAAGCAAAGGAGAATATTGGAGTTTAGAGAGTATGACCTTTTGGCAAAAAATAAATTATATTGGATTTAATGTTTGGCAAATTATTAATCTGATTGCGATTGGATACATAATTTATCGAATCATAAAAGAAATAAAAAAACGCCCTACAACAATGGCTATAAACAATTGGGGCGAAAGTGATAAAACGAAAGTATAAACATAAAACAAAGGTCGTTGCTAAACTGAAAAGTTAGGGCTTAAAAACCCCAACTGTTCATAGCCTAGACCGTTGTGCAACATATGACCAAAAATGAGAGCAAATACATTTAATACAGGAATTGCAAGTGAATATTTGATATTATCCAAATTATATCGACTTGAATTGGAGGCATACATTAGCCAA
>JBKEBO010000017.1:0-112371 GCA_047973205.1 Alphaproteobacteria bacterium | reverse complement strand
AATCTTATCTTGACTTGGAGGTTCGCATAAGAGCTCAAGTTCTTTAGGAACCAAACCAAGAGAGCATAAAAGAGTCCGAGAAGAATTTCCTGTGCCATTAAAGGCACAAACACCACCTGCTTTATCACATGTTGCAACAGCAAGATTATTCATGATATTACGCCCTTGTTCATGACTGATAAGGTCTAGTTTTTCTGTACGTTTGACTAGCCCCCAAAAGGCTTCATCCGATGAACATTGCAAAATATAGCGGCGGTTTTCAGCAAAGTCTTGGGCTAAGTCTTTATGTCCAGCTTTTATGGCTTTTTCTTCAATAGCTATGATTTCTTTTAAAGTTGCAGAAGGAATATTGCCTCCTTTAAGAACATGGCTTGGCACAAAAGTTGCCCAAACAGGAGCTTGCTTGCGAGATGGCTGGCTACGAGCCAAATCAGCAGCGGCTAAACCTGATAAAATACCAGCAGGGCTTTTATCACATCCAGCAATGACCCATGCGGCATGATAAGAATGCCCTTCGAAGTTAATATTAACGGCCATGGCGGTATGATTGCGAGAGGCAAGAGAATAGCTTTGTCCAATATTATTTTGAGCTGTTCCATCGCATATAATCGGAATTTGAAAATAAAAGGGAATACCACCATTATACCAAATACGAGCCACGGAACGATAAACATAATCATCATCAAGTAGGTGAGCAGGGTGATCCATAGAACCACCAATAATAGCAATACGAGGTCTGTTTTGGACGAGTCTTTGGACAATCTCTTCTAAAGAAATATCATAAAAGTTGATATCTTCACCTTGGGCTTTTAAAAATTTTTCAGCTTTAACAAGAAGAGCATGTACACAAATAGGCTCATTGGCTAAACCTTGAATACACTCAACATAAGGGTTATACTCTTCCTTAATAAATAGGTCTTTGAAGTGGGGGTTGATATTGCTCATTAACTTTTTCCTATCTTACCATTCGGCAAAAGAGCCATCTTCATGCCGCCATATAGGGTTTTTCCAATTATGCTCAATTTGACTATTCTTAATGACAATATCCTCATCAATATCAATGCCTAAGCCTGGTTTTTTAAGTACATTAATATAGCCATCTTTATAGTCAAATACGGACTTATCTTTTATGTAATCTAAGATATCACAACCTTGATTATAGTGTATCCCTAGGCTTTGTTCTTGAATGATTGCATTATAGCGGTTGGCATCAACTTGTAAGCAAGAAGCAAGAGCAATCGGACCTAAAGGACAATGGGGGGCAAGGGCAACATCATAGGCTTCAGCCATAGCTGCAATACGCAGTGTTTCGCTAATGCCGCCTGCATGGGATAAATCAGGCTGGATAATATCCACAGCACCTGATTGTAAAATATGCTTAAAGTCATAGCGAGAATAAAGACGCTCCCCTGTAGCTATAGGAATGTTGCAATGGCGGCGAATTTCGGTAAATTCTTCCCAATTTTCAGATAATACAGGTTCTTCAATAAACATAGGGTTGTAAACTTCGAGTTCCTTGGCTAAGATACGAGCCATGGGTTTGTGGATGCGTCCATGAAAGTCAATACCAATACCAAAATCTTCATTTGTTGCAGAACGTATCGCATCAACACGGGCAAGAACTTCATCAACTTTAGAGTGCTTATCAATATATTGCATTTCAGATGTTGCATTCATCTTAACCGCATTGAAACCCTGTTCCATGCGTTCAATAGCTGCAGTGGCAGTATCTTGCGGACGATCACCACCGATCCAAGAATAAATACGCATTTTATTTCGTACACAACCACCAATTAAGTCTGCAACTGTTGCATTATGATACTTACCTTTAATATCCCATAAGGCTTGGTCAATCCCAGAGAGTGCAGACATCATAATTGGACCTCCACGATAAAATCCTCCACGGTAAATATCTTGCCAATGGCGTTCTATTTCTAGAGGATTCTTGCCAATCAAAGTTTCCATATATTCTTCGGTTGTAACCTTAACAGAACGAGCCTTGCCCTCAAGTGATGGTTCTCCCCAGCCAACAATTCCCTCACTTGTTTCTACTTTAAGAAATACCCAACGTGGAGGGACAATAAAGCATTGATAGCCTGTAATATGCATCGATAGTTATTCCTTTCATAATCATAATTTCTAGTATACGCAAAATAAAAATGAATACAATATATTTTTTTTTGTATACATTATCTTGACAAATGTAATACTGATATATTAGAGTGTAGGAAGCAAATGTTGATAGCTAAGGGAAAAACAATGCAGGCTATAAAGAAAGTAAAAGCAGGGCCATCACGAGAAGCGGTTATTGAAATGCTTTTAGAGCAGATATTATCGGGTGAGCTTAAGACGATGCAGCCGATACCAACAGAAACAGAAATTACAAAACAAGCATCGGTGAGCCGTACGGTGGTAAGAGAAGCTATCCATTCGCTTAAGGCTAAAGGAATTTTATCCCCCGATAGAGGAAGAGGAACAGTTGTTCAGCATTTTCATGATTGGAATCATTTAGATCCAGATGTTGTTGAGTGGGTGAGAGAATCTCGACTTGTCAATAGTTTTTTAGAACATGTCTTAGAGATTCGCCTTATTATTGAGCCTGAGGCTGCAGCTTTAGCTGCGATGCGGGCAAGTACAAGCGATATGCTGAAGATTGAAGATGCACTAAGACAAATGGAAACAGCGATAGATATTGCATCTGAGGAGTCTATTAAAGGTGATATTATGTTCCATCAAGCTATTCTAAAAGCTTCAGATAATATGATTTTAACTCGCTTTACGGATTTATTTTCAGCAGCTATCGAAATGAGTATTCAAATAACATTTGAAAAGGCTCCAGATATCGAACTCACTTTAAAGCGGCATAGGGCTCTTTTTGAGGCAATCTATTTAAGAGACTATGTTGCAGCTAAAAAAAAGGCTTTTGCCATATTAGAGCAAAGTGCCAAAGACTTCAAAGAGCTTAAAATACCAGTACGTCCTGATAGTCTGTTCATTTTAGGACGTTAAATAGTTATCAAAAAACCATGGAGGAAAACATGAAAAATATTCTAAGAAAATTTTTAACAACAACAGCAACAATAGCAGCATTTACATCAGTAGCAAATGCAGCAGATTACGAATGGACTATGCAATCATCGGATCAGCCTGGTATTTTTATGTATCAGATGGAAGAACAATTTTCTGGCTGGGTGAAAGATATGTCTCAAGGTCGCATTGAAATTACAGTTACACCAACAAATTCGGTTGTTCCTTATAGCGAAGTTTTAGATGCTGTGGGCTCAAATATCTTACAAGGACAGTTTGATGACCCTTCTTACTTTGCAGGTAAAGATGCTGCTTTTGGTTTTATTGGCAATAGTGTGGGTGCATGGAGTAGTCCTGCGGAGGCTTTAAAATATATTTATTATGGCGGTGGGCTAGAAGTTGCTCAAAAACTTTATGATGAATATAATGTACATCTTATTGGTTTTGTTATGACAGGTGTCGAGAGCTTTGTTTCGAGTAAAAAGCTTAATGGTGTAGATGACCTCAAAGGCTTAAAAGTACGTGCTCCTGAGGGTATGGTACAAAAAGTTTTTGCAGCAGCAGGGGCCTCACCCGTAAACTTACCAGGTTCAGAAGTTTATACTGCTTTAGAAAAAGGTGTGATTGATGCTGCTGACTTCTCTTTATTTTCCGTAAATCAATCTCAAGGTATGCATGATATAGGCAATCACCCAGTTTATCCTGGTTTTCACTCAGCTCCAACCTTGGCTGTTACTTTAAGTAAAGAAATTTGGGATGACTTACCTGCGGATCTTAAGGCTGTGTTAGAAACTGCAGTTCGCCGTCTTGCGATGGATGTAATGTTCCAATATGAGATGCAAGATGTTACATCTGTAGCAAAAGCAAAAGCAGATGGTATTGATGTGACAGATTGGAGTGCCGAAGAGCGGGCAAAGTTTAGAAAAATCGCCATTGAGCAATGGGGAGAATTTACAAACCAATCGCCAATTGCCAAAGAATATGCTGATAAGCTATCTGCTTTCTTAAAAGAGCAAGGTCTTGTTAGTGAATAATATAATAGGAAGTCAGCTCAAAATTACTTGGGCTGACTTTTTTATCTATCAAATTAAGGGATGATAAATTATGTCTGATGCACCACAAAATAACCCCAATACAGCCCCCTTTAATCAATGTATTATTAAAATAGGTCACTGGGTTGCTCTTTTATATTTTTTTGCGGTCATTATTACTGTTTTTGAAGTTTTGATGCGTTATGTGTTTCATGCTCCAACTGTGTGGGTTTATGAAACTTCTGTTTTATTTATAGGGCTTTCTATGCTTTATGGAGGTTGTTATTGTATGGCAACAGGTGGGCATATCAGTGTTTCGTTTATACGAGATGCTATGCCTAAAAAATTAAGAAATATCAATGATATTATTGTGGCAACTTTTACCTTTTTATTTACACTTAGCCTTATCTATGCCGCATGGATTATGACCCAGAAGGCTCTATTTACTCCTTCGGGTATATTTCGCTTAGAGCGTTCAGGTTCAGCTTGGAACTCACCCATGCCGTCTGTTATTAAAGTTGCCTTATTGATTGTGGTTATTCTTATGTGTATTCAAGCCTTTATGCAGCTTATTTTAGCTATTCGTCGACCATTTATAAAAGGAGAAGAGAGATGATGGGAGATTTATCTTTTGTATCCTTAGGTTTTGAGGCTATGATAAACCTAAATGATATTGCCAAAATGGTCAATATCAAGCATTTAGGTGTACCAACAGCAACAGTATTGATGTTTGCAAGCCTGATTATTTTGCTCATTATGGGAATGCGATTGGCCTTTTTAACGGGTTTTGTGGCAATGGTTTTTGCTTTTTGTTGGTTTGGTCCTAATGTTTTTGGGGTGCTAACATCAAATATTTATGGCTTTGTAGCGAAGCAGGAATCTTTAATGGCGGTTCCCATGTTTGTACTTATGGCCTCATTTTTAGATAAAACAGGTATTGCTCGAGATTTTTATAATGGTATGCAAAGTGCCGTAGGGCGAATTAAGGGTGGTGTTGCGGTTCAAACCATGATTGTTGCGATTATCTTAGCAGCAACAAGCGGTATTATTGGTGGAGAGACCGTTCTTTTAGGCTTATTGGCTTTACCCCAAATGCTCCGTTTAGGCTATGATAAAAAGCTTGCTATTGGTACGGTTTGTGCTGGTGGAAGTTTAGGAACAATGGTTCCTCCCAGTATTGTGCTGATTATCTACGGTATGGTTGCGAATGTTTCTATTGGTGATTTATTTACAGGGGCGATTGTTCCTGCTCTAGTTTTAGCAAGCATGTATATTGCTTATATTTTGATTTTATGTCATCTCAAGCCAGAGCTTGGTCCTGTCAATACCGAAACCAAGAAAAAGATGAATAAAGAAGAACGTTTGCAGCTTTTCTTTCATATTATTGGCCCACTTTTTATTGTGGCAGCAGTTATGGGAAGTATCTATGGTGGTATTGCCTCGGTTACAGAAGCAGCAAGTGTTGGAGTTTTTGCGGTGATGCTGCTTGCAATTATTCGTAAGGAGTTAAAGTTCAGTATTATTGCGAATAGTTTGCAGCAAACAATGCGAACTTGTGGAATGATTATCTGGATTGGTATTTCAGCATCTATGCTCATTGGTGTTTATAATCTGATGGGTGGTAAAAAGTTTGTTGAAGGTCTTATCTTAGGTCTTGATGTTACACCTATTGTTATTATTTTAGCGATGATGCTTGTGTTAATATTTTTAGGGATGTTTATGGATTGGATTGGTGTTGCAATGCTGACTATGCCCATTTTTGTCCCTATTATTATTGGCTTAGGTTATAGCCCCATCTGGTTTGGTGTATTATTTTGTATGAATATGCAAGTATCATTTTTAAGTCCACCTTTTGGTCCTGCGGCTTTTTATCTTAAGAGCGTAGCCCCACCAGAAATTAGCTTGATTGATATTTTTAAGTCAGTATGGCCATTTATTATTATGCAGATTGTTGCCATTGCCATTTTAATGACATTCCCTAGCTTGGCTCTTTGGCTTCCTAATTTAGGTGGATAAATTAAAAAAAATTGGAGAATAAATTGAAAATTACAGATATAAAAGTGTGGCATATAGAGGGTATAAAATATAATTGGACAATGCTCAAAATATATACAGATGAAGGTATTACAGGTGTTGGTGAGGCAACAAATTGGCCCGAAAGCCGTGCTGTTTTTGAGGCAACAAAATCTATAGCAAAACGTATTATTGGTGAGGACCCTCTACGGACTGATTATATATGGTCGAAACTTTATCGAGATCTCAATTGGATTGGCCCTCATGGTATTTCTTTATGTGCTATCAGTGGAATTGATATGGCATTGCTTGACCTTAAGGCAAAGCATTATAAAATGCCGCTCTATGACCTCTTAGGTGGGGCTTTTCGTAAAGATATTTTGCTTTATGCAAATTACTGGTTTACTAAAGGAGATTTTAGCCCAGAAGATTATGGTAAAGCGGCAAAAACTGTAAAAGAAGCAGGCTTTACAGGATGTAAATTTGATCCTTTTGCTCATACAAATTATCTTTATGGTGATGACCTTTCGGCTAATCTCTCTCTTAGCCCAAAACAACAAGACCATGCCTATAATGTCACAAAGGCTGTTCGTGAGGCTATGGGAGATGATGCTGATTTGATGATTGAAACTCATGCTATGCTCAACTTTAAAACTACCATTGAGATGGCTCAACGATTATCTGACTTAGGTATAACATGGTATGAAGAACCTGTAGGGCCAGAAAATATTGACACATTAGCAGCTGTCCGAAAGCGTGTTCCTGCAAATGTCCCCTTATGTGTAGGTGAACGCCATTATACACGATATGGCATACGCCCTGTGTTAGAGCAGCAACTTGTTGATGTTATTATGCCTGATATTACAAGATGTGGAGGACCTTCGGAACTTAAGCGTATGGCAACTATGGCCGAAACTTATAATATTCAGGTAGCACCTCATAATCCTAACGGACCTTTAAGTACCCTCGCAAGTGCTCATGTTTGTGCAACCTTGCCTAACTTTTTCCGTCAGGAGTTTATGTTTGCAGATGTTTCTTGGCGAGATGAGGTTTTAACCTATCCTATTGATGTTCAAAATGGATACTTGAAGCTTTCGGATCGCTCAGGTTTGGGGGTTGACTTAATTGAAGAAGAAATGGAGAAGCATCCTGCGATTAGCTTTGAGGATGTTCGTGCAGGTAAACGCCAGAACTTTTATGCCTAACCTCTTGAACTTTTAGATATGAGGGACTTGAAAATGAGTAATATTATGGGGGTTAATGCTGTTGCGTCCATACCTTTTTGTGAGGATGGTTCTGTTGATTATATAGGCTTTGAGACAATGTTAGAGCATCTTAAGCAAAGCGGCTGTCATGGAATAACATTATTTGGTATTGCCAGCGAGTTTTATAAGCTAACTGATACAGAAAAAGATAAGCTAGCACGTCTCTTTATTCTCTCATTAAGCAAGAAAAATATTTATAGCTGCTTATCGGTAACCCAGCATAGTACAGAGGTTGCTGTTAAGCAGGCTCAAAATTATGAGTCTCTTGGCGCTAATGCTTTGATGGTGCTTCCTCCATTTTTTCTTAATCCAACTATTGGGCAAATATTAGAACATATTTTTTCCATATTAGATAATGTCTCTATTCCAACCCTTATCCAATATGCCCCAACAGAAACAGGGTTAGTTATCTCTGAAGAAGATATGGCAAAGATTAGTGAGCAATATCCCCATTCTGTATTTAAAATTGAGTGCCAAGATCCTGTTAAATATAGCCAGAAGTTACTTGAATACGCTCCAAATGCAATAATATTAAATGGTTATGCAGGGCTTTATATGATAGATATATTATCCATTGGTGGTAAAGCGGTTATGCCAGGTTGTTCATTTGTGGAGATTTATGTGGAGATATATCGTCTTTATTTTGAAGATAAGGAGAAGGCAAAGCAACTGCATCAACATCTTTTTTCTTATATACAAAAATGGATGAGCCATCCCGAATATATTATACAAATAGAAAAAGAGATTTTAAAACAAAGAGGTATTATCAATAGCTCTTATTGCAGAAGACCAGCATGTTTATTACAAGAATCAGACTTTAGTGATATAAAATTGTTTTTACAAGAGTTTAAAGGATTCCTCACTTAAAGCTTTATCCTTTCTTGCCTCTTAAATGATAAGGCTTTATGATAGTTTTATGACAAAGGTAAATCGGATTATTTTGGCTCCTATGGAAGGGGTGATGGATGCTCAAATGCGGCATATTATCACACAATTTGGCTCGTTGGATTATTGCGTGAGTGAGTTTGTGCGTGTGGTTGATAGTCGCCTTCCTGAACATGTGTTTTTGAAGGCTTGTCCTGAGCTTCAAATAGGGGGCAAAAGTAACAATGTTCCCTTGCGGGTGCAGCTTTTAGGCTCCCATGGAGACTATTTAGCTGAAAATGCTATAACGGCTTTAAAATTAGGCTCTTATGGCGTTGACCTTAACTTTGGATGCCCCGCAAAAAAGGTGAATAATTCCCATGGAGGAGCCGTGCTTTTAAAAAATCCTGAAGATGTCTATAATATTGTCAAAACGGTTCGAATGGCTCTTGGAAATGAGCCTATACTCTCAGCCAAAATGCGATTAGGTTATGAGGATACAAGCTTGGCTTTCGAAAATGCTAAGGCTATAGAAGAGGCAGGGGCAACGGAGCTTAGTATTCATGGACGAACAAAACAGCAAGCCTATAGTGGTAAGGCCGATTGGTTAATGATTGGAGCTATTAAAAAACAAGTACATATCCCTATAATTGCCAATGGAGATATCACTTCTTTTGCAACGGCTCAGCAATGTATGGACAAAAGCGGATGTGATGATATTATGATTGGAAGAGGTTGTTTAGCCTTGCCAAATTTAGCTGCGGTAATTCATGGTGATGGGAAGTTAAGCTGGCATAATCTATTGAAACTTATGGATTGTTATGGTAATCAGTTTGCACTGCAGAATAAAAGTCGCTATTATTGTAGACGAATTAAACAATGGCTCAGATATTTAATGGTTGAATATCCTGAGGCTGCAATTTTGTTTGATAAAATCAAGCACTTGCAGACGGAAGAAGCTATTAAACAACAACTAGAAAATGAATGAAAAGGATAGAATATGGCAACTGCACATATTAATGCAAATAAGGGTGATTTTGCGAAAACGGTTTTATTTCCAGGAGACCCTCTACGGGCAAAATATATTGCTGAAACATTTTTAAGTGAAGCAAAGCTCGTTACAGATGTTCGGAATATGCTTGGTTTTACAGGAGCTTATAAAGGTAAAAATGTTTCGGTGATGGGCTCAGGCATGGGTATTCCCTCAGCCTCTATTTACGCAAGGGAGCTTTTTGTTGACTATGATGTCGATAACATTATCCGCATAGGTTCGGCTGGGGCGGTTACTGAAAAAGTGAGAATTCGTGATGTGGTTATTGCCCAAGGGGCATGTACGGATTCTTGTGTTAATCGTGCACGTTTTGGTGGTATGGATTTTGCGGCGATTGCAAGCTATTCGCTGCTTAGAAAAGCTGTTGATGCCTCAGAAGCTGCAGGTAAAAATGTGCATGTAGGTAATGTAATGAGTGCTGATTTATTCTATCATCCTGACCCGAAAGTCTTTGATACTCTTGAGAATATGGGTGTTTTAGCGGTAGAAATGGAAGCTGCAGGCCTTTATGGTGTGGCGGCTGAATATGGAAAAAATGCTTTAGGGATTATGACAGTATCAGACCATATTCGTACAGGCGAGCAAACATCATCCGATGAGCGTCAGAACACTTTTAACGATATGGTTGAGATTGCTTTAGAGTGTATCTAAAATTACCAAAAATATCCTAATTATTACCTATTTTTGACAGTTTTTGCCAAATTTTAACCAAAAATATCCAAATGGTGAGAGTGTTGAAAACAGGAAGTATAAGAAATAAGTTGGCAAAAACTGTATTTAAAATGGATAAAAGTGGATATTTATGGGCAAGAATGGACAGAAATGGACAAAAATGGTCACAAATAGCCTTTATAATTATGCAAGTTTAACAAGCTTTAGTAAGCATAATATAATATGATTATGAGGGGTAATGGAAGATCGTTTTGATTTTGCCATTCACGTTAAAAGCATCCACGCACATAAGAGCCGCATAGGGCATTTGTAAACTGGCAAAAATAGAGTTAGAACGAGGGGTAATATCTAAAAACTCCATCAGCATCATTCGCATAACAGCCGAATGAGTAACAATTAAAATGACCTTATCTTCATACTTTTGGCATAAATCATCAAAAGCAAGGCGGGTGCGGATTTGAAGCTCATCGAGGCATTCTGCATTGGGGGGTGTGTTATCCCAAGGTTCTTTCCAATAACTGATAACTTCGTCAGGATATTTTTCTTCTAAAACTTTTCGGCTTTCACCATCCCAATCGCCAAAATCAAGCTCTTGCCAGTTACCATCAATTTTTAGGGGGACATTGAGCTTGTTGCTTGCAAACTCAGCAAATGTAAGGCAACGACTTAAAGGAGAGCTGATAATCATATCGACTTTATCGGTAATGCGGCTATAGGAGCGTTCCATTTGAGTAAAGCCATCATCGGTAAGAGCAAAATCGCTAATGCCACGCAGGCACTCACTATGCTCAGGCAAACCATGACGCAAAAAATAGATACGTAAAGCCATTATTTACTCCTTTATTTGTCCTTAGTTATTTGATAGGTTAAATAAGATTATAGTATAAATATGAAAGCTTTCCTATGCAAAAAATACATCCTGTGAATATAAAGCTTAAAGAACAGATTATTCAGCATATGAATGGCAAGCTTAAACCTATAGGCTCACTGGGCATGTTGGAGGATATTGCCCTTAAGTTGGCTCTTATGGGTGAGGGGAAGATTAACATCAAAAATCCTGCAATTGTGATTTTTGCAGCCGACCATGGTATTGCTAATCAAGGAGTTAGTATTGCTCCATCGGAAGTTACAGGGCTTTTATTGCAGGCTATTGCAGATAAAAAATCGGGAGTATCGGCCCTATTAAAAGATAAAGATTATGCCCTTTATACAGTTGATGCAGGAACAATAGGTAAGGAAAAATCTGTGAGTTTTCAAGCTCGTGTAGCTTTAGGAAGTGGTGATATATCAACAGAGCCTGCAATGATGCTAGAACAAGTGCAAGCCTGTTTGCAAAAAGGGGGACAAATCGCACAAACGCTTATTAATCAAGGGCATAATATCTTAGCTTTTGGTGAGGTTGGTATTGGCAATACATCAGCGGCAGCTTGTATTTATGCAAGGCTTTTAGATAAGCCCATAGAAGATTGCACGGGCTATGGGAGTGGTATCACAAAAGAGCAGTATAAACAAAAGGTTGAGCTGCTTCAAAAGGCTCTTAGCCGAAATAATACTCAAAGCCCTTATGAGGTTATGAGCCATTTTGGAGGCTATGAGATTAATCAGATAGTGGGGGCAATTTTAATGGCGGCATCACAAAAAAAGCCTATTGTTATTGATGGATATATTACAGGTGCATCTGCCTTGCTTGCCATTAAGATAGATAAAAATGTTAAGGATTATCTGTTATTTGCAGATGTTGCAGCCGAAAATGGCCATGCTCTTTTATTTGAGGCTTTAGATGTGCAACCTATTTTAAATCTGGGCTTAAGGCTAGGTGAAGCCACAGCTGCGGTTTTAGCTTTATCTGTTATAGAGGCTGCTGCGAGCATGTATAATAATATGGGAAGTTTTGCTGATTATGGTCTGCAGTTATGATGAAGATAATACGTCATGAATGGAACTTATTCTTAGTTGCCCTATGCTTTTTTACCCGCATACCTTTGAGCCGATATGTGGATTACTCGGCTGAAAATCTTAATCAATCGAATCGATATTTTGCAGCAGTTGGTGCAGTCGTTGGGCTTATAGCGGGGTTAGTCTATTGGTTGGCTTATGTCTTTTTTCCCCATTTGATTGCAATTATTTTGAGTATAGTGGCTTCGGTTTTGCTCACGGGGGCTTTTCATGAGGATGGTATGGCCGATATTTGTGACGGCTTTGGTGGTGGACAAAATAAAGAGCAAAAACTAGCCATTATGAAAGATAGTCGCCTTGGTACTTATGGAAGCCTAGGCTTGTTTTTAACACTCACACTAAAAATTGTCAGTCTTTATTATCTTATAGGTTATGCAGGGGGTTATGGTTTTTATTTAGTCTATATTATTTTTTGTGCTCATATACTTAGCCGAGCTTTGGCTGCAAGTTTTATCTATAATTATTCGTATGTTAGCCAAGATGATAGCAAGGCAAAGCCCCTTGCTTTTAAACAAACTAAAGCAGATTTATATATTTTATTAGGCTCTAGCCTTATTTTTACAATATTTTTAGGAACTCAATTAATCTATCTGATTGTTTTTCTTTTGATTATTCGCACGCTTTTAGGAAGATTTTATAAATGGCAAATTGGGGGCTATACAGGAGACTGCTTAGGAGCAGCTCAGCAGATTAGCGAAGTTTGCATCTATCTTTTCTTCTATGCTATGTTTAAAATCCCATTGTTATTTTTAGTGTTTTGAGTTTAATCTAAATAAAATCTTTGATGGTTAAGATGCGTTGCAGCGATACATTATCAACCTTGATTTCAAATGAAGATTGAGGGTGATATTGCAAAGCATGGATTAAACTATTTTCAATATAACGAAACTGTTTGATGAAAACTTGGCTTTCATTATCATCACTTTGATTTTGAACAATCACACAATCATCGCCGATTTGTGGAGGTTGAAAACCATCAATAATAAGCAAGTCACCCAACATAAAGCGAGGCTCCATACTGTTATTTGGCATATAAATAGCATATAATCCATGACGTTGTGCCATTTTTATAGGGCGTTTAATCTGGCCAATAATTTGTTGATTATTAAGGTGTAGAGAATCATGATTATCAGTAGGTGAGGCTTTGAGCTGGTAGATGGGAATATCTTTAAGCTCTATCGGTGGTTCTTTGTGATGGGGGGCTGAAACGGCTTGCATAGAGCCAATACCCGTAAGCAACCAAATAGGGTCAACCTGTAAGGCGGCCGCAATGGCAACCAAATGGCGAGGCTTTTTTGTTTCGCCGTTAACAATTTTATTAATAGCTTGCTGAGATATACCCGCATGTTTGCCAAGGTCGGCCTCGGTCATTTGATGTTGGCTGAGTAAATTTTGTAAACGTTCGGCTAAACTCATTTTATTAATTCCTTGATTTATTACTATTATTATATATCAAAAAATTATAAAAAGAAAAGACGGCAAAATTTTTGCCGCCTTTAAAAAAAATGTTACGAGGTTAAAAAATTACCAACCAATTACAACATCATTGGCATATTCAGCTTTTTGAATCATGGCTTTAACTTCGTCTGAATGGTAAAGCTTAACAAGCTCTTTTACCCAATCGGCATCTTTATCTTCAGTGCGAACAACCACAATATTCATATAAGGACTATTGGCTGACTCGCTAATAACAGCATCATCTTTGCTCACGTTACTATCAATAGTGATATAATCGGTATTGATGGAAACAAGTGCAACATCTTGTAAATAGTTTAATGTTTGCTGAGCGGAAACGGCAACGAATTTTAGATTTTTAGGATTGCTTGTAATATCAGCAATGGTTGGTGTTAAGCCAGCTTCGTCAGCAACTTCGATAACGCCTTCAGATTCTAAAAGTAAAAGAGCACGACCACCATTGGTTGGGTCATTTTGGATAACAACGGTATCACCGTCTTTAAGCTCATCTTTTGATTTGATTTTTTTAGAATATAAAGACATCGGGAAAAGAAGATTATCAGCAACAGGCGTTAATTTATAACCGTTATTTTCAATCTCGTTATCTAAGTAAGGCTTATGTTGAAAGCTATTTGCATCAATATCGCCACTATTAAGAGCCGCATTAGGGGTTACATAGTCGTTAAAAACAACAACTTCAATATCAAGTAAGTTTTTATCTTTAGCAAGTTTTTGTACGCTTAAGGCCATATCTTGGTGAGGGCCAGGGGAAACACCGAGTTTAATTTTTTTAAGCTCAGCATAAGCTCCTGAGCCAATAAGGGCTGCAGAAACAATAATTGAGGTAAGAAGTTTTTTCATTGGTTTTAAATCTCCATATTATCAGAGGGTTAAATTTTTCGTTTATCGGCACGACGAGCAAAAAAGTCTCCCGTCAACTGGCCAATAATCACGAGCAAAGTTAAAAGAGCTGCTGCTAAGATAAGCCCAGAGGTTTCTCGATAACCATGACCAACTGTAACAGCAAAATCGCCCCATCCACCACCACCAATAACGCCTGCAATGGCGGTATAACCAACCAAAGATACGTAAGTGAGTGTTAATCCTGATATAATCGCAGGCTTGGCTTCGGGCAAGTAGAATTTTGTAATAATTTGCAATGGGGTTGCCCCCATCGATTGTGCAGCCTCTAAAATTCCAGGGTCCACACCGCGTATGGCGGTCTCAACAATGCGAGCTCCAAAGGGAATAGCAGCAATAGAAAGAGGAATAATCATTGCCTTAGCCCCAATAGCCGTACCAAAAACAAGACGAGAAACCCCCATAAGCAAAACAATCAAAACAATTGCAGGAACAGCCCGACCTAAATTGACGATTAAGTCTAAAATAGAGCGAATGCTCGTTATGATAGGACTATTTTCCTTAAAGATATAATGCTTACCTTTTTTATCGGCTGCAGCTAAAAACACACCCAAAGGGATACCAATAATGGCAGTAAATAAAATAGGGAACAACGACATAATCAGTGTAGCGGTAGTACCATCAGCTATTTGTTTGGCATAGCCAGATATGCGGAATTCCTTGAGTTCTTTACCCCACATATCAATGCCACTTTCTTGTAAGTGATACCAAAAGTAAAAATATTTTTCGAATAGCCATGCAAGGCTATTATCTAACCAATTAAGCATCGGATATAACCTCCACCCGCACATCGGCATTTTCTAAAAAGGATGTAATTTGCTCTAAGCTTGTTTGTTTTGGGGCGAGCTGCACCCAAAGGAGGCCCAAAGGCTCATTTTGGATATATTCAATGCGTCCATGGAGGATATTGACATCAATATCAAAATGGCGAATAAGCTGCGAAAGCGTGGCATCGTTTGCTTTGTTTCCTGTATAAACAAGGCGTAAGATATACTCATTTTTGGCTTGTGCTTCTTTGAGTAGACTTTGTAAATCCTTAGGTAAGTCATGTTCGAAAATTGAACGGATAAAACGGCGAGTTGTATGATGTTGCGGATTAGAAAATAGGTCAAATACTTTGCCTTGCTCAGCAATCTTACCCTCATCTAAAACAATAGCACGGTGGCATATTTTTTGAATAACTTCCATCTCATGGGTAATCAGAACAATGGTAATGCCTGTTTTTTGATTGATATCGGCAAGAAGCTTTAAGATAGAATCCGTTGTCTCGGGGTCGAGGGCTGATGTAATCTCATCACAGAGCAAAAACTCAGGTTCTAAAACCAAAGCACGGGCAATGCCCACACGTTGCTTTTGCCCACCAGAAAGTTGAGAAGGATATTTTAAGGCTTGATCCGAAAGTCCTACAAGTTCCAACGATTTGGCAATACGGCTCTTCCATTCTGCTTTGGGAATATGGCTGACTTCTAAGGGGAGTTGTATATTTTTTTCAACGCTTCTATTCCATAAAAGGTTAAAATGTTGAAAAACCATACCCATTTTTTGACGAAGCTTACGAACATGACTTGCTGACGAGTTTGTTAGCTCCTCACCATCAATAAAAACATGACCAAAAGAAGGGGGCTCAAGCAAGTTAATGCAGCGAACAAGGGTTGATTTTCCTGCTCCAGAACGGCCAATAATACCCAATATTTCTTGTTTTTGAATGCTTAAGCTAATATCATTAAGCACCCGCAGATGGCCACCATCGCTTATAGGGAAATCTTTGATAATATTCTTAAGTTCTATCAAACCAATTCTCCAAATTTATGCCTAAAAATAAAAAACCCAAGGAAACTAAAGTCCAAGGGTCAGGCATCCTTGACTTCTTTAGCACCATTTAATTTTAAAAACGCGGGCAAGCTAGTCATTCAAAAATCGCGCTTCGTCAAATAATATATGGTGAATTCTGATATAGTGTCAAGCAATAATAAGGATTATGCATATAATCAGAAAAAGAAACTCTATTTATCAAAGAACAAAGAACAGATTTTCCTATTTTTTAAAATAAATATCATATCTCCCTAAGATAAGGAGGAAAGTCAGGGCGAGGTAAAACAGAAAAAGCTTTAAGCCGTTGATACATTTTATTGGCACTTGTTTCAATGTGGAATTTGAGAGCCTCGCAAGCAGCATCAATAGCTCCCCAACGCACCAGTGTTAAAACAGCCAAATGCTCATTTAAGGTCTGTGAGGCATTTTCAATACCAACAAGTTCTAAAAATGTTTGTTTTATTAATAAGGGTGTTTGGACCTGATAGAGCATTTTTAATAGCATTTTGTTGGGATTATTTTTATGAATTCCATAATGAAACTCATATTCGATTTTTTTAATATCTTCGGGGTTCATATGCTCAGCATTGATATTGTTTTTTAAGTCCTCAATTAGCTGAGAAAGATAAGTTAGCTCAATTGTTTGGCTGCTTCCTCTAAGAGCCAGAGGCTCTAATGCATGACGAACCTCATATTGGTGTTGAAGTATGGCGGCAGTTAAAGGTCCTACTGTCCAATGGGAGTTGTCGTCTTTAGAAATAAGTGAACGTTGTTGAAATTTAAAAAGTAATTCTCTAATAATTGTTCGGCTTACACCAAAAAATTCAGAGGCAATACGCTCATTAATCCAAAACTTCCCAAAAGGCATAGCGTGAATGAATACCTTTTCTAGCTCGGCTTCAATTGTTTGGGTTGGTATATCCATTATAACTACATCTTTCTTAAAATATGCCATATCTCTAACAGCCCATATATTATACTAAAATCATATTTTACGAAAGCTCCTTTATTTTATCTTTAGGTTTTTGCAGAGTGGGAATGGTGTCGATGAAGTTATTAATGTTCAATAACTGTATCCAATAATAATATTTAAAAGGTAAGATATCGCAAAAATCCCATATAAATTTATTATAAATTAAATTTTGTATACAAAAGCTTGACTTTCTATTTTGTTTTTGCTACTTTTATTCTTAAATGGCAAGAGCCATAAAAAAACAGGAGGTAAAATTGTCAAATCATAAAGAAATTGAATTAGAAGCAGGTGGTAATCACCTTATTGAAGAATCCATATTGCCAATAAAATATAAGGATCGTGCAATTACAGGCCTAGGTTATTTTTGGATGTGGATATGTATGGCTGTGATTATTGCAACATTCTCTTTAGGGGCAGCAGGGATTGCGGGTTTAAATTTAATGACAGTCGCATTAACAATCTTTTTTGCTAACCTTGTGTTGGGTGTCATTATGCTATTTACGGCTGATATTGGTACAGAACATGGCTTAAGTTTTGCGGTGTTTTTGCGAGCCCCTTTTGGTACAGTCGGAACACATTTGCCTTCAGTTTCTCGCGGGATTGTTGCGGCCATATGGTTTGGTATTCAAACATATTTAGGAGCATTGGCTCTAAACGGCATTGTGAGCTACTTAACAGGTTTTGATAACTGGATGTTTTGGTATGCAGCATTTACAGTTGTGCAGATTGTTAATACGGCGATGGGTATTAAAGCGGTAGAGTGGCTGGCTGCGGTTGCAGCTCCTGCAATTGTCGCTATCTCTATTTGGATGTATTACACCTTAGAAAATGTAGCGAGTGTTAAAGGTGTGAATATTTGGACCTTTGCAGGTAGCGATGATATTAATGTATTTATTTTATTTGTTGCTAATATGTCTTTTTGGTCGGCCTTGGCAGTTGATATTCCTAATTTAACAAGATTTTTGCATACAGAGTCAGGTTCTAAAAGTTTTTACAGACGCAATAAAAAAGCAATTTTAGCCCAATTTGTTGCTTTGCCTATAACCCAAGCATGGGTTGCGGTTATTGGAGCAATATCTTTTATGGCTGCAGGAGACTGGAATCCTATAAATGTTATCCAAAGTCAAGGAACGGGCTTTGTGTTGGTGCTTCTTTTAGTTTTGGTGATTTTGGCTCAATGGTCAACAAATACAGCGGCTAATTTAATACCATCAGCATTGGCATTTGTAAATGCAGGAGCTCCAAAGCTTAGCTTTACAATTGCTCTTGTGATTGCAGGTATTGTGGGAACATTATCTATGCCTTGGCTTATCTTAAACCATTTATTTACATATCTTGGTTTTTACGGAGCAGTACTTTCGGCCGTTGGGGGTATTATGGTTTGTGATTACTTCTTTATTCGCAAAAGACAGCTGAACGTACCTGAGCTTTACAAAGAGCATGGGCAATATAGATACATGCACGGATTTAATCCTGCAGGGCTTATTGCTTGGGTTTTAGGTGGAGGCTTGGCTCTTTATTTTATTCAATATGCTTATATTATAGGCTTTCCTACAGCTCTTATTATTTATTATGTTTTAATGAAATCTTGGATAATGAAAAAATATCCTCAAGCTGAGGTGGAAGAGCCTTTAGAAGAATATTATCTTGCAACTTCTGTTGGTAAAAGCTGGGTTTTTATTGATGGAAAAATGACACTTAAGCCCAATGATTAATTTAACGAATTTTGGGAGATAAGTTTTGAAGCTGCAACAAAAAATACAAACAATCCGTCAAATTTCAGATGCTTTTATGACAAGCCATCTAACGGCAAGAGCTTGGATTGAGGAGATGATAGAATATGCAAAAGATGAAGTATTTAAGTCTGTCTTTTGTACTCTAAGTCTAGAACAAGCACCTATAGCAGCAGGTGCAGCAGATAAGCGGCGGCTTGCAGGTAAAAGAATAGGCATATGCGATGGTATCCCTATTGTATGGAAAGATGTATTTGCTCAAAAAGGTTTTAAAAATCAAGCAGCGAGTTTTGTTCTTCATAATGCTCCTTTAGAGCAACAAGATTGTGTAGCAGTACAATGCCTTGAGGGTGCGGGTATGTATAGTCTTGGACGAACAAATATGAGTGAATTTGCTTTTTCGGGTGTCGGGCTTAATCCTCATTTTGGGACGCCTCAAAATGTTTGGTCACAAGATGAAGCCCTTATCCCTGGGGGCTCATCTTCAGGCTCAGCTATTGCGGTGGCTCAAGGTTTAGCCCCTGTGGGAATGGGCTCAGATACCTCTGGTTCTATACGTATTCCTGCAGCACTCAATGGGCTTGTTGGCTTTAAGCCAAGTTCGGCTCGTATTTCTAAGCAAGGCGTATTTCCTTTATCACCCAGTTTAGATAGTGTTGGTGTTATAACTCATACTATTGATGATTTGCTGATTGTTTTGGATAATTTTGGCTTTCAAAGTAAGAACTTATCTCAACAACAAAAATTCATTATACCGAGAAATCTTGAACAAATGAGTATTGAACCTGCTATTGCAAAAAGTTTTGAAGCTTCAATAAAAAAGCTTTGTGATGATGGTTTTGATATTCAAGAACAAAATATAAAAGCTTTTGATGAAGCCCAGAAGTTATTTGTACAATATGGTACTTTAGTCGCCATTGAGGGCTATATAAGCCTGATGCCAAAGCTTAAGTCTTTTGATAGCAAAAAGATAGATCCTCTTATATGGTCGCGTCTTATTCAGCAAAAAGATTGGCAAGCTGAGAACCTAGCTCATCTTTTATGGCAACGTGGTAAGTTAATGCGACAATTGGAGGCTGAAATAGGCAAGGCTCTGCTGCTTATGCCAACAACGACAATAAGAGCAGTCCCCATAGCAAAAGTTGCTAATGACTTAGAGAAGTTCAGTAGCGTAAACAAGCAAATTTTGAGCTTAACTATGTTAGGAAGCTTTTTAGATATGCCAAGTTTGGCACTACCAACAGGAATTTCAGATGGGGTACACCCTGATTCAATCATGGTCTCAGGATGCATCAACAATGATGAACAAGTACTTACGGCTGGAAGGGCTCTTGCTAAAATATTTTTTAATGATGAGCCTCTTAATAATTTACGAATAGATAACTAAGCAAAAGAAAGGAAGATAAAATGGCTAAAAAAATATATGTTGCCTATGGCATTGATGTTGACGCGGTTGCAGGCTGGTTGGGCTCTTACGGTGGTGAAGATAGCCCTGATGATATCTCGCGAGGTTTATTTGCGGGTGAGGTAGGCTCTCCTCGGCTTTTAAAATTATTCGATAAGTATAATATAAAAACCACATGGTTTATTCCAGGTCACTCAGTAGAGACATTTCCTGAGCAGATGAAAGATGTTGCTCAAGCAGGCCATGAGGTTGGGATACATGGCTATAGTCATGAAAACCCCATAGCTATGACAAGAGAGCAAGAAGAAGCTATTTTGGATAAATGTATCGACTTAATTGGAACTCTTTCGGGCAAAAGCCCAACAGGATACGTGGCTCCTTGGTGGGAGTTTAGCCCTGTGACTAACGAGCTTTTATTGGAAAGAGGTATTAAATATGACCATTCGCTTATGCATAATGATTTTCACCCTTATTATGTGCGTGTTGGTGATAGCTGGACAAAGATTGACTATTCTCAGCATCCTGATACTTGGATGAAACCATTAGAGCGTGGTAAAGAAACAAAACTCGTGGAAATTCCTGCAAACTGGTATTTGGATGATTTGCCCCCAATGATGTTTATTAAAAAATCACCAAATTCTCATGGTTTTGTTAATCCACGAGATATTGAGGAAATGTGGAAAGATCAGTTTGATTGGGTTTATCGTGAGCATGATTATGCAGTCTTTACGATGACAATCCATCCTGATGTATCAGGCCGCCCTCAGGTGCTTGCTATGCATGAAAGGCTGATTGAACATATTAATAGCCATGAGGGTGTTGAGTGGGCAACATTTGATGAGATTGCCGATGACTTCATCAAAAGAAATCCTAGATAGTTTGGACGAGATAAGGAGGAAAGTTTATGTGTGGTTTATGTGGGGCTTTTGGTCAAAAAATGCATTGGAGTGATAAGGTTGATGCGAAGTCCAATAGTCACACAAGCCGCATAGAACGGATGCAGCGTCTAAAGATTTTAAATCAATATCTTAATCCTAAAGGCTTAAAGGTGAGAGACTGGCAAAATGTTCATTTTGTTATAGAAAATTTTACAGGAAGAGCTGAGATAGCAGAGGATATTTTTGCTCTATGGATACAGGTGGAGGCGATGCTTGGTTATGCTTTTGATCCGCTGGAGGTAAGTGATGGCAGATAAAATACCCATTAGCATTCTTACAGGATTTTTAGGTGCAGGAAAAACCACACTCTTACGTTCCATCTTAAGTGCGGAAGATTACGGTGATACGGCCGTACTTGTGAATGAATTTGGTGAGGTTGGTATAGACCAACATTTGGTTGAGAGTATATCCTCGGATATTGTTTTGTTGGATTCAGGTTGCCTATGTTGCCAAATTCATGGGGAGTTAAAAGATGCTATCTTAGAGCTTTACTCAAGACAAGCAAAAGCACAAATTCCTACTTTTAAACGTATTATAGTTGAAACTACAGGCCTTGCAGAGCCTGGTCCTATAGCCTCAACAATATTCTCCGACCCCATACTCTCTAACCAATTTTATTTAAATAATATTATTACAGTTGTTGATGCTCAACTTGGTGATGGGGTTGCACAGCAAAGACAAGAATGGTTTAAACAAGTCGCTGCAGCTGATATTATTTATCTTTCAAAAACAGATATTATTCAAGATAGTGGTCAGGCTTTAGCCAAAGAGGTTCAAAAAATTAATCCAGCAGCGAGGTTTATAAAACATTTTCCTAAGGGTGAGGAGTTAGATTATATAAGCTCTTATGGTTCTCAAAAGGATAATATGGCAAAATGGCTGACAGATAAACATTCCCACCATCATTTAGGCCAGCATGAAGAGGGGGAGGGGACTTTCTCGTTTATTTTAGATTTTGATGAAAATATTGATTGGGTTCGATTTGGTATTTGGTTTTCAGCAATGTTGCAAGCTCATGGAGAAAATATATTAAGAGTCAAAGGGATATTGAATGTAGAGGAGGGGAAGTTTATCTCATTTAATGCGGTGCAGCATATTGTTTATCCTCCAATATTACTAAAAGAAATGCCTTTAGGCTGGAATGGCTCTCAATTAGTATTTATTGTGAATGGTATTTCTTCTCGTAACATGTTAAAGTCATTTAAAAAGTTTGTAATGAAACCAAACAACCCATAGGACAGACATTGTTAGAACAATCCAAAAATAAGCAAAAAGCTCCTACTATCTTATCCAAAAAAATAACATTACGGGTGTTGGGTACAAAAGTAACACTAATAGAACCCCTACGTAAGGCAGCTGAAAAAGATCTTGGTATTCATCTTGAGTTTATCTTAAAAGATGGTACAGATGCTCAAGCCATGGCAGCGTTAGAGCCTAATGGCTTTGATATTTATGACCAATGGTTTCATGATATCGATATGATATGGCCAACATCATCACTGCAAGCAGTTGATATTAATCGTATAAAATCTTGGAATGCCTTGCGAGCAATGCCTCATCTTTCCCAAGAAAAGTTTGGTCAATGTTTGGCTGAAACTTCTTTAGGAAGCACCCCCTTAAATAGGCTTTATGTCCAATATAATGGAGAGCTTAGTAAAAAAGCGAGTGAAACAATAAGTTTAGTTCCTACAGTCCATAATGCAGATTCTTTTGCCATTATTAATGGACGTAATTTAGATGGAATTAATAGTTGGGCTAGCCTAATGAGTAATAAGTCAGGCGTGACATTGGGCCTACAAAGCGATGCCTCTATTGGGGCGTTAGATGCCATTATGTCTTTTAAATCTCAGGGTATTTTTGATTGCGTGGATGTGGGAAATCTTTCTTTATCAGAAATTGATGAATTTACACAGATTATGCGTTCAATCATTCTACGTCACCGTAAAAAACGTAAAATCCATTTTTGGAGAGAAGGTAAAATGGTTTTGAATATGGCAAAACAAGGTGTTGAGCTATATAGTAGCATGTGGTGGTCTTTATTTTTAGAGCTTAAAGCAGCAGGTTGTAAGATTACGGCTATCACACCGAAAGAAGGCTATAGAGGTTGGTATGGAGGCATAGGACTAGCAAGGCATTTATCAGGTAAAAAGCTTGATGCAGCCTATGACTATATTAATTGGTGGCATAGTGGCTATGCAGGCTCGCTCATGGTTCGTAATGGTGCTTATATGGGAGATGTTGATACTACAAAAAAATACTTAAGTGATGCGGAGTTTGCTTTTTGGTATGAGGGCAAAGAGGCAACAGAAACTATACTTAACGCTTATGGGAACTCGATATTTTCGGTAGGAGAAAAACGAGAAGGTGGGGCTTATCTTGATAGAATGTCACGTATTGCCGTTTGGAATACGGTGATGGATGAGCATAATTATCTGGTACGAAATTGGAGTCGTTTACAGTCGTAATATACGCTTAGAACCATCAAGCGAAAATGGATAAAAAAAGAGCTATTCAAAAGATGAATAGCCCTTTGTTTTTAGTAGGTTGCTTGTTTTTTTAAGAGTAAAAGCTTGCCATTTGTTGTAATGATTTTGGTTTAATGGTTTGGGCTTTGCCTGCACAACCAAATTCTTTGTAGCGAGTTTCACAAACTTTTTGCATATCCTTAGCTGCTTGTCCCAAATAGGCACGAGGGTCAAAGTTTGAAGGATTCTCAGCCATAAATTTACGAATAGATGCAGTAACAGCCATACGAAGATCCGTATCGATATTTACCTTACGAACACCATTTTTAATACCTGTTTGAATTTCTTCGATAGGTACACCAAATGTTTGTTTAATATCGCCACCAAATTCGTTGATTTCATCTTGTAAATATTGTGGAACCGAGGAAGAGCCGTGCATCACAATATGTACACCAGGAATACGCTCAGAAATTTCACGGATACGGTCAATGGCCAAAATATCACCCTCGGGCTTACGGGTAAATTTGTAGGCACCATGAGATGTTCCAATAGCAACAGCCAAGGCATCAAGGTTTGTTGCTTTAACAAATTCAAAGGCTTCATCAGGGTCAGTTAAAAGGCGGTCTTTATCTAGTTTTCCTTCAAAGCCATGGCCATCTTCGGCTTCACCAGAGCCTGTTTCAAGTGAGCCAATAACGCCAATTTCGCCCTCAACGGAAACGCCAATAGCATGAGCTGCATCAACCACTTTACGTGTGATATTTGCGTTATATTCAAATGATGATGGTGTTTTACCGTCAGCTTCTAAAGAACCATCCATCATAACAGATGAAAAGCCTGTTTTCATAGCCGACATACAAACTTCAAAAGAACTTCCATGGTCTTGGTGTACGGCAAAAGGAATTTCTGGATATTCGGCTTCAAGCCCTGCAATAAGTCCTGTGATAAAGTTATCAGCAGCATATTTACGAGCTGAGCTAGAAAACTGAATGATAACAGGAGATTCTGTTGCTCTAGCAGCACGAAAAACAGCATGAGCTTGTTCAATATTAGAGATGTTAAAGGCTGGGTGTCCATAATTATGTTCGGCAGCATGGTCAAGAAGTTGACGCATAGAAACTAAAGGCATGTTTTCTTCCTTTTTTGTCTTGATGAGGTTGGTTGTAAGCATAAAAATATTCTTATGCTATTCTTATAATTAACGCTATGAAATTTACTCTTTTTTAGTCCTTTTGTCATCTCTTTTTTTATGTTTATGGAGCAAAATAATGCAAGTGTATCTTATCTTTATCATTAAGCTGAGAGAAGTGATAAAAATTATAGCGATAAGGGCTTTGTAGATAAAAAGATTGCTTATTTTTGCAGCGTGTTTGGTAAGGAGCAATGACAATATCATAATTGCTACATAAAATTGAAAGATTCGTGTAATAGTCTGTATAGACGATTCTTTTTCCATGAAGTTTTAAGCTGTTTCCATAAGAAAAGTCAATAGATGCATCTGATGTAACACCAAAATACTTCTTTACTTGTTTAAGTAGATATGGCGATAGATGCATCTTGGGGTTTAAGGAGCGAATATGAAGCTTATGCTCTTGCTTCCAAACCCATATAGGGCCTTCATAAATAAGGAGTTCGGAGGTGACAGACTGTTCTGTTTTATTCATATATCCCATAAAAGTTAAGGTGAGGGCTGATATAGCTAAAAGACTAAAAATATATGTATTTTTACGTTGTAATAATATAGGTAATATGAGCAAAATTGTGAGTGTAATATAAAAGGCGATAACACTGAAAAGGCTAGGCTGAACGCTCGAAAAAATAAGGGAAGAACCTATATCCATATGGCTAAGCCTTAAGAGAATTTGAAGGCAAAAATCACTGATATGCCATAGGGGGGTAAAGACAACACCTAAAAATAGACTAGGTAAGATAACAAAACTCAAAATTGGTAAAATAAGAATATTAGCAATAATACCGATAAATGAAATAAAGCCGAAATAATAAAGAGTTATAGGGGCAAGCCATAGAATAATAAAAACAGTTGTAGCAATATTTTGTAACCATCGTCTTTTAAAAGGTCTGATTTTAGCAAAGATAATAAGCCCTAAAACAGCTAAAAATGAGAGCTGAAATCCTGAGGTATAAATCTGTGAGGGCCATAAGATAAGAATGCTCATCAATGCAAAGCTATAAACACGAAAGCTCAAGACTCGTCTTGAGAGAATAATGGCAATAAATCCATAGACGACCATGATGGTTGCTCGCAAAGTTGCAGCTTGCATCCCTGCAATAATGGCGTAAAAAATAATGATAGGAATACACAAGATTGCCGCAATAGATTTGGTGTTATAATAAAGACAAATTCGTCCGAAAAAAGCCAGAAATGTCCGAAATAATCCAAAAAAGAACACAGAAAGTAGCCCTATGTGCAATCCTGATATCGTGAGGATGTGCCCAAGGCCAAAATGGTTAAATTGTCTTTGGATATTATGGGTTAAAGAAGCCTTGTAACCTAAAAGTAAGGTAGAGGCTAAGCCTATGCTTTCATTAGAGAAATGCTTCTGAAGTCGGGTGTATATTTTTTGACGAGCTTGATTAACATAGCAGGTAAAGTTGGGCTGTTTTTGCCCTGTTGCTTGTGGTTGAGAAACCAGCCAGCCATAGGCTGAAATATTCTTATTTTTAGCATAGCGATACAGACTAAACCCATGAGGTGTAAGCTCTTTTAATGGCTTGTTGAGGAAGACTCGCATATGGCTAAGGCTGCATATATCAACAGGCTCATACAAAGATGTTACCTGAATGGTATTATTTGGACTTATTTGGGCAATAATACGGTGTTTTTTGGCATTTATTGGCTCAACTTGGATAATTTTGGCAAAAGAATACTCATAGACTCCCGACTTTTCGATGCTATTCCAGTTACCCGAATTAAGATGAGCCGAAAGACCACCAATAGCAAAAAATATCAAACCCACAGGAATCCGCCAAAAAAAGAAAGGCTGACTTAAGAAGATAAAAAAGAGGAAAATTCCCATAGATAAAAAAAGAAAAAACAGATATAAAGGAATAAATGTGATAGATAAGATTCCAAAAATTAGCATTAAAGGCCAGATAAGAAAGAGTATATCCGAAAGCCTGCTTTTCATTTTGTCTATCCCTAAAAAGAATTAAAAGTCTTTTAAAAATTATTGCACAGATTATATAGGAATTGAAAATAAAATGACAGTAGTTACTCGTTTTGCACCATCACCTACGGGCTTTTTACATATTGGAGGAGCTCGTACGGCTTTGTTTAATTATCTTTATGCGAAGCGTATGGGGGGTAAATTTTTGCTGCGAATAGAAGATACAGATCGCAAACGTTCCACCCAAGAAGCTGTGGATGCTATCTTAAATAGTATGGAGTGGTTAGGGCTTGAACATGACGATAAAGTTATCTACCAGCATACAAGACAAGAACGCCATAAAGAGATTGCCCAAGAACTTCTAAAAAAAGGCAAAGCTTATTACTGTTATGCGACTCCTGAGGAGCTGGAGGCCATGCGTGAAGAGGCTCGAGCTAAGGGCTTGCCCATTAAGTACAATGGCTTATGGCGTAACAAAGACCCAAAAGATGCCCCTAAGGATGTGCAGCCTGTTATTCGTCTAAAGGCGGAACAAACAGGGCAAACAATTATTAAAGATGAGGTTCAAGGTGAGGTTAAGGTTGCTAACGATACCCTAGATGATATGGTGCTTTTACGTGGTGATGGAACGCCAACCTATATGCTAGCCGTTGTGGTGGATGATTACGATATGGGTGTTACTCATGTTATTCGTGGTGATGACCATCTAACGAATGCTTTTCGCCAGCTTCAAATTTATAAGGCGATGGGTTGGGATATTCCGACTTATGCTCATATTCCTCTTATTCATGGAGCGGATGGAGCAAAGCTCTCTAAACGTCATGGGGCGGTTGGTGTCGAGACATTTAAAGATGAAGGTTATCTTCCTGAAGCCTTACGTAATTACATTTTAAGACTTGGTTGGGCTCATGGTGATGATGAAATTATCTCTGATGAGCAAGCGAAACAATGGTTTGATTTACAAGGGATTAATAAAGGTGCAGCTCGATTTGATTATGTGAAATTGACCAATTTGAATGCCCATTACATCAAAGAAGCAAAAAATTCATATCTTTTTGATTTAATTAAACCATTGATAGAAAACAATTTTTCTGGGGAGAAGCTCAAAGATTGGGGATTTAAAGTAAAAGCAGGGATGAATAATTTGAAAGAACGTGCTAAACTCATTAATGATTTAGCAGTTTCTGCCGAAGTCTATATTCGGTGTCGCCCTTTAGAAATGGAAGAAAAGGCATTGAATATACTGAATAATGGTGGAAAAGACATACTCAAAGAACTGTTCTCTCATTTTGAAAAAGAAGAGAACTGGGAGGTAGATAACTTGAATCAGTTAGCAAAGGATTTTGCTAAAGAACAAGAAATAGGCATGGGGAAAGTCGCACAACCATTACGGGCGGCATTAACAGGAGTTATGACCTCTCCACCTATTTTTGAGGTTGCAGTTTTATTGGGCAAAAAAGAATGTTTAGCCCGTATTGAAGAATGTATTAATTCATAGAAAAGTTAAGAGTTAACAAGGAGATAACAATAAAATGTCTGAAGATAAAAAAGCAAATAGCTTCACATTAAAAAATAACGGAACAGGAGAAAGCTGGGACTTTCCAGTCTATGACGGTACAACAGGCCCCTCCGTCATTGATTTTTCTAAACTTTATGCAAGTACGGGGCATTTTTCTTTTGACCCTGGATTCACATCAACAGCGGCATGTGAGTCAAAAATCACCTATATTGATGGTAATGAAGGTAAGCTTCTTTATCGTGGCTATCCTATTGAACAATTAGCCGAAAATGCAGATTATATGGAAGTTTGCTATGCTCTTATTCATGGTGATACACCCAATAAAGATGAGCTTGAAGAGTTCACTACACGAATTAAAGGCCATACGTTGATTAATGAGCAGATTAAAAATATCTTCCAAGCCTTTCCACGCCGTAGCCATCCTATGGCAATCATGGCGGGTGTTTGTGCGGCTTTAGCAGCCTTTTATCATGATGATGCTCAAAAGCTTAGTGATGATGAATATCGCTATACCGCAATGCTTCGTCTTGTGGCTAAACTTCCTACAGTGGCGGCCATGGCCTATAAATATGCCAATGGCTTACCTTATGTTTATCCACGCAATGATTTAAACTATGCCGAAAACTTCCTCCATATGATGTTTGCAACACCAAAAGAGCCTTACCATGTGGACCCTGTTTTGGCTCGTGCGATGGATTTAATCTTAATCCTTCATGCAGACCATGAACAAAATGCGTCCACCTCAACCGTACGTCTTGCAGGCTCAACTATGGCTAACCCTTATGCAGTTATCGCTGCAGGTATTGCGGCTCTTTGGGGGCCTTCTCATGGTGGTGCGAATGAGGCTGTGCTTCGTATGCTGGATGAAATTGGCTCAGAAGACCATATTGATGAATATATTGCAAAAATTAAAGACCCTGAAGACCCAACACGTTTAATGGGCTTTGGCCACCGTGTGTATAAAAATTATGACCCACGTGCCAAAATTATGCGTAAAACATGTAATGAAGTCTTAGATGCTCTTGGTAAACGTGATGAACCTAAGCTTGCTTTAGCCATGCGTTTAGAACAAATTGCCCTTGAAGACCCTTACTTTGTGGAACGTAAGCTTTACCCGAATGTTGATTTTTATTCGGGTATTATTTTTGAAGCTATGGGTATTCCTCGTAATACATTTACAGTGATTTTTGCTGTGGCTCGTACCATTGGTTGGCTTTCACAATGGAATGAAATGATGGATGATCCAAAGCTTAGAATTGGTCGTCCTCGCCAGCTTTATTTGGGTAATCCTGGCCGCGAATTTGAACATAAGTAAGACTTTTAAAGTTTAGTAACAAAAGAGCCTTAGTGTAAAAACTGAGGCTTTTTTTATTCATGGGGCTTTGCCCCTATACCCTACAAGCGTTCCGCTTGAGCCTAAAGGGAAATGCCTTGCATTTCCTATGCTTTATTCTGGAATATTTTAGAATGACAACCAACTTTTTTGTCCCCCTTCGATAAGCTCAGGGAACAGAGGTTACACTCAGCAATCATAAAAGTTGATAATAATAATCATTATTATCTAGAATTTAGTTGAGCTTTCATATAACATATATTCTTACAATAGAATGAAAGTTAAGGGCTATGAGAAGAATATTATTTATTTTCAGTATATTATTATCATTTATTTTTAATTTATCCTACGGAAGTGATACCAAAAAAATTATAGATGATTTAGGCTTAGAGGTTGAAGTTCCTAATAACCCCCAAAGAATTGTGATTGCAGATTTACCGCCACTAGTTCATGCTTATTATGTTGTTAATAGTGGCATAGAGGGGTTAGTAGGGGCTCCGCAAAATAATGCTCTAACAGATACGATATTACCCATAGTTTATCCTGAGGTAAAAAACCTATCAACAGGCTTTAGAAGTGGAGGAGAATTAAATATAGAGGCCTTGCTTGCCCTTGAGCCTGACCTTATATTCTATCGCTCTGATAATCAGCAAACAGGAGAGATTATCCGCAGTGCGGGTGTTCCTGCAGTAGCATTTCAAACATTTAATGCCCATGGAGGTAATACGGTTGCTGCGGTTGCCTCTTGGCTTAAAACATTAGGTGAAATTCTTAACAAACAGGAAACGACCCACAGGCTTATTGCTAATGCCTATGAGAATATGGGGATTGTGCAATCAAAAATGTGGAATATTGCAGAAGAAGATAAAGTAAGAATGATATATTTTAATGGTTTATCCACCGATGAGAATGGCCTTAAAGTTTCAGGCAGCGGACTTTTTGGAAAATTTTGGGCAGAAATTGCCAAAGCCAATGATGTGGCAAGCCAAGATATTAAAGGTGTGAAGCCTATATCTATTGAACAGTTATATAAATATAATCCTGAGGTAATTTTTTTAACATTCTCAAAGTCAAAGCCTGAGAATTTATATAATAATCCACTACTTGCGGATATTGATGCCATAAAAAATAAAAGGGTCTATACAGCACCTATGGGAATGTTTTCTTGGTATGGGCCAAGTACAGATGTCGCTCTCTCCTTTTTATGGCATGCAAAAATGCTCTATCCTAAACAATTCTCAGATATTGATATAATTGCTCAAACCAAAAAACATTATAAAGAATATTATGGTTATGAACTCTTAGATGCGGATATAGAGTTTTTATTTTCGGATAGTTTAGAAATACTAAGAACAAATGACTAGCTCTAAACTCTATATTACAGGACTGCTTATTACACCTATAATTTTTGCCTTAATAGCAATGACAATAGGGCGGTATTTTGTTAGTTTTTCTGATGTTTTTCATACATTAAGCTCCGTAATTAATGGTGCAGATAGCCAACTTTCGGCTCTTACAAAAAATGTGATACTCAATATTCGCTTACCAAGGGTTATCATGGCAATGCTCGTTGGTGGGGGCTTAGCCGTTGCAGGTTGTGCGATGCAGTCATTATTTGCTAACCCTATAGCCACACCAGATACTATTGGTGTGGGTAGTGGGGCTTCTTTTGGAGCAGTATTAGCTATCCTGCTTTTTAACAATATATTTGCCATTCAATCTCTTGCCTTTGTAATGGGGATTTTAGCAGCCATGATGACGGTTACTTTTAGTAAGCTTTCCAAAAATAATAGTATAGTGATGATTGTTCTTGCGGGAATGATTGTAGCTTCATTTTTTGCAGCATTGACCTCATTGCTTAAAACTATTGCTGATACAGACACAGAACTTCCCTCTATTGTTTTTTGGCTGATGGGAAGCATGGCAGGTTCTTCCTTTGAGAAGTTGAAATATGGTGCAGCTCCTATATTATTGGGTGTTTTTATTATCACAGCTTTACGCTGGAAAATTAATGCCCTTTTGCTTTCTGAAGATGAAATAAAATCCATGGGTATCCATGTAAAACGTATGCGGATGATTGTTTTATGTAGTGCTACGCTCATTACGGCATCTGCCGTTTCTATGTGTGGACAAGTAGGGTGGGTTGGTTTGCTTATTCCCCATTTATGTAAGCTTATGGTGGGTAATGATAATCGAAAAGTTATTCCATTTTCATTTAGTTTGGGGGCTTCTTTTATGCTCATTGTAGATACAATGGCTCGAAGTCTAAGCCATGCAGAAATTCCACTATCAATCATAACGGCCTTAATAGGAGCTCCATTTTTTGCCTTTATTATGATTAGACTAGCAGGAAGGTGGCGATGAAACTTAAAGTTCAAAATGCATCTTATGGTTATAAAGAAGATGAGCTTTTATATGATGATGTTCATTTAGAGGTTTGTAGTGGTGAGATTTTATCTATCTTAGGCCCAAACGGTAGCGGCAAGACAACTTTGCTAAAATGTATTATGAATTTTTTATATTTTCGTACAGGTTATGCCTCTATTGATGATATGAGAATCTGTGATTATAGGCCAAAAGACTTATGGAAGATTATATCTTATGTACCTCAAGCTAAAGGAGTGGCGACACAACTGAATGTGCTAGAAATGGTAACTTTAGGGAGAATTCCTTTTGTTGAGGCCTTTAGGCAACCCCAAAAAAAGGATTATGCAATTGCAAGACAAGCTTTAGATGAGCTTAATATTTATCATTTAATGGATAAACAATGCCATGAGATTAGTGGTGGTGAACTACAGATGGTTTTATTAGCGAGAGCATTAGTTTCAGAGCCTAAAATACTTATTCTTGATGAGCCTGAGTCTAATTTAGATTTTAAAAATCAGCTTACTATCCTAAAGCATATTAAAAATCTTGCTCAGCAAAAAGATATGATTTGCTTAATTAATACCCATTATCCAGAACATGCCCGAAAAATATCTGATAAGTTATTACTGATAAATAAGCAAAAGAAAAAAACAATTTTTGGGCAAAGTTCTGAGATTTTTAGTGAAAAAAATCTTAAAGAAATTTTTGATGTTGACGTGATTGTTGATACTCTAAACCGCCATGATAAAGAACATCATATTGTTATCCCCCTATTTGATGAGGCTTAGAGTGTTTTTTAGATGAGTGAGATGGTGGCAAACTCTTCGAGGCGATTGGCCAAAAATAATAGAAACATTACGGGAAAAACTACGATAATCCTTATAACCAGCTTCATAGCATAATTCCTCAATATTATATGAGGTGTCTTCTAAAAATAAATTGGCAAAATGGAGCATGCGATTATATTGAATAAGATGATTAGGGGTTAGCCCTGTCATTTTTAAGAGGTAACTTTTGAATTTTCGCTCGTGAACCTGATGATGGGTAAGTATTTGATGAAAATCCTCATGGTTGTAGATATTAGTTAGTGTATCCTTTTGTAAGAGTTTAAAAAAACCATATCCACTACGATTTGATGCGGCAATATTTTGTCTTCGCCCTTCTAAACTTCTTAAGACGATAATTATAAGCTCCTTAAAAATAGATGCAATCATTAGGTGACTATATTCATCATCCTCAATGGCTTCACTTTTGATTTTTTCACTTAAAGAACGAAGTTGTAAAAAATCATGATAGCTTAAAGGAATAGGGAAATAATGCTTTTGATAAAGGTTAAGTTGTGAAGATAGCTTTTGAAAATAGGGGTAATCATCAGATAAATTTTCTTTATTAATAAGCATATTTAAAAGATGTAAATCACAAGAAAGAGGGTAGGCATGATAATGTTGAGCCTGATAGAAAAATACATGACCAGGTAATATTAGCTTGAATTGGTTCCTAAAAAAATTAACACCAAAGCCTTTATAAACATAAATAAGCTCGTCAAAGTCATGATTATGTAAAGGAAATTGCTCTTGAGGTGTACGAGAAGTAATATGGACAGGTGTATGAATATACTGAGCAGGACAGAAGTCTTTCCATTTCGCACAATAGCTATTTCTTACACTGAGCATCTTAAAATCAAACCCCATGTTCTTTCCTTATTAAATTTTTAATTATCAATAGGATAACATTATAACTAGTCAAAAAAAACAAAAAATATGATTTTTTTTGTAATATCCTCCCTTTGATTTACAACGGTTTCTTGTATCGTAGAATGTAAGTTTATAGAGTGAGGTTATATGCGTGTTATATCCATAGATTTAGGAGCATCTTCAGGTCGCTGCATGATGATGAAATTAACAGAAGGTAACAAACTGGAAATTGAAGAACTTCATCGCTTTGATAATGGTATTTATCACCAAGATAATCATGATTGTTGGGATTTAGATACACTTTGGCAAGAGGTACTTACAGGAATTGAAAAGTCTTTTAAGCGATATAATGATATTGTGTCCATTGGTGTTGATAGTTGGGCTGTTGATTTTGTTTGTTTGGATAAGGAAGATAATGAAATTCGTCCATTTGTATCGTATCGGGATAGTAGAACCCAAGGATGTTTAAGCCAATTTTGTGAACAATATGGAATACAACCACAAGATATTTTTACAACAACAGCCGCTCAGCTTCTAGAGATTAATAGCCTTTATCAGCTTTTTGCTCTTAAGAAAAACAACCCAGAACTATTTGAAAGAATTAACCAAATTCTTATGATACCTGATTGGTTTCATTTTAAGCTTACAGGGCTGAAATCAACAGAATTTACAAATGCTTCAACGACTCAAATGTTAGAGGCAAAAACAAAAAACTGGTGTCCGCAAATATGTGTATATTTAGGTTTAAAGGCAAGCCAATTACCACAAATTTATCAAGCAGCGGACTGCTTAGGTGAGCTAAAGAAAGATATTTGCGAAACACTAGGAATACAGCAAAAGGTTACGGTGACATTGCCTGCAACCCACGATACAGCATCTGCGGTTGTATCTGTACCTTCAGAAGAAAAAAATCCTTATTTTATCTCACTAGGAACATGGGCAGTTGTTGGACGTGAGAATAATTACTTTGATGTTAATCCTCAAAATATTAAGCTTAAAATTGGTAATGAAGGAGGTGTGTTCAACACATACCGTAGAACAAAAAATGTAATTGGATTATGGCTTATCCAAAATGTTAGAAAAGAGCTTTGTCCTGATATGAGCTATGGGGATATTGTTAAAGAGGCTATAAACTACCCTATGGGAGAAAGTCTTGTTTTCCCTAATGATAATCTATTTCTAAACCCCCAATTGATGCATGAAGCTATTATAGAATTTTGCCAAAGAACGGAGCAATCTACACCACAAACCATAGGAGCCTTTGCTCGTTGTATCTTTGATAGTCTTGCTTGCAGCTTGGCAGATACTTTAGATGAGATAGCCCAAAAACAATCATTAGAGAAAGTTTATGTGATTGGTGGCGGAGCTCAAAATCACTTTTTATGTCAAAGCCTTGCCGATATTTTAGGTGTGGAGGTTTCAGTAGGCCCTTATGAAGCAACTGCTATTGGTAATGGGGTTATGCAACTTATAGGCCAAGGGGTTATTGCCGATATTATTCAAGCACGAAAAATTATAAAAGAAAGTTTTGATTGTTTGTCGTTTAAACCACAAAACAACTTACAGGGCTTAAGACAACAATATCATTACATAGTAGAGAAGATTTAAAAAAAGGAGATAACCAAGTGGTTACACAAAAAATATTTGAGCAAGCGAAAGCCCAATTTGAAGATTGGGGTGTTGATGTTACAAAAGCCCTAAATGTGATTAAAGATATTCCCATCTCAATTCATTGTTGGCAAGGAGATGATGTGGGTGGCTTTGAGGCTCAAGATGCAGCTCTTTCGGGTGGTGGTATTCAGTCTACGGGAGATTATCCTGGTAAGGCACGAAATACAGATGAGCTAAGGGCTGACCTCAATAAGGCTTTAAGCTTAATTCCTGGAAGCCATCGGTTGAATTTACATGCAATTTACCTAGATACAGACCAAAAAATTGAGCGGAATAAAATTGAAAAGCAGCATTTTACTCCTTGGGTTGATTGGGCAAAAGAGCAAAAGATAGGGCTTGATTTTAACCCAAGTTTTTTCTCTCATGAACAAGCAAAAGATAACTTCACCTTAGCCCATCCCAATCAATCTGTAAGAGATTTTTGGATTGAACATGGCAAGGCAACACGTGAAATTGGTGCTTACTTTGGCCAAGAACTTGGTACACCTTGTGTGAATAATATTTGGATACCAGATGGTTTTAAAGATAATCCTGTTGATCGTCTATCTCCAAGAGAGCGTTTAATAGAATCCCTTGATAGCATTTTGGCTCAATCTTATAGTAAGGAGCATTTAAAAGATGCTGTAGAGAGTAAGCTCTTTGGAATTGGTGTTGAAGCCTATACGGTTGGGTCTCACGAATTTTACATGGGCTATGCCATGAAGAAAAATATCTTGCTTTGTATTGATGCAGGGCATTTTCATTTAACAGAATCTATTGCTGATAAGCTTTCAGCACTTTCTCCATTTATTGATGAATTTTTATTACATATCTCACGCCCAATCCGTTGGGATAGTGATCATGTAGTGATTTTAGATGATACTGTTAAGGAAATCGCAAGGGAGCTTGTTTTTCATGACTTCCTTAAAAAAACCAATATTGGCTTAGACTTTTTTGATGGTACAATTAATCGTTTGGCCTCATGGGTTATAGGTACTCGTAATGTCCAAAAAGCACTACTTATGGCCTTGCTTCAGCCCAAAGAAAAGCTGTTTTCTTTAGAGCATGAGCAAAATTATACCGACCGTTTTATCATTACTGAAGAACTTAAAGACTTACCCTATGGAGTAATCTGGCAGTATTTTTGCGAACAAAATGAACGACCTTATGGTACTGGGCTTTTGGATGATATTCATCAATATGAAAAAGATATACAATTAAAAAGGGGTTTATAATGATTAATCAACTGATTAAAGAAGTTTCTGAAACACTTCACCGCTGCTGGTCTATGGGTTGGAATGAAGCAAACGGGGGCAATTTGAGTCTGCGTATAGATAAAGAAAAATATACAAGTGATATTACTCAATACCAGAAAAGCCCTAACTTACGAGAGATTCCTTTAGCTAAGGCTGAATCAGATTTAGCGGGTGAAATATTTATTGTTTCGGGAACAGGACAGTATTTCCGCCATGCAATTGAATATCCTGAACAGGTTTTAGGGCTTGTAGAGATTGCCCAAGATGGGAAATCTTATAAGATTTTATGGGGTTTTGAAGGTGAGGGACGGGCTACATCAGAGTTTCCTACTCACCTCGCAGGTCATCGTACAAGATTAAAGCAGGCAAAGGGAAGTGAAAGTCTAATTTTACATTGCCACCCACCAGAGCTAATTTCCTTAAGTTTTACTATGCCATTAAACTCGAGCTTATTAACGGAAGCTTTATGGAAAAAAATGCCTGAATGTATTGTTATTTTTCCTGACGGTGTTCATGTTCTAGAACCACTTCTTCCTGGTACAGTAAAAATTGCAGACCGCACTGCTGAAAAAATGGAGATGGGACGTATCGTCCTATGGGCTCACCACGGCATTTTTGTTAGTGAAAAAACATTAGATTCTGCATTTGGTTTAGTTGAGACTATAGAAAAAGCCGCAGCAATTCATCGCAAAATCTTAAGCTGTGGAACACAATCTCAAACCATATCTAAGGCATTGCTTATAGAACTTAAGCAAGCCTTTAACCTCGATGCTCATCAACCATTTTTAGATGATATAAAGTCATAAAAAAGATTGTTGAGCAATAAATTTTATAAAAATAAGGGAGACTATTATGAAAATTTTAAAGAAACTAACTTTTGTATTTGCAGCTATGGCTTTTACCTTTTCGGCCTCAGCAAAAGATATACGTATAGCCATGGTACCTAAAAGCTTAGGAAATGCTTTTTTTGAGGCAACACAAAAAGGTGGAGAAGAGGCAGCAGCTGAAATTGGTGGTGTTGAACTGATTTTTAATGCCCCAGCAGTTGTGAGTGCTGAGGGACAAATTGAGGTGATTAACTCACTCATTGCTCAGCGAGTTGATGCTATTGTTGTCTCTTCAAATGATCCTGATGCTTTAGTTCCTGTCGCCCAAAAGGCCATGAAACGAGGTATTGTTGTAACTTCATTTGACTCTGCAATTGCAAAAGATGGTCGCATGCTTCACCTTAACCCTGCAACAAGTTCAGGAACAGCTGAGACATTAGTAAAGCTCATGAAAGATGCTATGGGTGAAGGAGGTGAGATTGCCATTGTTTCAGAAACGGCTCAATCAACCAACCAGAATGAATGGATTGCTGAAATTAAAAAGCTTCTTGAAAAAGATGAAAATAAAGGTTTAAAACTTGTAGAAACAGTTTATGGTGATGCCTTACTTGATAAAAGCTATCGTGAAACTGTAGCATTAATTAGACGTTATCCTAACCTTAAGGGTATTATCTCTCCAACAACCGTGGGTATTTCTGCTGCGGCAAAGGCGGTTGAAGACCAAGGCCTTATTGGTAAAATTTATGTGACAGGCCTGGCTTTGCCTTCAGAAGTCTCTGGCTATGTTCATACAGGCTCTATTAAGTCTTTTGCTATTTGGAACCCCATCGATTTAGGTTATACCGCCACTTATCTAACTTATCAAATAATTAAAGATAAGGAGCAACGAGAAAACCTTGATGCAGGTCGTATGGGTAAATATAACCTTGACGATAATAATGAGACTTCATTACCTGCACCATTTATATTTGATGCAAGTAATGTTGATGAATATGCGGATATTTTTTAAAGAGTTAATTATCTGATACAGGCATATTTATGTCTGTATCAGTCTCATTTTGAAGTGAGGTAAATAATGGAAGAAAAAAAGCCTTTATTAGAGCTTAAGAATATTCATAAGCATTTTAGCGGTATCTATGCTCTTAAAGAAGCCAACCTGACTATATACCCAGGTGAGGTTATTGCTCTTGTTGGTGAAAATGGTGCAGGGAAGTCTACTTGTGTAAAGGTTATGACAGGCCTTTATAAACCCGACGTAGGGCAGATTTTTTATAAGGGAAAAGAAATACATTTTAGTAATGCTCTTGATGCTACCCAAAAAGGTATAGCGGCAATTCATCAAGAAACAGTTTTATTTGATGACTTGAACATAGCTGAAAATATCTTTATGGGACACCAAATAAAAAATCAATATGGTCTTTTAGATTGGCCTAAAATGCATGAAAAGTCAGCAGAATTTCTGCAGCAGATTAATCTAGAGGTTGACACCCAAATACTCCTTAAGGATTTAAGCCTTGGGAAACAGCATATGGTAGCTATTGCTAGGGCTTTAGCCCAAGAGTCTGATGTTGTTATTATGGATGAACCTACGGCTTCTTTATCATTTAAAGAAATAGAAGAGCTTTATGTGATTATAGAAAAACTAAAAGCTGCAGGAAAAGGAATTTTATTTATTTCCCATAAATTTGATGAAATTTTTAGAATTGCGGATCGTTTTGTTGTCTATCGTGATGGTGCTTATGTGATTGATGGTGATATAAAAGATGTTACTCAAAATAAATTAGTAGAATATATGGTGGGGCGTGAAGTTAAAACAGTTTATCCAAAGCCTGATGTTGATTTAGGTGAGATATGTTTAGAGGCTCATCACTTAAGCAATGGGGTAGAATTTGATGATATTTCCTTCCATTTGAAAAAGAGAGAGATTTTAGGATTTTATGGCCTTGTTGGTGCGGGGCGTAGCGAGCTCATGCAAGCTATAATGCAGCTTAGTTCTTTTAAACATAGTGGGAAGCTTATCTTTGAAGGTGAAAATACAGTATGGACAGATACGAAAGATGCGATTACAAGTGGTTTAGTTTATATTCCTGAAGATCGTCGTTATCATGGTCTAATTACACCCATGAGTATTCGTGATAATATGGTGTTACCATCATTGAAATCTCTATCTTATTTACGCTGCTTTCCTTCCGCCTCTAAAGAGAAACAATTAGCTGAAAAATATGCAGCAATTTTAAAGCTTAAAGCAGCTCATCTTGGACAAAAAGTGGATGAACTTTCTGGAGGTAATCAGCAAAAGGTTGTTCTTTCACGTTGGTTAGCAGTAGAACCTAAGGTTATTATTGTTGATGAACCCACAAGGGGGATTGATATTGGAGCAAAGGCTTCTGTTTATGAAGTTCTTTCACAGATGGTTGCCTCAGACTTATCTATCTTGATGGTTTCATCGGAGCTTCCTGAATTAATGGGTATGGCAGATCGTATTATTGTGATGCGATATGGACGTATGGTAAAAGCCTTTGAACGTAGTGATTTTGATGCTCAAGAAATTGCGGCTTATGCAACAGGAGCCAAAATAGTGGAGGAGGTATAAATGAAGTATTTAAAAACAAGAGAGTTTTTTCTGCTCTTTGCTTGGGTTTTTCTGATTGTTCTTACAGGGATGATAACACCTAACTTTTTAACAATTCAGGGTCTAAGAGACTTAGGTACGGATGTTTCTATTTTGATCATTTTAGCTTTGGCTCAAATGCCAGTACTTATTGTACGTGGTATTGACCTTTCGGTTGCCTCTAATCTTGCCTTTACAGGGATGGTTGTAGCTCTTATAGCTACAGTTTTTCCTGAGCTTCCAACTATTTCTTGGCTGTTATTGGCTTTACTTGTTGGTTCTTTAATTGGCATGCTTAATGGTTTTTTAATAGCCTATATTCAAATTCCCGCCATTGTGGTGACCTTAGGAACAATGAGTGTTTGGCGAGGAATGATTTTTATTGTTTCTGGTGGAGCATGGATTGTACAAAATCAGTTTCCTAAAGGCTATTTGGATATTTTGCGAACACAAGTTTTAGGGATGACCTTATTTACTTGGATTGCCTTATTAGTTGCAGTTATCGCTTTTATTATTGCACAATATACAAAATATGGACGAGAGATTTATGGTTATGGTGGTAACCCACTTGCAGCAGAGTATGTAGGAGTTCCAATTAAGAAACGACTATTTTGTGTTTATACATTCTCAGGACTACTTGCAGGACTTTGTGGTTGGCTCTGGACCTCACGATATGCTATGGCAAATACAGATATAGCCTTTGGCTTTGAGCTTCAAACAGTTGCAGCTTGTGTGATTGGGGGTATAGCAATATCAGGTGGTAAAGGTGGAGTTATTGGTTGTGTTTTAGGAGCAATGTTTTTAGGAAGTCTTTATAATGTTCTTCCGATTATTGGAGTTAATCAGTTTTGGCAGCAGGCATTATCAGGGGTAATCATCTTAGTAGCAGTTTTGATAAACCAGCTTAAAGAAAAGCCTGCTATTCATCGAATTTTAGAAGTGAGGGAAAGCTAAAATGGCATTGCAACAACAAAAAACAATATCACCTTTTCTTTCCTTTTTTAAGTCAAGAGAGTTTATTTTACTTATTTTACTCTTTTTTGTCTTTGTGGTAGGTAAAGCAACCAGTCCATGGTTTTTAGATGTTTATAATCTTTTTGATACAACAGCGATTTTTTCAGAAATCTCCCTTGTTGCCCTTTCTATGGCTTTGGTGATTATTGCTAGAGACATTGATATCTCAGTTGCTTCAATTATTGCCCTTTCTTCTTTATGCATGGGGCTTGCCCATAAACTTTTGGGTTTTTCAACCATAGAGCTTATTGGTGTTGGTATTACTGTGGGAGCTTTATGTGGTATGTTTAATGGCTTTTTAATTGTTAAGTTTAAACTACCCGCAATTATTGTGACTATTGGGACAATGTCTTTATTTAGAGGAATTTCAGCAGGCATTTTAGGTAGTGATAAGATTGCTAACTATCCTACTTCTTTCATGAATATTAGCCAAGTTTACTTTAAAGATGTTATTCCTTATGCGTTTATTGTCTTTTTAGTATTTGTAGTGATATTTATTATTGTAACCCATTATACAGTTTTTGGTCGTTATGTTTTTGCTATTGGTAATAATCCAGAAGCTGCAAGATTCTCAGGTATTAATCCTGATAAAATCCGCTTTATCCTTTTTACTTTAAACGGTATTATGGCGGGTATTGCCTCGGTATTTTTAACATCACGCCTTGGCAGTACTCGTCCTGATATTGCTCTTGGTCTGGAACTTGAGATTATTACCATTGTTGTTCTTGGGGGTGTTTCTATTTTAGGGGGTAAAGGGACAATTACAGGAGTATTTTTAGCAGCTCTTGTTATTGGTTTCTTACGTTTGGCAATTACCCTTAATAATATTCCTGGAAGTGTGCTTATTGTTTTTACAGGAACATTACTGATATTATCCGTAAGTCTCCCAGTTATTTTAGGAAGACTTCTACAAAAAAGAAAGCAAATATCATGATAAAAAAAGCAAGTATAATGCAGCTTAAAAAAGGTTTTGAGCTTGAGTATAAACGTCGCCATGATGAGATATGGGAAGATCTTGTTCAAATTCTAAAAGAACATGGTGTTCATAACTATTCTATTTTTCTTTATGAGGCAACAGGGCAATTATTTGCTTATTTGGAAATAGAGAGTCAAAAAAAATGGGATGCCATAGCTCAAACAGAAGTTTGTCAACGCTGGTGGAAATATATGGCTGATATTATGGAAGCAAATTCTGATAATAGCCCAACCTCCATCGAGCTTCCATCAGTCTTTTATTTAGAGTAAGCGGGGATATTGATAGAAAATAAGGAAAGAGTATATAATTTTATATACTCTTTTTTGTTTTTTGCTCTTGTTTGTAAAAGAGTAGATAGTAAAAGGCTGGAACGTAAAATAGTACCAAAGCAGCGGCAATCGCAAGACCAAACATTAGAACAAAGGACATTGGCTCAAAAAGTGGTCCACCTGATATGGCCATGGGAATAAGCCCTAAAACAGTCGTACTTGTGGTCATTAAAATAGGGATGAGACGACTTGTTCCCGCTTGGATAACCGCATCTTTAAGACTTTCTCCTGCAGCTCTTAGCTCATCTATTGCCTCAATCAGTACCACGGAGTTATTCACAATAATTCCCGCTAAGGCGATGATACCTAATGTACCGAAGAAACTATAAGGCTGCCCGAAGATAAACAAGCCCACAGGTACACCGATAATCACAAGAGGGATAGTCATGATAACCACAAGTGTACGCCTTGCGGAGTTAAAGTTAAACATAATTGCAGCAATCATTAAAGCAAAAGCCATAGGCAACATGCCTCCTAGCTTTTTATTAGCTTTCTGGCTGTTATAAAGCTCTCCACGGATTTCATAATAATAGTCGGATGATATAGCTGAAGGCTTTTTAAGATTACTATCAAACTCAGATATTTCTTTGAGGTTCATCTCTTTTAATGTTGGTTCAATATAGGCATAAAGATCATTTGCGGTTACATTATCGGCAATAGCACTTATGGTAATTACAGGCTCTTGGTTGATGCGACGGATAGAGCTAAATTCTTGCACGCCACTAATCTGAGCTACTTGCTCTAAAGCAATCATACCCGATGTACTTGGTATCATTACATTACGGATATCACCAAGGCTATTACGATCTTCCTTATCGCCACGAACAATAATGGGAATTTGCTCGTCATGTTCTCGATAAACGGAGATGGAGGTTCCATCAAAATAAGAGCTTAGCAATGTGGAAAGTGTATTTGTATCAAGTCCATAGAGGCGAGCCTTCTCTTGGTCGATATTAATTTGAACCATAAAGACCTTATTACCCCAATCATTACGATTTTCGTTAATGGTTGGCAGTTTAGCAAATTCAGCTTCGATTTTCTTTGCTTGATTAAGAAGCTCATCATGATCAGGGCCAGAAAGACGTAGCTGCACTTGACCAGGCTCGCCACCACCCATGGCCAGTCTTTTTACACGGAACTTTACCCCTGGAATATTCTCATTAAGGTAACGCTGTGCTTTTTCCTTATAAATTTCGGATTGTTCCATTGAAGTTGTGTTGACAAGGAAGAAAGCGGTGTTATCTTGGGCATCAGCAGGAGCTAAACCAAGGTTAAAGCGAGGTCCACCGCTTCCTACATAAACAATAGAAGAATTAATCTCGGGGTTTTCTTGTTTATTATTAAGCCATGCAGAAACTTCGCGGGCTATTTGTGCGGTTTTATCGGAGCTACTCCCTGTAGGTAAGTCCATATAAATCATAAATTCAGGGCGATCGGCAAAGGGGAACATCTGCTTAGGAATAAATTTAAATAATGGGTTAGTTATAAAAATTAGGGCTAATGAGCTAACAATCATTATTGTTGCAAAAGCAGGATTGAGTATTTTTTTGATAGATGTACCATAGGCTTGGCTTAAGCGATTTTCTTTTTCTTCTTTTTTGCTAGGCTTAATTAAGTTAGCCGCTAAAAAAGGGAGAAAATACATACTTGAAAGCCAACTACCAATTAAAATAACAGTAATAACACCACCAAGGCTAAAGGCATAATCACCAGATGAGCCATCCATGAGCATCATTGGGGTAAAGGCAAAAATAATGGTAAGAGATGATACTAATAAGGGAATGGCATAACGTCGCCCTGTTTGCAGAGCAGCCTCTTTGCCATCAAGGCCTTTTTGAATAGACTTTTTAATATCTTCGACGACCACAACGCCGTTATCTACCAGCATCCCTAGGGAGATGATAATGCCTGCAATAGAAACGGATTCAAGTTGAATGCCCAAGCGGCTCATACCAATAATGGCTACAGATATGGCAAAAGGTACAATGGCCGCAATAATAAGGCCAGCTCGCAAACCAACAAAAATAACAACAATAGCTAAAACGACCGCAAAAGTCTGGATTACATTGCTAACAGCACCTTGTACTGCCTTAGCGACAAGAGGCGGCTGGTAGGTGGCGGTGTTGACTTCTATACCAATGGGAAGACTATTTTTATAAGCGTTATAAGTTGTTTCTAACTCTTTAGCAAGCTCAGTAATATTTTGTCCAGAAGCCATTTCAACAGAAAGAACAATTGCGGGTTTACCATTATAATAAACAGGCTGCTTAATAGGTTCGATATAATCTCTTTTAACCGTGACAATATCCGAAAGGCGGATAAAGGTATCGCTTCCATCAACCTTGATGAGCATATTTTTAATTTCATCTAAACCTTTAAAGTCGCCCGAAGTTAAAATTCGTAAGTTGTAACCATCAGCAATGATAGAGCCAGATGGTAAAATAGCATTTTGTTTTTGGACCTGTGAGAGAACAGAGGCTAAACTTAAGCCAATAGCTCCAATTTTTTTTGTATCGATAATAAGCTGAATTTGTTCTTGTTGTACACCATAAAGGCTAACTTTAGAGACACCCTCGATTGTGTAAAGTTCTCGTTGGAAATCTTTGGCAACCTCGTGAACTTCGGCTAAGGAAAAGCCGTCACCCGTCATGGCAATAGTCGCAATAGAAACATCGCCATAATCTGTGTTAAAGGAAGGCCCTACAGAACCTTCAGGTAAGGAAACTTCCGCCATTTTATTACGTAAATCTTGCCATCTTGCATCAATATCTTCGGAGGCGACTTCATCTAGTAAACTAACGGTAAGTTGTACAGAACCATTTTGTACTAAGGTTGAAACTTCATCTACACCTTCAATCTGCACGGCTTTACGTTCAAGTGGTTCGGCTAATTGCTCTTCTATTTCACTTGATGTTAAAGCAGGATTTTGGGCAAATACAAGGGCCGAACGAATAATAATCTCTGGGTCCTCCCTTCGGGGAAAGTTGCTAAATAAAAGCCCGCCGACCATCAAGACAATCAGCATCATTAAAATTGTAAAACGAGAGCGACTTAAGCCTAGTTTTGTTAAAAAATCCATTGCTTAATCCTCTTTACTGTGCATTCTCTTGATTATTATCACTTAAAAGCCGAACTTTTGTGCCATCAAATAGTGAGTTTGCACCAGCAGTTACAACAATATCACCTGCTTTAAGTCCATCGCTAATGATGATATTGTTATCTCTAACACCAATAGTGTGGACTTTTGTTTTTTTAACGCTAGATGTTGCTTCGTCGTAAACAAAGAGGTAAGCAGCAGCATTTTTTACGCTCGCTTCTTTTTCAACAACATCATCTGTAATTGCGGTTAAAGGTACTATATAGCCAGCTTGTTCATCAATTAAGGGAAGCTTTAACTCTACACGGACGGCTTCGCCAGCACGTAATCCATTTAAGTTTTCGGTTATTTGTACCACAACAGGAAAAGCAGCTACTTGATTGGCTAAACGGCCAAGTTCGGAAATATGGCCTTTATAACGTTTTTCTGGTTGGCCTGATACCCAAAGTTCAACTTCTTGGTCAAGCTTAATTGTATCGGCTATAGTTGCAGGAACAACAAAATCGACTTCTAAAACACCTTCGCGGTAAATAGTGGCAATAGCCTCACCCACACCCACTTGAGCAAAGCTTTTTTTACTCACTAAAGAAATAACGCCATCATAAGGAGCGACAAGCTGAGTTTTCCTTAAGTTTTCATTAGCAATATCAAGCTGCTTTTTAGCAACTTGGAGTTGAGCAGAAGCATTATCAGCTGCTGATTTTGCAGCATCTAGAACTGATTGTGAAACAAGCTTTTGTGCAGCCAGCTGTTCTTGACGGCTTAAATCACTTTCGGCCTGTCTTAAGCTTGCTTCAGCACCAATAACATTGGCTCGTTGAGATTCGGACTGAAGCTCATAAGTTGCAGGGTCTAACTGTGCTAAAACCTCACCTTTTTTTACATTCTGTCCCACTTCTAGGTCAACTTCTTCTAAAGTGCCTGAGACTTCAAAGCTTAAATTAATTTGATCGCCTGGAGTAAGCTGGCCTGCAAATTCTCTGAGTTGATAATCAGTAATATTGCTAATGGTTTGTGTGCGAACACTACGAATGAGAGGTTGAGCTTCTTCTTTTTCTTGTTTGCAAGCTGAAAGTAAAGTGAGTGAAGCTAAACTTATGATAGTAAGGATTTTTTTTAGCACAGAAAATATCTCCTCTAACCCTGTAAAATAATCAAATTAATATGTCTATATATGAATTAAGTCTATTTTGTGATGTTTCTTTTAAAATGGAGCATAGCATAAAATAAAAGAGTTAAAAAGATTTAATACTGTCTTAAAAGACCACGTAGAACCCCTTGAACCTGAACACGATCACTACTTAAGATACGATCTTGATAAGCAGGGTTGGCCGCTTGCAGAATAACTTTGTCATAGTCACGGAGCATCTTTTTTAAGGTAACTTCTTCTTGGTCAATAAGAGCCACAATAATATCGCCATCATAAGCAGTATCACTACTTTGAATAATAGCAGTATCTCCATCTAAGATACCAACACCAATCATACTATCACCTTGAACTTCTAAAGCATAAGCCTTACCTTTGGGTAGCATATTTGCAGGAATATCAATAAAGTTTTGCGTATCACGAATAGCCTCAATAGCAGTTCCAGCAGCAATTTTACCTAAAACAGGTAAAGCAACTGCATTATCAACAACAGATTGATTAGCTCGCTCAGCCTCCATGCCCATCCAGCTTGTTTCTTCTATAGCTTCAGGCATTTTAATAACCTCTAAGGCTCGTGCTCGATTGGGCAGGCGACGGATATAACCACGTTCTTCTAAAGCGGCAATAAGGCGATGTATGCCTGATTTTGATTTAAGACCCATAGCATCTTTCATTTCATCAAAACTAGGAGAGGTAGAATGAAGCTTGGCATAGCTATTGAGGAATTGCAAAAGGGATAGTTGTTTTTTTGTAAGCATGGTTTTAATCGAGCCTTTTATTATGGGATATTCACCTTATGTTCACCTAAAGTTCCTGTTTTTGTCAAGCTTAAAATAAAAATACAAGAATAAATAATATGTAAAAAATAGAGTAAATTAAGATTTATTGTGGATTTTCTGAACAGTTTCAGTAATTACGGAGCATAATTTTTGTGTGAGTTTATCATTACGATGATTTTGTTTATAGAAGAGTGCGAGCTTATATTTGATAGGTTTATCAATAAATTTGTCTAAAGGTGTGATTCGCAACTTGCTTGTATTGCACATCTCTTTTGGTAAAAAGCTAATACAGGGCATATCCTCTGTAAGGGTTTGTGTTACATTAAGAGAGTCCACGTGGATAAGATTACTAGGAGTAATACCAAGCTGCTTAAAAAGATAAAAGCGGTTATATTCATTCCATTGGGGAAAGTCAGTAACAATAATAGGATATTTGTGTATTTCTTCTAATGAGTGAATATGAATATCTTTATGGCTAGCAAGATAAATCTGAGTTTCAGTTAAGGTTTGTTGAGAAATCTCTTTTGGATGTTCAATATCACTTAAGTGAACTCCAATATTCACTTTACCTTTTTTTATGTCGTTAAGTGTATTGCTGCTCCAACGCTTAATATAAAGAGGAGCTTTAGGAAAGAGGGTATGAAGCTTTTGGGTAAGAGGGGCAGCCATATAGTTATAAAAGCTTGTGACCAAGGTAACAGCAATGGGATTATGATATAATGCTAAGTCTTGCTCTTTGGATGTGTCCATAACTAAAGAGATTTCATTATAGTGATGCTCTAGTAGAGGAGCAATTTTTTCGATAAGAGGCGTGAGTTCCATCTGATGGGCACGGCGGATGAAGATATCATCCTTTAATATTTTTCGTAATTTTGTAATTTTTTTGCTGACTGCACCTTCGGATATACCCAAGGCAGCCCCTACTTTTTAAAGTTGCGATAGCGATATAATAAAAGTAAGACCTTGAATAAGTCGTAATCAGTATCGATATATCTTTCCAGCAATTCAAGTACCCCTTAACTATGGTATAAGAAAATTTTGTGATATATGCCTATAATACAATAGAGTCTTAGAAAGTAAAGTGAGATTGTAACATGAAAAACTCTTACAAAAATATGATGCTAGCTTCAGTCCTATCTGGTTTGGTTGTTTCAACGGCAGCAACGGCTATAGATTATAGCTCGCCTTATATGAATGCAAAAGATACGGAATTTGTGAATATTAATGATGAATTTGGCCATGGTGCAAAAGTAACAAAAGAAACGCAAAAATATTGGCAATATGGTGCAACAGACTCTCAAAGAGTTTCGTTTGATCGCCCGACGGTAATTAATGTGGATAAAGGTATATGGACAATAGGTACACATTCTATTGTGAATATGAATGTTATTGATGCTCCAGAAGGGCTTGTTCTTTATGATACAGGTGATAATGAACAAGATGGTCAAGAATTTTATGAACTTCTTCGTAAAGAGACAGATCGTCCTGTTGCAGCCATTATATATTCCCATGAACACTATACTTTAGGTGCTAAATATATTGTTGAACAAGAAGCCAAAAGAGGTAATACAGGCATTAAAATTATTGGTCATCCTAATACCAATAATAGTATGGCTACAACAGGCGGTGTTATGTCGGCTCAGCCAGAAGTTGGTGGTGTCACAATGGCTCGCTCTATGGAGCAATTTAATGGTTATTTACCTAAAGAAGGCGATACTGCAGGCTTTAAGAATACGATTATTCCATCTCCTGGAGGCTATGTTGCCGTTAATGTTATGCCCGAAGATGGAGAAACTCTCAATGTAGCTGGGCTAGATATGGTATTTTACTCTAAAGATGTTGGTACCGATACAAACTCGCAGTTACTGGTTTATGTTCCGAGTAAAGGGGCAGTATTAAATAATGTGATTTGGGGTTGGTTCCCAAATATTTATAGTGCTCGTGGTGGTCGCTATCGTGATCCCAATCAATGGGTGAATACAATCAAAAAAATAGAAAGTTTAGAGCCTGAGATTATTCTATCTTCTCACTCAACACCACTGAAAGGTAAAGATAAAATCAAAGAACGTTTAGTGGATTATCGAGATGGCTTATCGTTTATGTTAGATCAAACATTAAAAGGCATTGCCCTTGGTCAAGGTCCCGATGAGCTTAGATATAGTGTGAAACTACCAGAATATCTAGAAAAAGCACCTATTCTTATTCAGAATTATGGCGAAACATCTATTATGCCTCCACGTATTTTTACGGCAATATTTGGCCAATATGATCGCAATGCAGCTCATATGAATAAGCTTTATCCTAAAGATGAAGCCGCACGTATGGTTGAGGCGATGGGAGGAGAGGCCGAACTCGTTGGAAAAGTTAAACAAGCCTATGATAATGGTGACTATTTATGGGCTGCTCAATTAGCGGATTATTTGGTTCTTAATAATCCAAGCCAAGAGAATAAAAATCTTAAAGGTGATGCTCTTGAACAAATGGGCTATCGTGCATTTTCCACAAATTCACGCTCTATTTATCTCACTCAAGCAGCTGAGCTTAAAGGAACAGCTAAGGTCATTAAAAACGTACCTGCAACCCCAAGCATGGTTGCTGATAATGTGGGTGATTATGTAAATTATTATCGTATTCGTATTAACCCAGAACGTTCTGCTAATACAGAAAAGCTCATAAGTTTTGACTTTGGTGATGAAAAACAATATGGGCTACGTATCCGTCAGGCGGTTGTTGATTTTGTTGATACAGAAGAGCTCAAAAGTGAGAATGCAGATGTTACCATGAAGATGGAACCTATGGTATGGTCAAATATTTACAATAACTTAGCTACATTTGAGCAGCTTATTCAAGATGGAAAAATTACTGTAAGTCAAGGCAATAGCGATGAAGCTATTAAGCTTATGAGCTTATTTGATGTTATTTATGACTGGCAAAATGATGAGGCTTTAAAAGCTCTTGCGAGCCAAATGCAATAATTTAGGAGAAGCAAAACTATGACACTTAAAGGAATGAATGAATTTAGCGTTCAAAATGGTGAAGTTACCTTGCAAGGCTATCATAAGGGGGAGGGAGAAGCCATTGTTTTTATTCATGGTTTTCCCGACTCAGCCAATGTATGGCGTGGGCAAATAGATACTTTTGTTAAGCAAGGCTATCATGTTATTACGCTGGATATGCGAGGCTATGGTCGCTCAAGTAAGCCAAAGGAAGTTGATAGCTATTTTGTAACAAATTTAGCATCAGATGTTAAAGCCGTGCTAGATTATCTTCATGTAAAACAGGCACATATTGTTGGTCATGACTGGGGAGCTGGTGTGGCATGGACGTTTTCGGGAATATACCCTAAAGTCGCTTTGTCATTATCGGTACTTTCTGTGGGGCATCCTTTGTCCATTCTTACAATGCCAACCATAAGACAGCGTGAAATGTCTTGGTATTTTATGTTCTTCCAAATGCCTAATGCACCCGAAATGTTTGCAGCAGATAATTGGAAGCTATTTCAGGAGTTTACACGTCATCACCCCGAATGGCTTCACTGGAAAGAAGCTTTCAAAACGCCAGAAGATATTACCTATGCCATGAATTGGTATCGGGCAACATTGAGCGGAAAGGCGGCCATTACAGCAGAAACATTTGGCACAATAGAATGTCCTGTATTAGGGATTTGGTCGGACCAAGATCATTATTTGACGGAAGAACAAATGCAAAATTCGGCATATTTTGTCCAAAAAAATACAAGTTTTGACTATATTCGGCTCAATAATGCCACTCATTGGTTACAAATTGACAAGCCTAAAGAGGTCAATGAGGCGATCTTAAGCTTCATAAAAATGGCTTAAAGTGGTAAAAAATGCCAAAAAGAGGCTTTTAACGGTCTCTTTTTGTCATTTCTTGTCATTTTTTGTCATTTAAAAACGGAAGATATTGGATTGGAGATTTTCGCTCTGTTCTGTGGAATCAATCAATAAATCTTTTGTTGCCTGTTCCACATCATCTTGTCGCATTAAGGACTCTCCAATTAAAAAATGTGAAGCCCCAACCTTAGCTAATCGGGCTAAATCATAAGGGGTGTAAATACCGCTCTCGGAGATTAAAAAACGATCTTCAGGAATATGGCGAGCAAGTTCTTCTGTTATCTCTAAATTAACATCAAATGTCTTTAAATTACGGTTGTTTACGCCGATAAGAGGTGATTTTGTGTGCTTTAATGCACGCTCAAGCTCTTTTTCGTCATGAACTTCAATAAGTGTATCCATACCAAGCTCAAAAGCAGCTGTTTCAATCTCAGTTACTTGGCTATCCTCTAAGGCAGCCATAATGATTAAAATACAATCGGCATAAAGGCTACGTGCTTCTAAAACTTGCCAAACATCAACTATAAAATCTTTACGTAAAACAGGAAGATTACAGGCCTTGTGAGCTAATTTCACATAAGCAGGATCACCTTGAAACCATCTTGTTTCGGTAAGGACCGAAAGGCAAGTTGCACCACCATTCTCGTAGGCTTTAGCTAAAGAAGCAACATCAAAATCTTCACGAATAAGTCCTTTGGAAGGTGATGCTTTTTTTATCTCGGCAATAAGCCCATAACGGCCTTGTTCCCAAGCTTTTTCTAAGGCAAGATAAAAGCCACGAGGGGCAGGAGTTGCTTTGATTTTTTCTAAGAGAGTTTCCTCTGAATATTGTTCTTTCAAAGGCTTGATTTGTTCTCTTTTAAAATCACAAATTTCCTTTAAAATATCAGCCATGTTTTTTATGTCTCCAATATGTTGGTTATCTTAATAAGCTGCTCTAATGCCGCTAAGGCCTTACCGCTACCAATACTATCTTGAGCCAACGTTAGGCCTTTGGCTAGATTGTCAGCTTGGCCTGCAATATAAAGAGCAGCCGCAGCATTTAATGCTACTATATCATAAATTGGACCTTTTTGCTCGCCATTTAAAATCTTACGAATAATTTGTCCATTGGCTTCAGGCTCTCCACCTTTTAAATCATCTATAGAAGCATAAGCGATACCATAGTCTTTTGGGTCTAATTCAAATTCTCTAATCATGCCATCTTTAAGTTCGACAATATGACTTGTCGTTGTGGTTGTAATCTCATCCATACCATCATCGCCATGAACAACCCAAACATGTTTTGCTCCAAAGTTTTTATAAACCTCAGCCATAGGTTTTGCCCAGCTTTTATCGTAAGTACCCACAAGAAGTCTTGTTACATTAGCAGGGTTTGTCATCGGGCCACACAGGTTAAATAAGGTACGTATACCAAGCTGCATTCTTATGGGTTGAACATATTTCATAGCAGGGTGATATAATGGGGCGAGCATAAAGCCAATATGAGCCTGCTCAATGGACTTTTCAACAATAGGGATAGGGGCATCCATATTAACACCCAATATATTTAAAACATCAGCTGCACCAGAACGAGAAGATAAAGCTTTGTTTCCATGTTTTGCCACAGTGACCCCCGCACCTGCAACAGTGAGGGCTGTCATGGTTGAGATATTAACGGTATTTGTACCATCACCACCTGTACCAACAATATCAATAGCTCCTTGGGGAGCTTTAACTTTATTAGATTTCTCACGCATAATGGCAACGGCTGCTGATATCTCCTCAATGCTTTCTCCTTTAACACGTAAGCCCATTAAAAAAGCAGCTATTTCTTCAGGTGAAACATTACCACTCATAATTGCAGCAAAGGCATCTTTTGCTTCATCGGTTGTTAAGTCATTTTTACTAGCTATCTTATTTAAAAGAGCATTAAGTTTCATGAATGAAAATCCTTTACAAGATTAAGATAATTTTGAATCATTCTATCGCCATATTGGGTACGAACACTTTCTGGGTGGAATTGCAGCCCATATAAAGGAAGCTCTTGATGATAAACGGCTTGTATCACATCATCATCAGAATGAGCAGAAGGAATAATATCCTTAGGTAATGTATTTGCATCAATACATAAAGAATGATAACGGGTTACATAAAGAGGTGAGGGAATATCTTTGAGGATTTTATTATCATGATGGGTGATTTTATCGACCTTACCATGCATGGGCAAAGGGCTACGAATGATAGAAGCTCCAAAGGCCTCACCAATGGCCTGCATACCAAGACATATGCCTAAAATAGGAATAGAAGCTTTGAGCTCCTTAATAAGTGGTACGCATATGCCTGCATCTTTCGGAGTACAAGGACCAGGAGAAATAATAATTCCCTTGGGAGACATTTGGGCTATCTCTTCAATAGAAATAGCATCATTACGAATAACCTTAACTTCATCGCTGCAATGGCTTGCTAAAAGATGAAAGACATTATAGGTAAAGCTATCATAGTTATCAATGAGTAGATACATGGTTAGTCGTCCTCATATTTCCAGCTTTCGGATGCAGCTCTAAATAGCCCCATAGCCTTGTTGATGCTTTCTTGATACTCCATCTCAGGATTGCTATCGTAAACCACACCAACACCTGATTGCACATAGAGTTTTTTATCTTTAATTAGAGCTGTTCTTAAAGCAATAGCACTATCCATATCGCCACAACCATTAAAATAACCAATAGTCCCTGCGTAAAATTTGCGAGCCACAGGCTCAAGCTCATCAATGATTTCCATGGCACGAATTTTAGGAGCTCCTGATACAGTCCCTGCAGGAAGCCCCGCAAATAGAGCATCGACCGCATCATATTTATCTGTATCGAGCAAGCCCTCCACATTAGAGACAATATGCATTACATGGGAATATCGTTCAACCACAAATTCTTCTGTTGGACGAACGCTACCGACTTTGGCAATACGCCCCACATCATTACGACCTAAATCTAATAACATAAGATGCTCAGCACGTTCTTTAGGGTCAGCTAAAAGTTCTTCTTTAAGTTTTTCATCTTCGGTAAAATCGTTACCGCGAGGGCGTGTACCAGCTAAGGGGCGAATAGTTACCTTTCCACCTTGAGCTCGAACCATTGTCTCAGGGCTTGCTCCAACAATTTGGAAATCACCAAAATTTAAATAGAACATATAAGGTGAAGGGTTAATACGACGAATACTTCGATATAAGCTAAAAGCACTTTCTTTATAAGGAGCTGTAAAGCGTTGGGATGGTACAACCTGAAAAATATCACCTGCTTTAATATATTCTTTTGCTTTATCAATCATAGCAAAAAATTGCTCTTTAGTCATATTGCTTTTGGGCTTTATGAGCGGGCTTTGATGCATATCGTAAATAGGGTTTGTTGCATGAGGGGTTGAAGATGTTAGCTGCTCTACAGTATCTTTAATAGCTTGTTGAGCCTTTCTATAGGCTTGCTCTGCCATGATATTTTTGTCATACCAAATAGGAGAGTAAATATAGATTGTATCGCTAATATTATCAAAAATCAGCCCAACAGTAGGACGGATAAATATACCGTCAGCAATACCCAGCTCATCTGCATTGCTCATAGGTAGGCTAGGTTCAAGTAGTTTAGCAGTCTCCCACGAAAGATATCCCGTTAATATACTTAGTTTTGGAAGCTCTTTGGGTTGATGGGGCATATAGCATTTTTTAACGAGTTGTCTTAAACTTTCTAAAGGTGGAAGGCTTTCAGGCTCATAAGCCAACTCATCTGTTAAAACATGACGATTAAGTTCAGCTTTTTTGCCAAAACATCGCCAGATTAAGTCAGGCTTAAGGCCAATAAAAGAATAACGACTGCGATCCATACCCCCAACAACAGATTCAAGCAGATAAGCATAAGGTAAGTCTTTGGCAATTTGGAGCATAGCCGATACAGGGCTTTGGGTATCAGCTATAATTTTTGTCCATATAATTGTTGAGTGCTTTTGTTCAAATATAGCTTCAAAATCATTAAAATTTGGGGCAATATCCATATGAGCTAGACCTTAAAACTATTGAGCCTCAGTGGCTAGACTTTTGGTGATATCATCAAGAATAGAAGGCTTGATTTTTACCTTGTGAATACTACGAATATCAGTGGCAAAAGCATTTGCAACCGATATACCATAGCTACTGTCTAAAAATTGTTTTTGAAGAGCAGCGGCTTGTTTAAGCTCATCGCCTACAGTTTCTTCAAAGGCAGTTGTTTCCATAACATACCAACGGTTTGCTAAAGAGACAGGCTGAATATCACCCACATTACCTAAAAGAAGAGGAGAAAGTGTATCAGAAGATGCAAATGGCGATATAGATGTAGCTAACATAGATGCGGTTAATTTTTCTTTAGACTGGATTTCATTTTTAAATTCACCAGCAATTGCCTCAAGACTACCTTTGTTTTTAGCATCATCGACAACTTTTTGAGCAAAAGCTTGTAGAGCTTGTGAGCGTGCTTGTTCTTCCAGTTGAGATTTAATCTGAGCTTTTACTTTATCGAGGCTGGCAATACGGCTAGGAATAACCTCCTTAACTAAAGCTCCATAAAGTTTAGATTGATTACCTTGCGATACCAAAATAACAGGTGTAGGAATACCCACAGCAGCATTTGCAATAAGATTTAGAACTTGCTCACCACCAATATCAACAGAAATACCATTTTCATCTAAAGATTGGCCGTCAATGCTAACATCCTGGACCACACCACCCCGATTAGCTGCAATGTCTGCAAAGGAAACACCCGCACCAATATCATCTTCAATAGACTCCATAAGGCTTGTTGCATCTTGGTTGAAATTGGCATCAGGATTTTTGGCTTTATAATCTTCGGCACCAACAGAAAATAGCTCAATATTACGATATTCAGGTAGGCGGAAGCTCTCAGTATTTTGGTTGTAATATTGGCTGATTTGTTCATCCGAAGCAGTTATATCTAAAGTAATATCACTTGTATCAATAGGAACATATTTTACGGATATTTTACGAGCAAGCTTTGCAGTTTGTTGCTCTAAAGCATCAAGATAGGCTTCGGGAGCATCCATACCAGCAACACTTGCAGCAGTAAGTTGCGATACACTTAAACCTTTACGAATATCACGCAAATAATGAGGCTCGCGTTTATTAATTTGCTTTAAATAGGCTTCATAGCGACTTTGATCAAACTGACCATTTACCCAAAATTGACGATTAGAACGAACAGAGTTCCGAACAGCATCATCTGTAGCAGAAAATCCTTTACTTTCTGCTTCATTTTGAAGGCTCATCTCATAGGCTTTTTGTTGGGCAACACTTTGGACAATATTACTGATATCATTGGATGCAAGGTTATCAGCTTCTTGCTGCTGAATAACTTGATAGGCATCATTAGCAAGATCTTGTGTCGAATAAGCCTTGCCATCGACACTCATTGCACTACTATTTACAAAAGAGGCAACACCTCCTAAACCAAAAGCCGAAAATGAAACAATCAGTACCCATAACATTGCCTTAAAAAAAGGTGATTGTGCGTTATTTCGAAATGTTTTGAGCATAAAGCCTCCCAAAAAAGTATATTCATCTGAAAAATCCGTAGCATCATAGCCTAGATTTCACAAATCATCAATTGTATATTTTATAATAAGTAGCTACATAGTCATTTACTTTCTTGAAAAATTGAGTAATCTAAGAGTGTTTTTAATATCAAATATTATTTGAAGTTTATGGAGATTTGTTGATGACAAGAAAACCTTTAATTGCAGGTAACTGGAAAATGAATGGCTTAAGCCAAGATAGTAGAGAACTCACTCAAGGGATTGCAAGTTGGTATAAAGAAAATGCTGCAGCTTGTGATATGCTTGTTTGTCCACCTTTTGCATTGCTTCCGATTGTCAAGGAAGCTTTAGGTGATTCGGGTGTATTTTTAGGTGCTCAAGATTGCCATATGAATGAAAAAGGTGCTCATACGGGTGATAGTTCAGCTCAATTACTAAAAGATGTTGGATGTAGCCATGTGATTGTTGGTCATTCGGAACGCCGTACCGACCATGCAGAAAGTAATGCAATAGTAAAAGCAAAAGCAGAGGCCGCAATTAAAGCAGGGCTTGTGGCCGTTGTTTGTATTGGTGAAACTTTGCAAGAGCGTGATGCAGGAAAAACCATTGAGGTTAACTCTCGTCAGGTGAAAGAATCGATGCCTCAAGGTGGTAATGCCCAGAATGTAGTGATTGCATATGAGCCTGTTTGGGCAATTGGTACAGGACGTATTCCATCACTTGAGGATGTGCAAGAAACCCATGCAGCTATTCGTAAAGTTATTGCAGAAGTTATTGGTGATAGTGAAGCTGCAAATATGAAAATTTTATATGGTGGTTCAATGAAGCCTGAAAATGCTGAGGAATTAATTGCTTTAGCGGATGTTGATGGTGGACTTATTGGTGGTGCTTCTCTTAAAGTTGAAGATTTTACAGCCATTGCAAAAAGCTGCTAATAAACAAAAAATTATAAAGGTGAGGGGGATTACAACCTCACCTTATATAAAAGTCTAAAAAAGTACTAGATTTTTAGAGTAAAATAGCGTACATAGTAAGGATTAAATTGACACTTTGAGTGTTTTATTTTAGTTTTATTTATCCAAGAAGTCATTGGGATTATTAGTTTTATGGAATCAGTTCTTCAGACGACATTACTCGCATTACACTTAGTTATAGTGATTGCTCTTGTTGCTTTTATTTTATTACAACCCTCAGAAGGCGGCGGCCTTGGTATGGGCGGGGGTGATGGTATGAGTGGCTTTATGACAGGCCGTTCAAAAGCAAACTTTTTTACAAGAACAACGGCTATTTTAGCAACTGGATTCTTTTTAACAACATTGATTATTGGTATTATTACAGGGCAAGGTAAAGATAAGGCCTCACTCATTGATGTACCTGAGGGAGCTCAATCAACTATCAGTATTCCAGCAGATAGTAGTGATATTCCTGCGATAGGAGATGTTCCTGCTATTGGTAATCTACCAGCAGATGAGCCTGCGGCTATAAGTGTTGCTCCTACAACAGATACGGCAGTAGCCCCAACAGAGGAAACTATAGCTCCTGATGATGTTCCCGCAACAGCATCTCAGTAAGTATAAGGAAAAAATATTTTAAGATGTTTTGTCATTCTGGTGTTTATGATTATAAAAGAATAGATACCTCATTATTGGAGGCGGTGGTTTTGCCGCCTCTTTTTATGTTTAATTTTAGCTATTATGGTAAGGAGAGGTCATGACGCGTTTTATTTTAATTACTGGTGGTGTTGTTTCTTCGCTTGGTAAAGGCTTAGCATCGGCTGCTTTGGCTTCATTGTTACAAAGTAAAGGCTATAAGGTCAGAATGCGTAAGTTAGACCCTTATTTAAACGTAGATCCAGGAACAATGAGTCCTTATCAACATGGTGAAGTTTATGTAACAGATGATGGTGCTGAAACTGATTTAGATTTAGGCCATTATGAGCGTTTTACAGGTGTTTCTTGTAAAAAGTCAGATAATGTGACTACAGGGAAAATCTACTCAGGCATTATTGAACGGGAGCGTCGTGGTGATTATTTAGGGGCAACGGTTCAGGTTATCCCTCATGTAACAGATGCGATTAAACATTTTATTTTATCGGATATTGAAGATGAAGATTTTGTTCTATGTGAGATTGGTGGTACAGTAGGTGATATTGAATCAACACCATTTTTAGAGGCTATTCGTCAGTTAGGCAATGAGCTTGGTCGTGAAAGAGTTATGTATGTTCATCTAAGCTATATGCCTTATATTGCAAAGGCGGGTGAGCTAAAAACTAAGCCAACGCAGCATACAGTTAAAGAGCTTTTATCGGTAGGTATTCAGCCCGATATGCTTATGTGTCGCTCAGAATATCCTATTCCTGAGGGGGAACGTAAAAAAATTGCTTTATTTTGTAATGTTCCTTACGAGAATGTTATTCCTGCAATTGATGCAGATTCTATCTATCAGGTACCTATTGATTACCATAAGGAAGGTATTGACCGTTGCGTACTTGACTACTTTAAACTACCCTCAGATACGCCACCAAATTTATCTATTTGGGAAAAAATATTAAAAACAGTACGTGAGCCTAAAGGTGAAGTTGAGGTTGCTATTTGTGGTAAATATATTGGGCTTCCAGATGCTTATAAATCGATTATGGAGGCTTTATCTCATGGTGGTTTTGCTAATGACTATAAGGTAAAGATTAAATGGGTGGGTTCTGATAAACTTAAAAAAGGTAATATTGCAGAACAAGTTGGCGATGTGGATGCTATATTAATTCCTGGTGGTTTTGGAGAACGTGGTGCAGATGGTAAGATTGCCGCAGCTCGCTATGCAAGAGAAAATAATATTCCTTATTTTGGTATTTGTTTTGGTATGCAAATGGCAGTACTTGAGGCGGCTCAAAATATAGTGGGTTTAGAAGAGGCAAGTTCAACCGAATTTGGACCAACGAAAGAACCTGTTGTTGCCCTTATGACAGAATGGTTAAGTGATGGTGAGATGCAGATGCGTAGAGAGGGTGGTAATTTAGGTGGTACATTACGCCTTGGAGCTTACACATGTAAACTTGATAAAAACTCAAAAACATATGCAGCCTATGGTAAAGAGGTTATCTCGGAACGTCATCGTCATCGTTATGAAGTTAATATGAATTACCGTAAAGTTATTGAAGATGCAGGGCTTTATTTTGTTGGTGTTTCCGAAGATGGTTTATTGCCTGAAATTGTAGAACGCAAAGACCATCCTTGGTTTATTGCCACACAGTTTCATCCAGAGTTTAACTCTCGTCCTTTTGAGCCGCATCCGCTATTTACTTCATTTATTGCAGCAGCAATTGAATATAAAAATACAAAAACAAAAGGTAAAGGTGAATAATGCAACAGCAAAAAGAGATTAGTCTTGGTCAGTATAAAATCGGTAATCATCAGCCGTTTACACTTCTAGCAGGGCCATGTCAGATGGAAAGCCGTGAGCATGCTTTTGATATGGCAGGGCGTTTGAAAGAAATCTGTGGAAAACTCGGAATTCAGTTGGTGTATAAAAGCTCTTTTGATAAGGCAAATAGAACATCTATTGGTACGCAAAGAGGTATTGGCTTAAGTAAGGCTTTGGATATATTTGCTGATATTAAAAAAGAGTTCAGCTTGCCGATTGTAACGGATATACATGAGGCTCACCAATGTATGGAAGTGGCTGAGGTTGCAGATATATTGCAAATTCCTGCATTTTTATGTAGGCAAACAGACTTACTTGTGGCTGCAGGGCAAACAGGTAAGATTATTAATGTAAAAAAAGGGCAATTTTTAGCTCCTGAAGATATGGAGCATGTTGCTAAAAAAATAAGCTCAACAGGGAACGATAATATCATGCTATGTGATAGGGGAACAAGCTTCGGCTATCATATGTTAGTGAGTGATATGCGTGCGATACCAATTATGGCAAATACAGGATATCCTGTAGTCTTTGATGCTACACATTCTGTGCAAATGCCAGGTGGACTGGGTGGAAGCTCTGGTGGGAAGAGAGAATTTGTTCCCATCTTAGCAAGAGCAGCCTTATCAATAGGCATTGCGGCTTTATTTATAGAGACACATGAGGATCCCGATAATGCACCATCGGATGGTCCAAATATGGTAAAAATTCAAGAGCTTCCTGAGCTTTTGAAACAGTTTGTACAATTAGATCAATTCGCAAAGGCTCATCCAGCCTATTAGTTTATTTTGTAAGGAGAATAAAAATGACAGAAATATTAGATATTCACGCACGTGAAGTAATGGACTCCCGCGGCAACCCAACAGTAGAAGTTGAAGTTTTAACAGAGAATGGATTTGGCCAAGCAGCAGTTCCTTCGGGAGCGTCTACAGGTGTCCATGAGGCTCATGAGCTTCGTGATGAAGATAAATCACGCTTTGGTGGTAAAGGTGTTTTAAAAGCTTGTGAAAGCGTTGATGGCGAGATTTTAGATGCTCTTAGTGGTATGGATGCTATGGACCAGCTTGCAATAGATGCAGCAATGATTGAGCTTGATGGTACACCCAATAAAGCCCGCCTTGGTGCGAATGCTATTTTAGGTGTTTCTATGGCAAATGCTAAAGCTGCAGCTGAAGCTTTTGGTATGCCTTTATATCGTTATCTGGGTGGTATTAATGCCCATGTTCTTCCTGTACCTATGATGAATATTATCAATGGTGGTGAGCATGCGGACAACCCGATTGACCTCCAAGAATTTATGATTATGCCTGTCGGTGCAGATAGTATCAAAGAGGCTATTCGTATGGGTGCTGAGATCTTCCATGCTCTTAAAAAAGCTTTACATGACGATAATCATAATACAGCAGTTGGTGACGAAGGTGGCTTTGCTCCAAACCTAGCTTCTACACGTGATGCTTTAGATTATATTCTTGAAGCGATTAAAGCTGCTGGCTATAAAGCTGGTGATGATGTTGTTTTAGCTCTTGATGCGGCATCTTCTGAGTTTTACAAAGATGGTAAATATGAACTTAAAGGTGAAGGAAAAAGCTTAACTTCAGCTGAAATGGTTGATTATTGGGAATCTTTAGTGAACGATTATCCTATATTCTCTATCGAAGATGCTATGGATGAAGATGACTGGGATGGTTGGGTTGAATGTACCAAACGTATTGGTGATAAAATTCAGCTTGTGGGTGATGATTTATTTGTGACTAATCCAGAGCGTCTTGCTATGGGTATCGAAAAAAATGTTGCCAATTCTATTTTAGTTAAAGTCAACCAAATTGGTACATTAGCAGAAACTTTTGAGGCTGTAGAAATGGCTCACCGTGCAGGTTATACTTCAGTAACATCACATCGTTCAGGTGAAACAGAAGATACAACAATTGCAGATATTTCTGTAGCTCAAAATGCAGGCCAAATCAAAACAGGTTCTATGAGCCGTTCTGACCGTCTAGCAAAATATAACCGCTTAATCCGTATCGAAGAAGAACTCGGAACTCAAGCCGTTTATGCAGGCCGTTCGATTTTAAAACGTAAGTAATCTTGGTTGCTTAAAGTTTAAAATAAAGAAAAGAGCAAGCTTTAAAAGCCTGCTCTTTTTTTATTATCACTTAAATGAGCTCTCTTCATCATATTATCAAAGAAAGACTTAGCATTCCATTTTGGAATAGTTAAAGATAAACTTCTCTTGTTTTTTTATAAGAGGAAGCTTGCTTTATGAAATAGGTTCCTAGGGTTTCTTCATTCGTATGAAGTGGAATATCTTGTTTGTCAACTTCAAAACCATTTGCCTCCATAATCCTTTTAACCATCTTTCCTAAGACTTTATTGAAACCTCCAAGAGTGCCTTCTTCATCTTTCTGCTTAATATCATCCCTAAAATATTCTAAAAGATAGGGTTCTACAGAAGCTATAGCTGGATGTCCAAGTTCAGATGCTGTGATCATGCGAATAGCATTTTCACGAGTATTTAGGAAGTCGAAGGCTAGCTTAAGTTCACCTGAATATGGGTTTTCTTGTACTAATATGATAGTGTTGCTTACTGTCATGTTTATTCTCCTTGTATTGTCTATATTAAAACTAAAAAAGGTCGATAGATATCTATACAAATGTATAATTATACGTATGCATTGTCAAGTTTTTTAGCTTGGAAGATAGCATCTATAATGTTAAAATATTTTGATTAAAGAATACAAGAATAGGCTGGAATATGAATAACCTTAAAAATAAAGATTTTGGAACATTTAAAAATTTAATAGAGTCTAGCTTAGGCCTAAAAATATGGGCCTTTCTGAATGAGCATGATAATATCATTCGTATGGAAACAGCATCAGAGCTTAAACGCCCTGCTGTTGAGGCTATAGCCCCTTTTTTTGTTGAAAAGTTTCGAGACTTACTCCCTCAGGATAAATATGAACTTAGAAAATACAAACAAATGATCGGGGTTATGGTTCGTGAAATTATGATGAAAGACCTTGGGTATACAAAAAAAATCAAATCCCCTCTTAAAATTGCGGATAGATATGATGGAAATAAAGAGCCTGATAAGCAGTTCTTCTCACGTGGAACACGCTATGAAAAAGAAAGATAAATCCTCTTTTTAGATAAAGAGCCTACAATATTTTTGGGCAAAGCATAGAAAATATAAATATAGTTATCCCTTATATTAAATTTACTCCTTTTTCGGTACATAGTGGAGGCTTTAAGAGGAACAAGCATCTTCTAGAAACATTCTTATCCTTTAACCGTTCCTGCGGTTAGTCCTGAGATGATTTTTCGCTGAAATAAGAAAACCATTATCATTAAAGGAAGTGTAACAATCAATGAGGCCGCCATAATGACATGGTAAGGAAGTTCATATTTACTAGCTCCCGAAAAAAGAGCAATAGCAACAGGTACTGTTCGTTTGTCGTTATCTAAAATAAAGGTGAGGGCAAATAGGAATTCATGCCAAGCAATAATAAAAGCAAGTATACCTGTTGTGGCAATAGCAGGTCCCAAAATGGGCAAAAAGATATACCATAGGCTTTGCCAACGATTACAACCATCAACAATAGAAGCCTCTTCCATCTCCTTAGGAAGTTCCTGAATAAAAGAGGTCAAGACCCAAACGGTAAAGGGAAGAACCAAAGGAAGGTAAGAAAAAACAAGGGCAAAACGGCTATTATATAAATTAAAGAAGTTTACTGTTTGGAACATACCAGAAAGAAGAACAATTTGTGGAAACATTGAGATGCTTAAAATGGCAAAGAGCAAGAAGCTTCGCCCCTTAAAGGAAAATCGAGCCAGGGCAAAAGCAGCAGGAATAGCAATAATAAGGGTGATAAATACTGTAAGTGAGGCAACAAAGAGCGAGCTTAAAAGGTTATTTCGGAAAACAGCATCTTGAAGGACGGTCTGGTAATTCTTAAAATTAAGAGAAGGTAGCATCTGTATTTGTGGAGTTGTTTGGGTGGAGCTAATAAAACTCCAATAAACAGGGAATAAAGTATAAACTACCATAAGAAAGACACAAAAAATAAAAAGCAGTTTAGATAATTTAATTTTTCTCATAACCTTTATACTCCTTTAAAGGTTTTTAGCTGGGAGACTTGCATGTAGATAATAACAAATAAGGCTATCACCATAAATATGCCTCCAGCAACGGCGGAGCCATAACCTTGATCTTGAAAATCAATGAGTTGCTCTCTTGCATAGATGGACATCATAACTGTATCGGAATTATTTGCTCCCAAAACATAAGGGAGGTCAAAGATTTTTAGTGTATCAATGGAACGGAATAGTATGGCAACAAGCAAGGCTGGCTTTATAAGGGGTAAGGTAATATTTCGAAACCGCTGAAAGGCCGATGCTCCATCAACCTTGGCCGCATCAAAGACTTCTAAAGGTAATGTTTGTAGAGCGGCTAGACACATTAAAGTCATAAAAGGGGTAGCCTGCCAAACATCGGCAAAGATGATTGCTCCTAAGGAGGTTTTAGATGAGGCCATCCATGCAATTTTTTCTGAGATAAGGCCAAGGGAGAGTAAGACCTCGTTAATGATACCATTTTGGTCGTGGAACATCCACTCCCACATTTTTGCACCAACAACAGCAGGGATAGCCCAAGGTAAAATCATGATAGAACGAAAGACCCCTTTAAAAGGTAAATATTGGTTAAGAATGAGTGCAAATGAGAGACCAAGTATTGTTTCCAAACTAACAGATATAATCGTAAAAATAAGATTATTCTTAACAGCTATCCACCAGTTAGAATCCTGAACTAAAAATAAAAAGTTTTTTAATCCAACAAAATTCCAAAGTGAAGGATTATCAATTTGAGCATCGGTAAAAGAATAAAAAAAGGTAAGCAACAATGGCCACACAGATGTGAGCAGTAGAACACTAATCAGAGGAAGCCAAAAACATATATGTCTTTGTAACAAATCTATAGATTTTCTATACATATAATACCTCTTTTTGCTTATGTAGATAGTGCAGCTCCGACAAGAGCCGAAAAATTGTTATGATGAGCCCAGCTAAATAAGATATCTTTGCTATCATCAGCAATAATATGACCTACCACTTCATTTTTGAGTAAGTCCATATAAGGGCTGCTTTTTAGTGCCATCCCGAAACCACCCCCAATAACAATTTGTTCAGGGTCTAAAATATTGATAAGTTGAGCCAATAAGCCACCAAAATATTTGGCATGATTTTGGGCAATATGGAGGGAAGCCTCATCTTTATTTTTTAATTTTTGTAACCATTGCCGACTATCAATGTCTTGACCAAGAAGTTGTTTTGTCTCTTGATTAAAGCCTTTACCTGCAATAAAGTCCTCATAAATAAGAGACTGAGGAATATGAGCAAATAAATTATTCTGCTGAGGAAAGAAAAGAGGACTTGTAGCAAAGTGAATGGCATGGCCTTTATGTCCTCGCCATATAGTTCCATTTTGGATGAAACTGTAGCTTACTCCTGTACCTAAGGAGATATAAATGCTACTTGAATGTCCTTGAGCAACCCCAAAAGTTAACTCAGCAAGAGCAGCGGCACGAACATCGCTTTCGAAAGTAATTTTTTGAGCAATAAACTGATTTTCTTTACCAATCCAGTCATAAGTAAAGTGAGAACAAATACGCCCCTGATTATTCACAAGCTCAGGAACAGCAATGCCAACATCAAATTTTTGCTGATATTTATCGTGAAAATATGCAATATATTTATTGATATTTTGTAAGACTTGCTCATCACTCATATCACCTTTTAAAAAGTGAATATAGTCTAAGACTTCACCAGATTTTTTATCAACAAGACCCACATATATCTTTGTTCCACCAATATCTACACCAATTACTTGATTTGTCATTATACAATCTCCAAAGGATTGCAGCTTTTTTCGAGATATATACTAACATTTTTACATTCATAAATAATAGAGACAGGCCATGTCTCATCAAACTTTTCTGCTGATAATACTCGTCTTGCTGCTGGTTTTTTATGTTTTCCATTAATGATAAGGCTGACTTGTTTTGATTGTTCACTAATGGTTTTAAGACCAACAGTTAACCCATAAAGAGGCACTTCGTCAATATTTTTATAATCAGGGAAAGTACCCAGATTATCTGTTCTTGTCTCTAAAGATAGTGTGGCTATATAAGAGCGTTGTTCTTTACTTGTATAAGGCGGATTAAATGCGACATGCCCATCAGTTGTACCACTTGCTAAAATAAAATGATCGATACCACCAGCTTGCATAAGCCTTTTATCATAATCCTCAGGATTATTTATAGGGGGAAACCATATTTGAGTGACATGTTTATCTTGAGGAATATTAGCATTTAGACGATTTTTGATATCTTCGTTAGCAAAGCGTCGACAACTATAATGAGCATGTTCATCACAATGGATGAACTGCCCATTTTTTTTGATAACATAATCATCCATCATAACAACCACAAGGTGAGATATATCAATTTGCTCTTGGCCTATCATAAGTGCAAGCTGTTTGTATGTTTCCAAAGGGGAGCGACCTCCTGGGCAGCCTAATAAAAAGGCTCGATTTTCTTTAGCCGCATATTTTATTTGCCCTAATATTAAAGTGGCTAAAGCTCTAGCTTGTTCATTCTCATTCTTATAGACCAAGATATTATGTTGCATTTTATAATCCTAATTCTTCAATAAATTTTAGATTATCAATGGCAATAGGCAAGGCAATACCTTTAGGTGCAGGATAAAGATCTTGCTCAATAATGCAATAGCCTGAAAAGCCTGTGGCATGTATTACTTTGATTATCTCTTTGTAATCCACAGAGCCATCTCTTAGCTTGCACATAACACCCATTTCAAAGGCTTCATCATCAGTTAAGTTCTCGTCTTTTACTTTTTGACGAATAGCAGCATCCACATTCTTAAGGTGATAGTAACCGATACGGCTATGATGTTCTTTAATAAAGGCAATAGGGTCAGCCCCTGTATAAGCATGATGGCCGATATCAAAGCATAGATGAACAAGCTTAGGATTTGTATCTTTCATAAAGCGTAAAATTTGCTCTTGTGTTTCAACACATGTCCCTACATGAGGATGAAAGGCAAAGTTAAGCCCATATTCTTCTTTAACAAGCTGGGCAACCTTATTGATAACTTCAATCATATAATTCCAGCGAGCGTTATCAATTGAACGTGCTTTAACATTGGGATAATCAGCAGACTCATCCATTAAAACGTACCAGCTTGCTCCAAGCTCTTTGAGCAAAGGGCCAACATTTTTGAGTTCAGCTAAGATGTTATCTAAACAATCTTTTTGACTTAAAGAGGCTACAGCTGCAGTACTGCAGACCTTTAAATTGTTATCATTTAAAAGCTTTTGAAGAGCTTTTGGATCTTTTGGTAGATAGCCATAAGGGCCGAGCTCAGTGGTATGGTATTTGGCTAAAGTTAACTCTTTAATATAATCTTGCCAATCGGGTTGTTTATCATCTTTTGGATACCATACACCCCATGAGCAAGGGCATGTTCCTATTGTAATTGTCATTATTTTTTCCTTTTTAATTCCAATCTTTAGAGCGTTCTTTTGTCGCTTCCAGCTGCTTTTGTGCTTTATCTAAAGCTTTTTGTGCATCTTCTTTACCTGATAGACTATTATGAACAGCTTCACGGACAATCTTAGATATACGTGCATAGTTATTACCAACACCATCAGATGGACGAGAAATCATATTGCTTAAATTATCGGTAAAACGAGCTAAATAAGGTGAGGCCTTTAAAACTTCTTCGTCTTTATAAAGTTTTGCAATAGTAGGGTTATAGCCGCCTTGAATGGAGGTTATTTTTTGAGAGGCCTCATCGGTCATATATTGCATAAGGCTTACAGAAGCTTCGGGAGTATCGGTATATTTTGATACGGCCATATAAGCAGCTCCATTAACACCAATATGTTGCCCATTTTCACCAAATTGGGGGAGGGTAGTAACACCAATCTTAGCTGAGATTACACTTTCTTTATCATTAGCTAATGCCCAAACATACGACCAATTGCGGTGGAATAAGGCATTCCCTGACTGAAAAACAGCTCGAGAGGATTCCTCATCGTAATTTAAAACGCCTTTGGGTGAAATATCACCAACCCAGCTAGAGGCAAGTTCTAACATTTTAACATTTTGTTCGGAGTTAACGGTAATTTCTCCTGTAGGAGATACAATACTTCCGTTAGCACTACCAAACCACTCACTAATATTACAAGTAAGCCCCTCATAGGCACGGCCTTGCCAGACATAGCCCCAAAAATCACTATTACCTTTTTCTCTTTCTCCTTTTTGGACAATTTGAGCGGCCTTAGTCAATTCTTGCCAAGTTTGAGGAACAGTTAAACCGTAAGCATCAAGTAAATCTTTACGATAAAATAAAAACCCTGTATCGGCATAAGAAGGCATGGCAATCAATTTTCCACCAATATTAACGGTTTTTATTAGAGTAGGAAAATGGGCATCAATAACTTCCTTATTAATATAAGGTGTTAAGTCGAGTAGATGCTCACCAAGGCTGCCAGCCCAGATAACATCTAAGGGGAAAACATCAAGGTCTTTTGACTTTGCAGCAAAACTTTGTTGATAAAGGGGAAGCATATCATCCCAACTGGTTGGAGCAGGGACAATCTTTGCGGTATTTCCTGTATCTTTTGTCCAACGCTCAATGGCATTTTTGCAGATTTCCATCTCAATACCAGAGTTTGAACATAATATAGTAACTTCAGCAGCATAAGCTTGGTAAGTCACAAAACTTGCTGTTCCTAAAATTAAAGTAGATAGAAATTTTTTCATTTTAAACTCCCTAGTTTTATGAATAATTATTTTAAAAGTAAGTCCTTAATTTATCTAATATTTTTTCGGCAAGTTGAATATCCAAAACAGCATCTTTGATAGGAGTTTGGATAGGGGTATGGTGAACGATTACGTCATAAAAATGTAAGAGTTCTTTTTGGAAAGGGTCGTCATAATATGGGCCTTTGATTATATGCTCATTACTATCCTCACTTGAGTTTTGTAATATGAGTTTTGTTGGTAGATTACGAATATAAGGGGTATCGTAACAAAGTTTCATATCCTTATATTCACCCATTACCTGAACATAAGCATCAACGCGGGCAATATTATCAATAACAATCTCATATAAACAGGTAAAGTTACCATAATCTAAAACAGCATTAATATTTTCCCCTCCTTTAGAATAAGATGCAGTTAATACATTTTCTGGTGAACCAATAAGGTTACGGAGTACAGCAAAGTTATGAATAGCTGCACCTGTGAGAACCCGATAACATTTCCAAAGTAAGTCGGGGGCATCTTTACCTATAATAGCTTCCCTATTTTGCAATTCAATTTTCTGAGCTTCAATGATAGCGTTTTTGCTTAAATCACTGGGGACAAAAGGCTCTTCAACCTGATTAAAAAAGTAAGGGCCTTCTCTTTGTAGATCGAATGTGCGAATATGGGTAATATCGCCAAAATTTATTAGATGCTCTTTAGCAAGATTAAAGGCTCTTGTATAGCATCGCATATAGCCAATCATCACAGGAGCTTGTTTTACCTTGGCATAATGAGCAAGCTCTTCAGCTTCAGATGCAAGTAAGCAAGCAGGCTTTTCTAAGAGTACAGGTTTTTGAGCATCAATAGCATATTTGGCATGTTGGCCATGGAGCTGGTCAGGTGATAGGATAATCACTGCATCGACCTCATCATGCTCAATAACATCTTTTGCATTATCAAAACCATAAGGAATATGATAACGATTTTGAATATACTCAATAAGTGAAGGGGAAATATCAGAAACAGCCTTAATCTCAAAATAATTTTGAAGATGATTAAGAGCAGGAATATGCATAAGTTGTGCAACTTCACCAAGACCAATAAGGCCGATACGTATTTTTTTCATCTATTTTCCAGTATTTTAATTTAAGTCCATTTGTTTGTCTTAATACTTTAGGTGAAAAAATCTTGCTTTACAAGAAAAAAAGAATAGAATCGAAACAATATTTAATTTTTATAGGAAGTTTTAGTGCTTAAGCGTATTTTTCATGAGGTAGCCTTATTTGAGGGAGGTTCTAATGCTGAACGATCAGCAATTAATAATCGTAGGCTTGTTTTAAAAACAATGATGGCAGATAGTTTGGTTAGCCGTAGTGAGCTTGCTCAGATATGCCATTTAAGAAAACAGACATTAACAAATATTATCAAAGAGCTCATAGAGCTAAACCTAATTAAAGAGGGAGGGCGGAAAATTGAAGGTAAGGGTCAACCGAAAAAACTTTTAGAGCTTAATCCCCATGCCGTTTTTGCTATTGGTGTCCATTTAGATCAAGGCTATATCAAAGCGGTTTCTGTTGATTGGCAAGGTAATATTCGTTTGCAACATCAAGAAAGCCTAGAGGATTGGTCACCTGAAGTTGCAATAGAACATATCAAACGAATCGTTAAAAACATCATTGACCAAGAGAAAGATTATTGTAAAATCTTTGCAGGAATAGGAGTAAGTACACCTAATTTACTTGATAACAATTTAAGTACTTATCAAGGAAGTTACGGTTGGGAAGCATGGGTAAACTTTCCTTTACAAGAAATTTTAGAGCAACAATTCCAATTACCAGTCTGTGTTGAAAATGATGCAACATCTTGTGCTTTCGGTCATTTAAATACAGAGAGATTTAAAGAGCTTTCCCACTTTGTGTCTGTTTTTATAGGCCATGGTTTGGGAGGTGGAATAATTACCAATAAAGTCTCAATGAAAGGCTATTGGGGTAATGCGGGTGAAGTTGGGCAAATCCGAACATATGCAGGCCTCCCAATTGAAGATACGCTCTCTATTCGTGGACTTAAAAAAGCTTTAAGTATCAAGGGTGATGATATTCCTGATAAGGCTCATCTTGTTAAACGTTTACAACAAAATGATGATATTTTACATGCATGGATTGAGATGGCTGCAAAAGATTTAACATATCTTACAAATATTTTAGAGAACTTGTTTGACCCTGAAACAATTATTATATCAGGTTACCTTCCACAGGAGTTGACCAATATTCTAATCCAAAAAGCTCACCCTCTAGATAATAGCATATCTAATCATTTGGCTCGTAAGTTTGATAGGATTTCCTTAGGTTACTCCCAAGAGGGGATTACGGCTAAAGGAGTCGCTTTGGCTACTATCTTAATGTAAGCTTGCATAATAGGGAGAAAAAACTTACCTTATTTAATAGGATAATTGTTATAAATATGGGAGCTTACAGATGCAGTCAAAAAAAATATCAGTTGCTTTAAGCGGAGGAGCGGCTGCAGGGTTTGCCCATATTGCCATTATACAAGCCTTTGAAGATTTAGGGCTTAGCCCTTATGCAATCTCGGGAACATCCATGGGTGCTTTATTAGGAGCGGCTTGGGCTGCGGGTATGGATAGTAAAGAGATTATCGATTATGCCGAAGAGTTATGGCAAAATAAAACTGGGCTTATTGCTAAATTTTGGAAGTTAAAGTCTAAACAATCCAAAGAGTTATTTAAAGGAGGCAATATTATTCAGTTTGATGCCGAAGATGTTCTGGATATTTTTATGCCACCTAATTATCCTAAAAATTTTGATGAGCTTCATATTCCTTTTACAGCAGTTGCCTCAGATTATTACGGCTGGAAAGAGGTTCACTTTAGCCAAGGAGAAATGAAGATAGCTATAGCATCTTCCATTGCTATACCTGCAATTTTTAAGCCTATTCGCTATCAGGATACACTCTTGGTTGATGGCGGTTGTGTGAACCCTATGCCTTTTGATATTTTACCAAAAGAAAGCGATATCATCATGGCCGTTGATGTGCTTGGAGGCCCTAGAAGAAAAAATGGAGATAAATTGCCGTCTCCACTGAATACAGCTCTTAGAAGTTCACTATTGTTTATGCAATCCATTATTAATGAGAAGTTAAAACTCAGCTATCCCCATATTCTATTACGGCCGAATGTAAGGGACTATAATGCGATGGAGTTCCATCAGTTTAAGGAAATTATTGAAGATGCTCAACTTATGCGAGAAGAGGCAAAAAATAAGCTAACCTTAATGATTGAACAGCAAAGACAAAAAGGAATATCTCTTTCTAAATAGCCTCCCTTGCGGTTGCTGAGCCTACCAAAGCAGAGCTAGCTTTCGATAAGCTCAAGAAGCATATAAAACCCTATGAGCGAATCAGTAAAAAACCTGATTATTTTTGTCAGGTTTTATTGAAAAAGGGCTTTTTCTCATAAGTTAAAATAATTCTAAAAGATAAATTATTCTTTAAAAACAATATATTACAGAAATTTCATATGAGAGCGGGAAAAAACCCTAAAAATTTAGGGGCAGTGAGAATGATTTTCATTTACAAATTATAAAAAACCACTATATTCATACTTAGATATTTTAGAAGTATATTTCTTTATTAAAATATCTCTTATTTAATCAATCTCTTTCTCTTTGGGCGGCAGTTTTGCTGCCCACTTTTTTTGTGCGGATTATGTTAATCATCAGGAAGACTAAGCCAGTTGGGAATATGTATCTTTATTTCTATACCATCAATAAGTAAGGGCTGGTTCAAATATTTTAGCTTTACCACAGCAAGGCCATATCCTTTTGAAAAGGCTCGAACTTCGCCTGCATTTTTTTGCTGATTTGTTTGTATTTCCTTACTAGATAATTCACTATAATCAACAGAAAATGGCAATAGACGTTTTTTAATTACAAGGCGGTGCTTGGCCTTATTTGTACCCTCTTGGCCTAAAAAGCAACCCTTAGAATAGGTGATTGCGTTAAGCTCATCAAAGCCAAATTCAATGGGGGTATCCTCACCTGCTTGCATATCTTCATGCTCAGGTAAGCCATTTTGTAGCCGCCATAAAGGATAGTCGAAGTCGTTGGATATATTTGGTTTTTCATCCAAAATGAGCTTGCGATAAAGCCCAGATAATCGAGAGTCTTCAACAAAATCTGCATCTTTGCTAAGAGATGAAAGAACATAAGCATTATCTAAAATTTCTAGTTGAATATCGGCTCTAAGTTTATAAAATTTCAGCATTTTTAGCATTGCATCAACCTGCGATATAGAAGTTTCTAGCAGATAGCCATTCTCACCATAAGGCCACACAAAAAAGTTAAACTTATATTTCCCTTTACTATCAAGGAGTAAGGAGTAAACAGGGCGTTGCTCTTGATGTACAGGGCGAATATCATTTGAAACCATATTTTGTAGATAATCAAAGGCTTCTGTGCCAGATACTTTGATAAAAGTTCGCCCCTCATGTAAATAAGCCATTGCAATTTTCTCCTAAATTCAGCAAAATAAACAGATATATAAGGATTTAAGGATAGTATATATTATGTCAGAAGCCAACCATTTTCGTATTGAGGATATAACAGAAATAACCCAGGGAATTGCCCGTCCGACTTCTATCGATTGGCAAGGAAGTCAACAGATATTCTCCCATAAAGAACCTGATACTCGCTTAAAAGGAAATGGAATAGTTTGCTTTGGTTGTATGGCTCTGGTAACAGATAAGTTATGGGAAAATATAGGGAATGTTGCTTTAACATCACCTCTATTTATGGAAAAAGGCATAACTTCTTGCCTATGGATGCGAGCTGATAGGCCTAATCCTAAGCAACTTGCAGATGATGGAAGAGAGCTTAAAGGAAAAATAGCAACACATATTGGTTGGCTTATAAAACTAGAACAAAATCAAACGCTTGAAGAGATAAAAGCTTTAGAAGAAGCTCCTGCAGTTGTTGGTTTTTGGGTTGATAGTGACTGGATTAACCAGCCTGACCTTGCCATTTTAGGTGCTATTGAGCGTCCGATTTTGCTTGAAACTCAAAATGCAAATCTTTCTGCTTATCAAAAATTACTGACAACATTTAAGGCATTGAAAAAACGTCCATTTATTATTAATGCTCCTATTTTTCACCCTCGAGATTATCCAGAGTTAGTCAATTTGCAATCTATAGGAAGAATGCTTTCGGACAAAACAGGCATATCCGTTGGGGGGCATTATTTACCCATTATATCTCATATGAGCCAGCTTTCATCGGAAAATAACCATTTTTGGGCAAAATGGCTAGGTGAGGATGCCGCTAACCAAAAATGGCAAATTTCCTATGCACAACAACAGGTTTACAAGATTTATAACAGTTTTGGCATTGCATTTAAGGGGCGGAAGATTTCGGGCTATAATGCGGATATTGTCGTCTTAGATGAACAATTTCGCGCAAAAACGGTCATTATTGGGGGTAAAATTGCTTTATGGGAGAATGAGTTTACTCAAGAATTTGCAGGTTCAGGCTTAAAGATTTGGCATTAGCAGAATTTCTAAAAAAGAGAGCGAAAGGTTGAACGCTCAGCCCACACGCAGTGTAGCAGTCCACACGCAGTATGCCCACACGCAGTGTGTTAGGTTAGCTTGCCATGGCATTGTTTGAATTTTTTGCCTGAGCCGCAAGGGCAAGGGGCATTACGAGATACAAAATTATGCCATGTATTAGAATCCTCAGGGTCAAAACCCTCTGGAATATTTTCGGCTCTCTCTATATTAGCTTGAGAAGAATCTGTATCATTAACAGGGGCTTCCTCTCGGGGTTGAATAACTAAATGGAGTAAAACAGAACATAATTGCTCTCTAATTCTTTCGAGCAATACTTGAAAAAGCTCAAAGGCTTCTCGCTTATATTCATCAAGAGGATTTCGTTGTCCGTAGGCTCTTAAGCCAATACCTTGACGTAAATGATCTAGGGTTAAGAGATGGTCCTGCCATTGACGGTCAATAATTTGAAGCATTAGGTTTTTCTCAATATCGTTAAAAGCTTCACCATAGGTATCTTTTTGCTCTAAATATCGTGCTTTGGCATGTTCCACAATTTTATCGACTAAAACATCTTCGCTAATATCATCAGCATCAAGCCAAGTTTGAAGCTCATCTTCTTCAATACCAAAAATACGGCTCATATCATCTTTTAAGCCCTTAATATCCCATTGTTCAACAAAGGCTTTAGGAGGAATAGATTCTCTAATACTATGCTCAGCCGTATCTTCAAAAATTTCTAGAACAAGCTCTTGAAGATCTTCAGTTTCCATAATCTCTAAACGCTGGCTATAAATTTCACGACGTTGGTCATTAAGAACATCATCATATTTTAAGGATTGTTTACGAGCCTCAAAGTTGTAATTTTCTACGTTTTTTTGAGCCCTTTCTAAGGCTTTAGTTACCCAAGGATGCTCAATACTTTCACCCTCTTTTAGGCCAAATTTACGGAGCATACCATCAAGGCGGTCTGAGCCAAATCGACGCATTAAATCGTCTTCTAAGGAGAGATAAAAACGTGAAAGCCCAACATCACCCTGACGACCCGAACGTCCCCGAAGCTGGTTATCAATACGGCGGCTTTCATGGCGTTCTGTACCAATCACAGCTAAGCCACCACCAGCAAGAACCTTTTCTCTTGCCTCAGCAATCTGTTGTTTGATTGCCTCAGGAGTTTTATCAGGATGATCCTTAAGATGTTTATCTAAGTTACCACCAAGTTGAATATCCGTACCACGACCCGCCATATTTGTTGCAATGGTTACATTACCAGGCTCACCAGCAAGGGCAATGACTTCAGCCTCTCGGTCATGTTGACGGGCATTGAGAACATTATGTTTGATCTTCAACTTATTTAATGTTGTGGAGAGTTCCTCGGATTTTTCTACAGATGCCGTACCAACCAAAACAGGCTGGTTGCGTTCAATACATTCTTTAATTTGGGTAACAACAGCTTCGACTTTATCTTTTTCGGTCAGATAAATAAGGTCATCATGGTCCTTACGAGATATAGGGAGATTAGTAGGAATATCAACAACTTCTAGCTTATAAATCTCCATAAATTCGCCTGCTTCCGTCATGGCCGTACCTGTCATACCTGCAAGTTTTGGATAAAGGCGGAAGTAATTTTGGTAAGTAATGGAAGCCAATGTTTGGTTTTCGGGCTGAATAGTCACGCCCTCCTTGGCTTCAACAGCTTGGTGCAAGCCATTGGACCAACGTCGCCCTTCCATGGCACGGCCTGTAAAAGGGTCAATAATCATGACTTCGGCAAGTCCAGATTCTCCTGGTTTCACCATATAGTCAACATCTCGAACAAACACAAAATTGGCCATAGCCGCTTGTGTGGAATGGTGAATGATGCTGATATTCGCAGTATCGTATAAAGAGCCTTCAATAAGAATACCCGCTTGACGGAGCTTATCTTCTAAGACTTCATTGCCTTCTTCCGTAAACTGAATGGAGCGAGATTTTTGGTCAATCTCATAATCTTCTGGCTTAAGAGTTTTAATAATCTCGTTGATAGATATATATAAATCAGAATGATCTTCCGATGGTCCTGAGATGATTAATGGTGTACGGGCTTCATCGACTAAAATCGAATCGACTTCATCCACAATGGCAAAGCTAAAAGGACGCTGCACCATATCTTGACGAGAATATTTCATATTATCACGAAGATAATCGAAGCCAAGCTCGTTATTTGTGGCATAGGTGATATCGCAACTATAAGCCGCACGGCGTTCGTTATCGTCAAGGCCATGTACAATACAACCAACGCTAAGATCAAGAAATGTATAAATTTCTCCCATCCATGCCGCATCACGACTAGCCAAATAATCATTCACGGTAACCACATGAACACCCTTGCCCTCTAAGGCATTAAGATAAACCGCAAAAGTTGAAACCAATGTTTTACCTTCACCTGTCCGCATCTCGGCAATTTGCCCACGATGTAAGACCATTCCCCCTACTAATTGTACGGGGTAAGCTCGTAGGCCAAGGGTACGTTTTGCTGCTTCACGAACGCATGCAAAAGCCTCAACAAGAAGATTGTCTAAAGTTTCACCATTATGCAGACGCTCTCTAAACTCACTTGTTTTTGCTTTGATTTCTTCATCAGATAAGGCCTCATATTCTGGTTCTAATTTTTCAATGGCCTGAATATGCTTTTGCAACTTTTTAATATAGCGTTCATTAGCAGTGCCAAAAACGGATTTTGCGATTTTTCCAAACATGATGTTTTTAAACTCTTAATAAATTTATCGTAATAGAAATATGTATAAAGATTTAGACTGCATCAAGGCGAATGTCAATGATTAGCGTGAATTTTAAAAAAAATACTGTTATTTTTTTAAAATAAAGTTATAGTCATAATTATTTAAACGGTAGTTACCTAACCTAAAGTGGGTGATAATATACTTAAAACTAAAGGAAAAATTAATGAAAAAAGCAGCTACAGCCGTTCGCAGTGTCTTATTCTCAACACTTATTTTATCAACAATGCTCACGGCTCATGGGGAAGTGACAAAAGAAAACCCAACGATAGCAATAGTTAATGATGTTAACATTTATAAGTCGGATCTTGAAACCATTCAGAAAAATCTTCAAGAGCCATGGAGCCAATATGACTTTGAGAGTCTGTTTCCGACATTACAAGATTTAGCGGTTCGTCTTGAGCTTGCAAGACAAAATGGAGTAAGCAAAAAGCTTGATGAAAGCGATGAATTTAAAGAAAATTTACGCTTCACAGAGGCCAATATCTTACAAGAGTTAGCCCTAAAATCTTATGTAAATGAAAAGCTTACAGAAGAAAGATTGCGGGCCTATTATGATGAAAAGATGAAAGATTTTACCCCAGAAGAAGAGCGTAAAACTCGTCATATTTTAGTTGAGACTCGTGAAAAAGCTGAAGAGCTTATTAAAAGATTAGATGCTGGTGAGGACTTTAATAAACTCGCAACTGAGGCCTCAATTGGTCCTTCGGGGGCTAATGGTGGTGAGCTTGGTTGGGCCTCTAAAAATGAGTTTGTGCCTGAGTTTGCAACGGCTGCATGGGCATTAGAAAAAGGGACTTACAGCAAGGAGCCTGTGCAAACAAGTTTTGGCTATCATATTATTTTTGTGGAGGATGTTCGTAAGACGGAAGAACCACAATTTGAGGATATTAAAGCTTTACTTAAAAGTGAGTTACAACGTGATTTAGAAGAGCAGTTTTTTGAAGATTTACAAACTCAAGCCAATGTCCAACGCTTTGATGTTAAAGGCGAAGAGATTGCTACTCCTGAAGCTCCTCAAGAGGTAGAACCTCAAGATGAGGGTGATGTTGTAGAGGAAGATTTAACCCAAGATAATGGCATGGTTGAAGAAGCGGTTGAGACTGTTAAGAATACAGCAAGCGATGCGGCCGAAGCTATTGAAAATACAGTGAAAGATGCGGCTAAGGCCACAGCTGAGCAGGTAAGTAATGCGGCTGAAGCTGGAGATGTTGCTATTACTCAAGGTCAATAAGTCTTTAAAAATCATGTAGTTAAAAGCCTTGGTTGTTATTATCAGGGCTTTTTTTATACCCAAAAGAATGGCTGGAGTCATAATTGTGGGAGTGGGGATTTTTTGTTTAAAACGACCTCAATCTTTAGCTCATATTGACCAAAAATGTCCAAAAATGTCCAAATAAGAACAGAATTTGACAAAATATTGCAGAAAAAAGCCAAAACCATCGCAAATATTCTCAACCAAGAGTTTACAAAGCCAGTGTTAGTTCATGGCAATTTATGGACATAAAATGTATTATTTGGGTCAAAAAGTGTATCTTTGTGGTCAGAAAATATCTATTAAATCGGCCTAGCGGTTTATTATGGCGAATATGGAGGTTGATTGCTATGAGCAAAATATTCGGTGGATTTCACCCTAAATTCTATGAAGCATATTTCTATGAAGCATATTATGCTATTCACCCACAATCAGGCCATTATTAGCAAAAGAAGATTATCTATAACCTCAATCATTATAACTTATTTGATAATTCTTATTTTTCGGCTTGCCAGCAAGGCTTTACATTCATACAATCAATCTAAAATAGTTTAAAATATATAAGGTGATACCATGGCTAAAATATCCCCCCTAAAAGAAGATTTTCCTGAAATGCCTGCGATTGAGGGCGTACAATTTTCGGTGGCTCATAGTGGCACTCGTTATAATAAGAATGATTTACTGCTTGTAACTTTTACCGAAAATACAGTTGCAGCAGGGGTTTATACAAAGTCGCTCACCCGCTCAGCTCCTGTGGATTGGTGTAAAAAGCAGCTAAAATGGCAATATCGCAATAAAGAAAATGTGCGTGCTTTGCTGGTAAATGCAGGTAATGCTAATGCGTTTACAGGTCATAAAGGCTTAGAGGCGGTTGAGCAGCAATGCGGCCATTTAGCTCAGATTATGGGCTGCTTTAAGGAACAGATTTTTGTTGCCTCTACAGGTGTTATTGGGCAATTTTTACCTGTGGATGATATTACAAAACATTATGAAAATATGTATCAGAATTGCAGCCAAGACGGCTTGTGGCAAGATGCAGTTAAAGCAACAGAAACTACCGATACTTTCTCTAAAGGGGCTTGCCTGCAAATTGAGCTAAATGGTACAAATGTAACACTTAATGCCTTTGCTAAAGGCTCTGGTATGATTGCTCCTGATATGGCGACAATGCTTGCATGGCTATTTACTGATGCTCAAATAGAAGCAAAGATATTACAACAAATGGTTGAAGAGTGCGTGGAGACAAGTTTTAACGCTATCACTGTGGATAGCGATACTTCAACCTCGGACACGCTCATGGCCTTTGCAACACAAAAAGCAAATAATAACAAAATAGTAGATGACAAAAGTACAGACTATTCAGTTTTAAAGGCCGCGGTAGAAAAGCTATTGATTAAATTAGCACAACTTGTGGTAAAGGATGGTGAGGGGGCGACTAAGTTTATAGAGGTCAATATCTCGGGAGCTGTGAGTAATCGTTCGGCAAAAATTATTGCAAAATCAATTGCCAATTCGCCCTTAGTCAAAACTGCGATTGCAGGAGAAGATGCCAATTGGGGGCGTGTGGTGATGGCCATTGGTAAGGCAGGTGAGCCTGCAGATAGAGACCTTTTAAATATCTCTTTTGGTGGAGTAAAAGTGGCTGAAAAAGGCTTGGCTATAGAAGATTATGATGAAGAGCCTATCGCTGAGCATCTTAAAGGGCAGGATATTGTCATTGATGTATCTTTAGGCTTAGGTGATGGTGAGGCAAGCATGTGGACATGCGACTTAACTCACGAATATATAAGCATTAATGCGGATTATCGGAGCTAGTGGATATGACAAAACCAGTTGTTTATGTTGCGGCGGGTATAATGGTTAATGAGGCAGGCAAGATACTGGTTGCTCAACGACCTAAAGGGAAATCTATGGCAGGCTTTTGGGAGTTCCCTGGTGGGAAGATAGAAGCAGGGGAGGTTCCTGAGCAGGCTCTTATTCGTGAATTTAAAGAAGAGCTGGGTGTGGATATAGCTCTTGAGGGAATGGATGCGGTTTCTTTTGTATCATATGATTATGATAAGTTTCATTTATTTATGCCTGTTTGGGCTATTTATCAGTGGAAAGGTGAGCTTAAGGGATGTGAGGGCCAAGCGTTAAAATGGATAGAACCAAGTGAGCTTGATAATTTGCCTATGCCCCCTGCAGATGTTCCTATGCTTGCCACATTTAAACGTTATTGTGAGACGGTTATTCAGAGAAAATAGGTGAAATATATGAGAAAATCCTTTATTGCAGCTCTTTTAGGGCTTACAGTTTCAATGGCCTCATGGGCTGCAACATTAGAACAAAAAGTTGGTCAGATGGTGATGGTTGCCTTTAACGGGCTGCAACCAAGTGATGGGCAAATTTCTACTTTACTTCGTGATTTAAAGGCAGGAGAATTGGGTGGCGTTATTATTAGCGGTGGTAATGTTGAAAGCCCTAGTCAGTTGAAGTCATTAATGAAGCCTTTATTAAATGCAGCAAAAGAAGGCGAGCGGCAATCAGGGCAAAAGGTACTATTTTCTGTTGACCAAGAAGGCGGTGCAGTTGCAAGGCTTAATGATAAAAAAGGTTTTGGAAAATATCCACGTCCCTTTGATATGATGGAAGCTGGTGATACGCAAGCAGCCTATAATATATGGAAGAATATGGCTTGTGAGCTAACAGATTATGGCATTAACTTTAACTTAGCTCCTGTAGTGGACTTAAATTTAGTTGCGGACTCTCCAGCTATTGGTAAATGGGGGCGTTCGTTTTCGAAGCATCCGAATAAGGTGGTAAAATGGGCTGAGCTGTTTATTGATGCTCATCGCCCTTGTGGGGTTCTAACGAGTATTAAGCATTTTCCAGGCCATGGAAGTGCAACGGGCGATACTCATGAGGGTTTTGTTGACGTTACCAATACATGGCAACCTCAAGAGTTAGAGCCTTATAAAGCTCTGATTGCTAAAGGTAAAGCTGATACTATCATGACTGCTCATGTGGTTAATCAAAAATGGAGCAATATGCCTGCAACTTTAGCTCCTGAGGTGATTGGGGGTATTTTGCGAGGCCAGCTTGGCTATGATGGTGTGGTGATTACCGATGATTTGATGATGGGAGCGATTGACCAATATTATAGCTTTGATGAGCGTATTGTTCAGGCCATAAAAGCAGGAGCTGATATTGTTTTAATTGCGGCCGCAAAAGACCCAAATATACAAAATGCTGCAGCGGCACGTAAGGCGATTATGCATGCAGTTGCAAATGGAGAGCTTTCGGAAGAACGTATTAATCAGTCATTTGAGCGTCTTTTGCGTTTAAAAGGCAAGATTTAATCACTATATATAGGTTTATACAACAAAAAAGGATAAAAAAATGACTACAGAACAAACAGCTCTACCCTCTTGGGGTATATTACTTTTTCGGGGGATATTAGCTATTTTATTTGGTATTGCCGCTATAGCCTATCCTGCTTTAACAACATTATGGTTGCTTAGAGTTTTTGCAATTTTTCTTTTTATAGATGCTTTATTTTTGATTTTTGCCTTAATTAGTGGAAAGATAGAGGCTGCTATGCCCCATGGACTTTTATGGGTTCGGGCGATTTTAGGGCTTGTACTTGGTATATTTATTGTGTTTATAAAGCCTGTGGGTGGAACATTAGCCTTAGGGTTAACCATCGCAATGTTTATGGCGATTGAGGCAATAATTATTGGTGGCTTTGAGGTTGTTATGGGCTTTAAAACCATAAGACAAGGCGGTTTTTGGAGTATTCTTTCGGGGATTTTTTGGATAATTTTTGCCATTGTGCTTATGGCTTCGCCTGTACTTTCTATGGTAACAATTACTTGGGTTTCAGGTATTTTTGGAATTATCTTAGGTGTAACATTTATTCTTTTGGCCTTTAAGGTGAAAAAGACCAAAAGAATGTATTTAAGCCAAAATGATTAGAGCTTAACGCAAAAAGCCAACAATATCATAAATATCGTCTAAGATAGGCTGAGATATGGCTTGTGCTCGTCTAGCACCATCACGTAAGATATTGTCAATCTCAGCCTTATCGTTTAAAAGCTCCGTCATTTTATTACGAATAGGCTCAAAATGAGCTACTAATAAATCAGCCAAAGCAGGTTTAAACTGGCCAAAGCCTTGGCCTGCATATTCGGCTAAAATGCTATCGGGGGTTTGGCCCGAGACAGCTGCATAAATATTTACCAAATTCTTAGCTTCAGGGCGATTTTCTAAGCCTGCAACCTCCGAGGGTAAAGCATCGGCATCGCTTTTGGCTTTGCGAATTTTAAGGGCGATATCCTCTGAGCTATCTGTAAGGTTAATACGAGAATTTTCGGAAGTATCCGATTTAGACATCTTCTTTAAGCCATCACGTAAGCTCATAACCCTTGTTGCAGGGCCTGTAATTACAGGTTCAGGCTGAGGAAAGAAGTCCACCTTAAAATCATGGTTAAACTTTTGGGCAATATTGCGAGTAAGTTCTAAATGCTGCTTTTGATCCTCACCCACAGGGACATGTGTGGCCTTATAAGTCAAAATATCAGCCGCCATTAGGCAAGGATATATGTAAAGTCCAACGGATGCAGCTTCACGATTTTTACCTGCTTTATCTTTAAATTGGGTCATTTTATTGAGCCATCCAATACGACTAACACAGCTTAATATCCAGCCAAGCTCCGCATGGTTTGGATTAGCCGATTGGTTAAAGATAATATTCTTTGTTGGGTCAATCCCTGATGCGATAAAAGCGGCGGTTAGCTCGTAAATAGAAGATTTAAGCTCTTTTGGCTCTTGCCAAACGGTAATAGCATGCATATCCACAATAGAGAATATGCATTCATAGTCATTTTGCATATTCACCCAATTGCGTAATGCTCCTAAATAGTTACCTAAATGAAGATTGCCTGTTGGCTGCACGCCTGAAAGTATTCGCATAAGAAAAGCCCTCAAAAAAATATTAAAATGATTTCTTTTATGTTTTTAAGCCTTAATCGCAAAAGTGTCAAATAAAATGAGGATGTAATTTATATTCCATCAACAAGGAGTTGAATTTGCTCGCTAAGTTGCTCGTAAATATCTTTATCTTCAATCTTTCCTGTTTTAAAATAAACATGAAATAAAGGCAAAGAAAATTCACCAGCAATCACTCCATGAGCAAAAGGGAAGCTAAGCTTGGCAATCTCTAAAGCGCGCACACCACCGCCAGCTCCAGGAGAAGTGCTTAAAAGCAATATCTTCTTGTTGTCAAAGATATTTTGCTCGATGCGAGAAACCCAGTCATAGAGATTCTTAAAGGCAGCAGTAAAATTACCATTATGTTCGGCAATAGAGATAATATAGGCATCGGCCTCTTTAAGTTTTTGTTTAAAAGCAATAGCTTTAGGAGGCGAGCCAAGCTCTCTTTCTAAGTCTTCACTGAATATAGGCATATCAAAATTATTGAGGTCTAGAACTTCAATATCAACATTTTCAATGAGTGATGCCGCATAAGCCGCAAGTTGCTTATTAATGGATGTTGTACTTGTGGATGCAGCAAAGGCAATGATTTTTTTCATGTTTTTTTCTTTTCATCTTTAAAAAAATTGTATCACTTATGTAATTTTATTTTTTTATTTTTCAATGTAAAAAAGTGAAAAGAGAAAATTTTAAGGAAGCTTCCAGCCTAAATGCTCACCACCATCAAGCATAATCATTTGCCCAGTTAGGCTAGGTGTTTGGAGCATCCATAAGATAGTTGTTGCAATCTCATTGGGCTGTGTGGCTCGCTTAAGAGCGGTTTGCTCAATGGCTTTTTGCCAACTTTCATCACTATCATGAACAGAGGGCATTACATGACCAGGGCCAATCCCATTAACACGAATATTTGGAGCTAAAGCTTGTGCTAGTGTCTTTGTTAAGGTATAAAGTCCTGATTTTGCAACAGTATAGCTCATAAAAGCAGGGGTGAGATTTTCGAGCTTACTATCGAGCATATTTACGATTAAGGCATCTTTAGGGGCTTGTTGTGCAAATTGTGAGGCCAATATAAAAGGAGAGCGTAAGTTAACGGCTAAATTTTCACCCCAAATATCTTGAGAGCTATTTTGCCAGTCATCACGTAAAAAACAAGAAGCATTATTAATGAGTAAACTCAAATTTCCTAAAGCTTTATGGGCTTTGTCTACAATTTTTTGTGTCTGGTCTTCATCTTTTAAATCAGCCTGAATGAGAATAGTCTTTACGCCATAATCTTTTTGGAGTTGTGCGGCAAGTTCTTGAGCCTCTTTTTGTGAGGATTGATAATGTAAAGCAAGGTCATAGCCATCCTTAGCAAGGTGAAGGGCGATAACTTTGCCTATACGCTTGGCTGCACCAGTAATAAGAGCTGCTTTTGTCATGATAAACTACTATGAGCGGTAAGGGCAATAAGAACAACCCAAAAGCCGTATAAGGTTAATAAAAGTAGCCCGCCTAACTTAGTGATACGCAAGCCTTTATAGGTAACGTAAACCAAAATAGCGGATGCTATAAATAAGATAGGTAAATCTCTTATTTGGACAAAGCGGTCAGCAGGGATATTCTTAAATAAAGCGGCTACAGGGAGAACCAACATAGCATTAAAGATATTAGAGCCAACCACATTACCTAAGGCAAGGCCAAACTCATTTTTACGAGCAGCATAAATAGAGGTTGCAAGCTCTGGAAGTGAAGTTCCCACAGCAAAAAAGATAAGCCCAACAACAGCAGGTGATATATGGAGCAATAAAGCAACTTTTTGACCGCCATCGACCAACCAATCAGCCCCTTTAGCAAGGCCAATGATACCCACAATCACATATATGATTAAAAGATATAAAGGTTGGCTATTCGGAGATGTTTCAGTTTCTTCAGTCTCTTGAGATGTATCTTTTTTTACATCCATCCAGCTATTATATATAACATAAACAAAGAATATTAAGCTGATAATTGCCGCTACTTTGCCGTAAAAAGGAAGCATTAAGGCAATGGTGATAATAAGGGTGGATACAGAAAATAAAATAATATCCACTCGTTTAACGGTATTTTTGGTTATAAAGGTTTTAAAGAGGGGGGCTGCTCCTAAAATGAGTAAAATATTGGCAATGTTTGAGCCAACAACATTACCAACCGCCATAGAGACTTGCCCCTCAATAGCTGATTGTACAGAAATAAGAAGCTCTGGTGCTGATGTACCAAAGGCGACAATTGTTAGTCCAATCACCACGGAGGGCACACCAAATTTTGCCGCAATGGCCGACGAACCTTTGACTAAAAAGTCAGCTCCTAATAAAAGGGCGGGAAAGCCCAGAAAAAATATAACCCATTCTAAAATTGTCATTTGTTATTTAACCACATTACTAAATTCTTCAATAATTTTTTGATAAAGAGTCTTTTTAAACTCTACGGCCAAGTCTTCGATATTAGCTAAATCCACCCATTGGAAACGACTAAATTCGGGATGTTGGGTGTAGTTCAGATTAATATCACTATCATCACCTAAAAAGCGAAGAGCATACCAAAGTTGCTTTTGTCCTTTATATTTTCCACCAAAATAGTGAGCATCTTTAGGAAAATCATAGGAAATCCAATCACGGCTTTGAGTAATGATGGATAGATTATTCTTATGAATGCCTGTCTCTTCCAAAACCTCTCTAAATAGAGCAGCCTCAGGCTCTTCACCCTCATCAATACCACCTTGAATAAGTTGCCATGCACCTAAGATATCCAACCGCTCTGCAATGAAAACCTTGTTATCACGATTGATAATGCATGCCCCAACACCTAATCTATACATTCTTACGATGCCTTCTTATTTTCAGGAATATCTTCTTGTGTTTGAGCTTCTTGTTCTTGAGGCTTTAGTTTATACTGACCTTGAAACTTTTGATAAATAGCAATACCATCAAGTAAATCAAGAGCTCGCTGCAGCTGGTTGTCTTGCTCAGCAGCCTCAATCTCTTTTTTGACAATTTCTTCGGGAACCTTATTGCCTTTAATCTCTTCTTCTTTTTTAGCCGAAGATTTAAGAGCATCTTTCACACTATCAATGAGGCCTTTTTTATTCTCACTTGTTTCATCGGCATTGTTATTATCATCCTTTGTTGTAGGATTATCTTCAACCTTTGGAGTATCTTGAATATTGTCATCTTTAGGCTCATCACTCTTAATATGGTCTTCCAGTGGAATGCCAGTGCCAGGGTTAGAAAGAGCCCCTGGAATATCGCCCTCACGGATGATTTGCCTATCAAAAACCTCGATTTTTGCAGTCTTGACCTCAATATCAGGGTGAATGCCATCACCTTGGATAGAGCGGCCTGATGGGGTGAAATAACGAGCGGTTGTCATACGCACTAAATCGCCATCAGCTGAAACCTGCTCAACGGTTTGCACAGAACCTTTGCCAAAGCTCCGCTCACCTAAAATCATGGCTCTATCTAAATCTTGCAAAGCTCCTGCAACAATCTCAGAGGCTGAGGCTGAGCCTGAGTTAATCAGTACAATCATGGGCTTGCCATCTAAAATATCACCATCAGTGGCAATAAAACGCTCACCTTCGTTCGGATCACGTCCACGAATACTGACAACTTCGCCCTCATCAACAAAGCTATCCACAACCGATACGGCTTGATCTAAAAGCCCACCAGGGTTAGAGCGTAAATCAAGAACATAGCCATTAAGGTCAATATCTTTTTTAGCCGCTTGTTTTTTTAAATCAGTAACGGCTTCTAACAGAACTTCGGTTGTACGCTGGTTAAAGGCGGCAAGACGAATATAACCATTATCGCCCTCAAGTCGCCAGCGAACAGGGTTGGGGCGAATAACATCTCTTGTAACCACCACATCAAAAGGCTCAATACCATCACGCATGATGGTTAGAGTAACATCGGTGCCTTGCTCACCTTTCATTTTTTCGGTGGCCTTATCAAGGCTTTCTCCCATAGTTGTCTCGCCATCCACATGGCTGATACGATCCCCAGGTAAAATGCCTGCTTTTGCCGCAGGTGTGTCATCAAAAGGAGCAATTACCAAAACCATGCCATTTTCATCTTGAGAAACCTGAATACCTAGCCCGCCATATGAGCCTGTGGTTTGCTCTTGCATATCGGTGGCTTCTTCGCCAGTAAGAAAGTTTGAATGAGGATCAAGGGAGCGTAGCATTCCATCAATGGCCGATTTTATTAAGTCTTCATCGGAGACTTGCTCAACATAACGTTCTCGAATATGATTAAAAACTTGGCCAAAAAGAGCAAGCTCTTGGTAAGTTTTATCTAGCTGCTGTTGTTCTTCAACAGTATTTTGAGCTAAAGCTACAGTTGGTAATAAAAAAAAGAATGATGTTCCTAATAATGCGGACTTCCATCGAGATAACATAAATTATATCCTTATTCATTATTTATTATTAAAAATAAAGCTTACTTTACCCGACTTGTTCATTTTTCGCAACAAAACAAATGAGTAACTTATCAAAGAGCTATTTTAAGGGAGGGGATTAGTAATATAGTATGGAGTGATTTTTTTTTCAACTTTTAGATGACTTAATTTAAAAGCTCTAAAAACATATTAAAAGAGAATAAAAACAAAAAAATCCTTGTAACGTAAGTTCGCTTCTCTAACTTTCAAAAAAGGGGGGGGAGGAGAGGAAAGTAATTTTAATTGCTAGAGAAGCGATACACAAGAACGCATAACATTACGTATGTCTCTTGTTACTTACAAATCTAGTATACTGAATATTTGGGTGAAGGTAAAGGATTTTTTTGGAAGTCTTTTAGGGTGTTAGAGTAACCTGTGCAACATCTGGAGTTTTTGTTTGAATGTTATAGACTTGCGTAAGGGATACAAAGGCCGAGGCTATAAGTAAAACAAGTGTAAAGGCAACAGTAATCTGTAATCGCATTTATTATTTCCTAAAAATTCACATATTATATTTATTTTGTTATACAATAGATTTTGCTTTTTTGGCACAATTTCGCCACAAAGTCCAACAAAAAATTTAATATTATGTTAACCGTATGAAAACAAAGGAAAAATAACATGTCGGTTTTGTTTATATGCACAGGAAATATTTGCAGATCACCTTCGGCAGATGCGATTTTAAGGCATAAACTTCAAGAAAAGAATGTTCATATAAGGGTTGATAGTGCAGGATTAGGAAGTTGGCATATTGGCGATTCTCCTGATGAGCGAGCGATAAAAGTCGCTCAAGAATTTGGTTTTGATATTAGCCATATTCGGGCAAGACAGTTTAATGAGAGTGATTTTTACGATTATGACCATATTATTGCAATGGATGATAGCCATTATCGCTACTTAGAACAAATGAAGCCAGAGGGGGTTGCTACAAAAATTTTATATTTTTGCGATTTCTTTATGGATAAAAAAGGTTGTTCGGTTGCAGACCCTTACTATGGGGGAATAGAAGATTTTCGTCATATGATGCAACAGATTATCACTGGATGTGATGGGCTTGTTGATTACTTGCTAATGACAGAAACTTCCTAATAAAAAAGCGATTCTTAGCAGTAAAAACGAATAATGGTATGTAAAGCATTTTGACAAAAGAATCTTTCATGCTATTTTATATAAAAATATGAAATATTTAAGGATGTAAAAATGGCCGTACAATCGTACCCACCTTTTGGCCCTACTTTATTTTTAGGATTTGCTTTAAGAGCAGCTCCTTTATCGCTTATACAAAAGATTAGCCAAAAAATTGCCCAAAGAATGCAAGAAAAATACCCAACTTTTGGTGAACGTTTAAGCGATTTGGATAATCCAAGTTGGTTAATTAATCCCATAGATTTACCTTTTGCTTTTTTACTCAAGGCAACCCATGGGCAAATAGAAATTACGGCTCATGAGAAAAAAGATGAGCGTCCTGAGGCTTTAGCAACAATCCACGCTTCTATTGCCAATCTACTTAAAATGATGAATGGCGATTCGGATGGAGATGCATTGTTTTTTACACGAGATTTAGAAATTGAAGGCTCAACAGAAGCCGTTGTGGCTTTAAGAAATGCCATTGATGCAACAGGTGTTGATTTGGGTGAGGAGATTTTAGAAATTTTAGGCCCTTTGTCAGCTCCAGCCAAAAAAGCATCTAATATGGCGGAGTATATTTATCAAAAGGCCGCACAAGATATGCATGTATTGCAAAATGCCGTCAATGGGCATTTAAAATCACAAATAGAGCAGCAAGCTGATACAATCACAGAGCTTAATCAAGAAGTTATGAACTTAAAAGCAACTTTAGCAAAGGCTGGGATACGCCAAAAACGTACGGCAAAACGTACAGAAAAGGAAATATAATATGGCTGAAAAATTAGAGCTTGTATGCCCTGCAGGAACGCCTGCTGCATTTGATGCCGCTCTTGAGGCTGGGGCGGATACAATCTATTGTGGTTATCGCGATGCAACCAATGCACGCAACTTTCCAGGGCTTAATTTTTCTCGTAAAGAGCTTAAAGAGGCAGCTCAAAAGGCAAAGGATAGAGGCGTTAACATACTACTTGCCATGAATACATGGAGCAAAGCAGGTGGCTCAGATATATGGAAACAAGGGCTTGAAGATGCAGCTGAAATTGGTGTGAATGCGGTTATTTTGGCTGATATTGGCTTGCTCTCGTGGGCTAAGGAGAATGTTCCCAACCTTCGTCGTCACCTTTCGGTGCAGGCCTCGGCTTCTAATGCGGCAAGTATTAATTATTATGTGAAAGAATTTGATGTTAAACGGGTTGTTTTACCAAGAGTTTTAACCTTAGACGAGATTACGGCATTAAATAGTAAAATTGATGTAGAAAGTGAAGTTTTTGTTTTTGGTGGTCTTTGTGTAATGGCGGAGGGTCGTTGCTCACTTTCATCTTATGTAACAGGGCTTTCACCCAATAAGGATGGTGTCTGCTCGCCTGCAAGTCATGTGAGCTATCAACAACAAGGGAGCAAGCTTGTTTCTCGTCTTGGAGGCTCGACAATTAATGTTTTTGATGAAAGTGAAAATGCAGGCTACCCAACCCTTTGTAAGGGAAGATTTATGGCTCAAGGCAAACCCAGTTGGCTTTTTGAAGAGCCAACATCACTCTCAGTGATTGATATTTTAGATAAGTTACAAGATGCAGGCGTGACAGCTTTAAAAATTGAAGGCCGCCAACGCTCCCGTGCTTATGTGCGTCAGATAGTCTCGGCCTTTAGGGCGGCTATAGATGCTATTGCAGAAGGTAAAAGCTACGATGCATCAGCTTTACAAGCATTATCCGAAGGCGGGCGTTCCACTAAAGGGGCTTATAACCGTCGTTGGCAATAGCCAAATTTTATAAATAAGAGATAGAGAAAATATGACAAAAACAATCTTAACTTTAGGACCATGCCTATTTAATTGGAAGCTTGATGACTGGAAAGACTTTTATTTTAAAATTGCTGATGAGAGCGATTTTGAAGAAGTCTATTTAGGGGAGGTGATTTGCTCACGGCGTTTACCTTTTTACGAAGATGAAATCAATATGATTGCGGAACGATTAACTCAATCAGGCAAAAAAGTTATCCGTTCTACTTTAGCACTGATTATGAATAAATATGAGGAAGATGCTCTAGAGTTAGTGAGTAAAAATAGCGATTATGTGGTTGAAGCTAATGATGTTTCGGCCTTGCTCTATTTAGAGGGTAAAGAACATTATATCGGGCCTTTTGTGAGTATTTATAATGAGGGTGCAGCAGAATATATGTTTAAGCAAGGGGCAAAGCGTATTTGCTTACCTTATGAGCTTTCTAAAGAAAATATTGCTGAGATTGTTAAGGCAACTTCTGCTGAAATAGAGATACAAGCCTTTGGTCGCTTGCCTTTAGCGGTTTCAAGCCGTTGTTATCATGCACGTTCTCGTGGTCTCAGAAAGTCTAAATGCCAGTATGTGTGTAACGAAGATTACGATGGTATGGATGTTCAAACTTTAGAGCTTCAACCATTTTTAAATGTGAATGGAACATGCACTATGAGCCATTCTTATGTAAATTTAACGGCGGAATGTCATCAATTGATGGATATGGGTGTACAAGCCTTGCGATTATCGCCCCAAGATTGCGATATGATTAAGGTCAACCAAATTTGGAGAAAGCTCATTAATAAGCAGATTAATGCGGCTGAGGCTGATGCTCTTTTGTTGGAAAATACCCCGAATATTGTCTATTCCAATGGTTTTTATCATGGTTATGAGGGACGTGAATTCTTATCGGCTGATTATTTGGAGTAGCGAGTAGCATCTAACAAATGTTGATACATGGATTCTGCGATGGTACTTATGTACCATGCAGAATGACAAGCCTTTCTTTTAGGAAAGGAATTTTTGCTTGTAGCCCTTAAACAGGTTCAACAATTAGCACAGTACCATTTGCCCCAATAATTTTAACCTTTGTTTTTTCGGGAAGGTCTGTTTTACTTTCGCAAAGCCAGCTACTATCTTCTACCTTTATGCGGCCACGACCATCTACAATAGCTGTTTCGGTATGGGTTGTCATGCCGATATAACGAGTAGTACGTTCGTTAAGAGGCTCAGATGACATATCAGAAGTATCACCAACTTTTTTATAAAGCATACGCCCTATGAGTACGGCAATAACAGAGGCGGCTGCCATGGTAATAAGTTGTATTTCTAAGCTTGCTGAAAAAAAGTAGGAGACGGTTGCAGTAATCAGAGCCGCTAAGCCGAACCAAAGTAAGAATGTTCCTGGAGCAAAAAGCTCTAAAGTAATCAGAGCCACACCGATAATCAGCCAGATAAGAGCAGGGTCTAACATGGGTTATACTCCTTATTTTTTAAAGACTTCTTTGGCAATCTCACCAATGCCACCCAGTGAGCCTAAAATGCCTGTCGCTTCCATAGGCATAAACATCACTTTTTGGTTAGGGGCTGCGGCAATATCTTTTAGGGAGTCTACATATTTATTGGCAACAAAATAGTTAATCGCCTGAATATCACCCGTGGCAATAGCCTCAGAAACCATTTGTGTCGCTTTGGCTTCCGCTTCCGCCTGACGTTCCCGAGCTTCCGCATCACGAAAAGCGGCTTCTCTACGGCCTTCAGCTTCTAAGATTTGCGATTGTTTTTGACCTTCGGCCTTTAGGATTTCAGCTTGACGCAAGCCTTCAGCCTCTAAAACAGCAGCACGTTTATCACGTTCGGCTTTCATCTGGCGACCCATCGCATCGGCAATATCACGTGGAGGCTGAATATCAGCAATCTCAATACGTGTTACTTTTACGCCCCATGGATTTGTGGCTTCATCAACAACATGCATAAGCTGAGTGTTAATTTTTTCCCGTTGAGATAATGTTTCATCTAAATCCATAGAGCCAACAACCGTACGTAAGTTGGTCATCACAAGGTTTAAAATCGCATTAAAGAGATTACTAACCTCGTAAGTAGCAGCCTTGGCACTTAAAACCTGAAAGTAAACAATACCATCAACGCTCACAATGGCGTTATCACGGGTAATTACTTCTTGACGAGGAACATCCATAACTTGTTCTCGAACATTCACTTTAGAGCCAATTTTGTCCATAACAGGAATGATAATATGAAGACCAGGACGCAGGGTTTTGTGGTAACGTCCAAAACGCTCTACAGTCCACTCATAGCCTTGAGTAACCGTTTTGACACTCATCATCAAAATGACAATGACTAAAAAGGCTAAGACTGCAATGGCAATTAAAAAGGGGGAGATAGTTGACATTTTAGCTCCTAAATTAATAATAAAAAAACAGATATTTATAAATATAACCAATTTTACGGCAAAATTATAGCCTTAAATTTTATAATGATAATAAAATTTTTTTAAGAGGTCACCTAAGGGCTTATAAATTCACCAACTTCCAAAAGGAGTGAGAGTAGCTCTTGTGTAATTTATTATACCTGAATAATTCCGAATAAACCTGAATTAAAAAAGAGGCTTGATTTAAGCCTCTTCACTTGTATTTTAATAGGTTAGGGGGGGTATATTATAATCCCATTTGCTTTTTAACGAATTCAATATCAGCAGCGTCAAGCTTACCGTCTTTGTTGAAGTCATTAACACCAAAGTCATTTTTTTGAATAATATCAAGCTCTTCTTTAGTGAGGTTACCATCTTTATTTGTATCGGCTTGTGCCATAAACCCAGTAATGCCTGTATCGATACTTTCTTTTATCATCTCAAGCTGTTGTTTGGCTTCGGCATTATCGCTATATTGGCTAATAGCCTCATCAAATTGTGCAGCCACAAACAACTTATATTCATCAGGACTTAAACCTTCGGTACCGTCTTTATCAAAGCTCATCATCTCCTTATTAATGGATGTTTGATATTCATCAACAGTTACGGCTTGGTCCTTATTGGTATCAAGGTTGGTAATCATTTGCTCAACTTGCTGCTTCATGAAATCAAAGGCTTGCTGAGCCTGTGGAGTGGGAGCTTCAGTAGCAAAAGTAGGGAGGCTAATAACACTAAGTGATGTGAGTGTGAGTAGAATTTTTTTCATAAGATTGTTCCTTAAAATATTTTGATTTATTCGTTATATCTTATTTAAGTATAAATTTGTGTTTTTAAAAGGGCTGATTTTATTATAGAGCAGTAAGAAAAAGAAATTTTCATAAAAAAAGAGGCTTGATTTAAGCCTCTTCATTTGTATTTTTAATCAGTTAGGGGGCGATTTATTACAATCCCATCTGTTTTTTTATAGATTCAACATCGCCCATATCAAGCTTGCCATCTTGATTAAAATCCGTCATAGCAAAGCCACTAGCATTTACGGGAGTAAGCTCCTCAGTATTTAAGGTACCATCTTTATTGGTGTCAAACTGCTGCATAGCCACGTCGAGATTGGCTTCGATCGCAGACTTTATTTGCTCAAGTTGAGTTGCCATTACAGGGTTTGCTTGTATGGATTCCTCTAGCTGAGCAAGAGCAAAAGTTTTATACTCTTCTTTACTTAAACCTTTAGTACCATCTTTATCAAAGCTAAGAGCTTTGTTATTAATAAACTGGGTGTACTCCTCAACAGATACGGCTTTATCACCATCTTTGTCCATATCCTTGATACTTTTTTTAACTTGTGTTGAAAGAGATTTAATCATTTTCTCTGGTTTTGGAGCTTCTGCAGCAAGAGCAGTTGTTGCAAAAGAAGCCAGAAGAGGCATTGTTAATAGAAGTTTCTTCATTGATTTCTCCTTATAAAATCTTATATAAAACATTGCTTATTAAAGTATATAATTATATTTAAAAAAAGGCTATCAGTATTGATAACCTTTTTTACTTGATTCTTAAAGATAAAAGAAAGTTTAATTACGTTCTTTATCGACCATTTTAGAAGCCTCAATCCAAGGCATCATGGCACGTAATTTTTTACCAGTCTCTTCAATAGGATGCTGAGCTTGGTTACCTCTTGTGGCTTTAAAGCTAGGCTGACCCGCTTGGCATTCCAACATCCAATCACGGGTGAAGCGTCCGTCTTGGATATCTTTGAGTACAGCTTTCATACGCTCTTTAACACCAGCATCAACAACACGAGGACCCGATACATAATCGCCATATTCGGCTGTATTAGAGATAGAATAACGCATATTGGCAATACCGCCCTCATAGATAAGATCCACAATAAGTTTCATTTCGTGGAGGCATTCAAAATAGGCCATCTCAGGAGCATATCCAGCCTCGGTTAATGTTTCAAAGCCTGCTTGAATAAGAGCCGTTAAGCCGCCACATAATACGGCCTGTTCGCCAAAAAGGTCAGTTTCGCATTCTTCTTTAAATGTGGTTTCGATAATACCAGAACGTCCGCCACCAACAGCCGAAGCATAAGAGAGGGCAACATCTTTAGCCGATGAGTTTTGACCACGTTGTTGCGAGCAATCTTGATGAACGGCAATTAAGCATGGCACACCGCCGCCTTTTTTATATTCACCACGAACCGTATGGCCAGGGCCTTTGGGGGCAATCATCACAACATCAATATCTTCTCTTGGTTCAATCAGATTAAAGTGAATATTTAAGCCATGGGCAAAGGCAAGGGTAGAGCCTTCTTTCATATTTTTGTAAAGCTCAGTATAATAGAGCTTAGCTTGATTTTCGTCTTGGATGAGAATCATTACCAAATCAGCCCATGCGGCGGCATCGGCAGGGGTCATGACTTTAAAGCCTTCTTTTTCAGCTTTTTCCCAGCTTGGTCCACCTTTACGGGCGGCAACAACAATATTAGCCACACCAGAGTCACGCAGATTGAGTGCATGAGCATGTCCTTGCGAGCCGTAGCCAACAATGGCAACATTCATGTCTTTGATTAAGTCTTGATTACAATCAGCATCGTAAAATACATGCATTTGATAAGTCTCCTCAAATTAAAAAATAGATTGATATTCTATACATAAAAATAAAATAGGTCAATATAGCAGACCTATTTTTATTTTTTTAATTTTGGTCGTCTGCTAAACCACGAGAAATTGCGGCTACACCTGTACGGGCAATATTCACCAATCCTAATGGCTTCATAAGGGCAATGAAAGCATTGAGTTTTTCTGTTGAGCCAACAATCTCAAAAACAAAGCTTTCTAGGGTGCTATCAACAGCACGAGCCCGATAAATATCGGCAATTCGCAAGGCTTCCAGACGGTCATCACGAGAACCCCGAACCTTAACCAAAGCAAGTTCACGCTCAACAGCAGGGCCATCAACCGTAAGGTCGCGGACACGGTATACAGGGATTAAACGGTTAAGTTGAGCCTTAATCTGCTCAACAATTTGCATTGTTCCCGAAGTTACAATGGTAATGCGGCTAAGCTCTTTGTCATCGTCGACTTCCGCCACAGTCAGGCTATCGATATTGTAGCCACGGCCAGAGAATAAGCCAATAACCCGTGATAATACACCTGCTTCGTTTTTCACGATAACACAGATGGTATGGGTGCGAATGGTTGTATCGTTTTTCATAAAATCATACTCCTTGAAATTTTTTTCTGTATTATCTTTTTTAGGTTAACAACATGCCGCCTTCGGCACCATCTTTACCAAAATCATCATCATCATAATCGCCCATGATAATCTCGTTATGGCCTTTGCCTGCAGGTATCATTGGAAACACTAATTCCTCAGGTTCAACCATAATATCTAAAAGAACAGGGCCATCAAATGCGAGCATTTCTTTTATGGCAGGCTCTAATTCTTCGGGGCGTATCACTCGGATACCTTTGGCATCATAAGCCTCAGCTAATTTAACAAAATCAGGTTGAGACTCATCTAATAGGCTTTCGGAATATCGCTTGCCATGGAACATTTGTTGCCACTGACGAACCATACCTAAGCTCCCATTATTTAAAAGAATAATCTTAACAGGAAGATTATAGGCTTTTAAAGTTCCCAACTCTTGGATATTCATCTGAATAGAGCCATCGCCCGTATAGCATAAAACAAGACGGTTAGGATAAGCCGCCTGAGCCCCAATGGCGGCAGGCAAGCCATAACCCATTGTACCAAGGCCCCCACTTGTAAGCCAATCATTAGGCTTGTTGAGGCTGCAATATTGAGCCGCCCACATTTGATGTTGGCCAACATCGGTTGCAATAACAGGATTTAAATGTTTGCTCATGGCATCAACCATCTTAATAGCATTTTGTGGACGCAAAAGTTTATCATTATTGCGAACCTTAAGACAATCACGTTCACGCCAGCTTTCAATTTGTTTCCACCAAGATTGTTGCTCAGGATTAACAGGTAAATCACGCTCTTGCCAACGTTTGACTAACATTTCTAAAAATTCGGCTACATCGGCATAAATGGCTAAATCGACAATAACATTTTTATTAACCGAAGAGGGGTCAACATCAACCTGAACCTTTTTAGAACGTGGCGAAAAGCTCGAAAGCAGCCCAGTTACACGGTCATCAAATCTTGCCCCAAGGGTCAGCATCAAATCACATTCATACATGGCCATATTGGCTTCGTAAGTTCCGTGCATACCAAGCATTCCTAAATAGTTAGGATGATCGGTTGGAATAGCTCCTAAGCCCATAAGAGTTAGGGTAACAGGAAGCGAAGTTAGGGAGCTAAAAAGCCGTAAATTATCACAAGCACCACCGCCTGCAATAATCATACCACCACCCGCATAAATGATAGGGCGACGAGCCGCTAAAATCATATCGATAACTTCGTCCACTTGCTCTAAAGTTGGGTGAGTATAATGCTTGGCTTCGGCATATTGCATCTTATCAGGAGAAATATAATGACCTCGTGCTAAGGCAACATCTTTAGGTAGGTCAATAACCACAGGGCCAGGACGACCAGATGCAGCAATATGAAAAGCCTCATGAATGGTTTGAGCCAAATTATTGACATCGGTTACCAAGTAATTATGCTTGGTTACAGGGCGAGTAATGCCCGTTGTATCAGCTTCTTGGAAGGCATCATTACCAATCATCGAAAGAGGAACTTGGCCTGTAATACAAACAAGGGGAATAGAATCCATCATCGCATCGGCAAGACCAGTAATCGTATTGGTTGCTCCAGGGCCTGATGTGGCCATTGCAACGCCAACCTTGCCTGTGGAGCGGGCATAGCCCTCGGCTGCATGAACAGCCCCTTGCTCATGACGTGGGAGCATATGGCGGACAAAATTCTGCTTATAAAGTTCGTCATAGACAGGCAAAAGCACACCACCAGGATAACCAAACATAACCTCTACGCCTTGGTCGGCCAAGGCTTTCATTACAATTTCGGCTCCAGTATATGTATGCTCATTCATTTTATGACTCCTTGTTATCTGAACATAAAGAATTCATAAGTCTAGTCTCTTTCGCTTGTAGAGACAAGAGACAAGATTGTAAATGACGTGATTACAGGGATTTTTTATGATAATTCGGAAAAAATAAGTGAAAAATCCCATTTATTTAATAGTAATCATTCCAAATTTGTAAAGAATCATCTTTAAGATTTCTTAAATAAAGTAAAGATTTTGACATTTTGATTTAAAAAATTTATGGTAGGCTTACACTTGGCATTCACGTAAGTAAGGTTATGGTAAATGGTAGCAATTACAGAATGGGCAAAACAACACCCATTCCTCATGTCTTTTTTAATTATAGGTTTTTTTGTCCTTATCTTTGGAATCTCCGTGGTTCTGATTTTAATGCTTATGCCAAAGTCAGAAGAAACCACAGAATTTTTAGAAAATACGCTGGTTAAAGAGATAAAAGAAAAAACAATTATCTATAAGAATTCAATACATAATTTTGCGAATAATGCCTTAAATATTTGTATCTCTATGGGGGCACCTTACGCCATTGCCAATAAGCAGCCTGTTGATATTGTTGAGATGAGTCCTGAAATTTTGGTTAATGTCTGGAAAATCAAAAATAAAAATGCTCTTTTAAATTGTTTAGAGCAAATACGCACCATTGGTGATAGACGTGTTGATGAGATGATGATACAGACGATTTTACAAAAAGATTCGCCCAAAGCTCAACTACTTATCGATAAGCTTGAAGATTCTACCGATAAAAAATTACTCGTAGAAATACAAAATAACCGCAAATTTTTTACCGATGCCCCCATTGTTGCATGGGATATTGCCCGTTCTGTTATGCTCGTTAGAAGTGCTACAGATAAAAAAGTTGGTTTTTTAAATAAAGAGGAAGCCAAAGAATATTTGCTCCAAATTGTTGAGCCTATCTATCGCCTCAATATGGGCTGGGAAACTGTAGGTAAAGGATTTTTAGCGGGTAGAAAATTATGGCAAATTCGTCAAAATCGCAATGCGGATGGCATGAGAAATATTGTAAAAATTCTTCTTGAAAATGAGGATTCTCCATGGCTTAAGCAAAAGCGTCCATCTCATTGGCCAAAGGATAAACTCGAGGCTCCTTTATTTTCTCCCCAAGATTTTGATGCCATGCTCGATAAGTATTTTTTATCGGATGCAATGGCCGAATATGACTATGTTACCGCTTTTCATATGATGATAGAAAAGGCTTCGCTGCAAGAGGTTGCCTGCTTTATGAATAGCTTTAGATATGGGTTGAATTACTTAAGCGAAGGGCCTTTAAGGGAGGTTGGTCATAATCTAGGATTATCTCCAGATGAGCTTAGAGGTTTTAGTATTGCCATGATGATGGGGGGCATGCGTGTACTCTCATCATTAGAGCAAAATATTGACCATACAATGAGCCAAATAGCTGATGATATTTTAAGGCTAAAAGGGCAATATTTCACCATTGATGAAGCCTATATGAAACTGGATGATGCGGTTCAAAATATGGTGGTGGAAATATTTGATATTGTTGAAAAAAATGATAAAAATCTTTGGGGTTTATTCATTACAATCGAAGAATTACAAGCCGCACGAGAATTCGGAAAAAGCTCTTATCCTGAAAAGCTAGATTGGCAAAATTTACCAATATTCTCTCGCTGGGTAGAGCAAAAATTATATGGTGAATCTTAAAAAGAAAAAAGCTAGACTAGGAGGTCAAAAAATGGGTGATAAAATTTTTGTAGGTGGCACGCAAGATGGGCAAGTAGTTGAAATTGATTTAGAATATATGAATCGCCATGGTCTGATTGCAGGAGCAACAGGTACAGGAAAAACCGTAACCCTACAAACCTTAGCCGAGAGCCTTTCGGATAATGGTGTTCCTGTTTTTGTCTCTGATGTTAAAGGCGATTTAAGCGGTATATCTCAAGCAGGAGAGATGAAGCCATTTTTAGAAGAGCGGGCAAAAAAAATAGGCTATCAACCCTATGGAATGGTTGGTTTTCCTAGTGTTTTATGGGATTTAGAAGGACAAATTGGTCACCCTTTAAGAACAACAATTTCGGAGCTTGGCCCGCTTATGCTCTCAAGATTGTTAGAGCTGAGTGATGCTCAAGAAGGGATTTTATATGCAGCCTTTGCCATAGCTGATGATGAGGGTATGTTGATGCTCGACTTAGATGACCTTTCGGCAATGCTCAATTTCATGGTAGATACACGTAAAGATCTTGCAATGGAATATGGCAATATCACCACAGCTTCAGTGGGAAGTATTCAACGTAAGCTTATGGCATTAAAGCAAGAAGGAGCGGAACAATTTTTTACGGAACCTGCTTTAGAACTCAAGGACTTAATGCTTACTGATGCTCAAAATCGTGGGGCGATTAATATCTTTGCTTCCGAAAATCTCATGACACGTCCTCATCTTTATGGAACCTTTTTGCTTTATCTACTCTCAGAACTTTTTGAGGAACTCCCAGAAGTTGGTGATATTGATAAGCCAAAATTGGTATTATTTTTTGATGAGGCTCACTTAATTTTTGACGATATTTCAGATGCTTTGATGGATAAAATAGAACAGGTTGTTCGCCTTATTCGCTCGAAAGGTGTAGGGGTATTTTTTGTAACTCAGAACCCAAAAGACTTACCTGATAGCATCTCTGCTCAGCTTGGTTGCCGCATTCAGCACGCCCTAAGAGCCTTTACTCCAAGGGAGCAAAAAGTCATTAAGGCTGCTGCAGATAGCTTTAGAACAAATCCCGAATTTGATACGGCCGAAGTGCTAACCCAAATGGGGGTTGGTGAGGCTTTAGTTTCTACCTTAGAAGCCAAAGGCACGCCTTCGGTTGTGCAACGTACGCTCATCCGCCCGCCCCATAGTCGGATGGGGCCAATAACGGCGGCAGAAAGAGAGCATCTATTGGCTATATCGCCCATTGGTCGTAAGTATGACCAAGCCATTAATCGGGAGTCCGCCTTTGAGATATTAAGAGAGCGTGCGGAGCAAAAATCTCAAGAGGCTCAGCAGGCTCAAATGGCGAAAGAGCGTGAATTTGAATATCAACAAACACGCCGTAGTTCAACCACTTATCGCCGCCGTTCGCATAATCGGCAAACTATGGCTGAGGCCGCAATGAAGTCAGCAGTTCGGGCGGCTTCTAGCCGATTGGGACGTGAGATTGCTCGTGGTATTTTAGGCTCTATCTTTAGGGGAAGATAGTAGGTTTGGAAGTTACAAAATCTGTCTATTTTTGCCAAATTTTGCCCATAAATATCCATTTTAATCCATTTTTATGCACTTATTGTCCAAAAAAATCCAAATGGTAACAGTGTTGAAGGCAGGTAATATGGAAGAATGAGGTGGCAAAAAATGGATATTTAGGGGTAAGAATGGACGAAAATGGATATTTATGGGTAAAAATTGGTTATAATGGGTTTAAAGTAAGCAAGAATATGCAAAATATTCCCTTTTAAGTTTTGTAAATATTATATGAAGAGTGATGCTATTTTGCAATCAACTGATATAAAAAAAAGAGCTGCATAAAATGTAGCTCTTTTGTATTTTAAAACCAGAAAGAGGGCTTAGATATTTTGGTTAATCCAAGATAAAATTTGCCCTTTAGGAGCAGCTCCCATACGCACAGACTCAACTTCGCCATTTTTAAAAAGGAGTAATGTCGGCAGGTTGCGAACACCTAATCTTGATGTAAGTTCTTGATTTTCATCGGCATTAATTTTTACGAACTTTACATTATCCATTTCGCTATCTAAAGCATCAATTACGGGTGAGAGCATTTTACATGGTCCACACCAAGTGGCCCAAACATCAACCACAACAGGTTGGTCAGCATTTTTTACTTCAGCATCAAAGGTTTCTTGAGTTACGTCTAAGGTCATTTTTATCTTCCTTTTTTGGATTTTACCAGCTATTTATTTCTTTAAAGAATGTAGGAATATCTTGTTATCTAGTCAAGCTTAATTTTCTGTATTTATTATTGTTTTTTCTGATTAAAATGTCCGAGAAAACCTATATCAAGCTGATAACCGCTTGCCAAGGCTTGAGTTTGTTTGGCTCTATGTTATTATAATTATTGAATAATATTTCACTTTTGGGAAGTTTATATTCTTGATAATCATCAGAGAAGTTCATCACAATCTGAAAGCTTTGCTCATCACCTTTTCGAAGATAGCTAATCACACCATTATCCCTATAGTCATCAAAGATAATATCGCCATAAACTAAAATATCTTTATATGCCTTACGAAGGCTTATAAGTTTTTGATAAAACGGTAAAATAGGAGAGTTGTTCGTATCGATTTGATTATCATTGACGGCAATCCATGGTTGTTTTTTGGAGAAGCCGTAATAGGGCTGACTTTTGTCCCACTGCATGGGGGTACGAGCATTATCACGAGCCCTATGGCATATGGCTTGCCAATGGTCTTTAATATCCTCACCTTTGGTTGTGATTTCTTTAGCGAGATTTAAGATTTGAATATCTCTAAATTGATTGATGGAAGTGAAGGGGAAGTTTTTCATTCCTAGTTCATCACCTTGATATATATAGATAGTTGCCTTTTGTGTGAGATTCCATACGGCCCATAATATGGCTGACTTTTCCCAAAATTCACCATCATTACCGTAACGAGAAACGATTCTGGGATGGTCATGATTTTGAATGAAGCTTGTATTCCATATACCTAAATGATGAGTATATTCAATCCATTGTCGGTTATGCTTATACCATAATGCAGCATCAAATGGCCATTTTTGAAAGAGTTGACCATCACGGACATCTTGGCTAATTGCTCCGAAAACATGTAGGCTTTGCAGACATTTATCATCACCTGTAATGGTGGATATGGCATCACTTTTTTGGGGCGGCCCTTCACCAACAGTTGCAACATCATACTGGGCTAAAACCTCCTGATAAACCTCCTCTAGCCATTGTTGAAGATGCGGACCAAAGGATATAAAATCAGTGACTTCCACATTGGGAGGAATATCAGGTAAGCCCTCGGGTTTCGATATGGCTGTGATTGCATCAAAGCGTAATGCCTTAACGCCTTTATTGAGCCAAAATCGCATAATATCTTTCATTTCTTGACGGAGTTTAGGGTTTTTCCAGTTAAGATCAGGCTGTTTTTTAGAGAAAATATGAAGATAATATTTATTTAAATCAGGTACATATTCCCATACAGAACCACGAAAGATGGATTGCCAATTATTGGGTTTATCGCTCCAAATAAAGTAATCATGATAGGGATTATCTTCGGATTTACAGGCCTCTTTAAACCAAAAATGCTCATCAGAGCAATGGTTCATCACAAGGTCTATCATGATGAAAATATTACGCTTTTTCGCCTCAATAATAAGGCGGTCAAAATCTTCCATCGTACCAAAAATAGCATCAATGGCACAAAAATCAGATATATCATAGCCCATATCATCCATAGGACTTTTAAAGAAAGGGCAAAGCCAAAGCATATCAATGCCAAGCTCTTGTAAGTAATCGAGTTTTTCGATAATACCCACAATATCACCAATACCGTCATTATTGCTATCTTTAAAGGAGCGTGGGTAAATCTCGTAAACAATAGCTTCTTTCCACCATGTGGGATTATGGCTTGTCATACATTATCTCCTAATGTGATATTTTGACCAAAATCTTCAATAATATGAGCATCTTGTAGCTGGTTGCGAACCCAAGTAGATTGCCGTTTAGCATAATTTCTGGTTGCGGTTTTTGCCTTGATAATAGCCGTCTCTAAGCTCCATTCGTTATTTAAAAAAGCCAAAAGTTGCTTAACCCCTACCGAACGCATAGCGGGAAGTTGGTCGGAAAGCTTACGGTTATGCAATGCTATAACCTCATCAAGAGCACCTTCTTTCATAATGATATCAAAGCGTTGGTTGCAGCGTTCATAGAGGCTTTCACGCTTTGGAAGTAAGCCCATAATTTGCCATTTAGCATCCTTTAAGTAAGGGGTTGGAGGAACTTTTTGCCACCAAGATAAAGGCTTATTTGTTGCTTCAAAAACAGAGATTGCTCGTATAATTCTTTGGGTGTCGCCTGCTTTTAATATTTGAGCAAGCTCAGGGTCAATTTTTTGTAAGGAGTTATGGAGGCTTTGTGTACCATGTTCTTCAGCTTTTTGCATATATTTTTCAACAATATGAGCATCAATATCAGGAATAGGTGATATACCATCCATAAGGGTTTTGAGGTAAAATCCTGTACCACCAACCAAAATAGGCTGCTTATTTCTCTTAAGGCAATTGTGGATTTTTTCACAAGCAAGCTCAGCCCAACAAGCCGCATTTAAAGGAGCTGCAACATCTTGAAACTGATAAAGATGATGGGGAACAACCTTTTGTTCTTCAGCCGTAGGACAAGCGGTAATTTTATCTAAGGCCTGATAAATCTGCATACTGTCAAAATTGATAATCTCACCATCATGCTTTTGAGCCAATTTTAGGCCCAATGAAGACTTACCTGATGCGGTAGGACCAATGATTACAATGATTTTCACGAGTGCAGGCCATTATCACAAGCGGCAAAGTAAAGCCCTCTTAAGGTGAGGTGAGCATCGAATATTTTACCCTCAAGAGGCGGCTTAACCAAATTGGCCTCATAACCATTGGTAATAAAGGTAACTTTGCCATCAAAACTGTGAGCCATGCGGGTAGCGATTTCTTTAACTGCTCCTTGATAACCAAAGATAAATCCAGATTGTAAAGCCGCTTGGGTCGTGAGACCATTTACGCTTTCAGGCTCTTCAATTTCGATATCGTTAAGCAGGGCAGCATCATCAACTAAGGCTCTAAAAGATGTTCCTAAACCTGTTAAAAATGAGCATCCCATAATCTCACCTTTTTGACTAAGAGCTAAAAAGGTGAGAGCCGTACCAAAGCTGATAATCACCTTGTGGTTTGGATATAAGTGATGAGCTGCAATAGCATTAGAAAGTAAGTCTGTTCCTAGATTTTTAGGAGGTTGACCGTCAACAGTTATGGGAATATTTAAACTATGGGAGAGCTGTAAATAGGGGATGTTGAGCTGTTTGAGCATATCAGCAACAGGACGCTTTAAGGATGGGACAACCGTAGAAAATATAGCCGATGTAATTTGCGATATATCGGCTTGTGTGCTGAGCCATTCATAAAGGCCTTGAGCCGAATGGGGCTGCTTTGATGGGGTTTTAAAGCGTTGAATAGGCTCAGAATTTTGAGCAAATAAAGCACATTTTATATTGGAGTTTCCTACATCAATCGCCAGCAGCATATCATCATCCTTATTTTTTAAAAGATTGCCTCTCTAATTCAATTATATGACTTTTTTTGTATAAAAAAGCAAATTGATTTTATGGTTTTTGATGTTTTTTAACCCATGCTCTTGCTTTATCGCGAGCTTTTTTTGCCGTATCTTCAGGAATTTGTCCACTGATTTCATTAAGTTTTGCCGCAGCTTCCATATCGCCTTTAAATGCAGCAATATCAAGCCATAGCCATGCTTTTTCGTTGGATTGAGCAATACCGCTTCCCTCCCAATAGGCTATGCCTAAATCTCGCTGTGCATCAACCAAATCGGCATTAGCGGCAATAATATAATAGGATGTAGCCTTTTGGGCATCAATTTGTGTTCCTTGACCACTCATGAGCATTTTACCTGTTTGGTAAGCAGCCAAACGAGATTTTTTGGAAAGTTTTTCGTAGATACGAAAAGCCGCATTGACATTTTGGGGAATATAGCGGCCATCACGGAGCATTTTTGCTAAAACTAATCCTGCTTTTGTATGGCCATTATGATAAGCAAGCTCAAAATATGTGGCGGCTGTGGCAGGCTCGTAGCCTAAGCCTGTATCTGGGGTGAGCCAAAGTTCGGCTAAACGATAGGCAGCATCTTTATTTTTGTTTTTTGCGGCAATATCATACCAAGTGGCAGCCTTTTGAATATCCTTATGGCCACCTAAGCCTTTATCGTAAATGCGGCCTAAAATAGCAGCAGAAGCTCCAGAGCCTTGCTCGCTTGCCGTGGTGCATTCAATAATGGCTTTATCCCAATCTTTGGCTTGGGTTTGCTTAAGACAATCTAGGCTTGCTTTACTTTCGGCAATAGAAGAAAAAGATAGTAAGATGCTGATGCAAAAAGAAAAAATGATAAAAAGACGCAAAATATTCTCCATAAGTCTCGCTAGATTATACAGTGATTGCTCTAAAAAACAATCAATTTTCTCTTTTGCATTTAGAGAAAAATCAACTATGATGAGCCTTATGGAAAATTTACTTTTATTTTTAGTTGTTATTATAATAACTGCTATGGCTGCAGGTTTTGCAGCAGGGCTTTTGGGTATTGGTGGGGGTATGATTATTGTACCCGTGCTTTTTAATGTTTTAGGCTTTATGGGCTATAGCGATGATATTGCTTATAAAGTTTCTATTGGGACTTCGCTTGCAACAATTATTGTTACGGGTTTTCGCTCCGCACAGGGGCATTTGCACCATGATGCGGTTGATATACCGCTGTTGAGACGTTGGGCTACTCCTATTATTGTAGGCTCGTTTTTAGGAGGCATTATCACACGCTATATATCGGTTGAATATCTGCTGATTGTTTTTGTGGTTGTGATTATTTATGCGGCGGCAAATTTATGGAAAAAAGAGACTAAGGTCATTGCCGATGAAATGCCCGAAAACTGGTTTTGTTATGGCGTATTTCCTGCGATTGTAGGCTTTGTTTCTACCTTTATGGGCATTGGTGGCGGAACTCTAAGCACACCATTGCTTGCGGCCTACGGACGCTCTATTCATAAATCCATAGGGACTGCGGCGGCTATTGGTGTTTTAATCGCCATAAGCTCAACCATTGCCATGATTATTGCAGGGCTTGGTGTTGAGGGAAGGCCGCATTTTTCGCTAGGCTATGTAAATATGTTGATTTGGATATGCTTTATTCCCATAACCGCTTTTATGGCTCCTTTGGGAGCAAAAGTTGCCCATAAAATTTCTCCCTTTGTTTTAAAGCGGATATTCGCTTGTTTTCTTATTGTCTCGGCCTTAAGAATGATTTACAAACTTTTAGTGTAGCATAATCGATTAACTTGCAATATGATGTTATAATTCTTTAATATTTGAATAAGCTTTAAAAGGGGATATAAATGCAAAGCTTAGTGCTAAAATTAACATGTGATGACCAACCTGGGATTGTATCGGCCGTAACAACATTTCTAGCCGCCAGACGCTGTAATATTGCAGAATCAAAGCAATATTGGGATCGTGTATCTAATCGCTTTTTTATGCGTGTAGAGTTTGATACACCTGAGGGTATAATTCTTAAAGCCTTAGAAGAGCAGTTTGTAACCACAGGAAAAGAATTTGCCATGCAATGGAGCTTAGTTGATGCCAAAGCACCGATGAAGACGTTGATTTTAGTATCTAAATTTGACCATTGTTTAAATGATTTACTTTATCGCAATCGCACAAAAGCGTTAAATATGGATATTGTTGCAGTGGCCTCTAATCATACGGATAGCCAAAAATTGGTAGAAAGCCATGATTGCGACTTCTATCATCTTCCCGTAACCAAAGAGACCAAGGCTGAGCAAGAAAAGCAAATTTGGGAGCTTATACAAAGTACAGGAGCTGAGCTTGTGATTTTGGCTCGCTATATGCAGATATTATCCGATGATTTATGTCGTAAGCTTTCGGGCATGGCCATTAATATTCATCATAGTTTTCTTCCTGGCTTTAAAGGGGCAAGGCCTTATGCAAGAGCTTATGAGCGTGGGGTTAAGCTCATTGGAGCAACGGCTCATTATGTAACGGCTGATTTAGATGAAGGGCCGATTATCGAACAAGATGTTGAGCGGGTGGATCATAATGACAGTGCGGCTGATTTGGTCATGATTGGGGCAGATGTGGAATGCCATGTTCTTGCCCGTGCGGTCAAATACCATAGCGAGCATCGTGTATTGATTAATGGTGAAAGAACAGTTGTTTTTAAGTAGTTAACCTGGGATTTCTTCCTCAATAATCTCATCATCAAAAAGTTTATCGTCATTTTCTACCGTATAATCTGTGGCATCAAGGCTATAGGCTGTTTCGGCAAGTTCTGTTTGCGAAGATTTGACGATTAATGTTCCCTCAAAAGTAAAAGGATAATAGATATCATCAATTTTGACTTTCTTTTTAGAGGTTACATAAATAATCTGGTTTGCAGGAGGAGGCGGTACATGAATACAAGCTCCAATATAAGGGGCAAGTAAAAACTCATTAACATATTCAGTATCAAATTCTAAGGGAACAATAAAGCCTGTAATCTTAATTTTTTTACCATCAAGTTCCTTAACCACATCATCCATTTTTATTTGGGTCATAGCCGCAGGGTCAGGATTTTCATGAGGACTATAATTATAGATTTTTTCTTGAATTTCTAAGGCTCTTTGACGTAAATCATAAGGAACAAGCTCTTGCCATTCTATAGGTTTTATCTCTTCACCATAAGCTGTAAAAGAGCAAAAGATTACAAACAAAAAGCTCAATAGTTTCTTCATTCAAAAAACTCCTAATTTTTATATGTCATACCATCATGCAGCGTATGGAAGTAAGCACGAATAGCAGGGATAAGGCTAATAATACCAATAATAATCCAAATGGTTACAAGCCATAAGCCTTCGGATGCTTTAAAGCCCGAAACCCCAAGAGCAATACCATATTTATCCATCACCCAAGGACCAAAGCTAATAATTGCACCATAAAGCAAAATAACTCCTAAAACAATACCTAAAAGCCCAATAAATAAGGCCTCACCAACAAGCATAGCCAAAATATATAAAGGATTAGCCCCAAGGCTCCGCAAAATAGCCATCTCACGCCGCCGCTCGTTGAGTGTGGCAAGCATAATAGCGGTAAGGCCAAAAAGAGCCGTAAGCATCACCATCAATGATACAAAAGTTAAAGCATTTTCCACATTATTTAAGTTTCGCCATAGGTCAAGTAAGGTAATTGCAGGCATAATAGCGAGCAATGGTTCTTGCTGATAGCGGTTGATTTGCCTTTGCATTGTAAAGATATCCGCCTTACGATTAAGGCCAATAAATGCGGCACTAATCGAATGAGGTGTGAGGTCAAGTTGGGCTATTTTCTCATTAGTAAATTGTTCAGCCCCTAGGGGAATACCAGTTTCCCAACCCATATGAATAGCGGTTATAGCTTCTAAGGAGACATAAAGAGACTTATCAATACTCGTTGCTGTTGGCTTTAATATACCCACAATGGTAAAAGGTTTGTCTTTATGTTTATAACGACTTTGGGAAAGCCCATGAGTTACAATGATTTTTTGCCCTAATTTATAGCCAAGCTTTTTGGCAAGCTGGCTTCCAATAACCACATCATATAGGTCATCAAAAGCTTTACCTTTTGTAAATTCAAGGGATTGTTTTTTACCATATTGGAAATGTTTAAAAAAGTCACCATTGGTACCAACAACACGAAAACCCCGATGATTATCACCTAAAGATATGGGGATTGTCCATTTGATTTTAGGGTCATTTTTAATCTCCTCATAGCTTTGCCAAGTGATATTACGTGAGGCTTCACCCATATAAAATACGCTATAAAGCAAGAGGTTACTCGCACTTCCTGAGGCTCCCATAATGAGGTCAGTTCCAGAGACAGCATTTTGAAAGCTCATTCGCATGGAGACAGAAAGCTTCTCAACACCTAAAAGCAAAGCAACGCTCATAGCAATCGCTAAAACTGCAAGGCTTAAGGAGAGAATTCTGTTTTTAAAGCTTAGCCAAATAAGTTTACTCATGGCTCACCGTTGCAATATCAGAAAGTTCAATAATATGATTAAAATAGGACTTAAAGCTCTGATTATGGCTGACCATAATCAGTGTAGAATTTTGTTGTGAAGCACAATCAAAAACAAGGCGAATAAAGCGAGAGGCGGCATCATCATCAAGGGCAGATGTTGGCTCATCAGCTAAAATGATTTTGGGTTTTCCGAGCAAGGCTCTTGCTGCAGCGATACGTTGTTGTTGTCCAACAGAAAGCTGATTGGCTTTTTTAGCTAAAATATTCGAAGGTTCAAGATTAAGTTGTTCTAAAATATGACAAATCTCATCTTTTATATGGCGAACATTACCTTTACGCTCTTTAGAAAACTGAACACCAAGGCTTATATTGGTATAAACATCGGCAAAAGGTAAAAGGTTAAATTGCTGAAAGATAATCCCCATATGTTCTGCTCGAAAAGCATCTTTTTTATAAGAAGATAGCCTATTTAATTGATGGCCTAAAATCTCAATTATTCCTGCATTAGGTGATATTGCCCCGCTTATTAAGTTAAGCAATGTTGACTTTCCACAGCCTGAAGGGCCTAAAATAAGACTATGCTGACCTTCCTCGATTGTTAGGGCGGGAAGGCGAAAAATATTTTTTTCCGAAAGTTTATAGGCAATATCACCTAGGCAGATAAGAGGCATTATTTAATATTAAATACAGTATTTTTAGGGGTTACAACACCACTTGCAGCTTCACCCATATTATCAATATACTGAGCTTTTAATTGGTCTGCATATTGCATATTTGCAAAGTTGAAAGTAACAGAAGTTAGATTTTCGGGGTTTTGGCACTCATAGTCAAGCTCAATTTCAATATCCGCATGGTCTCCATGGGTGTCAAAATCAAAGTCGGTATCATCTAAACGGCATCCAGCTTCTTTGTTAATGGCAATAAGATTACCTGAACGAACATCTTGGTTAAGTTTTGTAATCATTTGTTTTTCAATAGGGTTTTGAGGGTGATACTCAAAGCCAACAAAACTTTGTGCGGCACCAAAAATTTTTACATCAAGGTCATGGTCGCGAATAACGCCGTCATCATCATAATCTAGGGTAATACGGGCGATGGCTTGGCCATGCTCATGGGTATCGGCAAAACGCATCTCATCAGCAAAGGCCGAGCTCGTTGTGACTGCAAGGGCAGTGATTAGAATAGCAGGTTTTATCATAAGTTTTCTCCAATTATATCAATATGTTGTTGTAATAATGTGATACATTATCCAATAAAAGAATAAAAATATAAAGAAAGAACTTTCGGTGAATCCCTTTATATTTTATAGTAATATTTTAATAAGTTAAGAGTATGGCGGAATAATGACGATACAAGCAGCAGTTATCTTAGCTGGCGGCAAGTCTGTTCGGATGGGACAAGATAAGTCTGAGCTTATATGGCAAGGGCAAATTTTGTGGGAATATCAAGAAGCTACAGTCAAATTAGCTGGTTTTGATAATATTTTGGTGGCACGGAATAAAAAGGGATTCTTACAAGATAATCCAGATTTTTTATATATGGGTCCGCTAGCAGGTTTTGAAGCCGCATTAAAGAGGTTGCAAACAGTCGATTGCCAATATTTGCTTTGCTTACCCGTGGATATGCCGCTCGTTACAGTAGATATGCTTAAAAGATTGATGATTGCAGCGGCTGAAGATAATCAAAACCATGAGGTGATTACTTATCGTGATCAAGTTTTTCCACTTATCTTAAATGTCTCAGCTTATGATAAACTTGTAAGCTATCTAAAAGAAAGACGCTCCGTTAAAGGCTTTATCGAAAGCTTGTCTCATTTATCTATCATGAGCCACAAAGAAGATGACTTTCGCAACACCAACACCCTTCAAGAATGGCAAGAAATTCAGTAAGAAGTTTTGGTTGATTTTTTTGCGTTTAGTAAATGTATGTATGGTGAAGCCGCTTTTTATACGTGTTTTTACTTTAAATTCTTTATGTAAACTTGGGTCGATATTACCATCAAAAAGATAAATGCTTTAAAAATGAGCTATTTTTATGAGCTTGTGTGCATGGATGCAGAAAAAATAATCAAATATAACTTTGAGTGAAAATCACTCGCAATACCTTCAAAATTTAGCCATTTTTACCTCTCTATTTATTTGACAAAACTCATAAGAAGCATAGCCTTAAATAATAAAACCATAATTATTGTGCGGATAAATAAGCCGTTTAAAATTAAGAGAAAGATTGAGAGGAGATA
>JBKEBO010000003.1:0-47652 GCA_047973205.1 Alphaproteobacteria bacterium | reverse complement strand
TTGAATATATATTCAACAATAAATATATATTTATAATAACCTTACTTGCTATATTTTTATTTGTCAATAATTTTTATAGATATATAGTTAAGGGATATATTTAAATGAGATGTAATCAACTTAAATATTAGGAAAATATTTAACTCTCTTTCTTTAAGTCATCATAAAAAGGAAAGTATCAAGCACCCTTCAGTAGGCTTGAGGGAGCGGGTGGGTTGAACGAATATAAAACTAATTTAGCAGAAAAACCAAAGTTTTTTTCCTTTAGCTCAACGCTTGCGTTGTGAACCGTAGGGGTAAAGCCCCATTAATATTGCTAAGGGTGTAAAAAGTGTGTTCTATGATTTTGGCATTATGGCCAGCTTAAGGGAATGACTAACAAGTGCGGGGGGGGCAGCAAAAATGTCAAGCTTAAGAGGCTGGGTAGTCGTTTACAATATCTTAATAGCTTTTGAGGGCCTCATTGAGTTCGGCTGGGGTCCAAAGCCATGCGGCTCCCCTCACCCCTGAGCTATCCCCATGAACAGCCTTGCGTACAGGTGTTTGAAACTCGCCACCAAAAACATAAGGGCGAACATAATCGCTAATTGTGTCATCAATAAATGGAGCATTGCTCATACCACCACCTAAAACAAAAACATCAGGGTCTAAAATATTGGTAATCATGGCAATTGCACGACCTAAGCGAGACTTATAACCCTCAATGGCCTTAAGAGCAGTTTCATCGCCTTTTTGCGAAAGAGCCGTAATCTCTGTACCCTTAATTTTTTGCCCTGAAAGATGAGCATAATCACGCTCAAAGCCTGTTCCTGACACCCATAATTCGTAACATCCCTTATGACCACAATAGCATTGAGGTGCATTATCGAACTCATATTGGTCTTGCCATGCTAGGGGAATATGGCCATATTCGCCGCCATTGCCCATATGACCATCAATGACTTTGCCATTGACCACAATGCCGCTTCCTGAGCCTGTACCTAAGATGAAAGCAAAAACAATATTACCATCTTTGCCTGCTCCATCAGCGGCTTCTGATACGGCTAAACAATTGGCATCGTTGGTTGTTCGCACTTTACGACCAATAGCTTTAGATAAATCTGTATCAAAAGGTTTGCCATTAAGCCAAGTGGAATTTGCATTTTTAGCAAGGCCTGAAAGTGGCGAGATAATACCAGGCATTCCCATACCAATGGAACATTGCTCACCCACTTGTTCTTCGGCATAAAAAACCAAATCACGGATGGTTTGGATGCTTCCCTCGTAGCTATCTCTTGCTGATGGTACACGGTGACGAAAGACTTCCTTACTATTATTTAAGACAATAACTTCGGTTTTTGTTCCACCTAAATCTATTCCTAATTGCATTTAACCCTCCTTTATTCATAACTATCTGCAAGATGATATATGGTTATCTTGTGGCTGTCAAAACCTTCTGGAAGAGCAATGACTTTTGGCTTACTGGGTAGTAAGAATATACAATTATCTCCAAAGGGAGCATGGCTATCTTTGGCCTCCAAAGATACATAAAATGCTGGCTTGTTGGCTATAAGCTCAATGCAACCATCTTTTATAGTCGATTGGATTTTTGCCTTTGGTAAGTCAATCATTTTAGGATAATCTAAGAAAGCACATTCTAGCTGCTCACCATCACTTCCCTCATATTCTAGAGCCAAAAAGCTTTGATGGGCATATTCGGCTAAGTCTTTTTTATCTAGATGTAAAATTTCTGCCGAATTCATATTATTAAATGAATGAGTTAATGGCCATTCTCTGATAATATCACCCTCTAAAGAATATAGACTAAGCTTACCTTTGATGTTTCCGCCTTGTTGTTTATCGCAAATGGCATTTATCCGAACATCTTTTTCGGTGGTAATCATATTCATGCTCAAAGGCTCATAAAAACGTTTTGCCACATAATGGAGCAAACGCCAACGCCCTGAATGATGAATAGACGACCATGAAGCCACAGGCCAATTATCATTTAGCTGCCAATAGAGTGTTCCCATACAAATGGGTGAAGATGCCCGCCAAAAATTGACGGCTGTTTTAATGGCTAAAGCTTGTTGTACTTGGCTTAACCATAATTGTTGCTCAAAGTTTTTTGGCATACGAAAATAGCGGGTGAACATCTCGGTGATAATGGAGTTACCACGCATATTTTTTTGATGGCTCTCCATGGTTGGTGAGGTTACGTTATAATGTTCTTTAGGGCAAAATTCTTGTACCTCAGCCCATGCAGGAAGCGACTGAAAACCAAATTCGGAGCAAAAACGTGGCTGGATATCGTTATAAGCATCTAGGCTTTTGCCCTCATGCCAAACTTCCCAATAATGCATATCGCCACTTGATGGGTCATGAAAAGCATCACCAAAATCCATATCACCCGCACTAGGAGAGCTTGGCCAAAAGCGGCGTGTGGTATCGAGCTTACGAACAATTTGTCCACAAAAATTATTTAAACGATCATAGTTTGCCACGTAAGTATCACGGTTTTTACGAGAAACTTCATACCAGTTAATCGCTCCTATCACCTCATTATCACCACACCATAAAGCAATGGATGAATGATGTTGCAGACGAGGAATTTGATATTCTAGCTCAGCTTCAACCTCTTTTAAGAACCAATTTTGTGATGGATATAAAGCACAAGCGAACATTAAATCATGCCAAATCAAAATTCCTTCCCTATCACAAATTTCATAAAAAGCATCATTTTCATATTGCCCACCGCCCCAAATACGCAGCATATTCATATGGACCTTTTTAGCATCCATAATCAAACGCTCATAACGCTCCACTGTATGGGTAGACGGTTTAGCATCCATGGGTATCCAGTTTGCTCCTTTACAGAATATGGCTTGGCCATTAACCTTAATCTCAAAGCTTTGACCATGCTCATCAGGCTCAGAGATAGTCTCTATAGTTCTTAAGCCAATTTTTTGCTTAATATTTTGCATACCAAATAATAGACTAAAATCGTATAAAGGTTGCCTGCCATAGCCATTTGGCCACCATAATTTAGGATTTTTAATACTTATCGCAGGAAGCTCAATAACCTGCTTACCTACTTTAAGCTCAATATTATGTTGATAATCGTGAGCATCAAAATGATAAGAAACTTCTCTTTTAGCTGCAGCATAAACATCTAGATGAAGAACAAAAGTAATACTCACCTCACCTTGTTTATGCTCTTGCTTTGAGGTTACAGCACAAAGGCGAGCATTATCATCACCCTCCAAACAAACATTGCCATAAATACCTGATGTTAAAAGCATAATACCCCAATCCCAACCTGCATGACATTGAGTTTTACGCAGCAAATTCATATGAGGAACTTGGTTATTATGCCCCCCTGAATAAGGAATAGGAAAGGGAAGCTCTTGAGCCCTCTTAGCCGCCTCTTTAACATTATCCTTAAGGCAAATACTTAGGTTATTTTCGCTTTTAAGCAGCCCTGTTACATCTAAAATATGCTTAGTATGCATATTACAAACTTGGGCAAGCTCTTGGTTGTTAAGACTAATATTGGCTCTTGTATCTAGGCCTGTAAAACTTAACCACTGAAAGCGTTGTTTTAAAATATCCTCATTGGGGCTAAATTGGCATGTTAAGTTCCAATCTTGCTCCCCTACCCATTTAACATCATATTCATTGCGTCCATAATATGGGTTTGTAATGATATTATTTTCCTCTAAAAGGGCAAAAACATCCATAGGTAAAGTGGCCTTAAGAGGTGTTTTTAGATTATCACCAGTCAGCACCCAATTTTGATTAATTTTTTGCATATTATACCTTCCTCATTTATCTACAAAATTTTATTTATTATTACCCTTTAACCGAACCGCCTGCAAAGCCCTTATGAAGCTGCTTTTGGAACAATGCATAAAAAAGTATCATCGGTAAAGTTGTTATCACTAGTGAGGCAAATTGTAACCCTCTATCAGGTGTTTTGCCGCCCGACAACTTGTTAATACCTACAGGTAGTGTTTGTAAGGCGTTATCACTTGTAAGAGTATAGACCAAAACAAACTCGTTCCATGCCCCCAAGAATGTAAAAATCGCTATAGTTACCGCAATGGGAACTGCTATGGGAAATACAATTTTAAATAATATTTGTCGATGATTTGCCCCATCCATTCTTGCCGCCTCAAAAAGCTCCGCAGGAATATCTTTAATAAAGGTTACTCCCAAATAAATCGCAAAAGGCAAAGCAAAGGCAATATACGGAATAAGAATGCCAATACGTGTATTATCGATATTTAAAAATACCTCGAACAAATAAAGGGGAATAAGGGTTGAATGTACGGTAATCAACAAGCCCACCAAAATAAACCCATAAAAGAATTTGGTTAAACGCGAGCGAATAAACGAAAACGCATAAGCCGTTGATATGGCTAAAAATACCGTAACCATTGTTGTTATGGCTGCATAAAGCACACTATTAAAAAACAAGGGGGCAAATTCACCCAATCGCCATGCACGCTCAAAGTTAGAAAAAGTTGGATTTTTTGGCCAAGCCATAATATCACGAGCAATTTCCCTATGGGGTTTAACGGAACTCATAAACAGCCAAAATAAAGGACCTATTGTTAAAAACGAATAAATTAAAATGGTGAGCCATGCCATTATTCGCCCCCATAAGGGAATTTTATTATATGTTTTTGCACTAAATTCTGAAGACATATCTTTTCCCTTTTCTATTCATATTTTGCACTGAATTTATCAGCAACAAAGTTTAAAAGGCTAATAAGTCCAACACTTAAGAGAACAATTACCACTGTAACCGCTGCCCCATAGCCGTAAAAATTATAGGTAAAAGTAGACTTATACATATGCGAGGCCAAAACCTCTGTATAATAAGATGGGCCACCGCCTGTCATCACATAGACTAAATCGAAGCTTTTTAGGCTTCCTGCAATTGCATAGATACTTGAGGTTACAAAAATGGGCATAAGTGATGGTAAGGCAATGTTTTTCATAATCTGAAGCTCCCCTGCTCCATCCACAATTGCCGCCTCAATAACCTCTGGTGATATCTTTTGTAAATTGGCTAAAAAGATAATCATATAAAGCCCTGCATACATCCACATAATCACTAGTAAAACAGGGATAATCGCCGTATATTTACCCTGAAAGCTAGAGAGCATATAAAGAGGGTCGTCTTTTAGGCCTGCAATAATAGCCTCCAGCAGTCCACCTGTCGTAAAAACGGTTTTAAACAAAATCGCAATCACAACGGGGGAGATAACCACAGGAAAAAAAATAAGACTCTGAAACAATCCTGGTGCAGCTACCAAACGACGATATAAAATCCATGCCAAAATAAAGCCAAGGGGAATTTGCAAAAATATGGAGATAACCACAATCATCATATTGTTATAAAGAGAATGGCGAAACTCTACAGAATCGAGCATAGCCACATAATTTTGCAAACCGATAAACTTTGGTATACCTGTGCCACTCCATTCAAAAAAGCTTAAAAATAAGCTATAAAATGTTGGTACAATAATAACAAGGGCATAGATGGATAATGCGGGTGCCGAAAACAACCAATAAAAGCCTGCCTCATTATTTTTACGTTGATTTTTCATCAAAATATCTCCAAAAGATGTACCCTTAAAATAGAGTTTCTTTCTTAAGAACCCATCTTTTTACATCGAATTAATCTCTTGCTACGCTCTCATATTTTTTGGCAATATCTTCAGGCGTTGCTTCACCTGCAATAAGCTCTTGGAGTGCCGTGTTAAGATATTCAACACCTTTTGGACGCAACACACCATCAAGCACATAACTTGTCTCGTCTAATGTTGTTTGTAGCTCAGCAAGCTTTTTAACAAATTTAGGAGCATCATCGCTCACATTTAGGTTTTTGATGGGAGGAATAACACCGCCTTTAATGGCTAAATTCACGCCTTCTTGGTCACCAAAGCCATTAAAAAACTTAATCCATTGCCAAGCAATTTCAGCTTTTGGTGTATCTGCAAGTTTGGCATTAATACCATAACTTGTACCTGCAATAGCTGATGTTGTTGCTGATTTTCCATTGAGTGAGGGAAGAAAATGTAAGCTCATATTATCAAGCTCTTCATCGGTCATAATATTTTCAAACTCCGAGCCTGACCAAGCTCCTTCAATAAAGTAAGCCGCTTTACCTGCAGTAAATAACTCAACCGCTTTCGAGCGTGGTAACGAATTCATCGCCTTAGGAAGCAAGCCCTTTTGGTTCATCTCAGCAATCACCTTAAGGGAGTTAACAAAAGGCTCATCAGCAAAGCTTGCATCTTTGGCAATCGCTTTGTTCACCCATTCATCACCCGCAATGCGGCCAACAATGGGACTCAGCAAGCAAGATTGAGCCACCCAACTTGAGGCATTGCCCATCACAAGCGGATAATATTTATTCTTACGAAGCACATCCACCTGACTATACCAGTCTTCAAATGTTTTTGGATATTCCAAACCTGCTTCTTTTAAAACGGCATCATTGGCATAAACAATGTTGGTAATATTCACATTATTGCCTAAAACAAAAACTTGGCCTTTGTCATTTTGGGGCTTTAAAATCATGGGTAAGATTTTATCTTCTAAGCCATCTCTTTTTACAAAAGGCATTAAATCCATAACCTTACCTGATTCTAAAACATAAATTGTTCGCTCACCAGGCCAAAGATGAATAAGGTCAGGAAGTTGGTCCGCAATGGTTAGGGCTTGCAATTTGGTAAAATATTCATCATGGCCTGTTGCCTGAACTTCAATATCAACCCCAGGATGCTTAGCTTCAAAAATCTCTACCTGTTCCAGTAAAACCTCATAACTTGGCTCTCCTGGATTAACTGAGGTGAGTAAATTGAGTTTCATATCCTCTGCTGTTGCAACAGCAGCTAGAATTGTTGTAATCGTTAAAGTTGCTAAAAGATTTTTCATTGTTTGTCTCCTTAACTTGGTTATTTCCCCTTAAAGTTTATTTGCATTCGAAACGTTTCGAATGAATGATAAAAAAAGTCTTTTCAAAGACTTACGCACATATGCCCTCTCTTTGCTGAACGATATTACTCTTATAGATTTGATGCTGAAATATAGGGTTATCCTGCGATAGATATTCGGTGATAATCTGAGCCATTTTTTCCCCTGCAAGATAAGTATCCTGATGCCAAATATGAATATTTGGTACAAGCATATCCAGCACACGGCTTGATGTTCTTGTGGCAATAAAAACATCTTTGCCAATATCAAGATTTCTTTGTTTTAGCTGTTCTATCAAGTAGATACTAATGGTTTCATCAGCCGAAATAAAAGCTTTACCTTTAATATCACCACTTAAAGCACGCTGCACTAAGGCCTCAGGATTTTGCGGTTCACTAAGGTCTTTTGCCAAAATTATATTATCAGGATTATACGAGTAATCATGCTCAATAATCGCTTGACGATAGCCCGCCATAAGCTCCTGCCCATAGGTGTAGCCAAGGCTAGATGAAAATAAAATAATATCGCTAAAGCCTTGTTTTAATGCAGTTGTTGTTGCTTCAAAACTATAGGCTCGGCTATCAAAATCCACAAAATTATATTTACAATGTTTTTGGATTTGCCCAAAAGAAACAAAGGGAATCCCCTGCTCAAACATCCAGTAATGCCGCCAATCATCTGCTAATATATTCATAAAAATAAAGGCCGCAGGCTGACGCTCCCGATATAATTTAGGATATAAAATCTCATGAGCCTCTGTTTCATAGGCAATATCAATATCAAAGGCTGTTTTTTCCAACGACTTCGTTAAACCATCCAGTAAAAAAATTACACCACTATTGGCCATAATATGCCCCCCGAGTCCCTCATAGGGAAGCATCATTAAAATCTTGTTACTTCGGCCTTTTCTTAAAGTAGCACTGGCTTGCGAGGGCGACCAATTAAGCTCTGTGGCAACCTTGAGAATTTTACTTTTAAGCTCAGCCGAAATCCCATATTTATTATTCACAGCCATTGAAACCATAGATGGGGCACAACCCACTTTTTTGGCAATATCTTTAATAGTAACTTTTTTACTCATTCAAACGACTCCTTGTATGTAAGTATACACGTTTTTAAATTTTAGTCAAATCGTTTCGAATGGAATATGCATTTTTATTATAACTCATTGATTTTATTATACAATCATTAAGTTTTTAGCCATTATTTTTATAAAAACCATAAAATAACCCATTTTTGCCAAATTTTGCCAAATTTTGCCAAATTTATCCATTTTTTGCCATTAGTTTTTGCAATTTTTAGAATTTTGCTCTCTTCTTTTGTTGGTTTATTTTGACTAAAAACTGGACAAAACTGGACAAAATTGGACAAAATTGGACAAAAATAGGTAATTTATGCCCTAATGTAACCTAGTAACGCTGCAACCAATGAGCATAAGAAGCAGGAAGCACCCATGAGGGTTTTTCAACTTCTAATTTCTTGGCAAGCTCATAAGTCCAATGGGGATTCGCCAAATAAGCACGGCCAATCATCACTAAGTCCATTTGTCTGTTTGCTATCACCCGTTCGGCATCTTCAGCTTGACCTATTCCCCAAGATGATGCAACAGCTAAGCCTGTGTTTTCAGCATGACGAGGCAAGGCTCCATTAAAAGACTCAAGCTACTTTTTAGGCTCAGGATTATTCATTCCCCAAAAACGCAGCACAGGATTAGAACATTGATTATGAAGCATTTCTACATCAAAAATCAGCTCATCTGGCAAGTGAATATCCTCTGCTGATAAAACCTCTTTAAGTTGCTTTATGGAAGTTGCTCCAATAATATTTGAGGTTAAATAATTGCGAGAATTGACCCAAGCAATGGCCAATTGAACGGGGGTTATATTATATTTTTGAGCAAGAGCCACATATTTCTCTACTGTTCCTTCTACCTGTGGTTGCTGGTATTGCTGCATACGTTCAGCACATTCGGGCAAAGTAAAGCGAGAGCCTTTAGGGCATTGATTATTCATATACTTTCCTGAAAGCATACCTCCTGCTAAAGGAGAATAAGCCAACAAGCCAATATTTTCGTATAAGGAGACTTCTGCAATATGTTGATCCCATTGGCGTTGAACCAAACTATAGGGATTTTGTACCGATTGCATTCGTGGCATATCATGATATTTTGCATATTCCAAATATTTCATTATGCCGTAAGGAGTCTCGTTAGAAAGCCCAATATGGCGGATTTTACCCTCAGCAATAGCTTCTTTAAGTCCCTCTAATATCTGCAGAATATAATCTTGCATTTGTTCTTCTTTGGCATAATGATGCATATAATCTCTTTGGCCAAAAAAGTTTGTTTTTCGTTGTGGCCAATGGAGCTGGTAAAGGTCAATAACATCTGTTTGCAGCCTTTTTAGACTTCCCTCTACGGCTGTTTTAACATCCGATTTAACAAGCCCTCGCCCCTTGCGAGCAAAGCTATGGCCCCATCCCATCATCTTGGTGGCCAAAATAACATCATCTCTTCGGCCTGTCTTTTTAAACCAGTTTCCAATAATAGTTTCGGTTTTACCATATCGGTCTTTTGATGGCGGAAAAGCATAGATTTCGGCCGTATCAATAAAGTTAACACCTTGATTTAAGGCATATTCTATCTGCTCAAAGGCTTCATCTTGGCTATTTTGATTGCCCCATGTCATTGTACCCAAGCAAATACGACTCACTTGGATATCCGTTGTTCCTAATGTTCTAAATTGCATTTTTATTCCTAGTAGACTATTTTTATTTGTAACGCTAAGCTAACAAAAAAAACTAAGCTATTCAAGCGAGTTTCTCTTTATATATTAGAAAAAATAGGCTATATAATGCATATGAGAGATTATAATTTTAAAACTGTTTTTATCAGCGACTTACATTTGGGTACTGAGGGTTCTCGAGCCGACTTACTTTTGCATTTTTTAAAATCAATTCAATGCGAAACCCTTTATCTTGTAGGGGATGTTATTGATGGCTGGCGACTGCAAAATTCTTGGTATTGGCCAAGCGAGCATCAAGATGTTGTTGAGCATATTCTTCAACGACTTAAAGAAGGGCAAGTGATAAAAATGCTCCCTGGCAATCATGATGATTTTTTACGCAACCCTCGCTACGCAGCCTTTATTCCTGAAGGTATTGATTTTGCAGAAGAGTTTGTTTTTGAAGCGATTAATGGTAAAAAATATCTTGTTTTGCATGGCGACCAAGTTGATGATATTGTTCGCAAGGCCAAATGGCTTGCAAAAATTGGAGACTGGGCCTATCGAGTCGCTATTTTATTCAACCGAGGATTTAATGCTATCCGCTATCTTTTGGGAATGAAATATTGGTCTTTATCCCTACAACTTAAGCAATTTGTTAAGCGTTTAGCTACACGTAATCGCTTTGAGAAAAACTTAGCAAAGCTTGCCATTGAGCGTGGTTTAGATGGCATTATTGCTGGCCATTCTCACCGCCCTGCCGATATGGATTATCATGGTACTCACTATATGAATGATGGTGATTGGGTTGAAAGTCTAACGGCTCTTGTTGAGCATCATGATGGCCGTTTTGAAATTATTTATTGGGATGAAGAAATCCATATTGGCCGCCATGAGCTTGAACGTATGCGGCGTAAGGGGATAAAACTTGACCTCCCTGCAATGGGGCAATAATGTCTAAATCTCCACGAATATTAATCATTACCGATGCTTGGTATCCTCAAGTGAATGGCGTGGTTACAACCATTGAATATATGAAAGAATATCTGGAACATTCGGGCTTTGAGGTTATTTTAGAAACGGCCGAAAATTATTTTAGTATTCCTATTCCTACCTATAAAGAAATCCGTTTGGCCTTTTTCTCTTATGGACGATTTTATAAAAAGCTCGATGCAATCTCAGCCGATTATATCCATATCGCAACCGAGGGTTCTTTAGGTATGGCGGCTCGCCGTTGGGCATTAAAGCGTGGTCATCACTATACAACTGCTTTTCATACCATGCTTCCTGAATATATTCATAAAAGATGCCCATTTATTCCCCTAGCATGGCTATGGCGATGGGAGCGATGGTTTCATAAAAATGCCGACTATTGTTTTGCTCCTACCCAAAGTGTTTTTAAGATTTTAAATGATAATGGCTTTAAAAACACCGCTATTTGGGGACGTGGCGTAGATACACAAAAGTTTAAACCTGCTCCAAAAAGTCTGGATTACCCATCACCTGTATGGCTTTATGTGGGAAGAGTCGCCATTGAAAAAAATATCGAAGCCTTTTTAAAGATACCGCTTGAAGGAACAAAGCTAATTGTTGGCGGTGGCCCTGCTCTTAAAGAGCTTAAACAAAAATATCCCAAGGTTATCTTTATGGGTATGAAAACCAAAGATGAACTTGTTCAATATTATAACGAAGCTGATATATTTGTTTTCCCTTCTAAAACAGATACTTTTGGCCTTGTTATGCTTGAGGCTTTAGCTTGTGGTAAACCTGTTGCGGCTTATCCTGCTGCAGGAGCTTTAGATATTATCAATGGTCATAATATTGGTGTTTTAAGTGATAATCTCCAAGAAGCATGCCAAAAAGCTCGGTTGATTTCACCTAAAGCCTGCCGTGATTTTGCCGAAACTCAAAGCTGGCAAAAAATTATGGACGATTTTATAAGACAGATGGTGAATATAAAAGGAGAATAATCTAAATGGCAATCTATCAACAACAGATTATCCAACAGCTAGAATCTTATATGGAAGAGCAGTTGATTGAATATAAAAAGATTTCATTTGAAGATAGCTTTTTTTATCCTTTTAGCTTTAAAGAGTTTGCTACGACAAAAGATTTGCAAGTAAAAATTTTTAATATGGAAGAGAAGAAAACTGCCTCAAGGATTAGTTTTCTGCTTAGTGAATTTCTAGAAAATAAGCAATCAAAACGCCCCTTATTACTTATTTTATTTTTAGATCAACAGCCCTCTCAGCAGCGTATTTATGAGATTGACCATGCTTATAATCTTTATCGTTTAGTCAAAGAACAGCTTTTATCGGACTGGGCTATTGTAAGCCTTGACGGCCAAGATTTTATTATTGCAGACGAAGGAGAGCGTTGCTATCTACTAGCCGAAGAAACCTATAAACAACATGTGATTAGCATTCGTGTCAAACCCAACTTTCCTCCCCATAAAACACTAAATTAAGGAAGCGAATAGGCTTGTCATTCTAAGATATTTCAGAACAGAGCATAAGAAAAGCAAGGTTTTCCCCTTTAGGGTCAAACGAAGCACTTGTGGGGCATAAGGGCAAAGCCCCATTAATAATTGCACGATGTGGGCTGCAAAAGAGTCAATTACTTACACTGGTTTAATATGCGGTCATCTAAGGAAAATTGGTTGGTGATATTTTGTGTTTTTCCTAAGGCCTTAACAGACTTCCAAATAATTTTGTTACCTTTATAATCATAATAAGATTCCCAGTCATTTTGACGATCCTTTATAATCAGGGTCGAACCTTGCAACCGCCATGTGGCTTGCATTGTTTTTCCTGAAGCATTCGAGTTCGGTACAAGGGCACTACCATCCGCATTAAATTGCATAAATACATCACAGTTTGGGTAACGTTTTAAGTTTGCCCATTTGCCCACAGGTTGTGCAGAAGCCGAAAAGGCAAACATCATTGTCGCCATTATAAATGCAATAAGACGCATTATTATCTCCAAGAAATTCTGTTAATTCTTACAATTTTTAGAATTATAAGTATAAAATATGTTTTTATTAAGTCAAATATTTTAGGATATTCTTATCTTTCCATAATAACAGAACGTTCTTTAAAGCCTTTTAAGCTCCAATATGTCCGCATACGTTCGTTTGTGGCAAACATTTGCACACGTAATCTTTTATCACCCCAATATTTATCGGTTAAGATATCAAGTACTTGGGCACTTAACCCTTTACCCTGATATTTACTATCCAGCCAAATATGACGAATATAAACATCATCGCCATCATCTTCGAATCTCCAAAGAATATAGCCCATATCTTGACCATCCAACACCGCAATATGAATATTCCATGCTTTATCTTCTAAATAAAAGCGAAACCGATCCGTCAACTGTTCTATTGTTTTTTCACGCTTTCTTTCACCTTCTGTATAGAGATTTAAGTTCATCAAAGCCAGTTGATCTAAATCATTAGCTGTTGCATCTCTTATGATTACATCCATCATTTTACTGCACCTCTTTTTTATCTAAATTATTGTCTGGATTGCACTCTAAGGTAATCGCATAAGGAGAAAAACCCAATGCTCTCCAAAAAGATTCTCCACGTTGATTATGATAAAGCACTTCTAATTTTAGTCTTTTGTTACACCAAAACTTATTTTTGAGTTCGTCAAAAAAATGTCTTCCATGGCCTTGCCTACGTTGCGGTCGCATAATCCAAAATTGTCTGATATAGACTGCATCTGACCTTTCTTGCCATAAGCAATAGCCCACAACCCCTTGCTCATTCTCAAATAAATGGGCGATCCATCCGTCTTGTGTGATGAATCGCCGCATTTTTTCTTCCAAGGCCACTAAAGATGAAACTGTTCGATAGTTTGCATCAATCCTTAGCTGACGATACATCATCGCTAAAACGGTTAAATCTTTATCATTTGCTTTTCTAATATCCATATGTCTTCATCTCTCTAATATAACCCACTATAACATATTATGGATATATGGGAACAGCTTGGAGTCCATTTTTTTCATCTAAGCCCAAAATAATATTCATATTTTGTATGGCCTGACCCGAAGCTCCCTTAATCAGATTATCCTCAGCCGAAACAATAATGGCTCGCCCCTGCACCCTATCTTCAAATATATTCATCACGCAACGATTACTCCCACGCACATGGCGAATAGACGGAATATCACCTTCCTTAAGTAGATGAACAAAAGGCTCATCCTTATATTGTTCTTCCATTGCCTCTTTGAGCTGCTTGGTTGCCACACCCGCTTTTAGCTCCACATAAATGGTTGAGACAATCCCTCGCATCATTGGCACTAAATGTGGGGTGAAAGTTAAGGCGATATCTTGCCCTGTTAAAAGCTTTAAATTATGTTCAATTTCAGGAGCATGCCTATGACTTGCTATGGCATAAGGTTTAAAATCCTCATTGACTTCACAATATAAAAAGGCCTGCTTTTCGCCCCGCCCTGCTCCTGACGTTCCTGACTTAGAATCGGCAATAATATTGCTGGGAACAATAAGGGCATTCTTTAATAACGGATAAAGCGGCAATTGAATAGAAGTTGGATAACATCCAGGACAAGCAATTAAGCGGCTATCTTTTATCGCAGCACGATTAACCTCCGATAATCCATAAACCGCCTCTTTTTGTAAATGAGCCGCTTGATGTTTCAGCCCGTAAACTTCTTCGTAAAGGGTAATATCTTGCATACGAAAATCAGCCGAAAGGTCAATAATCTTTACATATTCAGGAAGCGATGCGATTACCTCTTGGCTTGTTCCATGGGGCAATGCACAAAAAACGATTTCTCCTTTTTCGAAGCTTGCCTCATCTACAGACTTTACTTTTGGTAGGTCATAGCCCACAAATTGAGCAAAAACTTCTGTAAATTCCTTACCTGCGGCACGCCCTGCTATCAGCTGATTAATAGTTACATTGGGGTGATTAATGAGCATTCTTACAAGCTCACTACCTGTATAACCCGATGCTCCCACAATGGAGACAAGATATTTTGTCATTTTTGGTTTCCCTCTAACTCTCTTATATGATAGATAAATAGTATATATGGAAATATTCACTTAGGTAAAGAAAAACTGTATGAAAAATCGCTCTCAGGCTCATAAGCAGCTTATTGACCTCCCTTCTCCATGGCAAGACCCTTTACGTAAGTCTGTTTTTAATATAGCCAAGGCCTTTGCAGGGATACAAAAATCCAACAAAATGTGGAATCACTACATTCAAGACCATCCTATTGACGAAAACGACCCTAAAGCCGTTATTGATGGACTTTTTGGCTTTTGCCATAATTGCTACCATATAAAAGATGAGGGGCTTGCAAATATTCCTACATCTGGCCCAACAATCATGGTGTCCAACCATCCTTTTGGCTTTATTGATGGCATTTTATTGATACGTGCTGCATTAGAGGTTCGCAGCGATGTTAAAGTTCTTGCCAATGGTTTTTTACATAATATTGGGGCTTTAAGTCCGCTTTTTATTAATGTCAACCCTATGGGAAATACACCCAATACGCAAAATATGCAGGGCTTAAGAAAAGTCTTAAAATGGTTAAGGGCTGGTGGTTTGCTCATTGTTATGCCCTCTGGTGAAGTGGCTGCTCGTAAATGGACAAATTGGAAAATCCGTGAGCCTAAATGGTCACCAACATTAGGCGGAATTGCTCGCATGAGTGAGGCTCAGGTCATTCCTTGTTTTATCGATGGTCATAACGACCCGCTCTTCCAAATGGCTGGATTTATTCATCCACGTTTGCGAACATTAATGATACCACGGGCAAATATTAAACATAAAAATAAAGTTTTTCAGGCCTCTATTGGCTCACCCATATCACCTAAAAAATTAGAGCGTTTTACCAGCGATAGCGATATGACCCAATGGCTGAGATTTCGTAGCTATCTCCTAAAAACCAATTTGGATAGTTATGGCATTGCTGATATGGCTGATATTGCCGAAAATGCCTTAGATATCATACCTCCTGCCCCTAAAATTGAGCTAGCTAAAGAGTTTGAAAGCATGCCCTCATCACGTATGCTTGCCCAATCTAATGGCCTTTGTGCCTTTTACTGCAAAGCCAGCGAAGCCCCTTATATGATGCAAGAGATTGGACGACTAAGAGAAGAAACTTTTCGTCTTGTGGGTGAGGGTACAGGCCAAGCCTCTGACTTAGATAGCTTTGATAAGCATTACTTTCACTTAATTTTATGGAATAAAGAAGAAAATGAAATTTGTGGAGCTTATCGCTTTGGAAAAACTGACGAGCTTACAAAAAATAAAGGGATTAAAGCTCTATATACCGCAAGCCTATTTAAGATGGATAAAGGCTTTTTAGAGCAAATGAACCCTGCTTTGGAGGTTGGCCGTAGCTTTATTATTCCTAAATATCAAAAAAGCCCCTTAGCCCTACTAACCCTATGGCGAGCCATTGCCCAATGGTGTTTTTTGCATCCGCATTATAATAAGCTTTTTGGTGTGGTGAGTGTATCGGCCGATTATCATCCGCTCTCACGAGAGATTATCTCACTATTTTTAAAGCAACATTCTTGGTTTCAAGAGCTTGCTCCTTTGGTCAAGGCTCGAAAACCAGTAACCGAAAAAAAGATTAAAAAAATTGATGGTAAAGTACCTAAAAGCCTTCTTTCTGATCCTGAAGATATTTCAGCCTTTGTTGCTCAGATTGAATCAGGGCGGGATATTCCTGTATTATTAAAGCAATATCTAAAGCTTGGTGGCCGCCTGCTTGGTTTTAACATCGACCCTGATTTTGGTGATTGTATGGACGGCCTTATTGTTGTTGACCTTAAGGAAACCGAGCTTAAAGTTCTGGCTCGCTTTATGGGCTCCAACCAAGCCAAAGCTTATTTTCGCTGGCATGAACTTGCTGATGATGCTAAAGCAACAACAAAAACCATTGATTTATTGTAACTTGATTGATAAGTTAAATACAAATTTGCAGCTAAATCTAAAAGGCAAATAAATGACACAACAATTTAGAATATTATGGATGCGGGCTTGCCTTTTCTGGTCTATTGGCCTTGGGGTAATCTTAGGACTTATGCCTCTAACTTATGCCACTCCCATCCCTTTTGGAATGGCAATCATTTTATGGATTCTCACTAGTCTTATTTCTTTTGTTACCTTTTTTGGCCTATGGCGATTTCGTCACCATTTTCAATTTCCTTTTGGTTTTATTTTATGGCTGATTATCGTTCTTATTATAAGTAATAGCCTCACCACATTTTTACATATATCTTTTAGGCCTTTTACCAATAGTTTGCTCACACCACAACGTTTATCATCTATATCACCTAAAAGCTTAACCTTTTGGATATTAAGTGACTTTAACTTTACCTTATGGCTTAACATTGTTTCTGTTGCTTTTTTTGAAAGCTTACACCGTTTATTTACACGTATTCCTGCAGCATTACGCCGTGATTTAAGGCGTAACTTACAAAAGCGAAAAAAACAAACTGAAAGCCTAGCCTTTGATTACGGCTTCTTTGTTAAGTTAAAAAATATTGAACCCCAAGATATTTTGGTTATTAAGGCCGAAGAACATTATATTTCTGTACAAGATGAAACTCAGACAGAGCTAATTTTATATCGTTTTTCCGATGCTTTGCTTGAGGTTGACAATAGCCTTGAAGGCCAACAAGTTCACCGCTCATGGTGGATTGCTAAAAAAGCCGTGCAATCCTTTGAACAAGAGGGTCGCAAAAATTGGATAAAAACAATTAATGACAAAAAAGTTCCTATTTCACGTTCTTGGGTCAATATCGTTCGGCAAAAACTACTTTCATAGCTCTTAGCCATCTGCTAGCCCTTTATTTGCATAAATAGCTATATTTATATTGAAGATATTAAAGATATTTTCGATGTTTTCCCTATGTTTTTTGCCATACCGTTTCATGGGTAATCAAACCGTTTCAAGAAAATACCCCTTATTATCAGTGTGTTTAAAGCTTTGAGCTTTGAGGAAAATGAACAAAAGCTTTATCTTAAGTTATAACATAACTTTATATGAGAATAAGAGTGGCTCAAATGGTATCTTCTCAAGAAGAACTTCATCAGATAAACCAAAAAATGCACGACTATACGGCTCAGGAACGTATCCAATATATGCTTCAAATGAGTAACGATAAAAATGAGCCTATCATCTTATCTTCTTCTTTTGGTGTCCAGTCAGCGGTTTGTTTGCATCTTTGCACACAATTAAAATCGGATATCCCTGTTATCTTTATTGATACAGGCTATCTATTTAAAGAAACTTATCGCTTTGCTCAAGAACTCACCGAAAAGTTAAAGCTTAATCTGCATATTTATAAAAACCCTATCCCTCCCCAAAAACAGGAGGAACAATTTGGGCAGCTTTGGACCAAAGGCCTTAAAGGTATAGAACAATATAACCTTATGAATAAAGTTGAGCCTATGCAACGAGCTTTAAAAGATTTTAATGTCAAATTTTGGCTTGCTGGGCTGCGGCGAGAGCAAAGCACAAGCCGTCAAAACTTAGCTTTTATCAAAAGCCAATGGGGTTGTCTTAAATGTTTCCCTATTCTTGACTGGTCCGATTATGATATTGGCCAATATTTAAAAAAACACCAACTTCCCTATCACCCTTTATGGCATAAAGGCTATGTTTCGGTAGGAGATACACATACAACAAAATCTGTGTTTGAAGTCAATCACATTGAACAAACTCGCTTTTTTGGTCTTAAACGAGAATGCGGGCTACATGAGTAACAAGTAAAATAAGGAGAAAACTCTTATGCATATTGCAATTTTAGGTGGCGATGGCTTTGTAGGCTGGCCAACCGCTCTTCATTTATCCGATGCGGGTTATGATATTACCATTATCGATAATTTAAGCCGCCGTAATATTGATGCAGAACTTAAGGTAGAATCCCTCACACCCATTGCCCCTATTCAAGAACGTATCAAAGCATGGAAGCAAGTGAGTGGTAAAGATATTCATTTTAAGTTTATTGATATTGCCCATGATTATGAGGAACTTAAATCTTGGCTCGCTCAAAATAAGCCCGATACAATTATCCATTTTGCTGAACAACGTGCTGCTCCTTATTCGATGAAATCTGCAGCCCATAAACGTTATACAGTTGATAATAATAGTAATGGAACGCATAATCTGCTTTGTGCAGTTGCTGAACTTGACTTAAAGACACATATTGTTCACCTAGGAACAATGGGGGTTTATGGTTATAGCTCGGTGGGTATACAAATTCCTGAGGGCTATTTGAATGTTAAGATGAATAAGGAGGCTGATGAATGGGTTGAACAAGAGATTTTATATCCAGCCAACCCAGGTTCTATCTACCATATGACCAAATGTTTAGATCAACTCTTCTTTCAATTTTACGCAAAAAACGATAATCTTTGTATTACCGACTTACATCAAGGTGTTGTTTGGGGAACAAATACTAAGCAAACATCTCTTGACGAGCGTTTAATCAATCGTTTTGATTATGATGGTGATTATGGCACTGTTCTAAACCGCTTTTTAATGCAAGCCGCAGTGGGGCATCCTCTAACGGTCCACGGTACAGGTGGGCAAACTCGTGCTTTCATTCATATTCAAGATAGTGTTCGCTGCATTGAGCTTGCAGTTAAAAATCCACCAAAAGATACTGGCCGTGTTAAAATATTTAACCAAATGACAGAGACTCACACTGTTAAAGATTTAGCCAATCTCATTGCCCAAATGACAGGGGTGGAGGTTAAAAATGTACCTAATCCTCGTAAAGAAGCAGCCGAAAATGATTTAGATGTGGCTAATGAACAATTTTTAGCTTTAGGTCTAAACCCTATTCTACTCAAAGAGGGATTACTCACAGAAGTTATTGATATTGCTAAAAAATATAAGAGCCGTGTTGACCCCTCACTCATTCCTTGCACTTCTGCTTGGACAGCTGAGATTTCTGAGGAACTCAAAAAATATGCATAGCTATGTAACCTTAGTGACGAATAATGATTTTGCCATAGGAGCCATGGCTTTGGCAAAGTCACTTATTCGCACCAAGGCTCGCTATCCTTTAAGTGTTATGGTTAAGCCTGAGATGCTTTTAAGTGATAAAATTCAAGAACTAAAAGCATTAGGTTGCCTTATTTACCCTGTAGAAAATTTTATTTTTTCTGAAGGCTTCAAAGAGCGACATGAACGGAAAAACCTCCATAAAAATGCCCCTTTTAATAAGGGGAAGAAACCTATATTTCACTCTCCTTTAGATAACTTTTTAAAGCTCCACCTGTGGGAGCTTGAACAATATCAAAAAGTCGTTTTTTTAGATGCCGATTGTTTAGTCTATCAAAATATTGATAATCTCTTTGATTTTCCCGAATTTTCAGGATCTCCGAACCTCTATGAAAGCCTTAATGATATGCATCGGCTTAATTCAGGGGTTTTTGTTGCAAAACCTAATCAAAATACATTAAAACATATGCTTGAAGAACTTGATACACCCAATGCCTTTTGGCGACGCACTGACCAAACATTCTTAGAATATTATTTCCCCAACTGGCATAACTTGCCCTACACTTATAATTGCTTACAATATGTTTGGTTTAACTTACCAGAGCTATGGCGTTGGGAAAGTATAAAAGTTATTCATTTTCAATATGAAAAACCGTGGGAAAAAGACCATCCTAAAGCCCAAGAACTCAAACCTTTAATTGATTTATGGTGGGAAGTTTATAATGGATAAACCAACCATCGCTCTAACGGGGGCTTCAGGCTATTTAGGCCAGTTCATCGTTTCATATTTAACTAAAAAAGGCTTCTCCATTAAGGCTTTAAGCCGAGATATCAAAAAATCCAGCCAATTATTTCCTAATATTCAATGGATTGAGGGTGAATTATCATCTACGGCTGATTATAGCGAGCTTCTTAATGATTGTGAGGGGCTTATTCATGGGGCTTTTCATCATATAAAAGGTCGCTATCGTGGTGGTGAAGGTGATGATTTAGAAGGATTTTTAGATAAAAATCTCCATGGTAGTCTTAATCTTCTTAAGCAAGCAAGCAAGCTTTCTTATGGCGTATTTATCTCTAGCCGAGCTATTTATGGCTCATCACCTCAAACCAAAGAGAGCGATCTACCTGCTCCTGATAGTCATTACGGTACTTATAAACTACAAATTGAGCAGGCTATCATCAAAAATAAATGGCCTTTTGCGACTATTCGTCCTACAGGAGTGTACGGGCTTATCTCTCCTATTGAGCATTCTAAATGGTATGGACTTATCTATAGTCTAAAACATCATCAGCCTTATCCTCCTGCTCATAATGGTACAGAAGTTCATGGCGATGATTTAGCTGCAGCCATATATTTGCTCCTTAATCCACAATATTGTGGCGAAATATTCAACTGCTCTGATTTTCATATGAGCCATAGTAAAATCATTCAGATACTTTGTGATATATATCATCTGAGTGCCCCCTCACCTCACTTATCTAGCCGCCTTGTTCATCCCATGAATTGCGATAAACTTAAAAATATTGGCTGGCAACCATCAGGGGAAGAAAAGCTGAGAGAGACCCTAAAAAACCTCTACAAAAATATATAAGCTAAAAAAATATTGGCAAAAAAGACTCTATAAGCCTATATTATTATGCAGAAGGAGAAATAATAGAGGAAATAATGGAAAAACTGCTTAAAGCCCTGCTCTTAATACCACGCCGCATTTATGATGCTTCTTTACGTTTTAAGGAGGCCTTTATGCAAGGCAACTGGGCTATCAAAATAAAAACCATCGCTATTGTTATTTTATTTCTTGTTATTCTTATCCCCTTAGCCGCATTTGGCTTCTTTTTATTCTTGGCTCTTGTGGTACTATCTTTTATTATGCGGCTTTTTATATCGCCCCCTCGTAATGGCGGTCCACCTGCATATTAATCAGGCTTATCCTCATGGTTTGTACGTTCTTTTTCTTGCTGCTTAGCAACATGCTTAACCATCACTAAAAAGCAAGCAATCAAAAAGGCAATAACAAGTAATATAATTTTCCACCACATATTTTATCTCCACTTATTTGAATTATCATAACAGCTTTTTTATTATAAAAAAAGCACCCTGTAATAGAGTGCTTCTTTGTGAGTATTGATAAAAACAAAACTTAACGTTTTGAGAACTGGAAGCTCTTACGAGCTTTCTTCTTACCATATTTTTTACGTTCAACAATACGAGCATCACGTGTAAGTAAACCAGCCGCCTTAAGAGCTGGACGAAGTGATGGTTCATAATTTGTTAAAGCACGTGTAATACCTAAACGTACTGCACCCGCCTGACCAGAAAGACCACCGCCTTTAACAGTACAAATAACATCAAACTGATCCTTACGTTGAGAAACCTCAAAAGGTTGGCTTAAAATCATACGAAGAACAGGACGTGCAAAATAAACTTCCTGATCACGACCATTCACTGTAACTTTACCCGAGCCAGGCTTAACCCAAACACGTGCAACAGCATCTTTACGACGGCCTGTTGCATATGCACGACCCTGAGCATCAATTTTAGGCTCGCGAGCCACAGGAGCTTCTGATTGAACAGCAGCTTCTTTAACTTCGCTTGTGCCTTCTAAAGCATCTTTTAAATTTTCAAGAGTTGCATCAACCATAACTTACCTCTTATTCTTTGGATTTTGTGCAGCAAAATCAAAAACCTCTGGTTTTTGTGCTTCATGTGGATGAGTTTCGCCAGCATAAACATGTAATTTACGCATTTGTTGACGACCTAATGGATTACGTGTAATCATACGTTCAACAGCTTTAATGATAACACGTTCAGGATGTTCACCATCCAAAATTTGTCCTAATGTACGAGACTTAATACCGCCAGGGTAACCTGTGTGCCAGTAAAAACACTCATTATCACGTTTTTTACCAGTAAGACGAACTTTCTCCGCATTAATAATAACAACATTGTCGCCACAATCCATATGAGGAGTATACATTGGCTTATGTTTGCCACGGAGGAAAAGAGCAACTTGGCTTGCTAAACGCCCTAAAGTTACGCCTTCCGCATCAATCACAAACCATTGACGCTGAATATCAGCTGGTTTTGCAGAATAGGTTTTCATTAATCTTTCTTTCCATTCAATAGTGAGTAAACTATAAATTCTTAAACAGATGGAGCATTATGTCATAAAAAAAATAAAAATCAAGCCAATTTATTATATAAAAAACAATGATTTATCATTTTGGTGTTATAATACCAAATTTTAATCCCCCACCTACCCTACCGTTTTTACAGCATTCTTTTTAAATAAAAAAAGAAAGCTAGCCTAAATTAATCCATTTTTCCTCTAAAGGAAACATAAAAATGCAGTTGCATTTTAAGGAGTAGCGTGTCAAAATTAGTTATCTTTTTCATTTACTTGAACATGGAAAGTTACGATTTTGAGTTCAACAAGGCAACAAAAGCTTCGTCGTCGACTTGCAGGTTACGCGAGTAACGATAATCGCATTAAATATGATTACTTAAAGATTGCATCTTTAGCTATGTTGCTTTTAGCTATCATTGTGGCCTGTATTCTATGGTTTAAGGCTTTTCAGCCTGTCGCTAAAGATTTTCAACATATTATTAAAGTTCCAACCTCCTCTATTGCTAAGGGAGATTACAAACGTATTGTATGGGAAGAAAAACCCATTATTATTCATCATCGTAGCCAAAGTGAGATTGATGAAACAGCCGCAATGAATTGGCAAGATATGCCTGACCCTGAGCCTATATCTAAACGTAGTCATGAGCCTAGCTGGATTGTTTTGCATGCCCAATGCCAAAATTTAGGGTGTCAACCAGAACTTGCCAAAAATCATTTTGTCTGTGGTTGCGATAATTCTTTTTATGATAGTACAGGCCGCATCACCCAAGGACGTGCTCATAAAAATATCCCTGCAATTCATTGGAAGTTTTCCGATGGCCAACGATATATTATCATTGGAGAGGATAAATAAATGAGTGATAAAAAAAATAAAGGTGAGCGTAAAGTATTCTATAAAACACAAAATGAACAAGAGCAGCTTGAAAAAATATGGCGAGAGCAGCAACGCTCTGTTTGGATGTTCTTACGCAATCAATGGCTTAATGCTCCTATTCCAAGAAATATCAATTGGATGTGGTGTATTGGTTCTGTCCTTTTTGTTTTTATTTGCTTACTTTTAATCAGTGGTGTTATCTTGGCTCTTTGGTATATTCCACAAAGAGAATATGCTTTTTCTTCTGTGCTTACAATAAGTCGTAAAGTAAATTTTGGTTGGCTTTTTAGAGATGCTCATATTCATGCAACAGGCATTGTTTTTATATGCTTATGGCTGCATATGATGCGAGGTATTTACTATGGCTCATACAAGCCTCCAAGAGATGGGCTTTGGTATATTGGTTCTACCTTATTTTTACTTATATTCTTTACGGCCTATTTAGGACAAATCCTTAACTGGTCACAACAAGGATTATATGCTTTTCAGGTATTATCAAGTAGTCTAGACAAGCTTCCCTTTTTAGGAAAAAGCTTACATTTCATCTTGCTGGGAGCTGACTATGGTGAAACACCTAGTCTTTCTCATATTTATGCTTTACATATCATTTTATCATTTATTATTTTTGGTCTGATTGGTATCCATATTATCTTTGTTCATATTTCAGGCTCTAATAACCCTTTAGGTATTGCTTTATCTAAACGGGATCATACAAGGCTTTATCCTTGGGCTTTTGCTCGAGATGGCATTGTGGTGATTATTGCGATGCTTTTGCTTAGCTTCTTAATTTTCTTTTGGCCTGATTTTGCTCAAAAAACATCTAGTTGGCAAGCAGCTGATTTACTTAATCCTAGCCCTGACTATTCAAACCCTTGGTATTTTGCCCCTTTTGTTAGCTTAATGAATGCCATGCCCTCACCTCGCCTTGGCTCTATTGTGATTGTTTACTTCTTCTTATGTACCTTTTTATTACCACAGATTGATAAAAGCCCCACACGCTCTGCCTTATTTCGCCCTGTTTTTCGTTTTATGTGCATCATCTTTTTTATCCATATAGCCTTTTTATGGTTAGTATCACTACCCTTTAGCATATGGCCCGAAGGTTGGAATAACTATATAGCCAAACAATCCGCCACAGTATTAATCTTGTTTTATCCCTTATTATTCATTGTTAGCCGCCTTGAGGCTCGCCCTCCTTTACCGCAATCTATTACCGATTATCACCGCGAAAAAGCACGACAAAAATATGGAGCACATAATGACTAAGCTCCCTTTTATTCTTATTTTAACTCTTATTTTATCACTTGCTTGGGCTGAAGAACCTTTAGAAGAAACACAAGATATATCACCAGTACCACAAATGGGTTCATTAGAGCATGGTTATAACGAATACACAAAATCTTGTTTAGGTTGCCATGATATGGCTATGATTAGCCGAAATGAGTTAGAAGAACTTCATTTTCGACAAACAGATCTTCCCAACAAACCTTTGATTGATGCTCAAAGCCAAGTAAAGTATCAGGATTTATCGCTACTTTATAAACAAACCAGCTATAATTATGATAAATTACGACAGTTTCTAACAAGCTTTCCAGAGCATCCCACAGTCAATTACCGTCATAATCTTAATCAGGAATATCTGCTAAAGTTCATCCACTGGGCAAATAAACCTTATGCCAATAAAGCAAAAAGACTTGGGTATTTATCTATGGGTTATTTATTATTAATGCTAACAATTTGGGGGTTATGGGCCTTAAAACTTCATCACCGTGTTATTCGTCGTTATGATCGTTATGATATTCCAACTTTTCCTGATGATAACTCATCTGACTTCACCAATGCAAGCAACGACTCCTAAAGTGGAGGCTCATGATTATAAAGAGCCTGAATAAGTGGAATCTTTTTAAAAGTATCACGAATACGGGCTTTGCGTTTTACGCCTTGAGCCACTTTATCTGCTACCTTAAAGCTCAAATAAACTGCAATAATAGCCACTAATATATTCCCTACCGCCTGACCTAACACAATTCCTTTATCCGCCATAAAATAATCACCAAGCATAACAAAAGGCAAAAGAGCTATCGTATTACGAACCCAGTTTAAAGCTGTTGAATAAAAAGGATAGCCAAGACTATTAAAGCAAGCATTAGAAACAAATACGGCTCCTACAAAAATAAAGCTAAACGAAATAACCGAGCAAAATAAGAATACAAGCTCCACCGCCTCACCTTGCAGCTTAAAGCCACGGATAATAACCCCATGCATCAAAATAAGGCTAATGGATGCAACAATAACCCATGCTATGTTAAAGATATTAGCATCTCTTATGGCTTGTTTGATACGATCATATTTTTTTGCACCATAATTTTGGGCAATAATTGGCCCAATCGCTCCCGAAAGAGCAAAAACAACACCAAAGGCAACAGGAACAAGCTGGTTTATCACCGCTAAAGCCGCTTGAATTTGATCGCCATATTTAGACATAGACTTCACCATAATCATACTGCCGACAGGTGTAGCAAAATTTGTTAACACTGCAGGTACGGCAATTGATAAGATATTTCCCATATCATGACGCATCCGAATAATACTGATAGGAGCAAAGGCTTTATGACGAAAACAAGCAAAGTAAAAGCCAAAACTCATCATAATAAACCGAGCAATAAAAGTTGCTAAGGCTGCTCCTTGAATACCTAATCCTAAGCCCCAATCAAAAATAAATATAGGGTCTAAAATAGCATTAACAATACCTGCAAAAACCATAATATTCATTGGTGTTTTGGCATCACCTCTTGCTCGCAATAATGCACTGGTGAGCATAGAAATCATCACAAAAGGGATAGAAGGTACAAGAACATGAAGATAGATTAAAGCTGCACTTAGTGTATCGCCCCTAGCTCCTAAAAGGTGCAAAAGTGTTGGAGCTGCAAACCATAAGATAACCGCAGCAGGAATATATAAAATAAGGCCTAAAAGTAAAATACTCGTTCCATATTCTCTTGCTTTTTTAGGGCGTTTTTCTCCTAAGGAGCGTCCGATTAATGTCCCTGCTGAAATAGAAAACCCAATAGATGTTGCTTGGGTAAAAAATAAGATTGTCCCTGCATATCCTGCTGCCGCAGCTAAGGCCTGATTACCAATACGAGCAATAAAAAGTAAGTCTACAAAATTGACAACAAACATTGTTGCAAGCCCTATGGCCGAAGTAAAAGACATAACTGCAATATGCCGCATTATGCTACCTTGGGTAAAGCGAGCTTCCATTATTTTATCTTTCTTTTATATTTATAAAGACTTTTTATACGCTTAATTTTTTGAAAAGGCAATGGCTACTTATTTGTATTTTTTTCTATACGAGCAAACATTATAGGAATAATCAATGATAGATAGAGGCTACGGATAACATGAGCAGCCGATACTAATAATGGATGCGATGCTAATGTCACAGAAATCATAATCATTGCCTCTAACCCTCCTGGACTATAGGCTAAAAGAGCGGTTTTTACATCAATATCAGTCAAGGTAATCACAATAAATGTGCCTAAAATAATAAATGTTAAGCTTAAAGCAAAAACCAATAACATTTTAAGATAAAAGCTTAAAGGCCGTCTAAAATCATTTCTATTAATATTTGATGCTAACATACATCCTAGTGCAATTTGACTCATTGTTAAAAATATTGGTGATGGTTTAAGACTGTAATGAAAGCCTAAAATAGAAATAGTTGAAACAAATATTGCAACCAGTAGCCACGGGGCAATGAGCTTTAAGCGTACAAGATACTTGCTGAATATAATAATTAAAAAAACAATGAGTAATGTTTGAATAATATTTTCAAAATTATTTATCTTAAAACTTTCAATAACTGGTGGGTTATGCACAATACTCCCCACAATAATTAAAGGCAATATTACTACCAAAAATATCAAACGTAGCGTATGGGTAAAAACAATCAAAGAAAGGTCTGATTTTTTTTCTTGAGCCACAATCAATACATAAGAAAGCAAACCAGGAGCAGAACATAAAAAGCCATCTTGAGCCGAAAAGCCCATAATTTTTTGATATAAGGCTTGAGTAATAACCATATATAAGGGAACAAGAATAAAAAGGCCAACTAAAAGCCCTATTCCTCCTCTTAACTCTACTAACATATCATAGGTAACGAGCGAGCCCATTTGTAAACCAACAATCGAAAGAATATATCCACGAACAAAAGGAGGTACTTCAATTTTATAGCCAATAATAGCTAGAAAAAATGCCCCCATTAGCGAACCCATAATCCATGGTACAGGAAAATTTAGTTTAGAAAAAAGAGCTGCTATCAGTGTTACAATCAATATTTTACAGAGATTACTCACTGAAAAGAAGCTCTTATTCATTATTGTTTATTCCTTTAATTTTTATATTTCTTCGTCTCTTGCTTTAAACTTTTTCATAATAAATGGCCATAAAATCATAAAGATAACAGCAATCCATAAAATAACAGCCGTGGGGCTACTCAGTAAGGTGAGCCAATCGCCTTGACTATTAGATAAAGCATTTCTGAGGTTAGGTTCAAGCTGGTGACCCAGCACTGCCCCTAAAACAATCGGAGCTAATGAGAAACCTGATCGTCTTAAAAGATAAGCAACCGTACCTAAAACAATCATCAAGAATAACTCGAAACTTGAGCCATGTAAGCTAAAGGCTCCCACAAAAGTTAGCATAATCACAGCTGGTATTAAATAGCCTTGTTTTACCGAAAGTAAGCGTGCAAATACACCCACAAGCGGTAAGTTAAGAATAAGCAAAGCAATATTACCAAAATACATTGAGGCAATAAGCCCCCAAACCAATTGTGGTTCTTGACTAAACAACTGCGGACTTGGTGTAATATTAAAAAGTAAAAGCACCCCTAATAAAACTGCCGTTGTTCCTGAACCAGGAATACCCAAAGTCAACATCGGAACCATTGCCCCAACTGCCGCTGCATTATTTGCACTTTCGGGAGCAGCTAAGCCTTTGATATTACCTTTACCAAAGCTTGCTTTATCACTTGCCAATTGCTTTTCTGTACCATAGGCTACTGCACTGGCAATAGAAGCCCCGGTGCCTGGCAATACACCAATTAAAAAGCCGATAACTGTTGCTCGCACCATTGTAAACCGAACCTTGGTAATATCAGCAAAAGAAATAAAAGTAGAGCCAATTTTGCTCTGTTTAATATCTTCACCTTTCCAGCGTTCTACTAAAATAAATACTTCTGATACTGCAAAAAGTCCAATAACCACAATAGCAAAATCAATACCACCAAATAAGTCAGGAATGCCAAGAGTATACCGCATAACCCCCGATAATGGGTCGATACCAATCATACTAATAAGCAGGCCTAACACACAGGCAATTAATGTTTTTACAGGTTTTTTACCTACAAGAGAAGTTAAACATGTAAGAGCAAAAATAATTAAAATGGTAAATTCAACAGGGCCAAATTTTATAGCCAATTTACTTAGTAAAGGAGCAAAAATTGTTAGTAAAATAAGAGCAACAAAACCACCAAAAAATGACGCTACAGCTGAGAGAGACAAAGCACGCCCCGCCTCTCCATTCATTGCCATAGGATGACCATCAATGGTGGTCATTACCGCCCCTGCATCACCAGGAACATTCAGTAAGATAGAAGAAATACGCCCGCCATATTCAGCTCCATAATACACACCTGCAAGTAAAATCAACGCTGATTCTGCAGGAAGCCCAAAGGAATAAGCTATTGGCATTAATATCGCCACGCCATTAATTGGACCAATACCTGGTAATGAGCCAATTAACGTACCAACAAAACATCCTACTAACACTAAAAAGATGTTAACAGGTTGTCCTGCAACGGCAAATCCTTGTAATAAACTATCCCATACACCCATTCTTAAGCCCCTCTTTTAAGTGCTGATAACAACACATCAATTGTATCTTCTATTATTCGTTTTGGTAGGTTGAGCTCCAATCCTCCCACAAGAAGAATATAGGAAAGAACAGATAGTAAAATAGCATAAATTATTGCTCGCAATGGTGATAGGCCAAACATATAAGAGACAATGAATGTAACAATTGCAGTGCTAATAATAAATCCTAAAAGCTCAAAACAAAACGCATAAAACAATAGTAAGAAACCAGCCAAAAGCATTTTGACAATCTGACTTTTCTCTAAGGCTGCTTTATTTTGTGCAGGAGAAAAGAATAAATAGATTGAAGCCAACATGCCAATAGCAGCAATGATTGAAGGAAACATCTTAGGCCCTAATGGGTCGGGAGAAAAAGGAACATAGACATTTTGTATATCAACAAGAGCAAACAGAAATAACATAAAAAGAATAACTGCTGCAATGCGATCATTTAATCTATCTTTGACTATTTTCATGATGCTATTTCTTTGCACCTAAGCCGAATTCTTCAACAAGCTCGCTAAAGTAATTAATACGCTCTTTGATATAAGTATCAAATTCTGGGCCTGCTTGATTAAAGGGGAATAAACCTTTTTCTGCTTGGATTTTTGTGAATTCTTCACTTTGGTATAATTTATTAAAAGCATCAACATAATAGTTATAAGCTTCATCAGGAGCTTCTGGAGCCATATAATAGCCTCGCAAAATTGTCCATTCTAAATCATAGCCCTGCTCTTTTGCTGTTGGAATATCAGCAAGCTTACCAGGAAGACGCTCATTAGAATAAATAGCTAAAACTTTAAAATCACCACTATCAATATGACCAACAAGTTCAGCGGCATCTCCAGGGTAAACATCTATATGGCCACCCATAAGCGAGGCAATGGCTTCTCCGCCACCATCAAAGGCAAGATAACGCATTTTTTTAGGGTCAATACCAGCAGCCTTAAATAAAAGTGCCGCTTTGGTCCAATCTTGTGAGCCAACCGAGCCGCCTGCTCCAAAGGAAATCGCTGCAGGGTCTTCCTTTATTTTGTTAATGATATCATCAAGACTGTTAAGTGGGCTATCTTTATAAACGACAATTGCACCATAATCTGCACCTGCTGATGCTAACCAACGTACGCTATCACCTTTAATATGAGGACCATATTTACCTGCTGCAATATTTAAAAGAGAGCCTGACGAAAAAGCAACAATAGAATCACCATTCTTCTTTTTAGGACCAATCATTTGATTAATCGCTACCGCACCGATACCACCTGGCATAAAAGTAACCGCCATAGGCTTATTTAATATTTTAGCTTCATCTAAAGCTGTTGTTGCAATACGACAAGTTAAATCAAAGCCGCCGCCTGGTTTAGCTGGAGCAATACATTCTGGCTTTTTGGGCTCAAAAGCCATAGCAGATACAGTAAATAATGCCATACCTGCAATAATAATATTACGTAATTTTACTTTCATTAATGTTCTCCCTGTAAATTGAGTTACAATTATATAATTAAAATGAGTTTAGCATATTTCAGCTAAACTTACCTAATTTTTTACTAGCATTCTAAACAAAAGATGTCAATGTTTAACAACATAAAAACATATAAAACAACCATGTTTCTAACATTACTTTAATACGAAAACATAATCAAATCTTTGAATATAATATATAAAATTAATAGCAGCAACATAAGTCTTCCCTAAGTATTTTATCTAGCTACAATATATGACAATCATGATAGGTAAGCATTGCGAAAATATGAATATTACTTTATAATTATAAGGTTACATTAAAGAGAGGAAGAGAAACTCATTATGGCATTTTTACAAACAAAAATAGCTCGGCTTGCCATAGCATTATTATTTATTTTTGCCGCTTTAATTTTTACTTATTTAAAATATAACAATTTATCCACTGGTTTAACTTTTTTGTTAGTCGCTGTTCTTTTTGGGGCTTACATGGCTATCAATATCGGTGCAAATGATGTTGCCAATAATGTCGGCCCTGCCGTAGGTTCAGGAGCTTTAACCTTATTTTCTGCTCTGATTATTGCAGCTATTTTTGAGGCTATGGGAGCAATTATTGCTGGTGGCGAAGTCACATCAACAATTAAAAGTGGTATCATCGAGCCCACGCTTATTCCTTCTACAGACATATTCTTAAGGCTGATGATGGCTGCTTTATTTGGTGGGGCTATTTGGCTTAACTTAGCAACAATGATTGGAGCTCCTGTATCAACCACCCACTCGATTGTTGGCGGTGTTCTTGGTGCAGGTATTGCTGCTGGTGGATGGCATGTTGCCCATTGGGAAAGCTTAGGACGCATTGTCGCAAGCTGGGTAATCTCCCCTATGTTGGGAGGCATTATTGCTGCATCTCTTCTTTTGCTCATTAAGCGTCTTATTGTTTATCGTGAGGATGTTCTAAAAGCCGCTAAATTTTGGGTTCCTATCCTATTGGCTTTTATGGTCTGGGCTTTTAGTACCTATCTTATTCTTAAAGGGCTTAAGCATATTATTGAGTTTTCTTTTGCCCATGCAGCTCTTATCTCTTTGGGTATCGCTTTTATTGCCTATTGGCTGATTATTCCACTTATTAACAGACAAATTACTCAACTTGCTAAAAAAAATAACGAATATGGCCGCCGTCTAAGCCGTAAAAAAGTAAGCTCCCTATTTACATTACCCCTTATTGCAGCTGCTGCACTTTTAAGCTTTGCCCATGGCTCTAACGATGTTGCCAATGCTGTAGGGCCTTTGGCTGCTATTGTGAGTATTTTGGAAGGGGCAAGTGTTACAAGCAAAGCGGCTATTCCCCTATGGGTCATGATGCTTGGAGCTTTTGGTCTTTCTGTTGGCCTTGTTTTATTTGGTCCAAAACTTATAAAAACTGTAGGAAGCGAGATTACCGACCTTAATAAAACACGTGCCTTTTGTGTAGCCATGGCTGCTGCTCTTACAGTAATAATTGCTTCGCAGCTTGGCCTACCTGTATCTTCTACCCATATTGCCGTTGGTGGTGTTTTTGGTGTGGGTTTTTTAAGGGAGTATCTTATTAAAGATTTTGAAGAAACCACAGCTAAAATTAAACTCCAATATAAAAACACTGAGATAACGGCTGAAGATGAAAAAGAGCTAAAAAAATCTCTACGTAAGCTCCGTGATGCTTCTATTGAGGGGCGTAAAAAAATACTCAAAAAAATGAATAACAAGCGAAAGCAATCCGAAAATTCTCTCTTTACCAAAAAAGAGATTAAAAAACTTGCCAAAGCCAACAAAAGACAACTTGTTCAACGTAAAATGCTGCTTAAAATTGCTGCAGCATGGGTTGTTACTGTTCCTGCATCAGCACTTCTTTCGGCCACATTATTTTTTATTATACGTTTATTTTAAGAATATAAAAAAAGCCCCTCATCATCTAAGGGGCTTTTCTTTTAAAACTTCACCAAACTAAAATGGAATTTCATCATCCAAATCATCTGCAGGTGATGGAATATTTTTAGCAGGGCTATCCCATGATGGCTCTGCCGCAGGAGATGATGTTTGCGATGCTTGGCTTTCGCCATATCCACCATCATTATAGCCACCTGCTGCGTTATCACCACGAGAGCCAAGCAATGTAAGCTCACCACGAAAACGCTGCAAAACGACTTCGGTTGTATAACGTTCCTGCCCTGATTGGTCTGTCCATTTACGTGTTTGCAACTGACCTTCGAGGTAAACACTTGTACCTTTACGACAATATTGCTCTGCAACATTTGCCAATGCCTCATTAAAAATGACAACACGATGCCATTCTGTTCTTTCGCGGCGTTCTCCTGTTTGACGATCTTTCCAACTTTCGCCTGTTGCCACCGAAAGCTGTACCACTTTACCACCATCATTCATAAAACGCACCTCAGGATCACGCCCTAAGTTACCAACCAATATAACTTTATTTACTGAACCAGCCATAAAAAATTTTCCTTTTGTTCACTTTTTATTCTCTTTTTTATAGAGACAAACACATCTAATTATGTTATCAAAGCTAACATGATTTTATCAAAAAACATATATTATTTTTTTTTAAATTTTAAGCAGGATAAAAATGGCTGAATCAACTCATATTCGTATTAAAGGTGCTAAAGAGCATAATCTCAAGAATATAGACCTCGATATTCCTAAAAATAGCCTAGTGGTTATTACGGGGCTTTCGGGTTCTGGTAAGTCTTCCCTTGCCTTTGATACAATTTATGCCGAAGGGCAAAGACGTTATGTGGAGAGTCTATCTTCTTACGCTCGTCAATTTTTAGAAATGCAAGGCAAACCCGATGTCGAATCCATTGAAGGCTTAAGCCCTGCTATTTCCATTGAGCAGAAAACAACCTCTAAAAATCCTCGCTCTACTGTGGGTACTGTTACCGAAATTCATGATTACTTACGCTTATTATATGCACGAGTGGGTATTCCTTACTCCCCCATAACAGGACTTCCTATTGAAGCTCAACAAGTCAGCCAAATGGTTGACCGCATTATGGAAATACCCGAAAAAACCAGATTACTTATTTTAGCTCCTATTGTTCGTGGACGTAAAGGCGAATATAAAAAAGAAATTGCTGAGCTGCAAAAGCAAGGCTATATGCGAATTCGTATTAATGGTGAGATTTATGATATTGCCGAAGCCCCAAGCCTTGATAAAAAATTCAAGCATGATATTGAAGTTGTTGTTGACCGTATTGTCGTCAAAAAAGATATTCAAACCCGCCTTGCTGATAGTTTAGAAACCGCCCTTAACCTCACCGATGGCATTGCATGGGCAATGGATAATGATACGGGTGAGCGGCATATATTTTCTTCTAAATTTGCTGATCCTGAAAGTGGCTTTAGTCTTGATGAGATTGAGCCTCGCATATTCTCGTTTAACTCCCCTTTTGGTGCTTGTCCTGATTGTGATGGGCTTGGGCAAAAAGTTTATTTTGATGTAGACCTAGTTATTCCCGATAAAACAGTTGCTATCAAAAATGCCATTGCTCCTTGGCAAGGACGTTCGGGCAAGTTTTATCGCCGTGCAGTACAAAATCTTTGTATCCGAGCAGGAGCATCCCACAACGACACATGGCAAGAAATTACACCCACACAACAAAAAGAAATTATAGCTGATATAGGTAAATATCTCGAAAAACGTTTTCAAGAAACCGAAAGCCAGCTGGTTCGTGATAATTTGGCTCAATATCAACGTACGGCGGAATGCCCTTCTTGTAAGGGGCAACGACTAAAGCCTGAAAGCCTATGTGTTAAGGTTGCTGAAAAAAATATTGCCGAAATCTCAGAACTTTCTATTCGCCGTGCTGTTGCATGGTTCGAAAATATTGAGGAACGTTTGAGTAAAAAGCAAAATGAAATCGCCTTTAGGATTTTACGTGAGATTAATGAACGCCTTGGCTTCTTAAATTCTGTTGGCTTAGGCTATCTTTCACTTTCTCGAGCCTCAGGGACATTATCGGGCGGCGAGAGCCAACGCATTCGCCTTGCCTCGCAAATAGGCTCTGGCCTTACAGGCGTACTTTATGTACTTGACGAGCCTTCTATTGGGCTTCACCAGCGTGATAATGACCGCCTGCTTCAAACTCTAAAACGCCTGCGTGACCTTGATAATACTGTTATTGTTGTAGAACATGACGAAGATACTATGAATATGGCTGATTATCTGATTGATATGGGCCCTGGTGCGGGTATTCATGGTGGTGAAGTCATTGCTCAAGGCAAACCCGATATTGTTAAAAAGAATAAAAAATCCCTTACAGGGCAATATCTTATGGGGGTTGAAAAAATCGAAGTTCCCAAAAGTCGCCGTAAAGGTAATGGTAAGAAAATTCAAATTAAAGGGGCTACAGGCAATAACCTCAAAAATATCAACGTAGATATTCCCTTAGGCAAACTTGTTTGTATTACAGGTGTTTCTGGTAGCGGCAAATCAACACTTATTAACGAAACCCTTTATAAAGCTTTAGCCCATACTATGAACAAAGCCAAAGACCTCCCTGCTCCTCATAAAGAAATTAAGGGCCTAGAGCATATTGATAAAGTCGTCGATATCGATCAATCACCTATTGGACGTACACCACGTTCTAACCCTGCAACCTATACAGGACTATTCTCTCCCATTCGTGATTGGTTTGCCGCTTTGCCCGAATCAAAGGCACGGGGCTATAAACCTGGCCGCTTTAGCTTTAATGTTAAAGGGGGACGTTGCGAGGCTTGCCAAGGTGGCGGCATGCAAAAAATCGAGATGCATTTTCTTCCTGATATTTATGTTGAATGCGATATTTGCCATGGTAAACGCTATAATCGAGAAACATTAGAGGTTGAATTTAAAGGCAAATCCATTTCTGATATTTTAGACCTTTCGGTTGAGGAAGGCTTAGAATTTTTTGCCGCAACCCCTTCTATTCGCGATCGTCTTGCTACTTTAGATAAGGTAGGCTTAAGCTATATTCATCTAGGGCAACCTGCAACAACACTTTCGGGTGGTGAGGCTCAACGGATTAAGCTGAGCCGTGAGCTTGCTAAACGGGCTACAGGCAAAACATTTTATCTATTAGATGAGCCTACAACAGGCCTGCATTTCCATGATGTAAAAAAGCTTTTAGAAGTTCTACATACACTCGTTGAGCAGGGTAACACGGTTGTCGTCATTGAACATAATCTAGACGTTGTTAAAACCGCTGATTGGATTATCGACTTAGGCCCTGAGGGTGGTTCTGGCGGCGGTGAGATTATTGCCAAAGGTACACCTGAGCAGATTATAAAAATCAAAGAAAGCCATACAGGGCAATATTTAAAAAAACTTCTAAACCCTAAAAAATCTTAGCTATAAGGTAAGCTCCGCAATCGTAATTACAACTATATATCGTAAGCGATATATATCCATGATGCTTGCGTGTAACATGACAAAAAAATACCCATTTTATCCAATTTTTACCCACTTTTGTCCATTTATATCCAAATTTATCCAAAAAAGAGTACAAAATTGCCACGCCTTAAAAGTGAATGATTTGTAATGACGATGGATATAAACGGATAAAAGCGGATATAAATGGATATAAATGGACAAAAGTGGGCAAAAATGGGATTTTTGTGGATAAAAATGGATAAAATACCCGCTCATTGGGCTTGCCGAAATGCCGTAATCATTCAGCCTTTTTTAAAACATACAAAATCGATAAAAAGCCACACAATTTTCTTGTCAATGTAAGGGTTATAAGGCTATAATCATTCTAAAATGATATAAAAAAGATTGATTAATTAAGCATGGAAGAAACTCATGACAAAAATCCAAGATATGACACTCCCCCCCGATTTGTCACAAAAATCAGGCACTGGTCCTGTTCAACGTGACTTCCCTATTTACAAAAATAGCCTACCACCTTGTAATCACGCTTGCCCTGCGGGTGAAGATATTCAAGCATGGCTTGCCCATGCTCAAAATGGCAACTATAAGGAGGCATGGGAAACATTAGTTGAGAACAATCCCGCTCCCGCTATTCACGGACGGGTTTGTTATCATCCTTGTGAAACAGGCTGCAACCGTAAGTTTGCTGACGAGCCTATTCAAATCCATTCTATTGAGCGTTTTTTAGGAGATCTCGCCTTACAAGAAAATTGGGCTTTTCCTAAGCCTAAAGAAAAAACCGGCAAAAAAGTTCTTATTATTGGAGCAGGTCCCTCGGGGCTTTCAGCAGCCTATCATTTATGCCGTCTGGGTCATAAGGTAGAAATTCAGGATAATGGCTCTCATGCTGGCGGTATGATGCGTTTTGGTATTCCTGCTTACCGCTTGCCTCGTGATGTTTTAGATGGTGAGATTAACCGTATTTTAGATATGGGTGTAACCTTAAAGCTAAATACGGCGGTTAAAGATGTAATGAAAGCCAAAGAAAAAGGCAAGTTTGATGCTGTATTTATGGCCACTGGGGCTCATAGAGCTCAACGGGCTGAAATTCCTGCCCATGATGGCGAACATGTTCTTGATGCTGTAGGATATTTACGTGATGTTGCAGAGGGCAATATGCCTGAGGTACAAAATCATGTTATCGTTTATGGTGGTGGTAACACCGCTATGGATGCCGCACGAACTGCACGTCGCCTTGGCTCTGAGGTTTCCGTAGTTTATCGCCGTGATAGAGAATCTATGCCTGCCCATGATTTTGAGGTTGTTGAGGCGATGGAAGAAGGTGTTCATTTTCATTTTTTAAGAACCATTACTGAAATCCATAAGGATAAAATCACCTTAGAAAAAATGGAGCTTAAAGATGCTCGCCCTACCCCAACAAATAAGCATGAAGAAATTGATGGAGCCACTGTTATTTTAGCCTTAGGACAAAATATCGATACTTCTATTTTTGAAAGTGCCAAAGGCATTGAAATTAAAGATAATGCTGTTGTAGTTGCTGAAAATATGATGACGGGTACAAAGGGAATTTTTGCGGGTGGAGATATGGTTCCATCCGATCGTACTGTAACCATTGCAACAGGCCATGGTAAAAAAGCTGCTTACAATATCGATGCTTGGCTTAAAGGTGAAACTTACAAAAAGCCCTTTACTCCTAATGTCATTCCCTTTGAAAAACTTAATCTTTGGTACACAACCGAAGCTGACCCTACCCAACAAAGTAAAAAAGCCGCATCTATCCGCAGCCAAGACTTCTCTGAAGTTTTAGGTGGTATATCTGAGGCTGAAGCAAAATATGAGGCTCGCCGCTGTTATTCTTGCGGTAATTGCTTTGAGTGTGATGGTTGTTATGGGGCTTGCCCTGAAGATGCAATTATCAAGCTTGGTGATGGTAAAGGCTATACAATCGATTTAGAAAAATGTACAGGCTGTAAGGCATGTGTGCTGCAATGCCCTTGCTATGCCATTATGATGAATAGTGAGGAGAATGCCAATGTATAAGAATTTTAAAGAAAAATGGGTGATGGTCGATGGCAACGAAGCCGCCGCTTATATTGCCTATAAAACAAGTGATATTTGCCCAATTTATCCTATTACACCCTCCTCAACAATGGCTGAGTTAGCCGATGAATGGGCGGCTCAAAATATTCCCAATATATTTGCTGAAGTCCCCCAAGTAATCAGTCTACAATCTGAGGGTGGTGCTGCAGGTACACTCCATGGCTCACTACAAGTGGGTGCTTTGGCTTCAACATTTACCGCTTCTCAAGGCTTAATGCTTATGCTTCCAAATATGTATAAGATTGCTGGTGAGCTGACACCTTGTGTTATCCATGTTGCGGCTCGCTCACTTGCTACCCAAGGGCTTTCTATTTTTGGTGACCATCAAGATGTTATGGCGGCTCGTACCACAGGTTTTGCTCAGCTCTCATCTACTAATGTTCAAGAAGCCCAAGATATGGCGATGATTGCCCATGCAACAACCCTTAAGGCTCGTATTCCCTTTTTACACTTTTTTGATGGTTTTAGAACCTCTCATGAAGTCGCTAAAATTAAGCAACTTTCTGATGAGCATATTAAATATATGATTGATAATGATTTAGTTTTACGCCACCGTGAACGTGCCTTAAACCCTGAGCATCCTGCTATGCGTGGTACGGCTCAAAATCCTGATACTTATTTTCAATCTCGTGAGACTGTTAACCGCTATTATCAAGCAACCCCCAATCTTGTCCAAGAGGCTATGGATAAATTTGCTCAAATTACATCCAGAAAATACCAGCTCATGGATTATTACGGAGCAAGTGATGCCACAAGAGTGGTTGTCATTATGGGGTCAGGAAGTGCTGTTGTTCGTGATGTCGTGGACGATTTAGTCAAAAAGGGCGAAAAGATTGGCGTTGTTGTGGTTCGCTTATTCCGTCCATTTTCTATTCGTCACCTTAATGAGGCCATTCCTCAAAGCGTTGAAAAAATTGCTGTGCTTGACCGCACAAAAGAGCCTGGAAGTACAGGCGAGCCTTTATATCAAGATGTGGCCTCGGCATTCTCTGAGCTGATGATGGATAAAAAGAGAACCAACTTCCCCATGATTATTGGTGGACGTTACGGTTTATCTTCTAAAGAATTCACACCTGCAATGGCTAAGGCTGTTTTTGATGAGCTTAAAAAGAATGTACCACAAAAGAGCTTTACCGTAGGCATTAACGATGATATTACCCATCAAAGCCTTGATTATGATAAAGAATATAATCTCGAGCTGACCGATAGCGTCAGAGCCTTATTTTATGGCCTTGGCTCAGATGGTACTGTTGGAGCGAATAAAAATTCTATCAAAATTATTGGTAGTCTTGATGATTATTATGCCCAAGGTTACTTTGTTTATGATTCTAAAAAATCAGGCTCACAAACTGTCTCCCATCTTCGTTTTGGTAAACAACCTATCGAAGCTCCTTATCTGGTACAAAAATCAAGCTTTGTTGCTTGTCACCAACCGCAATTTGTGAGCTTTGTCGATATGCTTTCCCATGCAGAAGATAAAGCAACATTCTTGCTTAATACTCACTATAGTGCCGATGAAGTTTGGGAGAATTTACCCGCATCTGTACAAGCTCAAATTTTAGATAAAAAGCTGAAATTCTATGTCATTGATGCCTATAAAGTTGCAAAAGAAGTTGGCATGGGGCGGCGTATTAACACCATTATGCAAACATGCTTTTTTGCCCTTGCTGGTATTATGCCTAAAGATGATGCCATTGCCTTGATTAAAAAAACTATCGAAAAAACCTATACAAAAAAAGGTAAGGATATAGTAAAAAAGAACTTTGCAGCCGTTGATGGCTCACTGGCTCATCTTCATGAGGTTAAAGTGCCAAACCATACCTCAGGGCAAACTTACACCAGACCCATTGTTCCTGAGCATGCCCCTCATTTTATTAAGGATGTTACGGCTCAAATGATGGCTGGCCATGGCGATGATATTCCTGTATCTCGTCTACCTGCCGATGGGACTTATCCTACAGGAACAACCAAATGGGAAAAACGCAACATTGCTCAAAATATCCCCATTTGGCGAGATGATTTATGTATCCAATGTGGCAATTGTTCCTTTGTTTGTCCTCATGCGGCTATTAGAGCAAAATTCTATAATAAAGATAAGCTTGATGGTGCTCCCTTACAGTTCCAATCTCAACGGATTTCATCACGGGGTTTTCCTGAAACACGCTATACTTTACAAGTCTTTCCTGAAGATTGTACAGGTTGTGAGGCTTGCGTTGTGGCTTGCCCTGTACGCCATGAAGAAAACGGCAAAGAAGTCCGTGCCATTAACATGGAAGACAAAAATCCTCACCTTGCAAGAGAAAAAGAAAATTGCTCTTTCTTCCAATCCATTCCCAATCAACCCCGTAATAATATCGACTTTTCTAATGTACGTGGCGTACAATATTTAGAGCCTTTATTTGAATTTTCTGGAGCTTGCTCAGGCTGTGGTGAAACCCCTTACCTAAAACTATTAAGCCAATTATTTGGTGATCGTCTGCTTGTGGCCAATGCTACAGGCTGCTCATCTATTTACGGTGGTAACTTACCCACAACACCATGGGCAAAAAATGCTGAGGGTCGTGGCCCTGCTTGGTCCAACTCTCTATTTGAGGATAATGCCGAATTTGGCCTTGGTTTCCGCTTGGCTGCAAGCAAACAACGCCGCTATGCCGAAAATTTACTCAATAGCATGAAAGAAAATCTAGACCCTCAACTGGTACAAGAAGTTGTTAATGCTGACCAATTTACCCAAGGGCAAATTTCTCGGCAACGAGAACGTTTAGAAAAACTCCAAGCTCAACTTGAAGGCAAAAGCGATGAGGCTAGCCAAAATCTTAAATCTGTACTCGATTATATGATACGCCGTTCCGTTTGGATTGTTGGTGGTGATGGTTGGGCTTATGATATAGGCTCATCTGGCATTGATCATGTTCTGGCTTCGGGCAAAAATGTGAATATTTTAGTAATGGATACAGAGGTTTACTCTAATACAGGCGGGCAAAATTCTAAGTCAACCCCTATGGGGGCTGTTGCTAAGTTTGCGGCAAATGGTAAAGTTACAGGCAAAAAAGACTTAGCCTTGCAAGCGATTTCTTATGGTAATGTTTATGTGGCTCGTATTGCTTACGGAGCTGATCCTCAACAAACATTACGTGCCATGCGTGAGGCCGAGGCTTATCCTGGTGTATCACTGATTATTGCCTATAGTCATTGTATTGCCCATGGTATTGATATGGCCAAAGGGGCTGAGCAGCAGCAAAAGGCTGTAAAATGTGGTCATTGGCCGCTTATTCGCTATAACCCTATTTTGCGTGAAAAAGGCGATAATCCGTTTAGTCTGGATAGTTTACGCCCCTCTATTTCTCTTCGGGAATATCGTGAGGGCGAAAATCGCTTCCGTTCACTTGCAAGCAAAATGCCCGAAGAAGCCGAACGCTTATTAGAGATTGCATCTGATGTTTCAGCTAATCGTTGGGCTGTCTATGAGGAAATGGCTACCCGAAATGCCGCGACCTTCCACCCTGATGCCCGAACAGAAGGCGAAGTCGATACGGCAAAATCGTAAAGTCAGCTTTTAAACTCTTACTTCCCCTTCTCTACAGGAGGGGAAGATGCAGCCTATATGACTCATATGACTCCCCTCCAAGCAGGGGTCAACAAACCATAAAAAACTTTTGATACTCCTTAAACTCTCGTTCGGCTTGGGTGAGTTCTTTTTTATAAAATTGCACTTTTGTACCAGGGGCTGCCTGAGCAATATGGCTGATATCTCTTTTACAGATATAACCCATTTTAGGATAGCCTCCAATGGTCTGACGGTCTCGCATAAGGATAATCGGTTGACCATCTGCAGGAATTTGTACCGCACCTAATCCAACAGCTTCTGAATAAAGCTCTCTTTTCTCACAAGATATAGCCTCTCCCGAAAGACGAAGCCCCATACGATTAATCTCTTGAGTAAGCGTATATATGCTCGTAAAGAACTTTTGCTGCATATCATCAGAAAAATCATTAAATTGTGCTGTAGGTATTACTCCTAATTTTATCTCTTTATCATAGCTCGGAATAAAACGTTGAGCGAGCTTAAGCTCATCCAGTTTTGAACTCTGGTGATAGCGAATATTATCGCCTTTTATAAGCTTTTGCCCTTTAGCATCAATACCTCCAAGTTCATCACGAATAACTGTCGTGCGGCTACCTAAACTTAAAGGGGTATCAAAGCCATCTTTAATGGCTAAATAGCTATAAAGCCCTTGCTGAGCTGCTCCTAATTCTAAAGTATCACCCGCATTTACATAATGACTTTGCCAGCTCCCTATTGGGTTTCCATTGAGTTTGGCATTCATATTCGCTCCACAAAGAGCAATCATTGTTGGCTTTAGAAACTGGCATTTAAATAGCCCAACCATAATCTCAATTTGAGCCGCATTGGGTGGATTATGTAAAAGATGATTATTCCACAAAAAAGCATGTTCATCCATAGGCCCGCCTACGGATACACCAATCCCTTGATAGCCAAACCGCCCTAAGTCTTGAATGCTAGCCAAAAAGTCAGATTGCAAGATGGTTAAGCTCATAACTCTCCTCCCATCTTTAAATACTCTTCCTTAGATATGCTAAAAAATTTTACTTGAGCCCCCACCTTAAAAATAGAAAGCTCCTTAAGGCTAAAATCAACCAGTGTGATGGGTGTTCGTCCAATAATTTGCCAACCTCCTGGGGTTTCCTTAGGATAAATAGCGGTTTGATTATCGGCTAAACCTACTGACTTTGGTGGTATTTTAAGCCTTGGTGTTGACTTGCGAGGAATGGTTATTTGCTTATCTGTTTGCCCTAAAAAGGCAAAACCAATACTAAAACCTATAGCATAAACATGGTAAATTTTTTCTTGATGAATACGAATAACTTCAGCAAAATCCAAGCCTGTATATTGGCTAACTTCCTTAGCATCAAGAGCAGCTTCCTCTCCATAATAAACAGGAATTTCAATTAGTTGAGAAGATAGCGAAGATATATCGCTAGGAATAAAGTTCTGAGATAATTCTTGCAACTTTTGGCCAAAATCCTCTAGCCCTATCTGTAAAATATCAAATATAATAAATAATGAGGTATACGAGGCAATAGTGTCTTGAATAATATGACCAAAATGCTTTTTGACCTCTGCTTCAAATAAAGCAATATGGTTGGTAATATCAACATTTGCCTCATCGGCAAAGTAGAGCATCACACTATTCTCATTTATAGGCAAAATTCTCATATATTTTTTAGCTCACCATGTAAAAACTTAGCAATATCAAGAGCAAGCAAGCCATCTCCATGAATACAAATTGTATCCGCCTTAACTTCTAATTTTTGACCATCTAATGTTTCTACAGATTGTTCATGGATAAGGCTTAAAGCTTGTGCTTGAATCCGCTCTAAACTCTTATGACAAGCCCCCTCTTTGCTCCGTGATTCTAATTGCCCCTCAGGAGTATAAGCACGGTCCACAAAGGCTTCAAAAATCAACGAAACACCATATTCTTCAGCTATTTTTGCATATTGCTCATGCTCTGGTGTAGCCATAATCATTAAAGGCAAGCTCTTATCATAGGCGGCTAAAGCCATAACTAAATTTTGATAAACAGCCTTATCTTGCATCATCTTATTATATAAAGCTCCATGAGGTTTTACATAAGTAATATCAGCATCTTGCATCTGACAAATAGCCCGTAAAGCTCCAATTTGATAAACAAACAAAGCCTTAAGCTCTTCATCATTTAGGCTTATGGCACGGCGACCAAAACCTTGAAGATCGGCATAGCCTGGATGAGCCCCTATTTGCACCCCATATTTTTTTGCTAAGCTAATGGTTTGGCTCATGACTAAAGGGTCTGAGGCATGCATACCGCATGCAATATTCGACATATCTAAAAAAGGCATTATTTCAGCATCTTGACCCATCTTCCAAATACCAAAACTTTCACCCATATCACAATTAATTTTCATTATATTTCCCCACTAATTTCCTTTAATATTTTCAGGTAAGTAAGTCACAATCTCAGGAAAGAGCGTTATCAAAACCAAAGCCACACACATGATTAAGAAGAATGGTAATGCAGCCGCAGCAATCTTTAAGATATTCTCTTTGGTTAAAGATTGTATCACAAATAAATTGAACCCAACAGGCGGTGTAATTTGCGACATTTCAACAACAATCACCACAAATATACCAAACCAAAGAGGGCTAATGCCTGCTTGCTCAATCATAGGCATAATAATCGATGTTGTTAAAACAACAATGGATATGCCATCTAAAAAGCAGCCCAAAACAATAAAGAAAATCGTTAATGCAAACAATAACATATAAGGAGAAAGCCCAAGTGAGCCTATCCAAGCCGCTAATGTTTTAGGAATACCCGTAAAGCCCATGGCCAATGTTAAAAAGGCCGCCCCTGCTAAAATAAGAGCAATCATAGATGAGGTTACGGTTGCTCCCATAAGAGATTCCATAAACATTTGCTTGTTTAAAGCCCCATAAGCCCAAGCTATTACCAGCGAAAGTACTACCCCAAAAGCCGCCGCATCAATAGGAGATGCTAGCCCTGCATAAATTGAGCCAATAATCGCTAAAATTAAGGTAATCATAGGGATAAGACGAACAATCTTTAGGAGGTCACTCTTCTTTGCTTTTTGAGATTCTTTAGGGATTTTATTCGGATTAAGTAAAGCATAAACAACAACATATGTAATGAATAACGTAGCCAACAAAATTCCTGGTAAAACACCTGCCATAAATAAACGAGCAATGGATTGCTCAGTTGCAACACCGTAAACAATAAGAATAATCGAAGGCGGAATGAGTAATCCTAATGTAGCTGAGCCCGCAAGTGTTCCTAAAATCATATGTTTAGGATAGCTTCTTTTTTCTAGCTCAGGGATTGATATTCGTCCAATAGTTGCTGCCGTTGCTGCAGAAGAACCTGAGACAGCTGCAAAAATTCCACAGCCTAAAATGTTGATATGTAAAAGTCTTCCTGGTAAAAATCGTACCCAAGGAGCTAAAGCCTTAAACATATCACTTGCAATACGAGAGCGATATAAAATCTCTCCCATCCAGATGAATAAAGGCAATGCCACCAAAGACCATGAATGGCTTTCGCTCCAAAGACTTGTTGCTAAATTTAGCCCAATATCATTATCGGTAAATATCTGTAGAGCCAAAATACCTATAGCCATAAGGGCAAATGCAATCCATACACCAAAACCTAAAAGGCTCAGCAACACAATGATAAGGAGAAAAGTCATTAATATTTCAGACATTTAAGCTTCCTCCCCATGATGGGTTAAGCTAAATGGTGTTTCTTTTGTCCACAAATAACAAAGTAAATCATCCAAAAGAGCTATGGCAAAAACAGCCAAACCAATACTCATAAACGTTTGAGGTATCCAAACAGGAATAGCAATAAGCCCTCCTGAAAGGTCATTGTAAACAAAGGATTCATAGGTGAGCATCACACAAAAATAAACCGCATAAGTAGCCAAACTAAAACATAAAATCAAAGCAAAAATATTGCATATTCTTTGAACAGATTTTGGTAAAACTTGCAAAATAAGCGACACACGAATATGCCCACCTTTTTTGAAGGTGTAAGCTAGAGCAAAAAAGCTTGCTCCTGTGAGTAAAAAGCCTGCAATTTCAGTATAAGACGGTATCATTAAGCCAATAACTTCACCTGTAAATTTTGCCGATATTTTATCAATAATATTAAATACAACCTGAATAAAAACAATAAGACATATGGCAAAAATACAAAAAGCGGCAATATAGCCACTCAGATTGTATATTCTATCTAACGACTTCCTCATAAATTCCCCTTTTTAAAAAGCAAAAAGATAAAGGAGGACAATTACTTATCCTCCTTTAAAAGCATTACTTATTTATTGGCCTCTGAATATGTGGCGAGTAATTCCTCACCATCTTTATCCATATTGGCTTTCCAATTTTCGAGCATTTTTTGACCAACCTCTTGAAGCTGTGCCTTAAGCTCATCCGAAGGTGCATTCACAATAATACCGTTAGCCTTTAATTTTTCAACTTGCTCAGTATTTTCTTTTTTGCTCATTGCCCAGCCACGCTCTTCTGCTGTAGCGGCGGCTTTTAAGATAGCCTGTTGTGTTTTTTCATCTAAACGGTTAAAGGCTTTTTTACTCACCACAACAATATTTTTAGGAATCCAAGCTTGAATATCTGTATAATGTGTCAAAAAGTCCCAAGCTTTAGAGTTCACACCTGTTGAAGGTGATGTAATCATTGCTTCTACCCGATTAGTCGAAAAAGCTTGTGGAATATCAGGAACTTCGATTAAAACAGGCGTTGCTCCTACTGACTTTGCAAATTCTTCTAATGTGGAATTATAAGAACGGAACTTAATACCTTTTAAGTCATTGATACTTTTGATTTCTTTTTTGGTATATAGACCTTGTGGAGGCCATGCAACTGCATATAAAACCTTGATATTTTCTTTATCTAGGAGCTTTTCTACAATCGGCTTTTGAGCTTTCCATAAATTCATAGCTTCATCATAGCTCACTGCAAAAAATGGAAGTGAATCAAGGCCATAAATTTGATTTTCGTTATTAAGACGGGATAGAAAGAATTCACCTGCTTCAACTTGCCCACTCCGAACAGCAGATTTTATCTCTGGATGCTTAAAAAGCGAGCCTGCAGAATGAACCTTAATATCAAGCTCACCACCACTTAACTCTTTGACTTCTTTTGCAAATTCATAAATATTTTGCGTATGGAAAGTCGCATCAGGATAAGGTGCTGCCATATTCCAAGTTTTTGCTGATGCCGAAAAAGCCAACATAGATGAGATAGCAATAACGCTCAATAAAGGTTTTATTTTCATTCTTTTACTCCTAAAAAATAGTCGATTAAAATATAATATGATAGAAAACATATCATATTCAAGGTGTGTCAGTATAACTTCTTAAAGATCAAAAAACAAGCCCTAATGAAATTAAACAACACTATAGTTACCTTAAGAGTAAGCTTGCTATTAAGATTCTATATTGAAGTGACAAG
>JBKEBO010000045.1:0-37103 GCA_047973205.1 Alphaproteobacteria bacterium | reverse complement strand
ATTAATACATAAAGTTAAGTAATTTTTGTGTAAAAATATATATAACCACCATACTTAATTTAAGTAAGCTGTCGATGAGATCTAAGGCTCATCTGTATGGCTTCTCCCTTAAGATTTATTAAAAAATAATCGCAACCATCATAACCTTATTTGATATTTCCATCAAGAAATTAGGTGTAGGAGTTACGATCTGATCTGACAGTTGGGAAAAAAAGAAGAAGTTTATTTAATAAGAAAAGCTTCCAGTTTAAATTAAGACATTGAAACAATTTAAACGAAGAGAAACTTTTCTCATATTAGGTAATAACGAAAGAATTATCAAACATAAAGTAGGATTATTAAATTTAGCCGAAGAGCTAGACAATGTATCACGAGCTTGCAAGTTAATGGCTTATCAAGAGATACACTTTACCGATACAAATCAGCGGTTGAAGACGGTGGTCTTGAATGATGTGAGCAGGCGTAAAGCGAATTATAAAAACCGTATTGAAGCGAGTATAGAAAAAGCCGTTTGTGAGTATGGATTTGAGCAACCTGCTTATGGTGTGAGCAGTAAGCTAAGGAAAAGGGGTATACTTATATCGGCAAATGGCGTTCGCTGTATATGGCTTCGCAATAAATTATCTTGCTTTAAAGGTAGGCTTAAATATTTAGAAGAGCACTAAGACAAGGATAGTAGAGGAAGAAAGAGGTAAGCTTAAGGAAAGCGGGGTGTGAGCATAGGAAAAGCAGTGGCTTTTCCCTTTAGGCTCAAGCGGAACGCTTGTGGGGTATAGGGGCAAAGCCCCATTAATATTGAGATATACCCCGCAGAACAACTTTTTATAAGCCATCTCACGGCTTTTAGGCATGATGTTGTTTAGCTTAAGTTTACCCAAGGTTCGGAAGTGTAGCGTTTTTCTTCAAAATCTTTAATTATATCTGCTTTTTGTAGAGTTAAGCCAATATCATCAAGGCCTTCTAAGAGGCAATGCTTTCTAAATGGGTCAACATCAAAGCTATATTCTTTATCGCCTGCGGTGATTTTTTGCTCTGCTAAGTTAATGGTAATTTCTTGACCATTCTCGGCTATTTTCATTAGCTCATCAACTGTATCTTGAGGCTGTATAATAGGTAACATACCGTTTTTAAAGCTATTATTAAAAAAGATATCTGCAAAACTTGTCGAGATAACAACCTTAATGCCAAAGTCACTTAAAGCCCAAGGAGCATGTTCGCGTGATGAACCACAACCAAAATTATCCCCTGCAACAATAATTTTTGCCTGACGATAAGGCTCTTTATTAAGAACAAAATCAGGCAATTCTTTACCTTGGCCATCATAACGCATCTCATCAAAAAGATGCACACCTAAGCCACTACGTTTAATGGTTTTTAAAAATTGCTTCGGAATAATCATATCTGTATCGATATTAATCACAGGAAGTGGTGCTGCAATGGCGGTTAATGTTGTAAATTTTTCCATATTTTTAATCCTCTTCCTTACTTAATCCAAAAATTCTCTAACATCTGCTAAATGCCCTTTTATTGCAGCAGCTGCAGCCATAGCAGGGCTAACTAAATGGGTGCGTCCACCACGGCCTTGACGACCCTCAAAATTACGATTAGATGTTGAAGCACAACGCTCCCCTTCGGCTAATTTATCGGCATTCATGGCCAAGCACATAGAACATCCTGGTTCTCGCCATTCAAAGCCTGCCTCGATAAATATTTTATCAAGGCCTTCTTCTTCCGCCTGTTTTTTTACAAGCCCAGAGCCTGGTACCACCATAGCGTGAACACCCTTGTGAACTTTATGACCTTTGGCAATAGCTGCTGCCGCTCTAAAATCTTCGATACGTCCATTGGTGCAAGAGCCTATAAACACACGATCAATCTGAATATCTTGAATTTTTTGCCCAGGTGTAATGCCCATATATTTATATTTACGATTATAGCTTTCTCGCTCCATTTCGCTAAAGCTATTGGGAATAACAGGTACAATACCATCAATAGAAGCCACATCTTCGGGTGAAGTTCCCCATGTAACTTGCGGAATAATCTCAGCAGCATTAAGTTCAATAACTTTATCAAACTCTGCTCCCTTATCGCTTGGCAATGTTTTCCAATAGGCAACGGCTTTGTCGAACATTTCACCTTGTGGAGCTAAAGGACGGCCTTTAATATACTCAAATGTTGTCTCATCGGGAGCAATCAAGCCTGCACGAGCCCCGCCCTCAATAGCCATGTTACACACACTCATCCGTCCTTCCATCGAAAGGGATTTAATGGCATCACCTGCAAATTCAATCACATGGCCTGTACCGCCTGCTGTACCTATTTTACCAATAACGGCTAAAACGATATCTTTGGCTGTTGAACCCTTAGGAAGCTCACCATTAATTTGTACCAACATGGATTTTGCCTTTTTTTGCAGCAATGTTTGTGTGGCAAGAACATGTTCAACTTCGGATGTTCCAATACCAAAGGCCAATGAGCCAAATGCTCCATGGGTTGCCGTATGGCTATCACCACAAACAATTGTCATGCCAGGTAGGGTAAATCCTTGCTCTGGACCAACTACATGAACCACACCTTGACGAATATCATCCATACCATAATAGGGTACTGAGAACTCTGCTGTATTTTCATTAAGAGCCGAAACCTGAGCCTTAGATTCAGGGTCATCAATTGCATCTAGCCCGCCTGAGCGATTAGTTGTGGGTACATTATGGTCAACAGTTGCCAATGTTTGCTCTTTTCTTCGTACCTCACGCTTTGCAACACGCAGCCCCTCAAAAGCTTGCGGCGAGGTTACCTCATGCACCATATGACGGTCGATATATAAGATAGAAGTCCCATCTTCTTGTGTTTCTATCACATGGGCATTCCATATTTTGTCAAACATTGTTTGTGCCATGAATTATTCCTTACATCTATTTATTTTTAATTTTTTTTCGAAACTATCATATTAACCGAATTTTAGAAAAATTCTAGACTTTAAAATAAAAAAAGGGCAGCGAGGCTACCCTTTTCCTTTATTAGCTTTCCAAAGTATTGAAAAACATAGCTTTATTCACTATCAACAGAAAGTAACCCTGACTTAAATGCAAGACCTGCAACGATAGCTGCGATAGATGGTACAACTAAGAACACCCATAATTGTGATAATGCTGTTGCTCCAGCAAATAAAGCAGGACCAAATGAACGAGCAGGGTTCACCGAAACGCCTGTTACACGAATACCCACAATATGGATAAGCACCAAAGTGAAACCAATAGCAAGGCCTGCTAAGTGGCTAGGTTGACCTTTAGCAGTTACACCTAAAATTGTAACCAAAAAGATAAATGTTGCAACAAATTCAAAGACAATCGCTGGAACTAAACCATAGCCACCAGCCGAAGCTGCACCAAAACCATTTTGACCAAGACCTGAGGTTGCAAGCTCATATCCTGTTCCGCCAGAAGCAATAACATAAAGAACAGCTGCACCTGCAATCGCACCTAAAAATTGAGCTATAATATATGTAATTAAGTCATTAATACTCATACGTCCTGCAAAGAACACACCTAAAGACACCGCTGGATTAACATGACATCCTGAGATTGGCCCAATACCATAAGCCATGGCTACAATCGCTAAACCAAAAGCAAAAGCTATACCTAATTGTCCAACGGCATCACCCGCTAAAACGGCTGCACCGCAGCCAAAAAGTACTAAAGTAAAAGTACCTATAAATTCTGCAATCATTTTTTGCATAATCTTCTCCAATTTCTACTATTATTTTGTAAATCAGGGTCATATTATTCTAACTTTTAAAATTAGCAAGCTATTTTATATGTTATAGATAAATAAATGATTTGTGGGAATAGTTTTTCTTATCTTTAAAGCCAAAAAGTCAAAGCCCTAAAAATTCTTATAAAAAACAGAAAAATTTTTTCTTTATATTTTCTATCATAAAAGATGAACCCATAAAGATAGGGAGGAGAAAATAGTCAATGGCTCATCATCCAGTCATTTTAAAGTCTTTGCATCAAGAGGAAAACCAACAGCTTTACAATTTATTAGAAAAAATTTCTGACCAAGATAAAGCTTGGCTTTCAGGCTATTTATATGGTGTTAGCCAAGAGATACCCCAAACAACATTAAGCTCTTCTTCTTATAAGGTTGCTATATTATATGCAACACAAAGCGGTAATTCTAAAGGGATTGCAGAAGATACTACCAAGCAGCTTAAGCAGCAAGGTATAGAAGCTTCGGTATATAATATGAATAATATCAAGCTAAAAAAGCTGGCTGAGTATCAAGTAATTTTAGCCGTTGTGGCAACCTATGGGGAGGGTGAGCCGCCCGATGATGCTATTGGCTTTTTTGAGGAGATTACAGGTAAAAAGAAGCCTTTTTTAAAGGATATTGCTTTTGCGACCCTTGCTTTAGGTGATAGCTCTTACGAGCATTTTTGTACAGCGGGTCATGATTTTCATCAAGCTTTGCAAAATTTAGGAGCAAAACCATTAGCGGATGTTTTTGAGGCTGACCTTGACTTTGAGGAAGTAGCTCAAAATTGGCAAAAACATATTTTAGAATATTTAAGCAGCCAACAAACCGCCATAGCCCCCGAGATGATAGCAGCCGCTGCTTCCTCATCATTGCCTATAGCCGACTATAATCGTGAGCATCCTTATAGTGCAACTATCTTAAAAAATCAGAAAATTACAGGAGACGAATCTAATCTTGATATTCGTCATATTGAAATTGATATTGCAGATAGTGGTATAAGTTATCAAACAGGGGATGACCTTGGCATATGGTTTGAAAATGATACTAAGCTTGTAGATGAAATCATTGCTCAAATTGGGGCAAATAAGGATGATATTATTGAGCTTAAGGGGCAAAAACTTCCCCTAAAAGAAGCCCTTCAATCTCGCTTGGAAATTACGGCTTCAACAACAAAATTCATCACCCAATATGCTAAAATATCAGGGGCAAAAAAGTTAGAGCCATTACTTAAAGATAAAGCATCTTTAAGGGAATATGCGGCTCAAACACAAATTATTGATGTTCTTAAAATCAAAAAGACTCCGATTGTGGCCCAAGATTTTATCAATATGCTCCGTTTGCTCACACCACGGCTTTACTCCATTGCCTCATCACCTCAAGATGTGGATGATGAAGTTCACTTAAGTGTTAAAGTTATAGGCTATGAATGTAATAATCAAGCTCGCTTTGGTGGGGCTTCGGGCTATTTAAGTCGTCTTAAAGAGGATGATAATGTCAGAATTTATGTGGAAAATAACGATAAATTCCGCCTCCCTCAAGATGATAAAAATATCATTATGATTGGTGATGGTACAGGCATTGCTCCTTATCGTGGCTTTATGTATGAGCGTCAGAATAATCAGGCTCAGGGTAAAAATTGGCTACTGTATAATAATCCAAGTTTTGAGCAGGACTTCCTTTATCAATCTGAATGGAGTGGTTGGCAAAAAAACAATCTTTTAACAGATTACAACTTTGTTTGGCATAAGGATGGCTCTAAAATTGGTGAGCTTTTATTAGAACAGGCTAATAAAATATGGCAGTGGTTACAAGATGGTGCTTTTGTGTATGTTGCAGGCTCTCAAAGCCATATGGCCAAAGCAGCCCATGAGGCCTTACTGCGTATAGCCATTGAGCAAGGTGGGCTAGATGAAAAATCGGCTCGCACATGGATGAATGAGCTTAAAAGTCAAAATCGCTATCAAAGAGATATCTACTAAGGAAAGAATATAATGAGTAAAAAGCTACATGATAACGAACGTATTAAGGCCGAAAGCCATTACCTCAGAGGAAGCTTAAAAGAGGATTTAGCCAATAGCATCACAGGAAGTCTTAAAGGTGATAATACACAGCTGACAAAGTTCCATGGTTTTTATCAGCAAGATGATCGAGATGTTCGCATTGCTCGGCAAAAGCAAAAGTTAGAGCCTTTATATAGCTTTATGCTCAGAGCACGTGTTCCTGGAGGTATCATCACACCGAAACAATGGCTAGCTATTGATGATGTGGCAGCTCGATTAACTTTTTACGATTCTATCCGCCTTACCACCAGACAGACCTTCCAGTATCATGGGGTTTCTAAATTTGCCTTAAAAGATGTCATTAAAGCTATTGATGGGGTGATGATTGATTCTATTGCGGCTTGTGGTGATGTTAATCGTAATGTTTTATGTTCACCTAATCCTGTAGAAACACCATTACATGCAAATATTTATGAGCATGCTAAGGCTTTAAGTGAAGAGTTGCTTCCTAAAACAAAAGCCTATTATGAGCTTTTTTTAGATGGTGAAAAAGTTAGCCATAATCAAGAGGAAGAGCCTTTATATGGCTCAACTTATCTTCCTCGTAAATTTAAGGTTGCTTTTGTTATTCCTCCTTATAACGATGTGGATGTACGAGCCCACGACCTTGGTTATATTGCGATTATTAAAGATGATAAGCTTATTGGTTATAATGTAACAGTAGGTGGTGGTATGGGCTCAAACCATGCGGAAGTGAATACTTTTCCACGGCTGGCGGATGATTTAGGTTTTATTGAAGCTTCGGATATTTTTGAGGTTGCCAAAGCAGTCATGACCACACAACGAGATTGGGGCAATCGTGAAGACCGTAAAAGGGCTCGCCTTAAATATACAATAGAAGATTATGGGCTTAATAAATTTAAGGCTGAAGTTGAAAAACGTGCTAACGTAAAATTCACTAAAGCTAAGCCTTATTCTTTTCGTCATAATGATGATAATTTGGGTTGGCTCAAAGGTTATGATGGTCGTTGGCATTTGGGTTGCTTTATTGCTGAGGGTCGTATTGTCGATAACGAGCAACATCAGCTCAAAACAGGCTTGCGAGAGATTGCAAAAATCCATAAAGGGGATTTTCGCATGACAGCCAATCAAAATATTATCATTAGCAATGTGGATAAGGTTGATAAAAAGATAATTGAAGACTTAGCCAAAAAATATGGACTTATCAATAATGCTTCTATTCTTCGTCAAAAAAGTATGGCTTGTGTGGCTTTTCCAACTTGTGGCTTGGCTATGGCAGAATCCGAACGCTATATGGATACGCTTATCGAAAGACTTCATACGCTTTTACAAAAGCATAATATCTCTTATATGCCTGAGATACGGATGACGGGTTGCCCTAATGGTTGTGCTCGTCCTTATGTGGCGGAGATTGCCTTTGTGGGTAAGTCTCTTGGACGATATAATGTCTATCTTGGAGGTGATGGCAAAGGTGAGCGGATGAATGCTCTTTATAAGGAGAATTATAACGAGGAGCAAATTCTAGAATTATTTGATGGGCTATTTGCTCAATATAAGAATGGGGCGAAGGAGGAGGAAACCTTTGGGGATTTTGTTATTCGTAGCCAAATTATCCACGAAAATAAAATTCCTTCCCAAGATTTCCATAAATTAGGGGGATATTATAATGAATCTCGAGCAAGCCAATAAGGAACTCAGTAAACTTCGTGCAGCAGAGCGGATTGTATGGGCATTAGAAAATATTAATGGTAATCAGGCTCTTACCTCTAGCTTCGGTGTGCAGTCTGCAGTGATGCTCCATTTAGCAACAAAAGCTCAGCCAGATATTCCCATTATACTTATCGATACAGGTTATCTATTTGCCGAAACTTATCAGTTTATTGACTACTTAACCGAACGGCTTAAGCTTAATCTCAAAATTTATCGCTCCCCAATGAGTATTGCATGGCAAGAGGCTCGTTATGGCAAACAATGGGAAGATGGTCTTAAGGGCTTAAAGGCCTACAACCATCGTGTTAAGGTTGAGCCTTTAAAACGTGCTATGGCTGAACTTAAACTCACTAGCTGGTTTTCGGGGCTTCGTCGTAGCCAGTCTCAAAGTCGCAAGGAAATTCCTTTTATCACCCAACAAAATGGGCATTTTAAAGTTCATCCCATTGCCGATTGGAGCGATAAGCATGTGTATGACTATCTCCAAAAATATGACTTACCCTATCATCCTTTATGGGAGCAGAATTATCTTTCCGTGGGGGACTGGCATTCATCGGCTCCCATCAGTGCCGATATAACCGAAGAGCAATCACGCTTTTTTGGTCTTAAGCGGGAATGCGGTATTCATGAAGATTGGGAAAGTGAAGGCTCAGGTATCTAAAATTTATTCTTAAAATATATAGGATAGCGAAAGGAGAAATATGGATTATTTTCCCATATTTACAGAGTTAAAAGGCAAGCCTGTATTAGTTGTTGGTGGTGGTGAGATTGCCTATCGTAAGGTAAAGCTCCTGCTAGCAGTTGAAGCCCAAATTGAGCTTGTGGCTCAAAAGCTTAACAATAAAATGCAAAGCCTTGTTAATCAACAACAAATTGCGTATAAGGCAAAAGAGTTTCATGGTGATTTTATCAATCATGTCTATTTAGTCATTGCGGCTACTGATAACCATGAGCTTAATCAGCATATATCTCAAGAGGCTAAGGCTCGCTTCCGCTTTGTTAATGTGGTTGATAAACAAGATTTATGCAGCTTTATCACCCCATCGATTATCGACCGTAGCCCTATTATGGTAGCGGTTGCATCTTCAGGAAAATCTCCTACGCTTATCCGCCGTATTCGTGAAAAAATTGAAGCCATATTACCTCAGCATATCGGCATTATGGCCGAAATAGCAGGAAGCTTTCGCAAGCAAGTAAAAGCCAAATTCAAAAATATAAATGAACGCCGCTATTTTTGGGAAAGCCTCTTTGATAGCGACTTTGAGCAGTGGGTTGCCAAAGGTGAAAATATTCGAGCCATTGAGGTTTTACAACAAAGCCTTGCAGAAGATAAAAATTACAAAGGCAAAGTGACCTTAGTCGGAGCAGGCCCTGGTGATGCAGGCTTGCTCACCCTCAAAGCTCTTCAGGCCATACAGTCTGCCGATATTATCTATTATGACAATCTGGTATCTATGGAAGTTTTAGAGCTTGCCCGTAGAGATGCAACATTGGTTTTTGTTGGCAAGCAACAAGGTTGTCATTCAATGAGCCAACAAGAGATTAATCAGGCTTTAGTTGTATCGGCTCAAAAAGGTTTCCATGTGGTACGGCTCAAAGGGGGCGATCCTTATATTTTTGGTCGTGGTGCCGAAGAAGTTGCAGCTCTTAAAGCAGCAAAGCTTCCCTACCAAGTTATATCAGGTATTACCGCCGCTTTAGGGGCTTCATCTTCGGCCGAAATCCCCTTAACGGCAAGAAACAAAGCTCAAATGCTCACCTTTGTTACAGGCCATGAGCAAAAAAACAACCAGCTTGTTAACTGGAAAAACCTAGCCGATATGAACCATACATTGGTGATTTATATGGGGCTTTATCGGAGTCAGTTTATTAAGGACGAGCTTATAAAATATGGTCGCTGCCCTCAAACCCCCATCGCTATTATTGAAAACGCAACCCGAGCCAACCAAAAGATTTTTTACGGACAGTTAGACGAGCTAGAAACCTTAAGCCAAAAAGCCCAATCCCCTTCATTGATTATCATTGGTGATGTCGTCTCATAATTTTTTTAGTTATAGCTAATCGGTGGTTGATTTTATCTATCACGTTCTTTGTGCTTAATGGTTGGTTTTTTCCATTTTGTTTGGCTAGGAACATCAATAAATTCCATCTCGGGCCAACGTAAGGCGGTGAGTTTTTCTCCAAAAACACAAGAAGTATCAATATCATAGCAGTTGTTGATTGCCTCAACTTCATCTAAGGCGACATGACCATAAACAATGGTGGGCCTGCCTTGATAATCATCTTGCCAACGATAGCGGATAGGATAGCCCTTTTCATCATATTTTCCTGTGGGTTGGCCAAAAAGAGCAAAAGCTCGGCTTCGCTCGCTATTAATGCCGTGGAGTTCTTCTTTTAGTCCTGCATGGGCAATAATGAGTTTGCCATCATCTAAGATAAGATATATGGGCAAATCTTCGATAAAATCTTTGGTTTCTATCATAAACTCTTTAGGTTGTTTTGTGAACTGCTCAATAGTTTCTTTAATGCCGTGGGATATCTGGATATTATTGCCTTTAACATAACGAGCCCAACGGTCATCATGGTTACCCTTAACCCAGTAACCTTGTTTACTTTCAACTATTTGCATGGCGAGCTTTAATACGGAGGGGCTGTTAGGGCCACGGTCAACCAAATCACCCACAAAGCATAGTTTTCGTCCTTTAGGATGATGATATTGTCCTTGATTATCTTTTTGCCAGCCGAGCTTTTCCATAAGTAAAATAAGCTCATTATAGCAGCCATGAACATCACCAATAATATCAAAAGGGCCATGATCTTCGGGGTTATTAATATGCCAAATATTGTGATGCATTAGTGAGCCTCTTCCCAATTCGTACCGATATCTGCCTCTACAGTTAAGGGAACGGATATGGTTGCAGCATTTTCCATCTCAGAAATGATGATTTTTTGATACTCAGCAGCCTTTTGTTTAGGGGCTTCGAATATGAGCTCATCATGTACCTGAAGAAGCATTTTACAATCGCTTTTTTGAAATTTTTTATGAAGATGCATCATTGCTTTTTTGACAATATCTGCAGCTCCACCTTGAATAGGGGCATTAATAGCGAGCCGTTCGGAAAATCCTCGTTGAGGGCCTTTCATTTTTATATTAGGAATATGAACTTTCCGCCCCATAAATGTTTTGACAAAACCATATTGATGAGCTTCTTCTTTAGCGGCCTCCATATATTGCCGAACCTCAGGAAAGCGAGCAAACCATGCATCAATATATTCTTTAGCCTCACTATTGGAAATATCAAGCTGACGAGCTAAGCCAAATGCCGAAATACCATAAACAATGCCAAAGTTAATAGCCTTAGCACGGCGACGAATCATGGGGTCCATATTATGAAGAGCTACGCCAAAAACTTGATGAGCAGCAGCAGCATGAATATCTTGGCCATCTAAAAAAGCTTGTTGCAAAGCAGGAACTTTGGCCACATGAGCCAAAAGACGAAGCTCAACTTGTGAATAATCTGCTGAGATTAGTACATTATTATTATCACAAACAAAGGCGGCTCTGATTTTTCGACCCTCGGCCGTACGGATGGGAATATTTTGTAAATTGGGCTCATTAGAGGCAAGGCGACCTGTGGAAGCCCCTGTAATTAGATAATTGGTGTGAACTCGCTGGGTTTTGGGATTAATCTGCTTAAGTAGAGCCTCCGAATAGGTGGAACGCAGCTTGGCAAGTTGACGATATTCTAAAATCTTATTGGGAAATTCATGCCCTTCTTCGGCAAGTTTTTCTAAAATAGCGGCTGAGGTTGAATATTTTTTAGTTTTTTGGGAGCGTTTTTCTCCTGTAAAACCCATTTTATCAAAGAGAATCTCTCCTAGCTGAGCAGGACTTGCAATATTAAACTCTTCGCCTGCAAGCTGGTAAATCTCAGCTTCTAGCTCGTTAAGCCGTTCTAAAAAATCGGCCGAAAGCTCTTTTAAGCGAAGGGCATCTACCTTAATGCCCTCTTTTTCCATATCTTTTAATACCGTAATAAGGGGTAAGTCGAGAGCCTCATAAACATATTTAACCTGAGCCTCAATAAGGCGAGGAGCAAAATAATTATAAAGACGCAAAGTAATATCAGCATCTTCAGCCGCATATTTTGTTGCTGTAGGAATATCAACTTCGGCAAAGCTGAGCTTATTTTTTCCGCTTCCTGTAATCTCACTATAGGCAATAGGTGTAATACCCAAGTAACGTGTTGAAAGTTCATCCATACCATGATTATGGATACCTGCATGAAGGTCAAAACTCATCACCATTGTATCGGCAATAGGATTTATATTGAGAAGCTCTATATTATATTTTTGGTAGGCTTGCTCTAAAATATGCATATCATATTTAATATTTTGCCCAATTTTTAAAATGGCATCACTTTCTAATATGGGCTTAAGACTCTTAAGAACATCAACTATTTCAAGCTGTTTAATATTATTGGAATTTTTCGGGGTAAAGTCCAGCAAATCACCTTGGCTCTGCTTTGCCACATGGCCTAAAGGAATATAACAAGCTTTGCCTGCTTGCACACAAAGAGAAATTCCTACAAGCTCTGCAGCTAAAGCATCCAAAGAGGTTGTTTCGGTATCAATAGCCACATGGTGAGCCGCTTTAATATCGCTTATCCAGCTTTGAAGTTGCTCCATATTATCCACATAGGAATAATCAGGATTTTCAATGACTTCAGCTGAAGGTAGAGTGATATTAGATGTTGTCCTTTCACTCTTTATTTCGTCTTGAAAAGAAGAGCCGTGATCTTTAATGGCAATTTGTGTTCCTTCCCTTTGGTTAAGAGCCGAAAGCAGTGATGTAAATCCTTGCTCTGCTAAAAATGCCCCAAAGGTTGCAGGCTCAGCAGGCTTAAAGCGAAGACTATCTAAGGAGAACTCTATGGGAACATTTTGCTCTAACGTTACAAGCTGATAAGAGATACGAGCAAGCTCAGCCTCATTGGTGAGTTTTTCACGTCTTTTAGGTTGTGGAATTTCATGGCTATGAGCGAGTAAATTTTCTAAATCACCATATTCATTAATGAGCTGAGCCGCTGTTTTTATGCCAATACCAGCCACACCTGGTACATTATCGCTACTATCACCCGCAAGGGCTTGAACATCAACAACCCGATTAGGATAAACCCCAAATTTTTCTAGGACTTCAGCCTCACCAATGCTCTTTCTTTTAAAACTGTCATACATTAAAATATGGTCATTTTCCACTAGCTGCATAAGGTCTTTATCGGTAGAAAGAATCGTTACTTTAAGCCCTTGAGCTTTTGCATATTGAGCCAGAGTGGCGATAATATCATCGGCCTCATAGCCATCAAGCTCTAAACGAGGAAGCCCCATGGCCTCTGTGGCCTCTCTGACTAAGGAAAATTGAGGGACTAAATCTTCAGGAGGTGGCGGGCGATTGGTTTTATACTCCGCATATATTTGAGAGCGAAAGGTTTTTTCTTTGGTATCAAAGACAACCGCCATATGTGATGCATCAAAGTCATCGGCAATTTTTGATATAAGCTTCGTATAGCCAAAGACCGCATTCACAGGAGTTCCATCACTAGGGCGGCTCATGGGAGGTAAAGCATGGAAGGCTCGAAAAATATAACCCGAGCCATCGATTAAAACAAGGTGTCCTGACATTCTTATTCCTTTTTATTTATGTTTATAATATGCCGTTTTTCCATAGCTAAAGCAAGGATTCTATTATAATAAAAGACTTGAATATATATAAAATTTCCCTTATCTTACATAGAACAAAGCGAGAACTTAGTTTGTTTTTTAAGTGAGATTATGGAAAATACCATTCGTAAAATAGCCTTGCTCGATTTAGATGCATTTTTTGCCTCTTGTGAGGTTTTAAAAAATCCTAACTTAAAGGATATTCCTTTTGCTGTAGGTGGAACTTCTGCAAGAAGTGTGGTTGCAACTTGTAACTATTTAGCAAGAGAATTTGGTGTACATTCGGCCATGCCAATGGTGCGAGCCTTAAAATTATGCCCTAAGCTTAAGATTGTCTCAGGAGATATGAATTTTTATAAGGAAATCTCTCAAGAGGTTTTTCATATTTTGCAACAATATACGGATATTATTCAGCCCGCATCTATTGATGAATTCTATTTGGATCTTTCGCAAAATGATTACTTTGATGGTAGTGCCTCTTTGACCATGGAGCAAATTCGCAGCGATATCCGAAAGTTAGGCATTACAGGTTCTGCAGGAATATCTAACCAGAAAATGGTAGCAAAAATCGCTTCCGATGAAAAAAAGCCCGATGGCCAATTTGTGGTGCATCCCGATAAGGTGAAAGATTATATTGCGGCTTTGGAATTGAAGCGTATTCCTGGAGTTGGACCAAAAACTTTTGAGAAACTCCTCAAATATAAATTACGCTATGGAGCTGATATTCAACAAATAAATCAAGCAGAATTGGTGCATCTTTTAGGTTATCGCTTTGGTACGCAGCTTTATCAACGTTGTCAGGGGGTGGATAATCGGAGTGTCAATATTCACCGCCAGCGTAAATCTGTTGGTGTGGAGCAAACATTGTTCGAAAATATCAAAACATTAGAACAGGCTCATGATATATTTGAGGAAAATCTTTGGCCTAAGTTACAAGAGCGTCTAGCTAAATATGGGAAGAATGTGGGAATAAAAGCCCAAACTGTCAAATTAAAAACCCAAGATTTCAACATAACAACCATAAGTCGCCAGACACACCATGTTTCTAAGGAATTGTTTTTAAAGCTATTTGACGAAGTTTGGCTACGAACAAATAAAAGAGAAGTCCGCCTTTTAGGTATATCTGTACATCTTTTACAAGGAGATGAAAAACATCAATTAGCCTTTCTTAAATTACTCTAAATAGCTTTAAAGAATCACTTTATAAAAAAGTGAAAAATAGAGTTTATCTTGTCAAAATAAATTATTAATTTTTTGTAAATAGCTTAATTGCTTGGAGGAATCGAGTATATGGAAAAATTATCCACGAGTCTTGTGGATAAGACTGTGGATAGTTTTAAAAATAAGAGCAAATATGGCAAGAAATAGGCATTTTCTATAAATTGATTAAAAAATAAGCACCATTATAACCTATTGAAAAATATATAATATTTTATTCGTAGTTGTCTTTTAAAATATAAATAAATAATAAGTTGCTGAAAATTAATGTAAAATGATTGTCATGTTAAAAACTTTCCTGTGATTTAATTTATAATCATTAAAGAATAGTCGTTTTTTTTAAGGAATATCATATTAAAAAAATATAAAAATTTGTTTTTTATCACTTTAATAACTGTATTTCATAGGGTGTGGGGAGAAAATAAAATCATAGACAAAGAAAAGAAATTGTCGTTTAATAAATAAATCATTTCATATGATGACTATACAAAAAATTATCCCGATATAAAAATTTAAGGATAAAATCATGGAAAATTTACCCAATGCTTTATTGCTTATGTTCATGGGTATCAGTGTTGTTTTTATATTTTTAACATTACTTGTTATTGCCGTTACAGCTTTATCTAAAGTTGTAGCGAGATACTTCCCTGAGCCTGTTCAGCCAGCAGTGGCATTAACCAATCAAGAAAATTCAGCAATGGCAGCAGCAGTTGCCGCCGTTCATGCTCACCGCCGTAAATATAATAAAATCATAAACTAAATAAGGGGATTAAATAATGCCAGCAAAACCGCTAAAAATTACGGAACTTGCAATTAGAGATGCTCATCAGTCTTTATTTGCTACCAGAATGCGTATTGAAGATATGCTCCCAATTGCCGAAAAAATGGATAAAATCGGCTATTGGTCCATCGAAAGTTGGGGTGGAGCAACCTTTGACGCTTGTATACGTTTTTTAGGAGAAGACCCTTGGGAACGTCTGCGTCAGCTAAAAGCGGCTATGCCGAATACGCCACAACAAATGTTGCTTCGAGGGCAAAATATTCTGGGTTATCGCCATTATGGTGATGATGTGGTTGATAAATTTGTAGAGCGTGCGGTTAAAAATGGTATGGATGTTTTTAGAACATTTGATGCAATGAACGACCCTCGTAATGTTGAGCGTGCCTTAAAAGCTGTTATTAGTAATGAAGCCCATGCACAGGCAACCTTATGTTATACAACCTCGCCATTTCATACCATTGATTTATGGGTAGATTTAGCCAAAAAATATGAAGATATGGGGGTACATTCGGTTGCCCTTAAAGATATGGCAGGCTTGTTAAAGCCTTATGATGCTTACGATATTATCAGCCGCCTGAAAGCAGAGACCAATCTTTTAGTTTCGCTCCATTGTCATGCCACAACAGGTTTAAGTAATGGGGCTTTATTAAAAGCAGCTGAAGCGGGTGTGGATGTGGTTGATACTTCCATATCGCCACTTTCGATGACATATGCTCATACGGCAACAGAAACCATGGTTGCCACATTAGAAGGTTTGGAGCGTGATACTGGGCTGAATTTGGAAGCCTTAGAAGAGATTGCGGCTTACTTCCGTACGGTTCGCCCTAAATATAAAAAGTTTGAAGGAGCTTTGCAAGGTGTGGATAGCCGCATCTTATTGGCTCAAGTTCCAGGCGGTATGCTTACCAATATGGAAGGTCAGCTCAAGCAGCAAAATGCGAGTGATAAGCTTGATGCAGTTTTAGAGGAAATACCTCGTGTTCGTGAGGATTTAGGCTATATTCCACTGGTGACACCAACATCACAAATTGTTGGAACACAAGCGGTTATTAATGTGCTTACGGGTGAACGTTATAAAACTATCTCTAAGGAAACCCAAGGTGTACTTTTAGGTAAATATGGGGCTACACCAGGCGAAGTTGATAAAGAGCTTCAGGCACGTGTCGTTGCAGAAACAGGTGAGGAAGTCATTACTTGCCGCCCTGCAGATAAGATTGAGCCTGAATGGGATAAACTTATAGGTGAAGTTCAAGATTGGGCTTCTAAGGAAGGTGTAAGCTTATCAACAGGCGAAAATTTACAAGATGATGTACTTATCTACGCTTTATTCCCTGACCAAGTTGGGCCTAAATTCTTAAAATATCGTGGTGATGCTTCACAATTTGAGCCTGCTCCATGGTTAGAAGAAGAGGCTAAGCCATCAACAGCAATTGCTCCAGCAGCATCTGCGGCAATGTCTATGGCCGAAAATTATGTGGTTACTGTTGCAGGTCAGCAGTTTAATGTTCATGTAGCCCCCGATGGTCAAACAAATGTTGCCCCTACAGCTCCAGCAGCTTCTCAGCCAATAGCGGCTCCTGCTGTAGGTGGTGGCGAGGCATATCCTGCTCCTATGGCGGGTAATATTGTTCGTGTGTTGGTTTCTGTAGGTCAACAAGTGCAAGAGGGCGATGTTCTTCTTACCCTTGAAGCCATGAAGATGGAGACAGAGGTAAAAGCTCCACGAGCCGCAACAGTTGCTTCGGTTGATGTTGCTGAGGGTGATGCGGTTGAGGTTGCACAAAGCCTTGTACATTTGAGCTAAAGGAGGCTTTATTATGGAAGCCATAGTTAATCTTATCCATGATACAGGGCTTGCTCAAGCATCATGGCAGCAAATTGTTATGTTGTTGGTATGTATGGTTATTTTGTATCTTGCGATTAAAAAACAGTTTGAGCCTTTACTCTTATTACCCATTGGTTTTGCAGGAATGCTTGCCAATATGCCAGGGGCTGGTATGGCCGAAGCGGGTGGACTTTTACATGAATTAGCAGAGTTTGGCCTTGGTGAAAAATATGGAACAATTTTTCCTCTACTCATCTTTATGGGTGTGGGAGCAATGACCGATTTTGCCCCAATGCTTGCTAATCCCAAAACATTATTTATGGGGGCGGCGGCACAGGTGGGGATATTCGCAACACTTTTAGGAGCTATATTTTTAGGTTTTGACCTTAAAGAAGCTGCAGCAATTGCGATTATTGGTGGTGCAGATGGGCCAACATCTATCTTTGTTTCATCCCGTTTGGCCAATCATTTAGTTGGACCTATTGCCGTAGCGGCTTATTCTTATATGGCACTTGTACCCCTTATTCAGCCACCAATTATGCGAGCTTTAACAACCAAAAAAGAACGTATGGTACAAATGACACAATTGCGTAAAGTATCTAAGGCCGAAAAAATCCTATTTCCGATTATTGTTGTGATGCTTGTTGGCTTTATTCTTCCCTCGGCTGTACCTTTATTGGGGATGTTTTGTTTAGGGAACTTAATGCGTGAGTCAGGGGTTGTGGGGCGGCTTTCCGATGCTTCACAAAATGCCCTGATTAATATTGTAACAATCTTTTTAGGCCTTGCCGTTGGCTCTAAGCTCGATGCCACTTATTTCTTAAATGCCAAAACCTTAGGTATTTTATTCTTAGGTATGATTGCCTTTGCTATCGGCACTGCATCAGGCGTATTGATGGGTAAGCTCATGTATCGTATTACTAAAGGGCAAATTAATCCACTTATTGGTGCAGCAGGTGTTTCAGCCGTACCGATGGCAGCTCGTGTTGCTAATAAGGTTGGGCAAGAGGATAATCCTCAAAACTTCCTCCTTATGCATGCTATGGGACCTAATGTTGCAGGTGTTATTGGCTCAGCCATTGCGGCGGGTGTATTGCTGAGCTATTTTGGCAGTTAATATTTAAAAAATAGATAAAACTATAAAAGTCTATCAATTTTGTTGGTAGGCTTTTTAATTTACTCTTGAAAATAAATGTAGCCATTGCTATATTTTATAGTAAGATGTTAATTTTTTAGCATGAGGTTTATTTATGGCTAAGATATTATGGTTATTGGTTTTTTCCTTTCTTTCTTTATTGGCTACAGCCGATGAGCCAAAGAAGAAAATTACTACAACTTTCACGATTATTGCTGATATGGCTCAAAATATTGCAGGGGATGCGGCAATTGTAGAATCTATCACCAAGCCAGGGGCGGATATTCATACTTACCAGCCCACACCAAAGGATATCATTCGGGCTCAAAAGGCTGATTTAGTCTTGTATAATGGCATGAATTTAGAGCTTTGGTTTGAGCGATTTTTGCAAGATATTCAAGATGTTCCCCATGTGGTGGTAACCCAAAACATTCAACCACTTTCTATTTATGAGGGCTCTTATAGTGGCAAGCCGAACCCCCATGCTTGGATGTCTCCTAAAAATGGGCTGATTTATGTGGAAAATATCCGTAAAGCATTGGTTGAGCTTGACCCTCAAAATGCCCAAATTTATACAAAAAATGCCCAAATTTATACCAAAAAAATCCAAAATATCATCAAATGGAGTCAAGATGAATTTCAAAAAATAAAAAAATCAGGTGATTATTTAGTAACATCTGAGGGTGCTTTTAGTTATTTAGCGGACGATTTTGGTATGAAAGAGGCCTATATTTGGCCAATAAATGCCGACCAACAAGGCTCACCCAAGCAAATTAGCAAGCTAATTGACCTTGTTAATAAGGAGAAAATTCCTGTGGTATTTAGTGAGAGTACTATTTCACCAAAGCCTGCTCAGCAAATTGCAAGGGAAACAAATGCTATTTATGGTGGTGTGCTTTATGTGGATTCCTTAAGCCGAAAAAATGGCCCTGTTCCTACTTATTTAGACTTACTTAGAGTAACGATTGAAACAATATTAAACGGTTATGAGGAAGGTACAAAGCATGACAAATGATTTCATTTTTGTTGAGAATTTATCGGTTATTTATCCCGATAAAAATCAAGCTCTAAAAGATGTTAGTTTTAAATTATCAGGTGGTGGAATTTGTGCTCTTGTTGGGCCAAATGGTGCAGGAAAGTCAACAGTATTTAAAAGCTTGATGGGCTTTGTTAAGCCAACCGAAGGGCAAATTTATATCCAAGGACTACAAATAAAACAAGCACTTAAAAGTAATAAAATTGCTTATGTTCCTCAAAATGAAGATGTGGATTGGGACTTTCCGATTTTAGTAGAAGATGTGGTTATGATGGGTCGTTATGGTCATATGGGAATGATGCGTCATGCCAAAGCTACTGATAAACAAGCGGTAGATGATGCTTTAAAGCGGATGGATATAATAGCTTTACGTAAAAAGCAGATAGGTGAGCTGAGTGGTGGACAAAAAAAGCGTGTATTTTTAGCACGTTCCATTGCCCAAGGAGGGCAGATTATTTTGCTGGATGAGCCTTTTGCAGGGGTTGATGTCAAGACGGAAAATATGATTATCGACTTGATGAAAGAGCTTAAAGATGAGGGACGGCTCTTGCTTGTTTCTACCCATGATTTGGGGAGTGTTCCTTTATATTGCGATAAAAGTATATTAATTAACAAAGTCTTAGTTGCTCAAGGTGATGTGGATAAAGTTTTCACCAAAGAAAATTTAGAAAAGGCCTTTGGTGGTGTGTTACGGCATTTGCAACTTCCCTCAGATAGCCCTGACGGTTATGGTAAAGAGGTGGTGATTTTAAGTGATGATGAATGGCCTGCTGTATTTTTAAATGAGAAAAATCAGGATGATAGCCATGATTAATCTGTTGCTTGAACCATTTTCTTACGATTATATGCTCCGAGCTTTTATTATTTGCATTATGGTGGGGGCTATTTGTGGACTCATCTCTTCGTTTCTTATGCTTAAAGGTCTATCGCTTATGGGGGATGCCTTGGCTCATGCGGTTGTTCCAGGTGTTGTTGTTGCTCATTTTTTTGCTTTTCCTTATATGGTGGGGGCATTTTTTACGGGAATTTTTGCTGCATTGAGTATGGAGGTTGTAAAGCGGCGAACAAAATTAAAGGAAGATGCAGTTATCGGTGTTGTTTTTACAGGCTTTTTAGCCTTAGGCTTGGTTATGATTTCTGCACGACCCACAGAGATTAATGTGCAAAAGATGATTTTGGGTGATGTCAGTTCCATCTCACCATCAGATGCTATACAAATTGCCATTATATCCTTGATTAGCTTATCGTTTTTTATATGTAAATGGCGTGATATTATGCTGGTATTTTTTGACGAAGGGCAGGCAAGAGCCATTGGGCTTTCTGTGGTTGCCTATAAGATTATATTTTTTATTATTTTGAGTGCAACAACAGTAACCGCCTTGCAATCTGTAGGAGCAGCCATTGTAATCTCGATGGTAATTACCCCAGGTGCAACGGCTTATTTATTGACCAATAATTTTGCTAAATTGGTTCTATCAGCCTCTATTTTAGGGGCAATAACCAGCGGCCTAGGTGTTTATATTGGCTATTTTGCCGATGTCTCAGCTGGAGGTATTATCATTTTGCTTCAGTCGCTTATCTTTGCCTTTGTGTTTATATTTGCCCCTAAATATGGGCTATTACGATTAAAAAGAAAGGTAAGGTAGATATGCTGACACAGTTTTTTATTGAGCCATTTTCCTATGAATTTATGTGGCGAGGGCTGATTGCTTCAGTTCTTATCGGAAGCCTATGTGCGGTGTTTTCTTGCTATCTTATTTTAAAAGGTTGGGCCTTGATGGGTGATGCAGTATCTCATGCGGTATTACCTGGTATTGCCTTGGCTTATGCGTTTTCAGTTCCGATGGTTATTGGAGCTTTTATCTCGGGGCTTATTTGCGGATTGTCTTCGGAATATATCAGTAAAAACAGTCGCATAAAAGAAGATGCTGCCATTGGTATTGTGTTTTCGGGATTGTTTGGTCTTGGGATTATCTTAATGTCAAAAATTCAAAGTGATGTCCATTTAAGTCATATTCTTTTTGGTAATATGTTGGGGGTGAGTTGGCAAGATATTCGACAAATTTCTTTTATTGCTATTACGGCTTTAGTCATTGTTTTTATTAAAAGACGAGATATTATGCTCTATTGTTTTGATGCCAACCATGCCCAAGTGATGGGGCTTTCGGTACGTACACTTTATATGGGATTATTGATATTTTTATCGTTAACGATTGTTATCTCACTTAAGGCTGTTGGGATTATTTTGGTAACCGCCATGTTAATTACACCAGGGGCTATTAGTTTTCTGCTCACAAAATCTTTTGAAAAAATGTTGGTGATTGCCATGATTATCTCCATAAGCTCTTGTGTTTTAGGGCTGCTTTTAAGTTATCATTTTGACTTAGATTCAGCCGCTTTAATTGTGCTTATTCAGGCGATTATTTTTTTGATTACTTTTCTTCTAACATCAAAAAGAGGAGGCAAATATGCCTAAAAAAAAGCTCGTATCTGCAGAAGTTCAGGCCAGTTGGTTTGCTCGTATACGTAAGGCTCATCAACAAGAAACTACCGAGGATTATATCGAGCTTTTAGCTGATCTTTTGGAGGTTCAAGGGGAGGCCAGACTTGTGGATTTAGCTCGCCGTTTAGGGGTAGCTCACCCAACTGCATCTAAGATGTTATTGCGATTAAAAGAGGAGGGTTATGTGGAAAATCAGCCCTATCGCTCTATTTTTCTTACAGAGAAAGGTTGGGCTTTAGCAAAAAAATGTAAAGAGCGTCACCATATTGTTTTAGATTTTCTTATTCGTCTTGGAATTGAGCCTAACATTGCCCAATATGATGCCGAAGGTATTGAGCATCATATTAGTGATGAGACCTTAGAAGTTTTTAAGAACTTTAAGGTATAACTATATAGGCTCTTGTGGTTTTTTTGCCAACATATGTACTGCTTTACCATAACTATTTTCTCCTTTTGTACCAGGACAAAAGAGCAAAAAGAGAGAAAGGAAAAAAGCCACAACTGGAATAAATAAGATGAGTGTAGCCCAACCTGTTATGCCTATATCATGAAGTCTTTTTACGGTAAGAGCAATATTTATCCATACAAATATAAAAGAAAAAAGCAGCATTATAGAAAGGAATGTTCGAGGGATTTCCATAGATGGTGTTAGTGTATAATTAGATATGTTATTAGGATTTAAAGCATAAGCAATATCAATGGTGATAGCAGGTACACTTTCCTGAATCTCTTTTAATGTCTCAATCAAAAAAGGAGCCATTGTAAAGTACATAACAATAAAGCCTGCACAGAAGAATAAAAAGCCACTTGTAAGAGATAATGTAAAGTAGCGGAGACGGCCAATACGTCCTTTAAAGCCAAAAAGATATTGCAGAGCAGTCATTTCATAAAGCTCAGTACCATCAGCAGCCGTAATTTTTATATATTGCGTTGCCATATTTTTTTTCTCCTAAATATTTTACCCTAAACGGTAAAAACGCCAATCAATGCTCACTTGGTTATCCCGTATAGGAATGGGAATAATGATGGACTGAATATCACGGATATCATTGGCTCGTCCCATCCAAGTACCACGGCCTAAAGATATTTTACCCTCTGCCATATCAAAATACCATTTTTCACCATCAGGAAGATATAGAACAACACCTTGATAACCCTCCATATGTTCTGCTGTTATATTAGGGTGAAGGTGAAAGCGTAAGGTTACAGGCTCTTTTCCTGCAGTCCCCTCTTTAGCAGGTTTTAGAACATCTTGCCCCATAAGCTCATTGCCATCAAAAGAAAGCCAAAGACTACGACGATGCAACCAACCTTGCTTTTCCCAACCATTATGAGAAGCGGTAATCGCTTGCCTATCTCCATCAATACGAAGGTTAGGATTTCCTGACTTTATATTCTTCATCCATGCATCAGTTTGACCAACCGAAAGTGTTGAATGGGCTCTTGTAGAGTGGAGTGCAGCACGGCGAGCATTAGAGCCTGGTAATTTTGTATCATATTCAGCACCAGCATTAACAATAATACGTTGCCCATGGCTCGAAAGCTCAAAAGCAAGGGGGGAAGCATAAAGATGCTCAGATGTTTTTGCAGCCCTTGCAAGATCCATAATAGCGGTTGTTTTATCGGCCTTAAGGGAGATAAAGCCTGTATCGTTAAAGAGAAAATCAGTATCTTGATTATTTGTACGAGAGCGAGCTAAAACTGTATCAATATAAAGGCTGTCATTTTCGAGGCTATCATGAAAAAGAGCTAGCCCACCATCCTCATGACGCATAGAGCGGACAAAAGCAGCAAGGCGTACAATGGCCGCCTCAAGCTCTAAGGGAACTTGCATGCGATTATAAGAAAGATTATGGGCTAAATCCACAAGGTCGGCTAAAATATTAAGGCTTACTTGGGGAGAGCGAGAAATATGACCCCCATCAGGTAAAATTTGACGTTCAAGTTCATAAAGCAATACAGATATGGCAGGAGGAATACGATTTTGCCAATCTTGTAAATGAAGCCCAGCCCAGATAATCCCACAAAGACATTGTATTTTATGTTCGGGATATTTAACTATATGTATACGGCGTTCTAAGTGAGCAGCTTGGGTGCAAAGGTCAAATCGGATACGCAAACGAAAAGGAGCATCAGCATGGTCTTGAACAAAGCTCCAAGAGCTAAAAATATTGATAATGCGTCTTGCAACAAGATGCGGTTGCCAAGCGGTTTTCTCGTAATTGCGGTAAATACCAAACCATTCATCAACAAGTTGACGTGCATGTTTACCCGCCTGAGCTGTTCCAACGGCTTGTAAATCACGCAGCCATGTAAAAGAATGAACTGCATCGAGCCAAGGTTGAGGAGCAAGGTTAATCTTTTGTAAGTCTCGCATAGAGTGAAAAGGATGCACATAGCCGCCACAAACCATCTCACCAAAAATGAGGGCATGGCCATATTCGGCCCAACCATTAATGCTCTCAGAAGGGAAGCCAATAATACGATCGGGCATACGTTTAACTTTAAGACTACTATAATAAGCAGAGCTATTTAAAAAACCAGGCCATATTGAAGGCAAAAGGCTACCCAAAAAGGGCGTACGAAAATGTGCAGGCATTTGACGCATTTGGGGTAAGCTTGTTTTGTGTTTTTTGGGTGATGTGTTCTTTTTATACATATATTACTAACCTTAAATATTACACTTTAAATAGAAATAGACTAAAAAATAACCTTAAAAGTCATTTTGCCATAGAAATATTTTTAAAATATTAATTTTTTAAAATATTAATTTTTTCTATAAAGTTTCTAAATATGGGCTAACGGCATGTAAAACGCATATATTGTACAGGAACATTATAATAACGATAATAAGCAATATAGCGATCACGGTAAGTATAAGGAATATGATGGATTTGACCATTGGGGCCTATAACGCTACGAAAACGTGTACGGTAATGGTTGCGATAAACAGGATCGGATACACGCTTTTGGGTATTGTAGCGGCTTATCATTTTATATGAGCCTTTGCATTTATGACTCGCCCTTTTTTGGCAAAGATTTGAACTTTTAGTACCACATTCAGCCAAAAAGACATTTTTTCCACCCTTTATACTATTGGTGCTATAGACCCCTGGAGTACATGCCGAGACTAAAAGCAAGCCTAGGGATAGCTTAATAAAAACAAAGAATTTCATAACAATGCTCCTTAATGTTTCTTATTGATTATAACCGATATTCTTGTGTTTTGGAAAAAAACTTGACTTTATATGATGTGGTGATTATAAGATAGACATAATGAATTCTCCGCTAATAAGTTAGTAAGGGGGTGAGCAAAGGCTCACCTTTTTTTGTATCTATAAGGAAAGAAGTCAATGATAGAGCAACAAATACAGGCACTGATTGAGCCGTCAATGGAAGAAATTGACCTAGAAGTCGTGCGTGTAATGGTTATGGGGGACCGTAATAAGGTTCTGCAAATTATGCTTGATAAAACAGATGGTACAGCCATTACCATTGATGAATGCTCAAAAGCATCTAAGGTAATATCTGCACTTTTAGATGTGGAAGACCCTTTAGAAGAACATTATACATTAGAGGTTTCTTCACCAGGGATTGATAGGCCTTTAACAAGATTAAAGGATTTTGAGCGGTTTTTAGGTCATAAAGCAAAAATAGAGTTAAAAACAAAGATGGATGATCGTCGACGTTTTTCGGGTGAGCTTAAAGGTATAAAAGATAATCATATTCTGATTGAAGTGGAGAATGAAATGTTAAGCATAGCTTTTGAGGATATTTTAAAGTCAAAACTTGTGATAACTGATGCGTTATTACAAGCTTCAAGTGAAGGAAGAAGTTCATGAGTGTTACCGATGCATTAAATGCAAGACCAGAATTTTTACAAGTGGCCGATGCATTAGCAAGAGATAAAAATATTGATATTGATATTGTGTTAGAGGCCATGGAAGAAGCCATTCAGAAATCAGCAAAAGATAAATATGGTGCTGAATATGATATTCGTGTTTCCATTGACCGTAAAAATGGAGCAGTATCATTAGCAAGATATATCGAAGTTACAGACGAGATTGAAAATGAATCAACTCAAATGACCCTAGATGAAGCCAAAGCTTATAAGGCAGATGTGGCATTGGGTGAGTTTATTATTGACCCTTTACCTCCCATTGATTTTGGTCGTGTGGCGGCTCAAAAGGCGAGACAAGTTATTGTCCAAAAAGTTCGTCAAGCAGAGCGTGAACAACAATATGAAGAATATAAAGACCGTGTAGGTGAGATTGTCAATGGTACGGTAAAGCGGACAGAATTTGGCAATGTTATTATAGATTTAGGCCGTGCTGAAGCGGTGTTGCGTCGTGATGAGACTATTCCTCGTGAACATTTACGCAATGGGGATCGTATTCGTGCAATGATTTTAGAGGTTCGTTCTGATATGCGTGGGCATCAGGTATTTTTATCACGCACCCATCCAGACTTTATGAAAGCATTATTTACTCAAGAAGTTCCAGAAATTTATGAGGGTCAGATTGAAATTCGCTCCGTTGCAAGAGACCCAGGTTCGCGAGCCAAAATGGCGGTTTATACAAGCGATAGCACCATGGACCCTGTGGGAGCATGCGTGGGCTTACGAGGTAGTCGTGTTCAAGCGGTTGTAACAGAGCTTCAAGGTGAAAAAGTGGATATTATCTCATGGACAGAAGATGTTCCACGTTTTGTTATTACAGCCTTAGCCCCTGCTGATATTAGCAAAGTGGTGATTGATGAAGACAAAGATAAGATTGAGGTGATTGTTACGGAAGATCAGCTTTCGTTGGCTATTGGTCGTAGAGGGCAAAATGTTCGCCTTGCCTCACAACTTACAGGCTTTAACTTAGATATTATGACTGAAGAGCAAGAAAAAGAGCGTAGACAAGCTGAATTTGATGCTATTGGTAATCGCTTTATAGCCGCTTTAGATGTGGATGAAGCTATTGCTCATTTGTTAATCTCAGAAGGCTTTACAAAGGTAGAAGAAGTTGCCTATGTGGCCTTAGAAGAAATTGAAGCCATTGAAGGCTTTAATGCGGATATTGCAACCGAGCTTCAAAATCGTGCAAAACGTTTTGTTGAAAACCGTGATGAGGAAGCCCTAACAGAGGCAAAAGCAGGTGGTTTAACTGATGATTTAGCCAATTTGGAAGGCTTAAATGCACGTCTTCTTAAGTTGCTGGTTGAAAATGATATTAAAACATTGGATGATTTTGCAGACTTAGCAACCGATGAGCTTTTAGAGATTATTCCTCAGGGAACATTGAGTGAAGATGAGGCCAGTGCTTTGATTATGAAAGCAAGAGAACATTGGTTTGAAGAATAAGTAAGGAAAGGACCTTTTAAAAAATATGGTGAAAAAGCCTATTGAGCGAACTTGTATTATTCGCCGTGATATAGTTTCTCCAGATGAGGCAATCCGTTTAGTCGTTTCGCCTGAAGGAGAGCTTTTTTACGATTTAAAAGGGAACTTACCAATGCGGGGATATTGGCTCACAGCCTCAAGGGAATATTTTGAGAGTCTGTTGGCTAATTCCAAAAAGTTACGGCAAATGAAGGTAACAAAAATGCCTTCGGCAGATTTTATGGATAATCTGATAAAAGCATTAGAAAATCAGATTATGGGGCAGTTAGGTTTGGCTCGTAGAGCAGGACAGTTAGTTTTTGGTTTTGAAAAAATCAAAATATGGCTAAAAGAAAATGAGCCGTCTTTAGCACTTGTTGCAAAAAATGGCTCGCAGAAAGAAATGAATCGTTTAGGGTTAGAACATTATAATATAGCAGTTTTTAGGCTCTTAACCAAAGAACAGCAAGGTTTGGCTTTAGGAAGAGAACATATAGTGCATATTATTTTAAAAAGTGGTAAACTTGCCCAAACGATTAATAAAAATTGCTTGCATTTGGCAGGTTTAGTAGCAAATGAATAGAACAGATATAGGTTAACAATCTTATGGCTGAAGAAAAGAAAAAAGAAACATTAACTTTAGGTACACTTTCGCTGGGTTCTACAGAGGATTCGAGTAAAAAGAAAGGTGTGGCCGTAGAGGTTAAGAAAAAACGGACCTTTAAAAAAGGAGCCGATGGACAGCTGCATTCCGAAGGTGATATGGCGAAAACCCAAGTGATTGAGACTGAAGACTTAGAAGCTGCTGAAAAAGATGTTAGTAGCTTAACCGCTACAGAAAGAAAGCGTCGTGTTAAGGTTTTAGAGGCTGCTAAAGTTGCTGAAGAAGAACGTAAAAAAGAAGATGTGAAGCGAGCAAAAGAAGAAAAAATTCGTAAAGCTGAAGAAGAAGTTAAAGCAGCAGAGAATCGTGAAAAAGAAAAAGAAAATCAAGTAAAGGAAGCCACACGTAAACGTTTAGAAGAAGAGCGTGAAGCTGCAGAACGAGCCAGAAAGAAAGCCCAAGAGGATCGTCTTGCTGCTGAGGCCGAAGCAGCTAAGAGTGAAGCAGGCATCAGCCGTAAAGAAGATAGAAAGCCAAAGAAGAAAATCCGTAAAACTTCACAGCAAGAAGATACAGATAGACGTGGCTCTAATGAACGTAAAGGCCGTGGAAATAGCTTTGATGAGGGTGAACGTTCTCGCTCAATGGCCGCAATGCGGCGGGCTCGTGAAAAACAAAAGAAGAAAGTTCATGAGGAACCCAAAGAAAAGAAAAAAGTTTATCGTGAAGTTACAATTCCTGAAACACTCACAGTTGGTGATTTAGCAAACCGTATGAGTGAGCGAGCAGCCGAAGTTATCAAGGAGCTGATGAAGCTTGGGGTGATGGCAACCATCAACCAAACTATTGATGCCGATACAGCAGAACTTGTGGTCGAAGAAATGGGTCATACAGTTATCCGTGTTTCGGAATCGGATGTGGAAGAAGTTCTTGTTATTGAGGAAGATAACGAGGCCGATTTAAAACCAAGAGCTCCTATTGTAACTATTATGGGTCATGTGGATCACGGAAAAACATCTTTGCTAGATGCTTTACGCTCAGCTAATGTGGCGGGTAAAGAAGCAGGTGGTATTACCCAACATATTGGTGCTTATCAGGTCTCTACGGAAGATGGTAAAAAAATTACTTTTATTGACACACCAGGCCATGCGGCTTTTACTGAAATGCGGGCTCGTGGGGCAAAAGTAACTGATATTGTTATTTTGATTGTTGCTGCTGATGATAGTGTAATGCCGCAAACAATCGAGGCGATTAACCATGCTCAGGCTGCGGGTGTTCCTATTATCGTCGCCGTTAACAAAATTGATCTTCCTGCAGCTAATCCCCAAAAAGTTAAGATGGATTTACTGCAACATAATGTGGCTCTAGAAGAATTTGGTGGTGATGTTTTAGCGGTTGAAATCTCAGCAAAAGCACGTATCGGCTTAAGTGAATTATTAGAAACAGTAATGTTGCAAGCAGAAGTTTTAGACTTAAAAGCTAATCCAAACCGTGAGGGACGTGGAACAATTGTTGAATCTCGTATGGAAAAAGGACGTGGCTCGGTTGCTACCGCCCTTATTCAATCGGGTACTTTACATGTGGGTGATACTTTTGTTGCTGGTACAGAATGGGGGCGTGTACGAGCCTTGCTGAATGACCATGGCAAAAAGGTTAAAGCGGCAACTCCAGCAGTTCCTGTAGAGGTTTTAGGCTTACAAGGAACACCTGCTGCGGGTGATGAAATTATTGTTGTTGATAGTGAGGCTAAAGCTCGAGAAATCTCTGAATATCGTCAACGCAAGGAAAGAGAAGCCAAAGCAGCGGCCTCAGCAAAATCAGGCTTAGAAGCCCTTATGGAGCATATGACTCAAAATGAAGATATGGTCACCTTACCTGTACTCATTAAGGCTGATGTTCATGGTTCTGTAGAAGCAATTATTGGTGCTTTTGAGAAAATGCAAACCGAAGATGCTCAAGTGCAAGTGTTACATTCGGGCGTAGGTGCAATCTCAGAAGCCGATATTACCTTGGCTAATGCATCTAATGCTTTGATTATTGGCTTTAATGTTCGGGCTAATCCGCAGGCAAGAGAAACCGCTAAAAGAGATAATGTAGATATTCGCTATTACTCAATTATCTATGAAGCCATTGATGATGTTAAGCGTATTTTATCGGGTATGCTTTCGCCCGAGATTAAGGAAAACTTTATTGGCTATGCCCGTATTGATGAGGTATTTAACATTACCAAAGTGGGTAAGGTTGCAGGCTGTATGGTTACTGAGGGTGTTGTAAAACGTGGGGCAAAAGTTCGCTTGCTGCGTGATGATGTGGTTATTCACGAGGGTGAACTTAGCCAGCTAAAACGCTTTAAGGATGATGCTAAAGAGGTTCGTGAGGCCATGGAATGTGGTATGAGCTTTGCCAATTATGATGATCTTAAAGTGGGTGATATGATTGAATGTTTCGAGGTTGAAGAAATTGCCAGAGAAATTTAAGAAGTAGAGATTTAAAAAATAATGGTAGATTTTTCACGACCCCAAGCAGGACGCACCACAAGACAGCTCAAAGCAGCTGAGCTTATTAAAGGTAAGTTGGCTGAAATATTTAGCCGTGGAGATTTTAAAAACAAAGAACTCTATGGCAAAAGTTTCACCATATCAGAAGTTCAGGTAACCTCCGATATGCGTTATGCCACTGTTTATATTTGGCCTTTAGATAGAAACATCAATGAGGCCCAAATCCTAGAGGCTCTTGGTAAGGAGGCTCCTTTGCTCAATAAAGCCATAGCTCAAATTATGACAAGCCGCTCAACTCCTCGTATTACATTTAAGCTTGAGACTGTATTTGATGAAGCTGAGCATATGGAAAAGCTATTTAGTCATCCAACAGTACGTCAAGATATCGAAGCAGGTGATGATTAATCCTTATGGTAAGGCATAAAAAAGGAAATCCTATTCATGGTTGGTTGGTTATTGATAAGCCAAAAGATATTGGCTCAACCCCGATTGTAGGCAAAATTAAGCGAAAACTAAATGCTCAAAAAGCAGGACATGGCGGAACTCTAGACCCTTTTGCCTCAGGGCTTTTAGCCATTGCATTAGGTGAGGCCACCAAAACAGTCCCATGGGTGATGGATGGTATTAAAGAATATATCTTTGATATTACCTTTGGTGAGAGCCGTGATAGTGATGATATTGAAGGGAATGTTATTGCCACTTGTGATAAAATTCCGACTCGAGAAGAAATAGAAAAAGTTATTCCCACCTTTTTGGGTAAGATTGAACAAACACCCCCCATATATTCGGCTATAAAAGTGGATGGAAAGCGAGCCTATGATTTAGCAAGACAAGGGGTTGATGTTGAACTAAAATCTCGTAAGGTGGAACTTTTTGAACTTGAGATTATACAAGCACAAACACAAGGAACAATAAGGCTACGGGCAGTAACATCAAAAGGCTTTTATATCAGGTCTTTAGGGCGTGATTTAGCCAAGGCTTGTGGCTCATTGGCTTATGTTTCATACCTGCGGCGTATCTCTTCAGGAAAGTTATCCATAAACAATGCGATTTCACTGGACAAATTCGAACAGCTAGACTATGATACCGCCCTTAACAAGATTTTACCGATTGAGACTGTGCTAGACGACATCTTGGCACTAGCCTTAAACGGTGAAGAAGCCCAAGATATAGAATATGGCCGCAGTTTAAAAGCACAAAATATCTTTAATAGATGCGATGTGAAAAAGGCTGATGATGGTGATTTATTTTTAGTGAAATATCAAAATAAGCCACTTGCTTTAATGTTCTATCATCAGGGGCAACTGAAAACACAACGTAAATTCAATATTTAAATAGGAGTATATGATGTCGATTACTACAGAAGAAAAAGCAAAAATTGTTAAAGATTTTGGAGCAGGTGCTAACGATACAGGCTCACCAGAAGTTCAAGTGGCTATTTTAACCTACCGTATTAAAAGCCTAACTGAGCATCTAAAAATCCATAAAAAAGATTTCCACTCACGCCGTGGACTCTTATTGATGGTTGGTCAACGTCGCCGTCTTTTAGATTATGTTAAGTCTAAAAATGAAGAGCGTTATCAAGACCTTATCAAACGTTTAGAACTTCGCCGTTAAGACGATAAGTTTACAAAATATATGAACATCCCCCTTAAAGAAATTTAAGGGGTTTTTTTTGATTCTTTTTTGCGGCTATGCCTAGGCAATGTTGATGAGGCTGTAACCCCCGACAATGGTACACTCACTTTAATCGCTGAAAATTTTGGCATTGATAAAATACGTTAAATTGATGAAACAACCAACCGTTTAAAAAATTCTGATAAATCAAATACTTTTCATGGTCGTGATGTTTATGCTTACACCGCTGCTCGCCTCGCCTCTAATCAAATCTCTTTTGAGGAAGTTGGCTCTCAACTCCATGATAAAGTTATGGAAATTCCTTATCAACGAGTCTCTATTGAGGGTGGTATTGTTACAGGCGGTATTCCTGTACTAGACCCCCAATATGGCAATATATGGACGAGTATTCCCAGCAAAGCTGTTGCCTCTTCGGGCTATAAATATGGTGATGTTTTTAAAGTCAAAATTATGAAGAATAAAGATGTTATTTATCAGGGTAATATTCCTTATGTGAGAACATTTGCAAGCGTAAAAAAAAGGTGAGCCGCTTATTTATTTAAACTCTCTGCTTGATGTTGCTATTGCCCTTAATCTGGAAAATTTTGCCGAAAAATATCATATATCTTCTGGCCCTGAATGGAGCATTACCTTTGAGAAAATAGAAGAGTAAAGAAAAATAAAAAGCCATGGATATTCATGGCTTTACTTCTCTTTAGCCCCTATTTTGTTTGCTCAAATAACCAATCACGAATTTGAGGAATAGAATAGGCATAATACCATGTATACATATGGCCTTGTGCAGGGCTGTCTGCATTTTCAGGCATAACCGAACCTTTCTCAAAAACTATAAAGAAAACATTGCTATCTGCACCCTCCGTCGTCATTTTATTAAAGGCCTTATCATATTGTTGTGGCGACCATTTGGCATTCCAAAAATCTTGGGTAACTTTAGCACCATTTTCAGCTAATTTTGCTGTAATAGCCTGCATTCCTGGATAGGCCTTAGCATCATCTTCAGAAACAATAATCCATAAATTATCATTAGCCATAGGAGTCACAAGTGCTGCATCCCACTGGCCTGCAACCAAAAGAGAAGCCGCAAAAAAGTTAGGATATTTGATATTAAGAGCGATAGAAGTCATGCACCCCCCTGATTGCCCTGTTGTATAAAGACGATGAGTATCAATGCTATATTCTTTTGTCAGCTGCTTAATAAGGCGTATCGTCATATCAGCATAATCAGACATTTGGGCTTCATCATTGGCAAGAGCTACAGGATATTGGGGAGCAAGTACAAATGAGGCGTGCTTGGCTTGATCACGAGGGCTTGCAAAAGAAATTGCACCTAAGCCTTGCTTAAGTGTGCGATAAGGGTCGCTTCCTGTTACCCCTGCATCATGCATAAATAAAACCAAGGGATATTGCTGAGAAATATCATAATCTTTAGGGATATAAAGATTATAATCCATAGACTTACCCGTTTGTTCATCAAAGTAACGCAAAACAATAAAGTCATCCATAATCAAGTTTTTCACACCTGTATTGATAAGTGCTTTTTTAGAGGGTACTATTTCTTGGCCATCTGCAGATTGAATAGCTTGGACTTGCTCAACAACAACTTCTGTTGCCTTCTGTATTTCTGGAGAAAACACAATGGAAGCCTCATCTTCTGCATCAAGAACAATGTGAACAAATTGCCCTGTCTTCATTGCCGTTATATCGTTGATATTATTAGAGACTTTAACATCTAAAATTTTCCGCCCTTTTACAGCAAAGCTACTGGGACTAATCGAAGCCGCATCAAGCTGGTTTTTATATTCCACAATTACTGAGGTTATACGCTGACTTCTGCCGAAAACTTCAGTAACTGCAACAACTTGTTTAATATTATCATTTTGAAAAACTGTTGCGTTCACCGCAGGACCACCTTGTTTCTCTTCCGCTTGAGCATTAAGAGCTATACTTATAAATAGAGTATTTAAAGTAAGAGCAATGATACCTAATTTTTTCATACCCATAATCCTTTTTATTTTAATAATATCTCCTTATAGTCCTCTATGTATCTATAGTCTAAAGGTTTTTTGTATCTAATTGTAAGCCTTTGTAACACTAAAATCATAACTTATAGTGATTATAAAATATGAGAGCGGCTGAAAGTGAACCTAAGCAAGTCTCCTCTCACAGAAGGGCTGGCAGGCATAAGCCTGACGGGGTGGGTTGAAACAACTTCAACCTAAAAAACCCCCACCTTTAGCAAGCTATATCTTGCTCGTCTTGGGCAAGGCTATCTAAGGTCGTAATCATAGAGACATCTTCTGCCAAATTTTATCCAATTTTTACCAGATTTTGTCCAAATTTGTCCAAATTTATCCAAATCTATCCACGAGAGAGCATAAAACTGTCGCTCCTTAAAAGTGAATTATTTATAATGACCATGGATTTAAATGGATAAAAGTGGATAAAATTGGTCAAAATTGGATGAAAATGGACGAAAATGGGCAAAATCGGGTAAAATAGAGCCGCTCAAGGTACTTTTGGCTAGTCGTTTAAATCCTCAATAAAATATCATCTAAATCCAGACGAGATTTTGGCAAGTCTGCATTATAATCACCCTCATCAGAATGATAGCCAATGGCAAGGGCAACATCACAACGAAAGCCTCCAAGCTCTTTGGCAAATGCCTCATTAATTGCAGTAATATCAATGCCTTCCATAACAGTAGAGGAAATATCTAAGCGAGCCAATACGTGCAAAATATTCCCTAAGGCAATATAAGTTTGAGCCTTGGTCCAAAAGCTATTATTGCCTGCATCATCCGCATAAAGAGCCGCAAAATGATAGCGGGCAAATGATTGTTCTCTATCCTCTTTTTTAAGGCGGCCGTCTGCAATCTCTTTATCGATAACTTTGCCATAATCCTCTTTTGTAAATACGGGATTATAGGCAAATAAAATAATATATGAACACTCAAAAACATGTTGTTTATTAAAGGCAAATTGATTAGTAAAGGTATCTTCCATTCTTTTTTTCGCCCCATCACTTTCCAGAACAATAAATTTCCACGGTTGTGAATTAATGGAAGATGGCGAAAGCCGTAAGGCCTCTAAGATAATGTTTAAGTCTCCATCGGAGACTTTTTTAGATGGGTCGTACTTCTTTGTTGTATAACGTTTATTTAAATCTTTAATAATGGGATGTTCCATGATTATTCCTTTAACTTTTTTCATTCATATGCACAATATAACGCCCTTTATGCTTACCTGCCAAGATATTTTCGGCTGCCTCACAAGCTTGGCTAAGAGCTATGTCCGAAAAATAGCCCTCAAATAGCGTGAAATCAAGCTTTGATATTAGCTCCCATGCGGCTTGTCTTTTGTGTTTAGGTTGATAAACTGCACTCACACCTAATAGCCTAACTCCCCGTAAAATAAAAGGAAAAACCGTCATATTTAGCTGAGCATCTTTGGCAAGACCACAAGCGGCAACTGCTCCGTTGGATTTTGTTCGAGCTAAAAGCGAAACCAGAATATCACCTCCCACACAATCAATCGCTGCGGCAATATTCTCCTTACCTAAAGGGCGTTCTTCTATGCCAAACTCCTCTAAATTCAGCACCTTACTTGCCCCAATTTTTTTAAGCATCGCATCGTCTTTTTTGCGGCTAATGGCGACTACATCAAAACCTGCAGCTGCACTAAGAGCTGTTGCAAACATTCCCACTCCACCTGTTGCCCCCGTAACATATAAAGAGCCATCGCTTGGTTTGATACCCACATTCAGTAAGTCATTCAAGCAATAAGCTGCTGTTGTTCCTGCTGTTCCTACTTGCATTACCTGCTTTAAACTTAAGGCTTGGGGCTTATGCATCAAGTCATCACCTATTAAGATTTGCTCGGTTGCTAGCCCACCATTCTTATCCTCACCAAGGCCAAAGCCATTGGTGAAAACTGCATCACCTTCTTTAAAATCTTTATGACGACTTTCACTAACAATACCAGCAATATCAATACCAGGCGTTAGGGGAAATTTTCGAATAACTCCAGGTCGTCCCATAAGAGCCAAAGCATCCTTATAGTTAATGCTCGAATATTGAACTTTTAAGCGAACCTCCCCTTCCTTAATCTCTTTAGTGGTTGAAGTTTTACATAATTTTGCTTTTTCTTTAGGATTTTCAACTTGCCAATATTGAAACATTTAAATAACACTCCTACATTTTATTAACCTTTATATGTTAACATAATTTTATACGAACTAGTGAAGAGTTTACAAAAAATGCAAAATTTATATCATGCTCCTTTCGACCCCTTTAGCCGCAAGGTTCGAGCCTATCTCCAAGAGGTTGGCTTAAACTTTAATCTTAAGGATATGGATATTATTGAACGCCCTAATAGCTTTTTACGAATCAACCCCTCGGGAGAAACCCCTGTTTTAGAATTTAACGAGGGTGATTTACATATTTGCGGTCATGATGTGATTTGTGAAACGATTGAAGAGATGCTTCATTCGGAAACCATGCTTGGTGATGATGAAGACCCACGAATTCGTGCCGAAGTTCGTCGTCTAACTCGTTGGTTTGATGTCAGTTTTCATGAGGAAGTGACTGTTAATCTTTTTCACGAAAAGGTTATCAATCCGCTTTCAGCTAAAGGAACTCCCAATGCTCGTGCGATACAGGCTGGATATCTCAATCTTCGTCGGCATTTTTCTTATATGGAATGGCTCTTAAAAAAGCAGAACTGGTTGGCCTGCAACAAGTTTTCTCTTGCTGATATTGCCGCCGCATCGCAAATATCGGTTATTGACTATACGGGTGATGTTCCATGGTCAAAATATGAGACTATTAAGGAATGGTATATGCTAGTTAAGTCTCGTCCAAGCTTCCAGCCTTTTTGGAAAGAAACCGTTGTTGGCCGAACTCCTTCAAAATATTATACATTGCTTGATTTTTAAAGCTATTTTTAGGATATCTTGGCACTATCCTTCCGTAGGATTAAGGGAGTGGGGAGTTTTGAGACTAAAGATATTTCGGAATAAAGCATAGAAGAATCAATGGCTTTTCCCTCATAAAAGGGGAATTCGCCCCCCTTAGCATTATATATTCTTCATAGCATGACTGTAAAAAGAGTTAAAAAAACCCTATGAAAATCCATAGGGTTTTTTATTTTTAGGCTATTAAAAAACGATGATTACTCAATATCTTTAATGATACCAATCTCAGAGGCTAAAGCCGCTTGTAAATCATCTTCGATAGCATCAGTCTCAGGAGCAGGTTGAACAGCAATTTCTTTAATGCGGTTCATTGCAGCA
>JBKEBO010000036.1:0-4670 GCA_047973205.1 Alphaproteobacteria bacterium | reverse complement strand
AGCGTCAATCGTGAAACCAAAACACGTTATCAACGCTTGATGGAAGATATCATTCAAAAGGGACGTAAGACAAAAGTATTGATGCTTTCAGCTACACCAATCAACAACCGAATGAATGACTTGAAAAATCAGATTGGTTTCATCACTGAAGGCAAAACGGACGCGTTGGCGAAGTATGGTGTTGATGATATTGACACGACACTGCGTTTAGCACAACAAGCTTTTAATCAATGGATGGAACTGGATGAATCTGAACGGACGACTCAAAGCTTTCTTGATAAGGTCAATCCGGATTATTTCAAGTTACTGGATATGTTGACGATTGCTCGTAGTCGGAAACACATTGAAAAATATTATGATACGACTTCATTGGGAGATTTCCCTGAACGCTTGAAGCCAATGACAGTGAAACCAAATATTGATGCATCAGGGCAGTTCCCTGACTTACAGGATGTTTATGATTCAATCGGTTACTTGAACATGGCAATGTACCAACCACTTCAGTATGTGCTCTCGACTAAAAGAAAGCGCTACGAAGAATTGTATGACACCAAGGTAAAAGAAGGGAAGTCGTCATTCAGGCAAGTTGACCGTGAACAAGCCTTGGCTAAATTGATTCGTGCCAATTTGTTCAAACGACTGGAAAGTTCCATTTATTCGTTTGGATTAACCCTTGACCGAATGGTTGGCGGGATTGAAGATATCCTTGAAAAAATCAAAGAGCATCAAGCGGGTAACGTGGAAATGCCAAGTATCACTGATTTTGATGATGAGGATTTGGATAGTGCCTTTGACGAACAGGCAGTGGGGACAAAAACTAAAATATTGATTGGTGATATGGACTTGGTGAAGTGGTCCCAAGCTCTTAATGAAGATCTTGAAACGTTGAAAGAATTGCAAACCGTCACGCATCGAGTAACACCGGACAAAGATGATAAGTTGATGGACTTGGAGAAAATTCTCAAGCATAAGTATGAGCATCCAATTAATGGCAACAACAAGAAAGTAATCATCTTTACTGCCTTTGCAGATACGGCTAACTATCTCTATGAGAACTTAGCTGACAAAGTAAAAAGACTTTATGGTCTGAATTCTGCGTTGGTGACGGGTGGTTCTACACCGAACAAAACAACCATGAAAGGTGTGGCCGTCAATGATATGAGTGATATCTTGACGAACTTCTCACCGATATCAAAAGGGCGTGACCAGATCAATCCGAACGCAACCGAAGAAATTGATTTGTTGATTGCAACGGATACCATCTCTGAAGGGCAAAACTTGCAGGATGCAGATTACTTGATTAACTACGATATTCACTGGAATCCAGTGCGTGTCATTCAACGTTTCGGGCGTATTGACCGTATTGGCTCACGTAATAAACAGATTCAACTAGTAAACTTCTGGCCAAATGTGGACTTGGATACTTATCTGAATCTGGAACAACGTGTCAAGGGACGTATGGTCATGTTAAATACGGCAGCAACCGGTGAAGATGACTTATTGAATATCAAGTCTAATAAAGAAATGAACGACTTGAAATACCGTAAGAAACAGTTGGAACAACTCCAAACTCAAGTCATTGATTTGGAAGACGTCAATGGGGCAATTTCCATTACCGACATGACCTTCAATGACTTCAAAGCAGACTTGCAGAATGCTTTGAAAGAGCATGAGAAGTTGTTGAATGAAGCGCCGCTAGGCATGTATGCAATTACGGATACAACCAACTTCCCTGAAGCTGAACCGGGTGTCATATTGACCTTGAAGCAGCAGACGAATGACTTGGGACAAGAAAACAGTATCTTGCCGTACATTGTTGTTTATATGCGAATGGATGGAACAGTCAAAATAAACTACATGTACGCCAAGCAAGTGTTGGACTTCTTTAAAAAGCTGACGGTCGGTAAAAAGACGGTCAACCAACCACTTGTAGATGAGTTTTATGAGGAAACGAATGGTGGTAAGGACATGAGTGCCTATTCTGAAATCTTGAGTAAAGCGATTGAAGCAATTCGAGGTAAGCAAGATGAAGTAGGGATGGGTTCATTGTTTTCACCTGGTGGTACTAGCGTCCAAACTGAACTATTGGATGATTTAGATGATGTTGAGTTAATTTCATTTTTGATTATTAGGTAGGTGAGCGAATTGGAAACGAAAGACATAATCAAATGGTGGAAATTTCCAAGTGCTACAATCATCAATCGAAATCTACCAAAAACGCAAATCTATCCACATATGAAAAATGCGGCGGACAAGCAATTCTTACAAGATTCCGTCCAAAGCATTTATATGTTGGCAAGTCTGAAAACTGACAATACACATATTGCTGTGTATGAGGACGACAAGGAACTTTATCAAGAAATTCAGTTTCTTTATGTGAAAACCAAGGATAAAGGTGACTCGACTAAAATCTATAAAATGTTGGCACACCTGATTCCATATCCATTAGTTATCCTCACCGATGAACCGGATAGTTTTACGATCTACACGGGTCGCTTTGAGAAGTTATCAACAGGCTTTTTGAAGTTGGTGAATGTGTATCCATCCCCGGTTTATCAAGATGAAAACTTGGAAGAAGTGTTGCAGCAAATATCACTGATTGATTTACCACGGCAGAATCTGAAAACTTTTTATGATGGACTTCGGGATGAGATTGCGACAACTACGGCTAAGTCACAATATGGTGAAGCAGTTGGCAATATCACTGGTGAAGAAAAAGACCAGCTTGATGCATTAAAGAAACAGATTGAAGATTTGCGTGGCCAAATTAAAAAGGAACGTCAGTTAAATCGCAAAATTGATATGCAGATGAAGCTGAAAAAATTAAAAGATGAACTTTCAAGCAAAATTAATCAGTAAATATGCTTGACAAGTTAAGGAAGGAACACCAGCCTATGATGAATGAACGAACGAACGAACGATTAGAGAAAGTCTCTGGTCATTCGCTTGATATCACTGAACAAAACATTGAAAAACTGAAGGAATTATTTCCTGAAGTATTAACTGAGAAAAAAATTGACTTTGATAAGTTACGTTTAATTCTTGGTGATGAAGTTGAAACAGCACCAGAACGCTATAACTTTACTTGGAATGGTAAGAAACAGGTGATGCAGTTGGCCCAGCAGCCAACGGTGGCAACGTTGAAGCCAAATAAGGCAAAGTCAAAGAACTGGGATGAAACACAGAACCTTTATATCGAAGGGGATAATCTTGAAGTGATGAAGATTTTGCAGAAGTCTTATGCGAATAAAGTGAAGCTCATATATTTGGATCCTCCTTACAACACAGGAAAAGATTTTATCTACCGAGATAATTTTCATGACAGTATTGAAAATTATTTGGAACAAACAGGACAAGTGGATAACGAAGGTAACAAACTTAGTGTAAATACGGAAACGAGTGGTCGTTACCATACTGATTGGCTAAATATGATGTATCCACGTCTAAAATTGGCAAGAAACTTATTGTCATATGATGGAGTCATTTTTGTCTCAATTGGAACAGTAGAACAAGAAAATCTTTCAAGATTATTTGATGAAATATTTGGTGAAAATAATCGCGTTGGAATTGTGCCCGTTATTATGAACTTAAAGGGAAATCAAGATGCCTACGGATTTGCTGATACGCACGAATATGTGTTGGTCTATGCTAAATCAAAAGATAATTTAGATTTTGGTCGATTGCCAATTGATGATGAAGAGATGAATGATTGGCTTGAGGATGAGTATGGTTTGTATAAGGTTGCTGATAACCTGAGGGCAACAGGGGTTAATGCTCCACGGTCAAAACGTCCCAATTTATGGTATCCGATTTTTGTTACCTCTAATGATGAATTATATGTTACTGAGGATAATGAACCATTAAGCAATGATGACGAGATAGTAATGCCTATTAATCCTGAAGGAGAAGAACTTTCTTGGTATTGGGGTAAAGCTACATTTAATGAAAGTAAACATAATCTCATTGTTAAGCGGACGTCAAATGGTACACAGTTTTACAGAAAACAACGACCAGCACTAGGCGCAGATAATCCAACCAAGAAAGCTAAATCAGTGTTGTTTAAACCAGAGTACTCGTCTAGTACCGCAACTACAAAACTGAAAGATTTGCTAGGTGGAAAGTTGTTTGATTTTCCAAAACCTGTTCCATTTATTGAAGACTTAATTTCATTGGGTACAAATAAAGATTCGATTGTTCTTGATTTCTTTAGTGGATCAGGTACGACTGCAGAAGCTGTTTTCAAAAAGAATATGGCTGATGATGGTAATAGAAAGTTTATCTTGGCTCAATTACCTGAGCAAATTCCTGAAGGTTCAAATGCAAAAAGATCTGGTTACAACACAATCCCAGAACTGGCAATGGAGCGTATCAGCAAAGCGGGAGAGCAAATTCTGAAGGAGCGTCCTAGCGAAATCGGCAAACTAGATATTGGTTTCAAAGTCTTTGAACTTGAAAAATCAAATCTCAAGAAGTGGAACACTGAACCTGAAGATTTGGTGACAATGCTTGGCTCAATTCAAGACAATCTTGAACCGGGGTCAACTGAAGATGATTTGGTCTATGAAATCATGTTGAAGCAAGGCTTGGAGTTGACGTTGCCAATTGAAAAATTTGTTGTAGGCGATGCAAATATTTATAAGATTGCGTTTGGTTCGTTATTCATCGTTTTA
>JBKEBO010000013.1:0-32810 GCA_047973205.1 Alphaproteobacteria bacterium | reverse complement strand
AGAAAACCGTTATAGCGAACTAGAAAACCGTTATAGTGAACTAGAAAATCGTTATAGTGAACTAGAAAACCAGTATAACAGAGATCAATATAATTACACTCAAAAGAAAGAAGAACTTTATCAAAGTCAAAAGATGCTAAATCATCAAATTATATCCTTTCAAAAACAAGATAATTCTCGTAGCTATCATTTCAAGAAGTTCTTTTCTTTACTTTTTTCAAAGAAGTTATAAATAAGAATAGGGCTTAATTTTAAGTCTCTTCTTGGAATTGCATATCATAAAGTTGTTTATAATAGCCACCTTGGGTGATAAGCTCACGGTGATTACCACGTTCCATAATTTGCCCATCTTTCATCACATAAATTGTATCCGCATTGACAATAGTTGACAGCCTATGAGCAATAACAATAGCCGTTTTGCCTTCCATAAGTCGCTCTAAAGCTCCTTGAACAGCTCGCTCTGATTCTGTATCAAGAGCCGAAGTTGCCTCATCAAGCAGTAATATAGGAGCATTCCTCACCATCGCTCGAGCAATAGCCAAGCGTTGTCTTTGCCCACCAGAAAGCAGTATCCCTTGCTCACCAATCACCGTATTATATTGTTGAGGTAAAGCCATAATAAAATCATGAGCAGCAGCATTTTTTGCAGCTTCAATAATCTCCTCTTTTGTGGCATCATCACGACCATAGCGGATATTTTGTTCAACAGTTGTATCAAATAATGTCACTTCTTGGTTTACAAAAGCCATATGGTCTCTTAGGCTTTTAAGGGTAACATTACGAATATCTTGTCCGTCAATCTTTACAGAACCTGAACTCACATCCCAAAACCGTAAAATGAGATTCATAATTGTAGACTTCCCACTGCCTGATTGCCCCACAAGAGCAACCGTTTTACCCGCAGGAGCATCAAAGGAAATATCTTTAATAACCGAGGGTATTCGGCTTTTATTATCATTTTCTTCTTTTTTACCACGCCGTTCTTCTATAATCTGATGCTCTTCCCTAATAGTTTGATCAGGTGTGTCATGGTAAGAGAATGTTACATGGTCAAAAACAAGCTCACCTTTATTAACTTTAAGCTCTGTTGCATTAGGCTTATCTTTAATGGTAATCGCTTGATCAATAAGGGTATAAATACGCCCCGCCGCAACAAGTCCAAACTGCAGGGCAACAGGTACACGCCCTAATTTTTTAGCCGGCTCATAAGCGGCAATAAAAGAGGCAATAAAAGCCACAAAAGCCCCAGGGAGCTTATTACCCCAAATTACCTGATAGCCCCCATAAATGATAATAGCTGCAGCAGCAAGCCCCCCTAAAGTTTCCATAAGCGGGCTTGTAATCCCAGTGAGTTTTAGCCGCTTAATCGAAAGCTGCCTTAAGGATTCGGCTGATTGTGATATTTTTTTATGCTCATACTCTTCTTGAGTATAAGCCTGCACCACCCGAGAGCTTCGCATGGTTTGCCCTACAATCTCGAGTAAAAATCCACCTTCGAGCTGAAAATTTTGGGCGAGATGCTTCATTTTTCGTGATAAATTCCTTAAAGGTAAAATAGCAATAGGAACAATAACTAAAACAAAAGAGGCGAGTACAGGATCTTTATAAACCATATAGCAAGTGAGACCAATCACAGAAACAATATTGCTAATAGAGGCAACAAGATCGCGAGTAACACTCTGAATTTGAGCGGTATCATTTTGAAAACGAGCCTGCAGCTGACCTGAACGATTTTGATTGAAAAAAGCTTGGCTTTGATAAAGAAGCTTAGAGGATAGACGAATTTGCATATCCTTAATCATCTTTGCTCCCGCAATACCAATAAGCAGCTGATAAATATAGGTAGAAATACCACGAGTTAAAAATATAAGGATAACCAAGCCCGCCGTACGAAATAAAACAGCCCCATTTTTACTAATAAAAACCTCGTTAATCACAGGTTCTAATTGGCTAACCATGCCCACAGACATTGCCCCTGCAATGGAGCTAAAAATAGCACTAAAAATAAAATACCATTTATTCGGAACAACATATTCAACAAATATTCTTTTAATAATGCTCTTATTAAGTTCGGCCTCTTTAGGCTTATTTTTTCCAGCGAAAATCTTTTTAAATAAGCCTTGACGTTTATTAGGCATAGCTTTATTGGGCTGCTTTTCTGCCATAGGTTAAGATGTCCTTAAATTATTTATATAACTTTTCAACCTCTAAAATATCACATCAAAAATTAAATAAAAAGTTATTTTCAGCTTTATTGAGAATATAAAACCCTTTAGTGTTCAAACTATCACAACGATTATATCGCATATCACTATGATCTAACTGCTTAAATATAGCCCCCGCCTCTTCGGCAATAATCTGCATAGCCGCCGTATCCCACTCCATTGTTGGGTTATGGCGAATATAAATATCGGCCTTCCCTTCAGCCACCAAACACCCTTTAAGGGACGAGCCCATAGAAAGAATATCTTCTACCTTATTGTGATGTTTTTCTAAAATCTTATCCATATCAGGATGATTATGGGAACGTGAAGCCACAAAACGTAAATTATCTAAACGTTGCGTTGCCTTAATGGAAGCAGTCTCACCATTTTCAATTTGCTTAAAAGCTCCTTGGCCAGCCTCAGCCCAATAAAGTGTTCTTAACACAGGAGCATAAATCATCCCCCATACCGCTTTACCATCTATTGCCAAAGCGAGATTAATTGTAAACTCACCATTGCGTTTAATAAATTCTTTTGTACCATCAAGCGGATCCAATATCCAGCAGTGCGGATTATTTAAACGCTCTAAATTATCGTCTTCTTCTTCCGATAAAATAGCATCTTGAGGGAATAATTCCTTAAGCTTTGCCACAATAATATCATTGGCCGCCTTATCGGCTAAGGTCAGAGGACTATGGTCATCTTTCCATTGGGTAATCGCTTTAAAATCATCTTGGCCATAAATTTCTAAAATAGTTTCGCCTGCCTGTAAAATACTGTCTTTAAGGGCATCAAAATGTTGCATAAACTTCCTCTTTGTTTCATAAAAAAGAAAAAAATATTCTTGTTTTCTTGTGTTAGCTTAAATGTTAGTTTATGGAAAGACAATAAATATCTTAGGGATTAAAAGGAAAAAGGGTAGATAAATGTCTAAAAAAGTAGAAGAAATTATCAGTGCCGAGCATATCTCCCATTTAAAACAACTTGAGGATGAAGCTATCTATATTATGCGAGAGGTTATGGCCACATTTGATAATCCTGTCATGATGTATTCCGTAGGTAAAGATAGCTCTGTGATGCTCCATCTTGCCCGTAAGGCCTTTTATCCTGCAGCCGTACCTTTTCCTCTTTTACATGTGGATACCCTTTGGAAGTTCCAGCAAATGATAGAGTTTCGCGATCAAAAAGCCAAAGAATATGGCTTAAACTTATTGGTTTATTCTAACCCTGAAGGTGTTGATATGAATATTAATCCTTTTATTCATGGCTCGGAAAAACATACGGATATCATGAAGACTCAAGCCTTACGTCAGGCCTTAGATAAATATAAGTTTGATGCGGTTTTTGGTGGGGCAAGGCGAGACGAAGAAAAATCTCGAGCCAAGGAGCGAATTTTTTCTTTTAGAGATAGTCATCATCGCTGGGACCCTAAAAATCAACGCCCCGAGCTTTGGAAACTCTATAATGGTCATGTTCATAAGGATGAAAGTATTCGGGTTTTCCCCATATCCAATTGGACGGAGCTTGATATATGGCTCTATATTTGGCTAGAGAATATTGATATTGTTCCCCTTTATTTTGCTAAAAAACGTCCTGTTGTTAAGCGTGATGGTACACTTATTATGGTTGATGATGAGCGTTTTGTCTTTAATGAGGGCGAAGAGGCTAGTGAAGAAATAGTTCGCTTTCGTACCCTTGGTTGCTATCCACTTACAGGAGCTATTCATTCAGATGCAACAGATTTAGCAGGTATCGTTAAAGAAATGCTCACTGCAACTCAATCAGAACGTCAGGGACGTATTATTGATAATGATGGTGCGGCATCTATGGAAAAGAAAAAAACTGAAGGTTACTTTTAAAGAGGGGAAATACAAATGGAAAATACTATCCAAAATGATGCAATCGCTTGGCTTAAGCAGCATGAAAATAAAGATTTACTTCGGTTTTTAACTTGTGGCTCTGTCGATGATGGTAAATCGACCCTTATTGGCCGTTTGCTTTATAATTCTAAAATGATTTATGAAGACCAATTGGCTGTATTTGAAAAAGATAATAAAAAACATGGCCATGCAGGCGAAAACTTAGACTTTGCCCTTTTGGTTGATGGTTTAGCAGCCGAGCGTGAACAAGGAATTACTATTGATGTTGCTTGGCGATATTTTTCTACCGATAAACGCAAATTCATTATTGCCGACACACCTGGTCATGAGCAATATACACGCAATATGGCCACTGGAGCATCATCTTGTCAGCTCTCAATTATCTTAATTGATGCTCGTAAAGGTGTTTTGGAACAAACCAAACGTCACAGCCTAATATGCCATCTTTTGGGGATTAAACAATTTGTGATTGCCATCAACAAGATGGATTTAGTCGATTGGTCCGAAGATAGCTTTAATAAAATAAAATCAAGCTATATGGGCTTTATTAAAGAGCTTGAAGGCCATGAAGATATTGATATTCAGTTTATTCCCATATCAGCTTTAGGGGGCGATAATATCACTCAAATATCTCAAGCCTCTCCTTGGTATCAAGGTAATCATCTTTTAGGTTTACTAGAAGAAGCCAAAACAATAGAAGATAAAATCTCAAGCCAGTTTCGCTTTCCTGTACAATATGTTAATCGTCCTGATATTAACTTTAGAGGATTTGCAGGAACAATTGCGGGAGGAGCTATCTCTGTAGGTGATGAAATCTTAGCCCTCCCCTCTAAACGTACATCTAAAGTTGAACGTATTGTTACTATGGACGGTGATTTAACAACAGCAATTGCAGGCCAAGCGGTTACATTAACCTTAGCTGATGAAATTGATATTAGCCGTGGTGATATGCTCGCTTTTTCGCAACAAGCCCCCTCATTAGCTAAAGAAATCCATACAGATATCGTTTGGATGCAAGATAACCCTTTAAGAATAGGGCAGCTTTATCGCCTTCGCTTTGCAACAGCTGAAGTCCAAGGAATGGTTAAGGAGATAAAATACCGCCTTAATATCAATACATTAGATCAAAATGATGCAGAGAGTGTCTCTTTAAATGAAATTGCTCGAGTGGTTATTGAGCTTACCTCTTATGTTCCTCTTGATACTTATAGGGGTAATCGAGAAACTGGAAGCTTTATCTTTATTGACCGCTTAACCAATGCAACCGCAGGTGCGGGCATGGTTTATCATATAGGGCGTTCGCAAAAGATTACTCAAAAATCTGAAAATGTGGTTTGGCATGACTATCAAATCACCAAAAAGGCTCGTGCTGAACTCAAAGGGCAAAAGCCAAGAGTTCTTTGGTTTACTGGACTTTCAGGCTCAGGTAAATCAACAATTGCCAATCTGGTTGAACAACATTTATTCAATCGTGGTCGCCATACATATTTGCTCGATGGTGATAATGTTCGCCATGGTCTAAATAAAAACTTAAGCTTTACAGAAGAAGATCGTATTGAAAATATCCGCCGTGTTGCGGAAGTCTCTAAGCTGATGGTAGATAGTGGTTTAATTGTTCTAGCAACCTTTATTTCACCTTTTAGAAGTGATCGCCATATTGCTCGTGACCTCTTTGAAAAAGGTGAATTTATAGAAGTTTATATCGATACACCATTGGAGGTTTGTGAAAGCCGTGATCCTAAAGGCCTCTATGAAAAAGCCCGTGCAGGTAAAATTGCCAACTTTACAGGAATATCATCGCCCTATGAAGCTCCTCACCAAGCAGAAATCCATATAAAAACCGAAGGCCTAACTGCTGAAGAATGTGCCAAGCAAGTTATCTCATGGTTACATCATGATCGTGAAAGTATGAGTATGCATGGCGGCTTTATTTAAAAAAGTCGTTTACTCTTAATCTTCTTTAAAGTAGTCTGTCGTCATTGACGAAAATTTTTAGGAGTGAACAATGAGTAAAGTGAAAAAGGTAAAAAAAGCTATTATTCCTGCTGCAGGGTTAGGAACAAGGTTTTTACCAGCTACAGCATCACTGCCGAAAGAAATGCTGCCTGTGGTCGATAAACCCATGATACAATATGCGGTTGAAGAAGCAAAAGAAGCAGGTATTGAAGAATTTATTATTATTACAGGTCGTGGTAAGCAGACAATCGAAAACCATTTTGATGTAGCCTATGAGCTTGAAAAAACTTTGGTGGAACGTGGCAAAAGAACAGCCTTAGATTTACTACAAAGACAATTACCCAAACCAGGTCAAGTAGTTTTTACCCGCCAGCAACGTCCCCTTGGCTTAGGTCATGCAGTATGGTGTGCACGCAATTTTATTGGTAATGAGCCTTTTGCCCTATTACTTCCTGACGACCTACTTTATGGCAAGCCTAGTGTGCTTTCACAAATGATGAAGGCTTACGAAAAAGTTGGGGGCAATATTTGTGCCGTTACGGAAGTTCCCATTGAACAAACTTACAAATATGGTGTTTTAGATATTGAAAAAAGAGAGGGTAAACTCATCAAAACCAAAGCAGTAGTAGAAAAACCTGCAAGTAGTGATGCCCCTTCTAATATCACCATTGTGGGAAGATATATCCTACAGCCTGAAATTATGGATGATTTAGGCAAGATGAACCGTGGCCAAGGTGGAGAAATTCAACTTACAGATTCCATTGAAACCCTTATTGAAAATGGTATTCCTCTTCATGGCTTACTTTATGATGGTGAGCGTTATGATTGTGGTGGCCCTCGCGGATTTTTAGAAGCCAATATCCAAATGGCAGCGAAAAGAGAAGAGTTGAGTGGCTTTGTACAAGATTTAGTTACAAGAGTTCAAAAGAAGTATAAATAGATAATTAATCTCTGTTACTTATATAAACCTCTTAGTCTTATGATTAAGGGGTTTTGTTTATTTGTTTCATTACAAAAAAAGCACTGACCATAAGAGGTAGTGCTTTTTAGGAGGAGTATATTTATCTTTGATTTAAGAATTTGAGATGAAGGAAAACTCCCTTATGGGGATATAGTGAGGAGTTTAAAAGAGGTCTTAAATCAAGTGATAAATTATCTAATTATTAAAATAATCAATATATTTTCTAAAGTCAATTATTATTTTACTATTTTAGTAGGTTTTTATAAAAGTAAAAACTATTCGCTTATCTTTACAATATAATAAATGTAAATAGATTATATTATATAACTCTGTGGATAAAATGTGGATGAATTTTTCTGTGTATAACTGACCTGTTATCCACAGATTTATCCTAACTTCTTATAGTATATTGTCTTATTTGTGGATAAAATACTTATCCACAGTTTCTTCACTATTTAAAAGTTATATTTTTCAATATTTTTTATATTTATTCACATAAAAATATGATAAAACATACACAAGGGATAAGCTTGTGCAAAAAGAGAAATAACTTAATAATCCTTTTTATTCTACCAGATAACAACAATATCATCTCTTATGTTAAGTAATATATAAAGAATATGCAGCGTGAAAAGTGAGAAAAAATGAAAATACTCTTAGAAAATCTTAAAGGAAATAAAACTGATAAACTTCCTATTTGGTTTATGCGTCAAGCAGGCCGCCATTTACCTGAATATCTAGAACTTCGTAGTAAAGCTCCTAACTTTATGGAGTTTTGTTATAATCCTAAAATGGCTGCTGAAGCAACGCTGCAACCTGTAAACAGATATGATATTGACGGGGCTATTTTATTTTCGGATATTTTGGTTATTCCACAAGCTTTAGGCCAAGATGTTTCTTTTGTAAAAGGCCAAGGGCCTCAACTTGCTGAACTTAATATGAAATCTCTTAATACTGAAAATGTTGTTGATCGTCTATCACCAGTCATAGAGACTATTCACCAAGTTAAAGATGGGCTTCGTGATGGTGTAACCTTTTTAGGTTTTTGTGGAGCTCCATGGACGGTTGCAACTTATATGGTGCAGCAAAAAGGCATGCGTGATAGTGCCAATGCCAGACAATATGCTTATAGCCATCCAGAGGATTTTAAAGCTCTTTTAGATATTATTGTTGAATCTTCTGTGGAGTATCTTTCGGCTCAAATTGAAGCGGGTGTTGATGCAGTTCAAATTTTTGATAGTTGGGCTGGAGCTCTTGATGAGCAAGCTTTTGCTGATTTCGCTATTAAACCTGTTGTCAAAATGGTTAAAAAATTAAAAGCCAAACATCCTGAAACCCCTATTATTGGCTTTCCTCGTGGTGGTGGTATTTTAACGAAAGATTTTATAGAACAAACAAAAGTTGATGCTATTTCACTAGACCAATCTACCCCTGTTCGTTGGGCTGCAAAACATCTACAAAGTCAAGTTTGTGTTCAAGGCAATCTTGATAATCAACGGATTGTTGCAGGAGGAGCTGAGATGGAAAAAGCTATTGATAATATCCTAACTCATTGGGCTAATGGCCCGATGGTATTTAATCTTAATCATGGATTTACTCCCGAAACTCCCATTAAAAATGTGGAAGCCGTTATTGAAAGAGTCCATAATTTTAAACGCTCATAAATATATATAATTAAGGGATTCTTTTTAGAATCCCTTTTTTAAAAAGAAAGCTCATATCTTCAGTAGAGTAGTTAATCTTAAGTCTGAGATTGACTAACTGCAGCTGTAAAGACAACATCTGTTGAACTATTAAGAGCCGTTTCAGCAGAATCTTGGATAACACCAATAATAAAGCCAATAGCTACAACTTGCATAGCAACATCATTACTAATACCAAATAAACCACAAGCAAGTGGAATAAGAAGCAATGAACCTCCTGCAACGCCTGAAGCACCACAAGCAGAAATAGCAGCAACAAGACTAAGTAGAAGGGCTGATAGGATATCTACTTGGATACCTTGCGTATAAACAGCAGCAAGTGTGAGAGTTGTAATAGTTATAGCTGCACCAGACATATTAATGGTTGCACCTAAAGGAATTGATACAGAATAAAGTTCTTCATCTAAACCTAAATCTTCACAAAGCTTCATATTTACAGGAATATTAGCTGCTGAGCTTCGAGTGAAAAAAGCTGTGATACCGCTCACACGTAAACATTTAAAAATAAGTGGATAAGGATTTGTTTTAGTTTTAAAGAAAACAAGTAATGGATTAATCAAAAAAGCCATAAGAAACATAGCAGTAAGTAATATAACAATGAGTCGGATATAGCCTGCTAAAGCTCCAAAACCTGTAGTTGCAATGGTATTAGCAACAAGACCAAAAATACCAATAGGAGCTAAACGAATAACAAATCGCACCATAATTGTTACGGCTGTAGCAATATCATGAAAAACTTTTTTAGTTGCATCTGCAGTATGGCGAAGAGCAATACCAAGACCTATACCCCAAACCAAAACACCAATAAAATTACCAGTAGCAAGAGCATTAATTGGATTATCGACCATATTAAAAACTAAAGTTTTAAGAACCTCTAAAATACCACTTGGTGGTGCAACCGAAGTTATAGCTTCTTGTAGCTCTAACTTAGTTGGAAAAATAAAACTTAAAATAACAGCAATCAGTGCTGCTGAAAATGTTCCTATTAGATAAAGTACTAATACAGGACGAATATTACTTTTTTGATTAGGAGCTTGATTAGCAATGGCTGAGGCAACCAAAACAAAAACTAAAATGGGTGCAATTGCCTTTAAGGCTCCTGTAAATAAACTTCCTAAAATTCCAACAGCCATTGCAGCTTCTTTTGAGATGATGGCTAAAGTAATACCTAAAATAATTCCAATAAGAATTTGTAGCACTAAGCTGCCATTCACAATTTTTTTTAATAGTGATAATTGATTTGTGTTACTCTGCATTATATATCCTCATGTTACTAAAATAAAAAATAATAATAACCTATAATAGTAAATTTAACTAATATTTTTATAACTTAAAAACATTGTTATTTTATTAGATACTTCTTATCCAAAATATAAAGGAAATATAGATATGGATTAAACCATAAAAAATATAAGGTTTTAGAATCTTATGAGGTGAACATATCTAAAAAATATATGATTTTTACCTCTACAATTAATAATGATTATCAATCGCTTGATTTTTCAAAGGAAATTTTCGAAAAAAGGCTACAATAAGGCGGTTTGTATTGATTTGAGAATATATAATTTATATAATAAGCCCACTAAACAAAAAACCAAAAGACATAAATTTTGATAATTTATGCAGAGATTTTTTACTAAGGGATTATTTTAATTTTTTAAGGAATAAAATATAATGAATTATCAGGCTTATTTTGCCCAAACACTCAATGCTATCCGTGATGAAGGGCGTTATCGTTACTTTGCCCCTTTAGAAAAAATAATGGGACAATATCCAAAAGCTCTTTGGCATACTAAAGATGGAATAAAGGAAATAACCATTTGGTGTTCAAATGATTATTTGGTTATGGGACAAAATAAAGATGTGATTGAAGCGGCCAAAAAAGCTCTGGATTCTCAAGGTGCAGGTGCGGGTGGTACACGCAATATTGGTGGTACAAATAACTTGCACGTACAGCTAGAGGAAAAACTTGCTGCCCTACATCACAAACAAGCGGCTCTTACTTATTCGTCAGGTTGGGTCAGTAATATGGCAGGGTTATCATCTTTAGGTCAGATTATTCCTGATTTAGTTTATATTTCTGATGCAGCAAATCATAACTCTATGATTGCAGGTATTCGTGCGGGGCAATGTGATAAACTTATTTTTAAACACAATGATTTAGCCGATTTAGAACGGATATTAAAAACACTTCCTGTTGAGCGGCCAAAAATTATTGTATTTGAGAGTGTTTACTCTATGGATGGTTCATCTTCTCCCATGAAAGAAATTTGCGATTTAGCGGATAAATATAATGCGATGACATGGCTTGATGAGGTTCATGCGGTTGGTCTTTATGGTCCTCAAGGTGGTGGAAAATCAGATGAACTTGGTTTAAGCAATCGCATCACTTTTATTGAAGGAACAATGGCTAAGGCTCTTGGTAATGTGGGTGGATATGTAACAGGCTCGGTTGATGCTATTGATGTTTTACGTTCTTTTGGCCATGGATTTATTTTCTCAACAGCTCTTCCGCCTTCAATTGCTGCAGGGGCTTTGCAGTCGATTAATATTGTGATGAGTGCACAAGGTCAAGCCATTCGCAATAAGCATCAACAACAGGTGGAAAAAACCAGACAGCGTTTGTTGGAAGAAAACTTCCCTATTTTAAAAACAACCACACATATTGTCCCACTTATGGTGGGAGACCCTGTAAAATGTAAAGAAATTACAGATAGGCTTATCACTGATTATGGTATTTATGTTCAACCTATTAACTATCCAACAGTACCTAAAGGAACAGAGCGACTACGCTTAACACCTTCACCACATCATAGCGAGGATGATATTGAGCATTTGGTAAGCTGCTTAAAGGATTTACGAGCAAAGTTAGGTGGTTGGCCTATGAAGCAACAAGCTGCATAAGTATTTGATGGAAAAAGAAAAAAAAGCTTTATTATTTTTAAATGGGGAGGTAGGCAGTCGCCTTCCTCCTCTTTTAGATTATCATGGAATATTTGCAATTGATGGTGGCTATCAAAAAATTAAGGACAGAATCGCTATTGATGCAATTATTGGTGATTTTGACTCACTTAAGGTTGATAATAATCAAAAAATTACAAAAATTCATACACCTAATCAAAATTATACAGACTTTGAAAAAGCTCTTATATATTTAATAAAAGAAGGTTTTTCTGCTGCTGATATTTATCATGCAAGTGGGGAAGAAGGTGATCATTATTTAGGAAATCTTTCGATTGCCATGCAGTATCATCACAAAATAAAACTTAATTTTTTTGATGATAGACAAAATTATTATTATGTAAATCAAACACTTAACCTTAATGGTGTTAAAGATAAAATTATATCGCTCTTTCCTTTTCCCAAAGCTATACTTTCTTCTCAAGGACTTAAATGGGAACTTAACCAACATCATTTAGAAATCGGAAAACAGCTTGGCTTACGTAATCAAGCCATAAAAAATGATGTTACTATTATGCATCATCAGGGTGGATATTTTATCTATATAGGTAGATAAAATTTTAAAAAATATCATTAATTTTTTATTATGTATAACTAAATAAAAGTTTTTGTAAACTTTAGATTTTACAATTTATTAATGTGATGCTACTATGAAATACAACGATGTGAGGTAAGCAAAATTGAAAAAAGTAACATTTGTGATAAGCTTATTTTCTTTATTTTTTACAACTATAGCTCAAGGCTGGGCTGATGAGAATAATAAACTTGATAAGTTTTATCAAAATAGTTTAGACAATTTTATGAACCTCTGTCATGCTTCGGATAGTTTGATTTATCAGCAGCATAAACGGCTTTTACTCCAATCGCCTTATTCGCTAACTTATGATATACCGCAAATTCAAACCACTATTCCACTAACAACAACCCATATTGAGTTACCCTCACTTTCGGAGCTTAAAGCATCTATTCAACTAACCAACCAACATAATATGGCTAAATGTAGCCTTGTGATTAATAGCATTAGTCCTATAGATAGTCAGAGGCTAGCAACTATTTTAGAAGATAAGTATATAAATTTTTTACAAAATATCGGACAAGATAGTGAGCAAAATTACTGGCAGCTAATGATACCTAATCGTGATGTTACAACTTTAAGTCTGTATCCTAATGAGCGTGTAAAAAATGCTACGAATATCGAACTTGCACGCAATTTTAATATTCTTCCTGTACGTGTAGATGCTCCGCTCTCGCAAGATGATCTCAATCTTTATCTAAAAAATGAAGATCATTTAGCGGCTTTTTCTCTTCGCTTGTTTTCAACAGCACCTTTTTGGCATAGCTGGACTAAACAGGTGGAACGTTTTCCTATTATACAAAAAACGGAAGGGGTGAGTGAAATTGGTGATACGATTTTATATCTTATCTCCAGAGAGCCAAGTTTAGAGGTTCGTCTACTTAATGGCGGCACTTCTCATACGGCTATTATGCTTGTTGATATGAATAAAGTGGATGTTGAACGTCTTATTTCTGCTTTTGAAAAACGGATTCATCTGTTTTTTGACTATATAGAAGAGCGTCCAAAAGATGATGGTGAGCTTGCCCTATGGCGGATGAGACGGAGTAATGTGATACAAGATATTGCAATAAAGCCAATAGCTGATAAGCAAAAGTTGACAATAACTTTTTATACGAGAGTGGTTACAGAATAAGATGCAAAAAAACAGTGAAAAGCTTTATGTTGAGCTAACCTCCCCTTTGTGGGAGAAGTATCAGGGAATGGTTATTCCCTCCATACGTATTATAACGAATATTTGTTTTATGAGTGAAAAAGAGCTTGGTTTTCCTTGCCTTAAAGGAGTTCCAGACAATAGAGAGCTTGGCTTTTATGTTACTTTAGCGGATGATGCCGAGGTTACAAAAATGAATTACCGATGGCGATATAAAAATCAACCAACAAATATTCTTTCTTTCCCAAACTTTGATAATCAAGGTTCTTTTACCTTTCCTCCTGAGGGAATTATCCCCTTTGGTGATTTGATTTTAGCTTTTGAAACAATTGAAAAAGAAGCAAAACAAGCAGGTTTGCTACTGATGGATCATGTTAATCGACTTGTTATTCATGGCTTGTTTCATCTTTTTGGTTATAATCATGTTGAGGATGATGACTTTTTTGCCATGAGAAGAAGAGAGATGGAAGCCCTTGCTTTAGCAGGAATTCAAAAAACTGCTGATATGGGTTATATTTCTCTTGATTAATATATTGAAAATAGCCATGATTTACAAAGTTTAAAAACAACATAAGGTATTAAAAATATTGAAAAGGTCGCTATTTAAGGTTTTTTCTTCGGAGAATAAAATCAACGAAGGTGATACGGCTATTGAAACAGCCGATATTGATTTTGATGATCATGAGCAAGAGATTGTTAAAAATCTTCTTGAGCTTAGAAAATATACAGCAGAGGATATTATGATTCCCAAGGCTGATATTGTTGCGGTTGAGGTTGAGGATAACTTAGATAATGTTGCAACAAAATTTACAACCAGTGGTTATCGCAGACTCCCCGTTTATCGTGAAACCTTAGATGATGCCGTTGGTCTTGTTTGGAGCAATGATATTTTAGCTTGGAGAAATAATGAGCCGAATTGTCCTAAAGAACTTTCGCAAATGGTACGGCCGATTCTCTTTGTATCACCTTTTATGAAAGCCTTGGAACTTTTGCTCGAAATGCGTTTTAGCAATCGCCATATGGCTTTGGTTGTGGATGAATTTGGTGGTGTTGGGGGGCTGATTACCTTAGAAGATCTTATTGAGGAAATTGTGGGTGAAATTCACGATGCTAACAATAATAATAATCAAACATTTTTCCGCTTTAAAGGGAGCAAACTTCCTGAGCTTCATGCCCGATTACCTTTAATTGACCTAGAACATCATGTGGGTTCTTTTTTACAAGAAGATGAACGGGAAGATATTGATACTGTTGGTGGTTTAATTTTTAGCCTTGCAGGGCGTATTCCTGCAAAAGGAGAGATTATCACCCATCCTTCAGGCTTAGAATTTGAGGTTATTGGTGTTGACCCTCGTAAAATCCATTGGGTTCGCCTTATGGGTGAAATTAATGGGGAAGATATTCGCTTTAATGCCGATGAAACACCCAATATATAAATAAAAAAGGAGATAGAAATATCTACCTCCTTATTTATGAATTCAAATAAGTGTTTGAACTTATAAAGCTTTGATGTCGCCCGCAGCAGCTTTGCCACGACTTTCAACAACTTCATATTCAACAGCTTGATTTTCTTCTAATGATTGTAAACCAGCTTTTTGTACTTCACTAATATGTACAAAAATATCTTGGCTACCATCTTCAGGCTGAATAAAACCATAGCCTTTAACTTTGTTAAACCACTTTACTGTACCTGTTGCCATTTTAGACTTTCCTTAAATAGTTAATTAATAAACAACCATCTTACGATAGCTTATTAAAAACAAAGTCATAACTCTTAAGTAAGGAAAATAAAAAGCACTTTTAGACAAGTCGACTTAACATTAAAACTGTAGAATATAACTTTGTTCTCAATTTACATAAGGATAATACACAAATAAAGATAATCAAACCTTTTTCTTTGCATATTTCATTATTTTCAATATATTAGAAAAAAACCAACAAAAATGGAGCTAAAAATGAGCAAGTTAGAGCAAATTATTAATGATGCTTTTGAAAATAGAGAAAATATTAACGCTTCTACCCAAGGAGAGATTCGCATATCTGTGCAAGAATCGCTCAATTTATTGGATGCAGGCCAAGCAACAATTGTCGAAAAAGTAGATGGAAAATGGCAAGTTAATCAATGGCTCAAAAAAGCAGTGTTACTTAGTTTTCGTCTGAATGATATGGAGGCGATTGCAGGCTCTAATGGTGGTGGTCATTGGTGGGATAAAGTTCCCTCTAAATTTGCCCATTGGAATGCAGCTGACTTTCAAAAAGCGGGGTTTCGAGCAGTTCCAGGCTCAATTGTGCGTCATTCGGCCTATATTGCAAAAAATGTGGTGCTTATGCCAAGCTTTGTGAATTTGGGAGCTTATGTGGATGAGGGTACAATGGTTGATACATGGACAACCGTAGGCTCTTGTGCACGTATTGGTAAAAATTGTCACCTTTCGGGGGGTGTTGGTATTGGTGGTGTTTTAGAGCCCCTTCAAGCAAACCCTGTTATTATTGGTGATAATGTTTTTGTTGGTGCTCGCTCAGAAGTTGCTGAGGGTGTGATTGTTGAAGATGGAGCCGTGATTTCCATGGGTGTTTATATCGGAGCTTCAACCAAAATTGTTGACCGCAATACAGGCGAAGTCTTTATGGGGCGTGTCCCTGCAGGAGCTGTAGTCGTACCAGGCTCTCTTCCAGGAAAACCCCTAGCAGATGGCTCACAAGGTCCTAACCTATATTGTGCCGTGATTGTAAAGCGTGTGGACGAAAAAACCCGCTCCAAAACTTCCATTAACGAACTCCTCAGAGACTAACCCTGCGTTAGGGTGTTATAACTCAATAAAATAAAACTATTGAAAACCATTAAGTAATACTTTATACTTTGCTAATGGATTATAAAAAAGTAGAACAAAAAAAATTAGAGTTAGATAGCTATCGCCCTTTACCTTCTGAGCTTATTAAAAACTTAGACGATTGGTTTAAGATAGAACTTACATACACTTCTAATGCAATTGAAGGTAACACCCTAACACGCCAAGAAACCGCCCTTGTTGTTGAAAAAGGGTTAACCGTTCGAGGCAAGAGCTTAAATGAACATTTAGAAGCAGGTAATCATGCGAAAGCTTTAGATTTTATAAAGTCTCTTGTCAGTAAACCAAGTTATGAAATTACAGAAAATGATATTTTAAATATCCATAAAATTATCTTACAAGCGATAGAAGAAAATGCAGGATATTATCGTTCAATATCAGTTCGCATCTCTGGCTCGTTAGTTATTTTACCTAATCCACTTAAAGTTCCTGATTTAATGGAAGAATTTATTAATAACCTCATTAAAAAAGCAGCGAATTATCATCCTTTAGAATTAGCGAGCTTAGCCCATTATGATTTTGTAACTATTCATCCTTTTACTGATGGTAATGGACGAACAGCAAGATTATTAATGAACTTAATCCTTATGCAAAACGGTTATCCTCCAGCAATTATAAGAAAACAAGATAGAGATAAATATATAAGTTCTTTAGAGACAGCTCAACTAGGAGGAGGCTTAGAAGATTTTAAAAATCTTATAGTTAACTCGGTTAATAGGTCATTGGATATTTACTTAAAGATGGCTAAAGGAGAAGATGCTCCCATAAAACAAAGAGTATCTAACCTACTAAAAATAGGGCAACTTGCAAAGCTTACAGGTCAAAATGTACCAACAATTCGTTTTTGGACACAAGAAGGATTATTGGCTATTGCCGAAAAAACCCAAAAAGGATATTCCTTATATTCTCAAGATCAAATCATGCGTGTTAAAGAGATATTAGCTTTAAAGAAAGATAGATATAGTCTTTCTCAAATCAAAGCTATTTTGAGTGATAATTAACTCGATATAATCGCATAGGAAATACCTTGTCTCTTTCGCCCCCCCCATTTATTAAATACTTGACTCTTTGCTTAACTTTCTATATAAGGAACAAATCTTTACATAATAAATATGTGAAACTATTTAAGAATACGCCAGTCTACGAGTTTCGTACGCTGGCTCTTTTGGCATTGTGGAGAATATAATGTTTGAAACATTAGGTGATAAGTTTAGCGGTATTTTTGACCGTTTAAAAAAGAAAGGTGCATTAAACGAAAAAGACGTTGATGCGGCTCTCAGAGAAATACGCCTTGCTCTTTTAGATGCCGATGTTGCCTTACCTGTTGTTAAGGATTTTATTGAAAAAGTCCGCACTCGTGCAGTGGGTGAAGAAGTTATACGTTCTGTAACGCCAGGCCAACAAGTGGTTCATATTGTTCATGATGAACTTGCTAAAATGCTTGGTGAGGCTGCTCCCCTTGATTTTAGAGCCACACCACCTGTTCCTATATTGATGGTGGGTTTGCAAGGCTCAGGTAAAACCACAACAACCGCTCGTATTGGTCGTTACTTAACCAAGGAGCAAAATAAGAGAGTTCTTTTAGCTTCCCTTGATATTTATCGTCCTGCGGCTCAAGAGCAGCTTGTTACTTTAGGTAAAAGCATTGATGTTGCCGTATTGCCTCCATTTATGGGGGAGCAACCTTTAGCCATTGCCAAACGAGCCATGCAAACAGGCCGTCTTGAAGGCTATGATATAGTGATTTTAGATACAGCAGGGCGTTTACATATTGACCTTGCAATGATGTCGGAAGTTGCACAGATTAAAGCAGAGGTAAAACCTCATGAGACTTTACTTGTGGCTGATGCTCTTTCGGGTCAAGATGCCGCAACGGTTGCTAAGGAATTTTCGGAGCAAATTGGTGTTACAGGGTTAGTCCTTACAAGGGTTGATGGTGATAGCCGTGGTGGTGCGGCACTTTCCATGCGGCATATTGCAAATGTTCCCATTAAATTTATGGGGGTAGGTGAAAAGCCTGAAGATTTAGAAGTTTTTGATGCCAAACGTATTGCGGATCGTATCTTAGGTATGGGTGATGTTGTTGGCTTGGTGGAAAAAGCAAAATCCACCATGGAAGAAGAAGATGCTCAAGCTCTTGCCCAAAAAATGATGAAAGGGCAATTCACCTTAGAAGATATGCAAAAACAGCTTGAACAGGTAACAAAAATGGGTGGTCTTGGTGGATTAATGGGTATGATGCCTGGAGTTCGCAAGGTCAAAAAACAGTTGGAAGAACTTGATGATGGCAAGATGCTTAAGCGTCAAATTGCTATTATTCAATCTATGACTCCAGCAGAGCGGAGAAATCCAAAGATTCTGAATGCTTCTCGCAGAAGGCGTATTGCTGCTGGATGTGGCTTAGGTGTTCCAGAAGTTAATCGTTTACTTAAAGCATTTGCCCAACAACAGCAAATGATGAAGAAAATGAAAAAACATGGCAAAAAAGGTCTGGGTTTGCCTCCAGGAATGATGCCACCAGGAGGTCTTGGTGGTGGCGGAATGGGTGGCGGTGGAATGCCTCCATTTGGCAATTTTGGTCGTTAATAATTTAAGATAAGTAAGGAAGTTTAAATGGCGGTAAAAATTCGTCTATCACGTGGTGGGGCAAAAAAACGCCCGTTTTATCATTTAGTTGCAGCCGATGTTCGTGCTCCAAGAGATGGTAAATATATTGAACGCTTGGGCTTTTTTAACCCAATGGCTGCAAAAGATGCCGAAGATCGCACACGCTTAAATGAAGAGCGTATTCAGCATTGGCTTAAAGAGGGTGCTCAGCCAACATTGCGTGTTCAAAAATTATTGGCAGAAGCAGGACTTATGGGTAAGCCTGCTATTCCTAGCCAAACAAAACAGCATTTGCCTAAAGAAAAAGCTCAGGCTCGTGCTGAAGAAAAAGCTCAAAAAGAAGCTGATGCTATTGAAGCGAAAAAAGCGGCTGAAGAAGAAGCTGCCGCCGCTGCTGCTGCTCCTGCTCCTGCTGAAGAAGCCCCTGCTGAAGAAGTTGTCGCAGAAGAAGCTGAAGCTCCTGTTGAAGAGGCTACAGCAGAAGAAGTACCTGCAGCAGAAGAAGCTGAAGCAGAAGAAGCTGAAGCACCTGCTGAAGAAGAGCCTAAGGAAGAATAGGAAAATCTATGGCTTCTCAGCTTCATCTTACACCTAAAGAAGGGCTTATTCGTCTTGGGCATATACAATCCGCTCAAGGCTTAAAAGGGCAGGTTCGCATATTTTCTGAAACAGAAAATCCTGCAGATATCTGCAATTATAGCCCCCTTTGGGATGCTAAAGGTGAGCAGCAATTTATGCTTCATTTTTTGCGAATGCATAAAGATAGCGTAATTTGTAGCATTGATAATGTGGACGATCGTACCAAGGCTGAAGCCCTTAAAGGGATGATGCTTTGTGTGGAGCGTGAACAATTACCAAAGGCAAATGAAGATGAGTTTTATCATGCTGATTTGCTTGAACTTGAGGTTCGTGATATGAGCAATAAATTAGTTGGTCATATCAAGGCGGTACAAGATTTTGGTGCAGGTGATTTGTTAGATATTATGTTTAGTGAGGAACGCATTCGGGCCTATTTACCTTTTACCAAAGAGTTTGTTCCTGTGGTGAATATAGCCGATGGTTTTGTTCAAATTGATGCCCCAGAAGACCTTGTAAGTCCTCCGAAGTCTGGAGCACGTCGAAGAAGACCACCAGGAAAGTAGCAAAATGACTTTTCATTTTACTATTCTAACACTCTTTGAAGAGATGTTTCCAGGAAGTTTGGGGTATTCCTTGGCCAAGAAAGGGCAAGAACGCTCAATTTGGGATTATCAGACATTGCAAATTCGCAACTATGCAAATGATAAGCATAAAAAAGTGGATGATACCCCTGCAGGTGGTGGAGCAGGCCTTGTAATGCGAGCCGATGTTATTGGTGATGCAACCGAAGCGGCTCTTAAAGCAGGGGCTAAAAAGCCATTGATTTATTTTACCCCAAGAGGTAATCTGCTGACGCAAAAACGCATCAGAGAGATTGCCCAAGGTGATGGAGCAACTTTGCTTTGTGGCCGTTTTGAAGGGGTTGATGAGCGAGTGCTAAGGGAGTATCAATATGAAGAAATTTGTATTGGTGATTATATCCTATCGGGTGGAGAGCCTGCGGCACTGGTGTTTATGGATGCTGTGATACGCCTGCTTGATGGCGTAACAGGCAGCGAAGAAAGTTTGGAAGATGAGAGCTTTGAGACAGGGCTTTTGGAGTATCCGCAATATACAAGACCCAACCTATGGAGAGGTCAGCAGATACCCGAAGTCTTAACATCAGGTAATCATCAAAAAGTGAAGGCATGGCGAGATGCAATGTCGGAGCAAATAACAAAGGAACGCCGTCCTGATTTATGGCAGGCGTTTACTAAGGACTAGCCCAATTGTGGGACGCATCTTTATATCGCTTATAGATATAAAGCACTGCAATAAAACTGGAGTAGAAAAATGAATATTATAGAACAGTTAGAAAAAGAACAGATTGAAAAACTTACACAAAGTAAGGAAGTTCCTGTATTTCATACAGGCGATACTGTAAAGGTGCATGTTAAGGTGGTTGAGGGTCAACGCTCACGTATTCAGGTATTTGAAGGTGTAGTGATTGCCCGTCGTAATGCTGGACTTAACTCTTCTTTTACGGTACGCAAAATTTCTTATGGTGAAGGCGTTGAACGGGTTTTCCCTCTTTATTCTCCCAATGTGGATGAGATTGAGATTGTCCGTCGTGGCCGAGTTCGCCGTGCGAAATTATATTATCTGCGTGGCCGTCGTGGTAAATCAGCTCGTATTGCCGAAAAAACAACAGGTTACAAAGGTAAACTTTCTGGACGTGTTAAGCGTTAATCTGTGCTATCTTTTTAGCATATTTCAGTTAAAAGACCTCCTTTTTGGGAGGTCTTTTTTATATGGTATTTTGCTCACCTAAGCTTCATAGGGGTGAGTTTTTACAACCCATCCCTATCAGCTCATACCTACCCCATCCCAAGAGGGGAAAATCAAGGGAGCAATTATATCCATTTTTAGCCAAATTTATCCATTTATGTCCATTTTTTACTAAAATTATCCGCACTTTTATCCCAAATTGTCCAAATTTATCCAAAGGGCATGAGTGTGGAAGACAGGAAATTTTGTTAAAAGAGAGGGCAAAAAATGGATAAATCTGGTAAAAAATGGACATAAATGGATAGAAGTGGATAAATTTGGACAAAATATGCTCGAGCGGTTGCAACTTAATCGCTCATTAATATGTTAATGCCAAGCATTGGGAATATGCTTTATATAAAAAGGAGGATGATAGATAATGAGGTCGATACGGTAAGTTTTTGCTATGGATGGATTGCGGGCAATATAAGCCTCAAAACTGCGTTTAATCCGTTGTTTTTGCACAAAAGTTACGGGGTCTGCATCATGATGTTTTCGCCATTTAATCTCAAAAGCACAAAGCATATTTTTGCGTTTGGCAATAAGGTCAATTTCCCCTAATGAGGATTGATAGTTTTTATGAAGGATTTTCCAGCCATGGAGCTGCAACCAAAGGGCAATAATCTTCTCGCCCCAAGCCCCTTTTTGCCCCCTATTCATCTTTGATTTTTAAGGCTCGTTGATAAAGGGTTTTTTTGGAAACACCCGTAGCTTCGGCAACAATATGAGCTGCATCCTTAATACGATATGTTTCTAAGGCCTTGATAAGTAAGGCATCAATATCATGCTCAATTTCATTATCTACTATCGCAGGGGCAACCACTAAAGTTATCTCACCTTTAAAACCATCTTGAGCTTTGGCATATTCATGAAGCTCACCCAAGGGCATATGTAGAACTTCTTCATATCTTTTGGTTAGCTCACGACAAAGAGAGACTTGCCGATTTGCCCCTAAAATAAGGCTCATCTCATGGAGTGTATCTAAAATGCGATGGGGGCTTTCGAGCATAATCAAAGTTTCTGTTTTATCCTTAAGCTCTTGTAAAAACGTCTGTTTAGCTTGCTTTTTAGCAGGAATAAAACCAACAAAAGTAAAACAATCACTAGGCAAAGCCGAAAGCACAAGAGCCGTTGTAATACTGCTTGGTCCAGGAAGATGGGTAACATAAAGCTGTTGCGATGTAAGATGCTGAACCAGCTTATATCCAGGATCAGATATGAGCGGTGTTCCTGCATCAGAGATAAGGGCAACTGCTTGGCCAGATGCAATAAGCTCGGCAATATATTCTTGTTTTTGCTCCTCATTATGGTCATGTAGAGCCTTAAGAGGCTTTTGAATATTATAGGCTGAGAGTAGCTTTTTGCTCACTCTTGTATCTTCACAAAAAATAATGTCAACCGCCATAAGGGCTTCAAGAGCATTAAGGCTAATATCCTTAAGGTTGCCAATAGGTGTGGCAATAATGTAAAGCCCTGCTTTTAATGATTTTTCTTCTAAATGAATTTGCATTTTACTATTCTAAAGCCTTAATCATTAATGCATTGAGTATAGGGATACGTTCAGCAGCCGAAGGAGCTTTATCATATAGTGATTGTACACTCTCATCTTTATCAAGTGTGAGTAAGTGGCTTGTTATTGATTCAAGATAATCTCCAGCTATGTTCATATTGCTATTTTGGAGTAAGTCTAAAGCTTGTTCTAAAAGCTCCTTATATTGTGTAGCTACATTGTATAAATACAGATACTTATCGGCCTTAAGCCAAGGGTTTTGGATGTTTTCGCTTAAATTTTTTGCTTGGTGATAAAGCCCTTCTCCAATAAGATAGTCAATAATTTGCCCTCGTTTATTATCGATATCTTTGCTATCTTGGCCAATAAGTTGCAATTGTTTTTCAATAACATCAATGGGTGCATATAGGCCTAACATATTGAGCCAAGGCTCTGCACTATCCGCAGTAAAAATATGGTGTAATATATTCTGATTAAGAGCAAGAGAAGACATCTTGTTCATTATCTGCTGAGCAGCCTCATCATTACCCATATTTGAAAAATAAAGAGCAAATTGAGCCAGAACCATATCTTTAGTCTCACTATTTTGAATTTCTTCAACCAAAGCCATGGCAGTATCTATAGCTTCCGTCTCAAGGGCAATTAGGGATAAATCTTTATAAATATCATCACGTTGTGCGGTAACTTCTAAACTATTGGCAGCAGAGATTGCCCGCTCTAAATAGGGGTCATCTCCTGCTAAAGGTTTGGTAGCTAAATATTGAACCATCAATGTAAGTCCTTTGGCTTTTACAAAGGGATTTTCGATATATTGCAAGGTATTTTCGGCATATAGAGCGGCATCGGAGCTTGCAAAACTTTGAAGCAAGCGTAAGGTTAAACGCTCATCAGCTTCTTTTAAATCACGGTGGATAAGCATTTGTAATTGAGAAACATAACCAGCAGATTGCATGGCCAAGGCAACATCTTTAATATCTTTGGTATCGTATCTTTGGATATCTTCTTGAAAACTCGCTAAAATACTATTATGGGCTGCTTTGGGAATTTCATCCACGCTATCAATAGCATCAAAATATTGCTGGTAAAGTTTAAAACGTTCATTAAGGTTATGAATAGATTTTAAGGTTTTAGCAAATTCGTCCCAAGCTTCATAGGAGAGCATTTCTCCAGATAAATAGATAAGAGATTGTTCTTGTTTTACTTTATCGGAAACACTAAGTGTCGTTTGAAGCAAATTATCCCATAAGTCTTTTGAGGGGCGTTGATTATTCTCGGCAGAATTTTCTAAAAGTTTAATCTGAATATGACAAATTGGATGATTAACTAACTTATCAATATCAGTAATTTCTTGTTCTAAATTAAAAGCAATAAGCCCCTGAAAAACATAAGAGTTACATTCTATTTGTTGGTTCTTTTTGGCAAATTGAGCCAACTGCGGCTTAACAATATTGGTAATTTTTTGAACAGCCTTTTTATTGCCAACATCCATAAAAGGAGCAAGTACCGCAATATGTTGCTCTTCGCTCATTTGTGGTGCAAATGTTGTCACAAAGCGGGTTAGATATTCGATACTTTGAGGGGTTTCTCCTGTAATTTCAGTTGTATGCATTTGTAGGGGAAGGTGGGATAAGCTAAGACTTAACTTCTCATTTTCCTTATAAATTGCATCTAAAATTTCATCGGGAGCATTAAAGGGTAACTCACCAGCTTGAGCGGTAAGATTGATAAGGCAAATCAAAGGTAAAAAGGCTTTTTTCATCTTTTACAGGCTCTCATTATTTTTCTTTAGAACATACTATAGCATAAAGAGCAAGCAAGGGGAATGGTTATTGGCTATGAACGTATTCGTTGAATAAGCCCAAGAAAATAAGCCCCTCCAAACCAAAAAATACTCCCTAAAATCACTGTAGCGATAAGTGAAGTAAAACGTAGGATAAACCGAGCATCGCTTATGATTATCCAATGTTTTAGCAGCCATAATAATCCACCCATGAATAGAGCCAATAAAAGGGATTTTCCAATAGATTTTAGCAAAAAAGAATCCGCATTCCATAATCTTTTTTGCTTAAGAAGCAGCCAAAGCAACAAGGCTTGTCCCCAAATAGAGGCGGAAGAAGCAAAGGCAATATAAATATGGCTATGGCCTAAAAAATGAATAAATATAAAGTTTAGAGCAATAAAGATACTTACGGCAAAAACAGCGGAAAAGAAAGGTGTTTTTGTATCGCCACGACCAAAAAATCCTGCTGATAATATGCGAATAATCATAGCGGCAGGCAAGCCAAGGCTATAGGCTGCAACGGCTTTTGCTACCATAAGTGTATCGGAAGCATCAAACTGACCCCGCTCAAAAAGAATATTAATGATGGGGGGGGCTAAAATAATTAGTCCAACCATACAAGGAAATGCTAAAATAAGTGTAATTTCTAAGGCTTTATTTTGACTTGATATGGCTTGAGCTTCATCGCCAGCTTCTAAAGAGCGGGAAATCATGGGCAAAAGAGCCGTAGAAGCCGCAACACCAATCACACCTAAGGGGAGCTGATAAAGGCGGTCTGCATAGTAAAGCCAACTATTGCCACCCTCAATAGCAGAGGCCAACCTTGTACCTAATACCGCATTAATCTGATACACTCCAGCCGCTAAAATACCAGGGAATAATCGAGCAAAAAATATACGAGATTCTGGAGTAGGTTTTGGTAAGGTAGGCTTGGGGAAAACCTTGTTTTTAATACAAAAATAGCTAATCCAAATCATCTGAATAATGCCTGAGAAAATAACGCCAAAAGCATAGGCATGAGCCGCAGTTGCAAAAGAGCGGTAAAAAATAATGAGGGTGAAGACCATGCCCAAATTTAGGATAATCGGAAGCATAGCCGCAGCAACAAAGCGGCTTAAGGAATTCATCATCGCGGCACCTGCTGAGGCAAGGGCAACCATCATCATATAAGGAAACATAATACGTGCAAGATAAATGGTTAAGTCTTTATCAATGGCTTGCCCGCCCGCAATAACTTGAATAACTTGCGGCATAAAAAGCTCAACAATTACAACCAAAACAAGTAAAAATAGAGCAAAAATAGATAATATTCGTCCCGAAAGTTGATTGGCTTTTTCTTTACCCCCTTCTTCTAGCTTACGGGCAAAAAGAGGAACAAATACACTATGAAAAGCCCCCTCAGCAAAAAGAGCCCTAAAAAGATTAGGAAGACGAAAAGCAACCACAAAGGCATCCATCAATGAACCGCTTCCTAAAAAGGAGGCCGCCATTTGGTCTCTCACAAAACCAGTTAGCCGACTGATAAATGTTAAGCCTCCTAATGAGGCCATTGCTTTTGAGAGTTTCATTTTTCTTCTTTTTTAGTCGATACCGTTCATAAAATTTATCTTATTGACTTAATATTATAATCCATAAAAGTAAAAAAAGCTTCAAAAGCTTTTATTTTCGGTGTTATTGCATATAAGTAATTGAAATATAACAATAAAATACATATGTTTCATGTGAAACATATGTAGAGAGATGGTATTGTAACTTTTATGAGCGATTCTTGAGGGTGATTATTGACTCGCATGGTATTTATATATGTTTTTTGGTAAAAAGGTAAAGTATTTTAGAAAAATAATATAAATAAGGGATAAAATTTCAATAAAAATAAAGAATATTTGAAAAAGATACAATAATTGCGTATAAGTAGATTTATGACAAAAATTCCACAACAGCTCAACAGCTATATATATGATGAGCTTGACTTTACAGAAAAAATGGCTGAAAAGCTAGTGCTTTGGCATGATGCTCTCTTAAAATGGCAGCCTAAAATTAATCTAATATCGCCCAAAACTATCAATGATGTTTGGGAGCGACATTTTATGGATAGTTTACAGTTGGCTCAGTATTTGCCTAAGCAAACAAAGGAGTTGCAATTTGCAGATTTTGGCTCAGGAGCAGGTTTTCCTGGTTTAGCTATTGCCTTACAAGTTGATGCAATAGTCCATCTTGTGGAATCAGATCAACGTAAGGCAATTTTTCTAAGAGAGGTTATTCGCTTGTGGGGGGATTCTTCTCGAATTAAAGTAATAAGTCAACGGATTGAATCTTTAGAAGATGCGAGCTATGATTATATATCAGCACGAGCTTTGGCCGACTTAAACCAGCTGCTGGCATGGGCTTGCTCCTATTTAAAAAAAGATGGCCAATGTCTTTTTCTTAAGGGGAAAAATTGGAAAGAAGAGATTTTAAATGCTCAAAAATATTGGCAATTTGATTATGAAAACTATCAGAGTATAACAAATGATGAAGCCATGGTTATTCTCGCGAAAAATATTAAGGAGAAAAATAAGTGACACTTGTTTACGCAATTGCAAACCAAAAAGGTGGTGTAGGTAAAACAACCACTGCTATTAATCTTGCTGCAAGTTTGGCAACACAAAAACGCAAGGTGCTGCTCATCGATTTAGACCCTCAAGGCAATGCCACAACAGGAGTGGGTTGCGATAGTGCGGACGAACATAATAGTATCTATGCAACTTTGCATAACCCCGATATTACACGTGATTTAGTACAAAAAACAACGGTGCATAATCTGTTTGCAATACCTGGTTCTATGGCTTTGGCAGGAGCTGAAGTGGAGCTTGTTAGTGAGGAAAAGCGGGAGTTTCGCTTAAAAAATGCAATCGCAACATTGGGTGATGACTTTGATATGGTTTTGATTGATTGCCCCCCTGCTCTTGGACTGCTTACAATTAATGCTTTGGTTGCGGCGGATGATGTTATTGTTCCGCTGCAATGTGAGTATTATGCTCTTGAGGGCATTAGCCATTTGGTGCGAACGATTGCTGCAGTCAGAGGCAATCTTAATCCAACTTTAGATATTGCCGCTATTATTTTAACCATGTATGATGGCCGTGCAAACTTAACAAAAATGGTAGAAGAAGATGTGCGGACTCACTTTAAAGAACGGGTGATGAATACGGTTATTCCTAGAAATGTGCGGCTTTCCGAAGCTCCATCCCATGGCTTACCCATCATAAAATATGATGCCTCGGCTACAGGAGCAAAGGCTTATAGTCAATTAGCAAAAGAGTTTGTTGCAAAAATAAATAAGGAGAATAAAAATGGCTAAAGGATTAGGTAAAGGATTATCAGCTCTTTTAGGAGATGAGACTACAGGCGGAGAGCTAAAAGTACAGGATATTTCTATTTATAAGCTTAAAGCAGGAGAATATCAACCTAGAACAACATTTAATGAGGCCGCTATTGAAGAACTTGCAAATTCTATTAAAGAAAAAGGGGTTCTGCAACCTTTATTGCTCCGTAATTTAGATGGTGGAGAATATGAAATTATAGCAGGTGAACGCCGTTGGAGGGCTGCAAAAATGGCTGGTTTAAAGGTGGTTCCAGCGATTATACGCAATTTTACCCGTGAGGAAAGCTTAGAGGTAGGCCTTATTGAAAATCTCCAAAGGGAAGATTTAAGTGATATTGAGGAAGCTGAAGGTTATGCTCGTCTTGTTGAAGAGTTTGCATATGACCAGCAAAAAATAGCAGATATTGTGGGTAAATCCCGCCCTTATATTACCAATAGTCTTCGGTTAAATAAGCTTCCTGAGCCTGTAAAACACTATATTAAAGCAGGTCAGCTTTCGGGAAGTCATGCAAGAACCCTTATTGGTGAGGATAATGCCATAGAACTTGCTGATGAGATTATTAAAAGAGGTCTGAATGTACGTCAAGCAGAGGCTTTGGTAAGGAATCAGAAAAAAGCAACCCCTAAAAAGCAAAAAACAAAAGATGAAGATACATTGAGTCTAGAAAAAACCCTTGTTGAAAAGCTATCCATTAATGTGGATGTAAAGAAAAGACGAGGAAATAGGGGTGTAATTTCTCTCCATTATGATAATATGGATCAGCTTGATATGATATTGAAAAAACTAGGTGTTTAGAATATGTTTCACATGAAACATTAATAAATTATTATTTGTTTACAATATGTTACCTTGTGTTTAGAAAGGGAATTTAATGAAAGAAAATATTTTACGAGAGCTTTGGGATATTATTGAAAGTCGTAAAGGTATGAGCTCAAAAGAAAGCTGGACAGCCCAGCTTTTAAATAAAGGAACGGCTAAAATATGCAAAAAAGTTGGTGAAGAGGCAACCGAAGTTGTCATTGCTGCTCTTGCAGAAAAGAAAAAGCATCTTGTTGCTGAATCTGCTGATTTGCTTTATCACCTTTTAGTGTTATGGGCCGATAAAGATATTGAGCCTGATAATGTCTATGCAGAGCTAGAAAAACGCTTTGGAATCAGTGGGATAGAAGAAAAAGACAGCCGCAAGGAGGATACTAATGACCTATGATAATAATAATGTTTTTGCTAAAATGCTTCGTAAGGAAATTCCTGTAGATTTTATCTACGAGAATGACTATGCTCTTGCTTTTTATGATATTAATCCTCAAAAAAAGCTGCATATCCTCATTATTCCCAAAGGGGCTTACTCTGATATTTACGACTTCACCAAAAATGCCTCGGCTGAAGAACAACTTGGTTTAAATCAGGCGATTGTGGATATTGTGGAAGACAAAGGAATGGCAGAGGAAGGCTTTAGGTTGATTAGCAATTGTAAAGGCTATGGTGGGCAAGAAGTCCCACATCTTCATTTTCATCTTTTGGGTGGCGAAAATGTAGGCCCTTTACTCGCTTCTTCTGCTTCTTAAAGCTTGGCTCACACGCAGTTACGCTCACACGCAGTGTGTTAGTTTTCTTTTTTTGCTTTTTGCTTTTTGCGGAAGTTTGTTGACCAGTTTGCAATATCACGACGTTCGGCTCGTGTAATGGCAAGGCTTTCGGCTGCAACATCTGATGTAATGACAGAGCCTGCGGCGGTTGTTGAGCCATCTCCTACCGTAACAGGGGCAACAAAAGAGGTGTTAGAGCCAATGAAAACATCAGCCCCAATTTGTGTTGGGTATTTGAAAAATCCATCATAATTACAAGTGATTGTCCCTGCTCCTACATTGGTTCGCTCGCCAATAGTTGCATCGCCAATATAGGTGAGATGGTTAATTTTAGCACCATTTGCAATGGTTGATTTTTTAACCTCGACAAAATTTCCGATATGGCAATTATCGCCAATAACAGCCTCAGGCCTTAAGCGAGCAAAAGGGCCGATTTGACAATGATTACCAACAGTTGCTCCCTCAATATGTGAATTTGCTTTTATATGACAGCTTTTACCAATTTGCACGCCTTCGCCAAAAAATACATTAGGCTCAATTCGGCATCCCTCACCTATTTGTGTGTCATAGGCAAAAAAAGTGCTTGTGGGGCTTAATAGAGTAACGCCAGCAAGCATATGATATTCACGGAGTTGCTCTTGGGTAAGCTCTTCTAAATGGGCAAGCTCTACTTTGGTGTTGACCCCCATTAACTCTTCGGCATAGCCCTCAACCGCCACCGCCTTATGGCCTTGCATAACCGCAACACAAACCATATCGGTTAAATAATATTCACCTGAATTATTATCGTTACTAACCTCGGCTAAAATATCCCAACATTCGGGGGATTTTAATGCCATAAAGCCTGAATTTACAAAATTGACTAAAAGCTCATTGGGTGAGGCCTCTTTAGCCTCCACAATGCGAATAAGTTCATCGTCATCATTTAAAATGAGCCGTCCGTAACTTCCTGGATCATCTGTATAAAAACCTAAAACAGAAGCCATAATATCATTATTTTGAGCAACGGCCTCCACCAAGGCAGAAAGGCTCTCAGAGCTAATCATGGGTGTATCGCCATAGGTGACCAAAACAATACCATCAAAATCTTTAAGCTCGTCACTAGCTTGGAGTACCGCATGAGCCGTACCTAAACGTTCTTTTTGAATAATGCTTTGAGCCCCTGCTTCATTAACAATATCTTCTAAAGCTTTTTGGTCAGGGCCAGTAATGCAGATAAGCTTTTGTGGTTCAAGCTCTTTTGCCGTATCTAAAACATGTAAAACCATGGGGCGATGGGCAATTTTATGTAAACATTTCGGCAAAGGCGAATGCATACGTGTACCAAGGCCTGCGGCGAGTGTAATAATAGCTAAATTCTTATCTGGCATATGCTTAAAGCTCCTTAAAATCTTGACTCTCATTTATAGCTCGTGTAATGGTAATCTCTTTCGTACGGAATATCAAGGCTAGAAGTAGATTACATGCATATGAAAATGCAACAAAATACAAATTATGATGTCATTGTTATTGGTGGCGGCCATGCGGGTATAGAAGCAGCAGCAGCAGCAGCACGTATGGGTGTTGTTACTTTACTTATGACTCAAGATATAACAAAAATTGGAGAAATGAGCTGTAACCCTGCTATTGGTGGTTTAGGGAAAGGTCATTTAACTCGTGAGGTGGATGCTCTTGATGGGCTGCAAGGGCGTATTGCCGATGCTGCGGGTATTCAGTTTCGTCTGCTTAATCGCTCTAAAGGGCCAGCAGTTCAAGGACCTCGAGCTCAAACGGATCGTAAACTTTACCGCAAGGCTGCTCAAGATTTATTGAATGCTCAAGAAAATTTGACAATTATTTCTGATGCGGCCATTGATATGGATTTTGATGGTAAGCATATTCGCTCGATTACAGGGCAAAGTGGCTGTGTATATAGCTGCAAAGCGGCAGTGATTACTACAGGAACATACTTACGTGGGGTTATTCACCTAGGAGAAGAACGCACTCCTGCAGGCCGTTGGGGTGAAGAGCCGTCTATTCCTTTGGCAGAAAAATTACAAGCCATGAATTTAAGGATGGATCGTCTAAAAACAGGTACGCCTGCAAGGCTGATTGCTCAGAGTATCAATTGGGATATTTTAGAGGAACAAAAAGGCGATAACCCCCCTATTCCCTTTAGTTGTATGACCGATACAATCACCACGCCTCAGGTGAGCTGTTATATTACTCATACAACCGAAGAAACGCATGAAATTATCACCAGCAACCTCCACCGAGCCCCCATGTATTCAGGGCAAATTGAGGGTACAGGGCCTAGATATTGCCCCTCGATTGAAGATAAAGTGGTTCGCTTTGCTCATAATAAACATCATCAAATATTTTTAGAGCCTGAGGGCTTGGATAGTCATTGGATTTATCCTAATGGTATATCTACATCCTTACCCAAAGATGTGCAAGAGGCTTTTTTGCGTTCCATTAAGGGCTTGGAAAATGTTGAGATTGCTCGTTATGGCTATGCTATTGAATATGATTATATCGACCCCAGAGAACTCAAACTTTCTTTGGAGCTTCAAAATTGGCAAGGGTTATTTTTAGCAGGGCAAATTAACGGAACAACAGGCTATGAAGAAGCCGCCGCTCAAGGGCTGATTGCAGGGGCAAATGCAGCGGCATTGGTCAAAGGTATAGAGCCATTAATCTTAGGCCGCAATGAGGCTTATACAGGCGTTCTGATTGATGATTTAGTTCATCTTGGGACAAAAGAGCCTTACCGCATGTTTACAAGCCGTGCCGAATATCGCTTGCGATTGCGAGCGGATAATGCGGATTTACGTCTTACTCAAAAAGGGATTGATATGGGGCTTGTGGGAGCAAAGCGTCAAAAAATATTCCAACAACGTAAAGCCGATATGGAACAAGCTCGCAAGCTGTTAAATCAAGTTGCAGGCTCACCACAATTCTTTGAAAAATATGATATAAAGGTTAATAAAGATGGTGTGCAGCGTACGGCCTCAGATATTTTGGCTTTTCCGAATGTGGGTTTTGATAAGGTTATTGAGATATGGCCAGAACTTGCTGAAATTCATCCAAAATATCGAGGAGAATTGGCTGCAGAGGCTTTATATGCAAAGTATTTGACAAGGCAAGATAAAGAGATTGAGACCTTAAAGCGTGATGGTGAACGCAAGCTTCCTGCTGATTTAGATTATGGTAAAATCCCAGGCATCTCGGCTGAAGTGATGGATAAGCTTAATCAAGCCAAGCCCGAAAATTTAGCGGCTGCAGCCCGTATATCAGGCATCACCCCCGCCGCCCTTTTAGTGATACTAAATTACGTTAGAGGCTTGTAGGAGTAGC
>JBKEBO010000059.1:0-45725 GCA_047973205.1 Alphaproteobacteria bacterium | reverse complement strand
GCATGATTAACAATTATTTCACCATTGTTATCATTCATGATCGCTGGTGATCCAGCTTGTAGAACATGGGCCATTAGCTCCTCTGAATTCATACCATTTATAGAGGTTCCATACATGCCGTCTTTTGTAAAGAACTTGGCCATGTCTCTCCATTGCTGCCATGTTTTTGGTGGCTGTAGCTCATAACCATATTCAGCCTTAAAAGCTTCTTTATTGGCTTCATCATCCCAAAGGTCTTTACGGTATAGCACAATTTCAACATTGGCCCATGTGGGCATGCCCATATACTTCCCATCCACTTGCACATCAGCAAGTAGAGCAGGGGGAAGGTCTGCTTTGACTTCATCAGTAAATAAATCCGATAAATCTTCAACATGTTTTGCAAATGCCGCATTCCATGCAACATCAATAGTTGCAACATCATAAGCGGATGAGCCAGAGGCAATTTCAGAAGCAAGTTTGTCGTAAACTCCTTGGTAAGGAACTTCTACAAAATTTACCTTAATACCTGTTTCAGCTGTAAATTGTTCAGCCATGGTTTTTTGAAGCTGCAATCCTCCACCCTCTACAAGTACGGATATATCAGCAAAGGCAGATGAGGCCATTAATGAGGCCGCTGTAAATAGAATTTTTTTCATGTTTTTCTCCCTAATGGTTTGTTCAATTTTATTGTATATGATGACACACTAGCACTAAAATGACGACGTTGTCAATTGATTATGTTGACGTTATCATTATTTTTTATAGACGTTAAAGAATTTTTAGTTTATTAATCAGTTATGGTAAGTATTAAAGATGTTGCGCGCTTGGCGGGCGTTTCAGATAAAACAGTATCACGCGTCGTAAACAAAGAGCCTTCAGTTAAGGCGGCGACAAAGGAAAAAGTTAAAAAAGCAATTGCTGATTTAGGTTATGTGCCTAATATGGGCGCAAGATTGATGCGCAATAATCGCTCCCATCTAATAGGCATTATCACAGACTTCATTTCAACAACACCTTATTCAGGGGATATTATTCGGGGCATTCAAAGCTGGGCCGATAAAAATGGCAAGACCGTTCTTATAACCAATACTGATGGTGATATTGAAAAAGAAAGCAAAGCACTACGAACTTTTAAAGAACATCGTTTAGAAGGGGTGCTGTATGTAACAATGTATCACCGTGAGGCCAGCCTGCCGACAGAAGTAAATATACCATGTGTGTTTCTAAACTGCCGTGATAAAAATAAGCTTTACCCTTCTGTGGCTCCAGATGATTATGCAGGTGCATCGGCTTTGACTCAATATATTATTGATAAAGGGCATAAGCGAATAGGCTATATTCGCCTTAATCCCATTCTTCTTGGGGCAGAAGAGCGCTATAAAGCTTTTAGGGATATTACATGTCAAAATAAGATCTCCGCAGATGCTCTTTCTGTTAAAACTGGCATGAGCGGTGAGGTGGGTAATGAAGAGAATACAAGCTTTCAAGTAGCCATGGATATGCTGTCCTCTCAGCAGCCGCCAACAGCGATTATGTGCGGAAATGATGAAATTGCTCTGCAAGTGCTACAGGCGGCTTTAACATTAGGCTTACGAGTGCCAAAAGATATTGCCATAACAGGCTTTGATGATTTTGAGGTGATTTCAAAGGCAGCAAAGCCAGCTTTAACAACCGCAGCACTCCACTATTTTGAATTAGGAAAGCGTGGAGCAGAAAGGCTAGGTAAATTAATGAAGGGCGAGCCTATTAATCAACACCTGCTCAGCTTAGAGTGTAAACTCATCAAGCGAGAAAGCGCTTAGATAACCAGCAGTTTTTTGTTTGAATTTTTATCAAGTATTCTTAACATACCTCTTTCAGCCTCAGTTATCGTAAAGACTAGCTTTGCTAAATAGTATTCACCATTAGCTACGGCTCAGTTGAAATTAATACAAAAATTAAGTAGAGTTTTATAAAAATTGGTATAGGTAATGTAAATCCAGAGCTGTCTAAAGGTTGGTGTAAGTGGATGATAGAAAGTTTTCTAATGATATTGGTAGAGCCTGTAGCGTTTTCATCAAAGGGGTCTATAACTGATTTTGCCATACCCAGATGCTTTTAGTAGCTGTCATGTGGGTAGCTATGACTCTGCAAATATTATCCATGATTATCTATGTGATTATAAAATGGAAACTCCAAATAATTTATAAGGTGGCCAAGATTTAAATATCAGCCGTAAGCGTGTACGCCAGCTAGAAGCTCGTGCCTATAAAAATTTAAAGAAAATCATCATCAATAAAGCCCAAGAAATGGGCGGCGCTCAAGCCATATTATAATAAGGTTTATCATCGCATCAAAAATGAAAGGGAAGGCTTTGTCCTTCCCTTTTTTATATATTGCAGCTAGACTTATTTATTATAACAAGTAAGGCTAAGAAATATTGCAATGAAAAAACTTTATATTACTTTGGCGCTCATTCCTTTTATAGCTGTTGCACAAAATAAAGAGGGTGCAACAGGGTTGTATAGTCCATATCCATCTATTCTTAACGAAATATGGGTTGAAGTTTGCTCTAGCGCAAATGAGGCTGCATGCAGCGATAATGAAGAAGGTTTCTTCGTGGCTTGCACAAGAGAGACTTTTTGCTCAACAGTAAGAGAGGATCAGTGTTTTTACCGATTTTATAAAATTGAGCATATCTCTAAAGATAACAGCAATGCTTTAACAAATATAACTCACCCCCTGCCGAGCATAAAAAAGAAAATGCAGATAATATAAAATTACAATGGTGAATGTAAGTTGTGGGACAGTAAATCTGTACAGGTTAGTCTGTACAAATGGGGCTCGAATGTCAGTAGAAGTAAAATATTGGTAGCCTTACTTGAGGTTTTGCAGGCAAAATAAAAGCCCCTCAGATAAAATGAGGGGCTTTTTAAATGTGGCTCCGGCAGCAGGACTCGAACCTGCGACATAAGGATTAACAGTCCTCCGTTCTACCAACTGAACTATGCCGGAACAATTAAGATAAAAGGCAATATATTGAAAAGCCCGATTATTGTCAATAAGGAAATACACAAAATTTAATTTTTTTCGGTAAAATATCAGTATTATCAGTATTTACCATTATTGGAGGCTATTTAAATATTGAACTTTGTGGAGAATCTCCTTATAATATGGCCATTAATAAATGCAAAAGAAGTGTAAACCCATGGCTCATACAGACTCTGACAAAAGCTCGCTGCAAGGAGATATCTCCTTATATTTAAATGAGCAGCAATCTTTTGCTTCATCGCAAGTGGAGTTACTTGCTGCTATTAAAAATTGTGGCTCTATCTCCAAAGCGGCTAAAGAGGTGGGAATTAGTTATAAAACCGCATGGGAACGTATTGATGCAATGAATAATATGTCGGCTCAACCTTTGGTTAAACGCACTATTGGTGGGGCAAAAGGTGGCGGTACAAGTGTGACTGAACTCGGCTTAAGCATTATAGCAGGCTTTCAGTCACTCCAAGCGGAGCATCAAAAATTTATTGAGCATTTAGGAGAGAAACTACACAGTTTAAATGATTTAACAAACTTTATAAGGAATGAAAATATGAAAACAAGTGCAAGAAATCAACTTCGTGGCCAAGTGGCTGATATTACAACAGGAAGCGTGAATGTAGAGGTTGCCTTAAACATTGGCTCTTCTCAGCAACTTTATGCAATTATCACCCAAGAAAGCTGCGATAGACTTAATCTTGCTAAGGGGAGTGAAGCGGTTGCGATTATTAAAGCCTCGGCGGTTATCTTAAGCAAAGATACCAATATTGCAACTTCAGCACGTAATCAATTTGTTGGTAAAGTCAGCCGTGTGATTACAGGAGCTGTCAATACGGATGTAACTATTGATATTGGTGGTGATAAATCTTTAAGTGCCATTATTACTAATAAGAGTGCTGAGAATCTCGAGCTTAAGGAAGGTGATGAAATTGTTGCCTTATTTAAAGCTCCAAGCGTTATTCTATTAGCCGATTAAGAGTAACTTTTTAAGACGTTAGAGCTGTTTTAAGTCATCCAAATTCTTAAAATGGCTCTATCCTTTATATTATATAAGATTTTATTCTAAACTTTTTCGTTGTTTTTTATTATCAACCATATAAATAATCTTGCGTAATCCTGACTTAAGAGTAAGATAAGCTATAAAAGTAAAAAGGTTGGTTATATGTTTGTTCAAGTTTTATCGACAATCTTCCCTGTATTCTCCCTCGTTTTTGTGGGTTGGGCTTTAGGCAAACGCCATTGGATTAGCGATATTGGCCTTGTTGATATTAACAAAATTGTTTTTTATATTGCCATACCCAGCCTACTTTTTCGCTCTGTTGTGATGAGCGATGGGGTGAATTTTAATGCTTCATCTTTATTTTTAACCTATTATATTGGTGTTCTGAGCATTTATGGGGCTTGCTTTATCATTGGGCAAGTCGTCTTTAAGCTCAATATCCGTGAAGCGGCGGTTATGGCCATGGCTTCAACATTTTCCAATAACTTAATGGTTGCTTTTCCTATTTTACAATTTGGTTGGGGCGAAGCCGCAACTGTTCGTCTCTTTGCCCTTTTGAGTATCCATGCTACAGTACTTTGGGGTATTACCTTAATCCTTATAGAGGTGGGAGCTGCTCGGCAATCCGAAGCTAAATTTAACCTTAAAAAAAGCATCTTAACCATCTTAAAGAACTTAGCCAAAAATCCTATACTTATCGCTTTAACCTTAGGAGGAATTTGGCATCTTACGGGCTATCATCTCCCTGCTTTTTTAGATAATCTCCTCAGCTTCACAGGGCGTATGGCCGCTCCACTTACGCTTTTTGCCCTTGGAGTGAGCTTAAGTCGCTTCTCCCTTGATAATAACAGGGTTGAGCCAGCTTTTATTGTCTTTATTAAATGTTTCTTTCTTCCTCTATTTATTTATATTTTAGGGCGATTTATCTTTAAGCTTGATGATACAGGCGTTATTGTAACTACCATTATGGCAGCAGCTTCTGTTGGGGCAAACCCTTATATTTTGGCACAAAATTATAATATCTATAAGCGGCGTGTAGCCACGAGCTTTTTGCTTTCGGTTTGTACGGTTATCTTTACTTATATGTTCTTGCTTTATGCATTCTTTAAGGGGATTTTATAAATGAAACATGCTGCGGTTATTGGTTGGCCTATCCATCATTCACTTTCACCAATTATTCATAATTATTGGCTAAAGAAATATAATATATCAGGAAGTTACGAAAAAATAGCCGTTGAACCATCTGAGCTTACAAGCTTTTTACAACATAAAGCCCTAAAACTTGCAGGATTTAACGTTACTATTCCATTTAAAGAAGAAATTTTTGCCTATATTTCTGAGCATTATGGCATACAAAACATCACCCCTTTGGCTCAAAAAGTCGGGGCTGTTAACAGTGTTGAGGTGCGAGATGGCCAGCTTTATGGTGATAATAGTGATGTTTTTGGCTTTTGGGCCAATATCGAAGACCAAGTGCATGATAAGTCATCGGCTCTTATTTTAGGTGCTGGCGGGGCAAGCCGTGCAATTATCACTGCTCTTAAAATGGCTGAGTTTAAAGAAATCATCATTGTAAACCGTACCTTAGAGCGAGCTAAAAAATTGGCTCATGAGTTTAACTGCCAAGCCAGCCTTTTTAACGAAGCCCCCAATTTAATGGCTCATAGCTCATTGCTCGTCAATTGTACAAGCCTTGGTATGATAGGCCACCCACCCCTTAATTTGGATTTAAGCTTGCTTAATCCCAAGGCTTTAGTTACAGATATTGTCTACACACCGCTACATACCGAACTTTTAAAACAAGCGAAAATTCAAGGTAATCCCACTCAAACAGGTATTGGCATGTTGCTTCATCAAGCACGACCATCTTTTCAGTCTTGGTTTAAAAAAGCGGTTGATGTGGATGATACGCTAAAACAACTGATTTTAGGGAAAATGTAACATGTTTATCTTAGGGTTATCAGGCGGAATGGGAATGGGCAAGAGTACGGCAAGCCTATATTTACGCAAGCTTCATATTCCTGTTTATGATAGTGATGCCGCTGTTCATTTTTTGATGAATAAAGGGCAAGCTGTTTATACAAAGCTTCAAAATATCATCCCCAATGCAACCCAAGGTAATAAGGTTGACCGTAAAGTTCTTTCGGCTCGAATAAAAGATGAACCACAATTTTTAGATGTTTTAGAAGGTATTATCCATCCTGAGGTTGCCAAGGCACGTAATATTTTTTTATGGCAACAAGCTCTTAAAAATCAGAAGATTGTCGCCCTTGATGTCCCCTTACTTTTTGAGATTGGCCTTTATAAAAAATGCGATGCTATTGCCATTGTTGATTGCCCCAAATGGCTACAGATTGAACGTATCTTAAAGCGAGGTGTTCCCAAGCAAAAGATGGAGTTTCTTCTTAGTCAGCAATGGTGCAATAAAAAGCGCGCTCTTTATGCAGATTATATCATTCCTACAGGGCTTTCTTTTGCTCATTCTTACAGGGCTATTCGCTTGATGCTTAAGGATATTTCCCATAAGCCTGCTAAAGCTTACCAGCCATGTAACTTTAGAATATAATCTTTATACATTCATATAAAGCTAACCTCTCTTGAAAAAAATTTAGTGATGGCATATAACATAAGTCACAGATTTTTCTTTCCTTATCTTCCACATATTCACTAGGAGCCATAAAGAATAATTAAGTTTTTTACTGTATTTTTTTATAATAGATTTATGCAAAAAACTCTTTAAATATCGCCACAAAACAATGATGAAGCTTTTGAATATCTTCCACTTTTACATGCTCATCAATTTGATGATTGGTTGCAGCCACAATGCCAAATTCCGCTACGGAGCAAATATCTTTAATAAACCGTCCGTCCGATGTTCCCCCGCCTGTATCAGCCTTAGGTACAGAGCCAAGAACCTTACTCACCCCTGCTTCTATGGCTTTAACTAAAGAGCTATCTTTAGGAGCAATAAAAGGGTCGCCATTAGGATGAAAACTCATATCGTAATCTTGAGCATATTTTTTGACTACAGATGTTATCCATTCTTGCAGGCTTTCTTTTGTATGTTCCGTATTATAACGAATATTAAACATAATATTTGCCGATGAGGGTATCACATTTTCTGCCTTATTATCTGTATAAAATCCAGTAACTTCCAAATTTGATGGCGGGAAAAAGTCATTACCATCATCTAGCCTTGTATCTTTGAGTTCTTTGACAATATTGGTCAAACGTGTAATGGGATTATCTGTTTTATCAGGATAGGCAATATGCCCCTGAACACCATGCACAGTTAAGCGGGTTGTCATTGTACCACGACGACCCATACGATAGGATTCACCAAAAACATCAGGACAAGATGGCTCAGAAAGCAGACAAGCATCAGGTTTTTTGTTATTTTCTTTCATCCACTTTAGTAACTTAGGTGTACCATTAATCGCAACAGATTCTTCATCCAAAGTTATGGCAAAACTAATAGTTCCTTTAAATGGCTGCTGCAAAAACTCATAAACTGCTGATATAAAAGCCGCCACACCCGATTTCATATCCGCCGCACCACGTCCATAAAGATGACCATCAACAATCTCAGCCCCAAAAGGAGGATGCGTCCACAGGCTTTCATCCCCCGTAGGGACAACATCAAGATGCCCCGCAAGACATAAATGGGGCGAGCCTGAGCCTATTTCGGCATAAAGATTTTGCACATCCTCATAACCATCCTCACTAAAAGTCATGCGATGGATATCAAAGCCCATCTCTTTTAAATACTTCTCTAAAACATCTAGTGAGCCTGCTTCATTAGGTGTAACCGAAGGGCAACGAATAAGCTCTTGGGTGATTTTTATAGGGTCCAACATTGTTCTTCTCTTTAATTTTCTTTACTTTTTTATATAATATATTAAGCCTAGCAGCCTATAGAGTTCAAGCTTTTTAAACAAAGCTTTTAAACTATGTAAAAAAAAATATCTAAAAAGCTTGCAAATAGACTCACTCCACGACTATATAAGCATCGTAACAAACTTACAAATCTAACTATCTTAAAATAAGGGACTTTATAAAAAGATGCAGCGAAACATCTGGTCTTTATAAAAAGTTCGCTTAAAATGAAGAGGTATAAAATGGGAAAAATTATAGGAATAGACTTAGGAACAACAAATTCGTGTGTGGCTGTTATGGATGGCAAAGATGCACGTGTTATCGAAAATAGCGAAGGTGCAAGAACAACACCTTCTATGGTAGCCTTTATGGAAGGTGATGAGCGTTTGGTTGGTCAACCTGCTAAACGTCAGGCCGTTACCAACCCCGAAAATACATTATACGCTATTAAGCGTTTGATTGGTCGTAACTTTAGCGATTCTACAACAAAAAAAGATATGGATATGGTTCCCTATAAAATTGTTGAGGGCGATAATGGTGCGGCATGGGTAGAGGCTGATGGGCAAAAATACTCACCTGCACAAATCTCTGCTTTTATTTTACAAAAAATGAAAGAAACTGCCGAAGCATGGCTTGGTGAGCCTGTAACGGAAGCTGTGATTACTGTACCTGCCTACTTTAACGATGCTCAACGTCAGGCAACAAAAGATGCTGGTAAAATTGCAGGCTTAGAAGTTAAGCGTATTATTAACGAACCAACGGCTGCAGCTTTAGCTTATGGGCTTGATAAAAACGAAACAGGTACCATTGTGGTTTACGACTTAGGTGGTGGTACATTTGATGTTTCCATCTTAGAAATTGGCGATGGTGTTTTTGAAGTAAAAGCAACCAATGGCGATACTTTCTTAGGTGGTGAAGACTTTGATAACACTGTTATTGAATGGTTAGCTGATGAATTCAAAAAAGAAAATGGTGTTGATTTACGTAACGATAATTTAGCTATGCAGCGTTTAAAAGAAGCTGCTGAAAAAGCAAAAATTGAGCTTTCATCATCTATGCAAACAGATATTAATCTTCCTTATATCACTGCAGATGCTTCTGGACCAAAACACTTGAATCTTAAGCTTAGCCGTGCCAAGTTCGAAAGCATGGTAGAGCCTCTTATTCAACGCACAATTGCTCCATGTAAAGCAGCCTTAAAAGATGCAGGCCTTAAAGCCAATGATATTGATGAGATTATTTTAGTTGGTGGCATGAGCCGTATGCCTAAAGTGATTGAAACTGTTAAAGAATTCTTTGGTAAAGAGCCTCACCGTGGTGTGAACCCCGATGAAGTTGTTGCCATGGGTGCAGCCATTCAAGGCGGTGTTCTTGCGGGTGATGTTAAGGATGTTTTGTTATTAGATGTAACCCCACTTTCATTAGGTATCGAGACTTTAGGTGGTGTGTTTACTCGACTTATTGACCGTAACACAACCATTCCAACAAAGAAATCTCAAGTATTTTCAACGGCCGAAGATAATCAAAATGCCGTAACTATCCGTGTGTTCCAAGGGGAACGTGAAATGGCTGCTGATAATAAATTACTTGGTAATTTTGACTTATCAGATATTCCACCAGCTCCTCGTGGTATGCCACAAATCGAAGTAACTTTTGATATTGATGCCAACGGTATTGTTTCTGTATCGGCAAAAGATAAGGCCACAGGCAAAGAGCAATCCATTCAAATTCAAGCATCTTCAGGATTATCCGATGATGATATTGAAAAAATGGTTAAAGATGCCGAAGCCAATGCCGAAGCCGATAAAAAACGCCGTGAGCTTGTAGAAGCCCAAAATCAACGTGAGCAGTTAGTCAATGAAATCACTAAGAATTTAGCTGAGCATGGCGATAAGGTTTCTGATGAAGAAAAAGCGAAAATCGAAGAGGCAAAAACCGCCCTCGAAGAGCTTAAAGACTCTGATGATGTCGATGCTATTAAAGCCAAAATCGAAGAGGCAACAACCGCCCTTATGGCTTTAGGTCAAGCAATGTATCAAGCTCAGCAAGCCGAAGAAGCTGCGGCTGCAAGTGGTGAAGCAACCTCAGAAACTTCTAATGATGATGAAGATATCATTGATGTTGATGTCGAGGAAGAAGAGGGTAAATAACCCCTTCTATCTTCTAAAAAAATAAAAGGGATGAGTTGGGTGTAATTACTACATGCCAACTCATTTCTCTATAATAAATAAAGGTTTATCTGCTTATTAAAAAATAGACTACAGAAAGAAACAAATATGGCAAAAGATTATTATGAAATTTTAGGTGTCAGCAAAACTGCCGATGCCAAAGAGCTTAAATCCGCTTATCGCAAGCTTGCGATGAAGTATCATCCTGATCGTAATCCTGATGATAAAGCGGCTCAAGAAAAGTTTCAAGAAATCAATAATGCTTATGATGTTTTAAAAGATGAGCAAAAGCGTGCCGCTTACGATCGTTTTGGTCATGAGGCTTTTGAGCAAGGTGGCATGGGTGGAGCTGGTGGCGGCCAAGGGCCTTTTGGAGCAGGTGGCTTTGGTAGCGGCTCTGGCGGCTTTGGTGATATCTTTGAGGAAATGTTTGGTGATGTTTTTGGCGGCGGTGGTGCTCGCCGTGGTGGCGGCCAACAAGCCCGAGCCAATTTGCGTGGTCGTGACCTCCAATATGCTTTAGAAATGAGCTTAGAGGAAGCCTTTAAAGGTATTGAAAAAACAATACAAATTAACACTGCTGTCAAATGCGATGATTGTCATGGTACAGGCGGTAAGGATGGGGCAAAACCACAAACATGCCCCGACTGTCATGGCTCAGGACGTGTGCTTTATCGTCAAGGGCCTTTTACAGTCCAAAGAGAATGCTCCAAATGTTCCGCAACAGGGCAAATTATCTCCGATACTTGCCCATCATGTTCAGGCCAAGGCCGCAAAGCTGGCCGCCGTAGCATTAAGGTCAATATCCCTGCAGGGGTCGAAAATGGCATGCGTGTTCGTGCTGCGAGTCAAGGCGAGGCTGGGCTTCGTGGTGGGCCTAATGGCGACCTTTATACCTCCATTCGTATTCGCCCCCATAAGCATTTTAAACGAGATGGCTCTCACCTTTTCTTAAAGGCGGCAATCCCTGTAACAGTCGCCGCCTTAGGTGGTGAGATTGAAGTTCCGCTCATTGATGGCGGCATTCAAAATGTTAAGGTTCAACCAGGAACCCAGTCAGGAGCAAGATATCGTATCCGTGGCCATGGTATGACCATTCCCCACTCAACCAATCGAGGCGATATGATTGTGGAGATGGATGTTCGTACCCCCACCAATCTCAATAAGCGGCAAAAAGAACTTCTTAAAGAGCTTGCCGATTTAGAAGGGGAAAATGTGGGTGATGGCTCAGAAGGATTTTTTAGCAAGGTTCGCCGTGTTTGGGACGACTTAAAAGAATAGGCTTTTTTAACCAAAATTTTCCAAAATTTGTCCGAATCTGTCCATTAAAATCCATATTTATCCATTAAAAAGCCATTTATATCCATGCCTAGCTATCCCTTCTGATAACATGGGTATGGATTTTTTGGGTCAATTATGTATCCTTTCGTGCCAAAATAAGGATAAATTTGGACAAAAATGGACAAAAATGGATATTGACTTTCCTTTGCCGTAATTATTGGTTACAACTATATGGGTTCGGGTTTTTAAGGAGCTTTATTTAAGTTGCAAAAGTATATCATTGTTTTAATTGCATTTTTAGGGATTTTCCCCCTATGGGTTGCTTCAGCAGCTAATAATGAGGCAAAAACCCCTCTTTCGCTTCCCAATGAGCATGAAGAAGTGCAGCAATCAGTCAGTGTAGAGCCGATTTTACTCATTGGCAATGTGGAGGTTTTCGATATTGACTTTACCCCTGCTTTGGAAGCCATATCTATTGCGAGTTACCAAAAAACTCCTTATTATCCAGTACTTGCAGGCTCTTTTGGCGGTGATTTAGCAAGCTGGTGGCAAGAGGGAGATATTGAAAAGATTATCCGTCAATATAATTGGTCAAAAATCCTTATACAACAAGCAGATAGCATCGCCCGAAGTGATATTATTGCCTTTGAAGATAGCCTCTTCCCCTATGCCCAACTTGGCCGAGAATTACAAAGCCAAGTCTTTCTGATTGAAGGTGGTGATTTCACCAGTCATGATATTGAAAGCTTTGCCTCAAGACAAGATACTCTCCTAAAAAACTATCAAGAACTCAGTAGGTTATCCTCTATTAAGATGATACCCGTTGCTCATCTTATGGCTCGCCTGCAGACCCGCTCTCAGATTAAAGTCATTGACGATAAAGGCAATATTACCATCGAGGGAGCATGGGCAGCAGCAGCTATTACCTATATGGGACTTTCAGGCGAACGCCCTGCAAACCCTGATTTTTCAAGACTTTATCCTAATCTTCAAGAGCTTATCAAGCCCTTTGCCGCCATTGATGTCAATCGCCGCTTCGATATTATCGATACCGCTTGGGACGAATGGCAAAACTACCTCCGCCTTGCTATGTAAGAGCCACCTATAAAAAAACTATATATCCATATCGTCAATAAGGCGATATTTTACAAGGCCTTTGACTTGGTGGAAGTCCGTAACAATCTCACCTTTTCGCACCCAATGAATATAACCATTACGAGCTAAAAACAGAGCTTGCTGCTTAACTGAGGGAAGATATTTACGCCATAAATCAGGCTCATCTTTGGGCTTTTTCTTGACCTCCGCAATCATATGGGCAATCTCTTGAGCTGTCCAATCTGCACCATCATCAAGGGCTGCTAAGATTGCAAGGGCAATCGGGTCTAGCTTTTTTAAATTACCTTCGGGTTTTTCTTCTTGAGACATTTTTTCTCCTTGATTTTTTTGCATAAAAGTTCATTCTAAAAGTTATGATAACAAATGAAAATAACTTTACTTTATATTGGGACCCAAATTTTGTCAGCTCGCAGCAATTATGGCTTTTGATGATTTATGCGAAAATAGATGCAAAACTTGTTTCTTCTTCTATATTTAGCGGTGAAATTCTTAAAAAGCAAGATGAAGATTTACCATCAGGGCTTTGGTTGCCTATTTTACGTGATGAGCAAAAAGCCTCCGAAGGCTTAATGCGATGCTTTAACCGTCTGATTGATAACGAGAATATAACAGCTCTTCGGGGGCCAACATGGCTTGATGGACGTGCTTATAACCTATGCAAAAAGGCCATATTATGCGAAGATCATCTTTTGTTAATTGAGGGCGAATTTTTATATCAATCCCATCTTCGTAACATCCGCAAACAAGCCCCTTTTTTCCAGCAAGGCATTCAGGATAATATTAAAGCAGAGCTTATTTTTAATATTATATCAGGAAGAATATCTCCGAATGCATTAAGGATTAGCCTTGAATATATTCATAAGCAACTTACTGATTTAAATGAACATTTAGGCTATCAGCTCACATTGAATGCCGATGAATTTGGCTTGGCTGATATTTTATGGCTACCTGTTATTCGTCGCCTTATTTATATGGATTGGCCATTAAAAAATTATTCGGAACTTATGGCTTGGTATCAAGAGGCTTGTCATCACTTTTCTGCCATATCACGCCTTGATAATTTAGAAAGGCTCCCCTCTCGCAGTGAATATGGTTTATGGCAAAAAATCAATTGGTTAGGAGGACGCAACTTAAAATCAAGCCTCAAATTAATGGGCTTAGATACAAAATAAGTTTGAATTTTATAGACTCTTATATTATACCCTTACAAATAATAAACTTGAGGAGTTTCAAAGTAATGCCAAACATAATTAACCATATGATGAACCACCGCTCCATCCGCAACTATGATGCTCAAAAAGATGTAAGCGATGCTGACTTAGCCACAATTATTCAAGCAGGGCAAATGGCTCCCAATTCGATTAATGGCCAGCAAGTTTCAGTGATTGCGGTGCGAGACCAACAACGCCGCGAATATTTGGCTGAGCTTACAGGTGAGCAAGTATGGATTGCACAAGCTCCTGTTTTTTTAGTGTTTTTAATGGATTTTTACCGTGCATCCTTGGCCGCAAAAAAGTGGGGGCGTAACTTTGACTTTGTCAAATCTTCTACGGCAGTAATCACAGGCTCGCTTGATGTGGGTTTATTTGTCCAAAATGTGATTAATGCGGCGGAATCCTTAGGTTTAGGGACTGTTCCTATTGGTGGTGTTCATAAGGATGTTGATGTATTTAGTGAATATTTTAATCTTCCTAAATATGTACATCCAATTGTGGGTTTATGTGTGGGCTATCCTACTGATTTACCGAAGATAAAACCTCGCATGCCCCTTAAAGCAATATTGCATGAGGAAGATTATAATCCCGATATTATGGAAGATATCATCCATGATTATGATGAAAGCTTTGCCAAATATCTAACAAGCATTAACCGTGCAGATTATGAGGTCAATTGGAGCCAAAATACATCTAAATATTATGAAACCAATTACTCCCCTGCTGAAACTTCAACTCTTAAAAAACAAGGGTTTACCTTAGAAGATTAGAGCATATCAAAAGCATTTTGTTCTTTAGAAGCTTTTAATAATGCTTCCTTAAGAGTCTGAAGCTGGCTTTGTGAATCAATGGTTAAGCCCGCCCTATCTTTAATATAGAAAACATCGACAACTTTTTCTCCATAAGTTGCGATTCGAGCTGTAATAATTTGCAGATTAAACTGCATAAGTACTTTCGTAATATCAAATAAAAATCCAGGGCGGTCCCGACCTGTAACCTCGACAACAGTTGCACTAGATGATGCATTTTTTGGAATATTCACACGGGCATAATCGCTAAAATGGGTATATTTTTTCCCCTCTTGAGTGGGTAAAGTTGCGGCAAATTTTTGGCTTTCTTTTTGCCAATCCATTTGATTTAAAAGAGCTTTATGAACGTTATCTTTAATCCGTTGCAATTTGGCCTCGCTGGTAATAAAGTTGCCCAAAACATCTGTAAAGCGGAATGAATCTAAAATCAGCCCATTTTTTAAAGTCACTGCACGAGCATCAACAATATTGGTATTAGATATGGCCAAAGCCCCTGCAATTTTAGCAAAAAGTCCCCTTTGGTCAGGAGCAATTACCGTCATTTCATTAACCACCGAAGATAAGCCATCACCCATATGAATTTTAATATCTTTACCATTATGGCCTTTGAGTAAATTGGCATGAAAATACTGAGCCTCTTCGCTAAAGCCTAACCACCATGAGGGGGTTGCAATTTCTGCAAGCTTTTGAATTTCTTCTTCATTCCATGCATCATTTATCAAACGGTTATGGAGCTGATATTGAGCGGTGGCAATTTCTTCTCGTTGTAATGAGCGATGACTTTGCCCACTAATTCTTGCGGCAGCTCGAACAAAAAGCTTACGAAGCAGATTACCTTTCCACTCTGTCCATGTATTGGGAGATACCGCTCGAATATCGCAAATAGTGAGTAAGGTTAAATATCGCAGCTGTTCAGGAGTCGAAACATTTTGAATAAAGGAATCAATGGTTTTTTCATCATCTAAGTCTCGCCTTGAGCTAACATCACTCATATAAAGATGATAGCGTACCAACCAGCTAACAAGCTCTGTTTGCCCCTCATTTAAGCCTAAACGTGGGCAAATATCCAAAGCCATTTCAGCCCCTAAAATCGAATGGTCTTCCTCTCGCCCTTTAGCAATATCGTGCAGTAAAATCGTTATGGGCATAATTTTTGATGTAAGGGGAATTTGCTGGGTAAGCTCCGAAACCCACGGCATTTTATCCTTATAATCACCCTTTTGAATTTTATGATATTCATCTAAAGCAACAATTGTATGCTCATCGGTTGTATAGTGATGATACATATTATATTGCATCTGACATTTTATGGGCCCCCATGCAGGAATAAAGCGTGAGAGTACTCCTAAAAGCCCCATATTACGTAAGGTAGAAGCCCCATTGGGTGCGGTTAAAATCTCCCAAAAAATTTTAATGGCCTCAGGCTCATTTTGTAATTGGGTCATTTTAGACGAATTTTGCCGAACTGCATATAAAAGCTCAGGATGAATAAAGCGATTGGATATTTGAGATTCTTTAAATATTCTCATGATATTTATCGGCTTTTCTATAATCCAGCTTCCCGCATCTTGATGGGAAAGTCGTCCATTTTTTAAGATAAAGCCTTCCGCCTGTTGCTCTTTAGAAAGCAAATGCCCGCCTTCTTCTGTTGGCCTTTTTTGATTAGCTTCTTCAAGCTGCGAGCATGTAATTGCCGTCAACCAGCCTACTTCCGAAAATCGTAAGAATAAATGCCGCATAAGGCGTTCCACCCCTAAAAGACGTGGTGTATCCCAATAGCCCATCTCCGTAGCAATTTGTTTTTGTAAATCAAAGGTAAGCTGCTCATTGGCTCGTTTTGATAATAGGTGCATCCAAAAACGTATAGTCCAGATGAAACGATAAGCTCGCTGATAACGCCTTTTGTCTTTTGCCGATAATATATCAGCCTGTTGCATCTCTTCAATATTTTGATAACCATAGGCAAATTTATTCAGCCAAACAAGAGCTTGCATATCTCGCAAGCCCCCTTTACCTTCCTTGATATTTGGCTCAAGTAAAAAACGAGAACCTCCCGTACGTGTATGGCGTTTATCTCGCTCTAAGAGCTTTTCAGCAATAAATTCTCGCTTTTTTTTAGCAACAACTTTGCTTTGATATTCTGTTGTAAACTTTTGAAATATATCTTGTGAGCCTGTAACAAGGCGAGCATCTAACAAGGTGGTACATATGGTATTATCCTCAAGGCTTAAGGTAATCGCCTCGTTAATATTACGTACCGATTGGCCAACTTTTAAATTTAAATCCCACAAGAAATGTAAAATATAGCCAATAATTTCTTGATGATATTTTTTTTCACCTTTTGGAATAAGGAAGAGTAGGTCAATATCAGAATATGGAGCCATTTCCCTTCGACCATAACCACCAACGGCAATAAGCGATAAGTCTATTTTGTCTATATGGTAGTCAAAATGGGCAAGGGCGATATAATAGATATGTTTTACAATCACATCCGTATAATCTGCCATGAGCTGAGCAAAAACATCTCCTGTAAAATAAGGGGTTTTCTTTAGCCTTAATTTTACCTCATCAAGAGCCTGTTTACGATTATCTTTCAGTAGTGATAACAGTTCATCTCGACAATATTCTTCTTTATTTTTTTGGTCAATAATCGTCTCAATATCCGCTTTGAGCTGCTCTATATCCACCAAGGCTGTATTGTCTATATGTTTCATATCATTCCCCTTGGCTTAATTTTTTAAGCTCATATACGATTTCTAAAGCATCACGAGGGCTAAGATCATCAGGCATAATATTATCCAGATATTCTAAAGCAGGGCTTAATTTTTTTGGCTGATTTTTCTGATCTAAAGCAACAATATCCGCAAATAATGGCAAGTTAGATAAATCGTCACTCACCACTTTTTGTCTTGTGCCTTCCAAACTATGTAAAACCTGCTCTGCACGTTCAATAACCGCATGAGGTAGCCCTGCAAGCCGCCCTACATGGATGCCATAGGAGCGATCTGCACTTCCACGACCGACCTCATGCAAAAAGATAACATCACCCTCCCATTCACGAACTTTCATGGACCAGCAAGAAAGCCGCTCCAAGCTTTTTTCGAGCTGGGTTAGCTCATGATAATGGGTAGCAAAAAGAGCCCTTGTACGATTAACCTCATGAAGATGCTCCACCACTGCCCATGCAATCGAAAGCCCATCAAATGTTGCCGTGCCACGGCCAATCTCATCCAATATCACCAGCGAGCGTTCTGTCGCCTGGTTTAAAATTGTAGCTGTTTCAATCATTTCCACCATAAATGTTGATTGCCCACGGGCTAAATCATCCGCTGCTCCCACTCGAGAAAATAAGCGATCCACAATACCAATTTTTGCTGATGCTGCAGGAATAAAGCTCCCCATTTGTGCCAAGATAACAATCAAGGCATTTTGTCTTAAGTAAGTCGATTTACCCGCCATATTTGGCCCTGTTAAAAGCCATAGCTGCTCAGTGCCGCTTAAGTTGCAATCATTAGCAACAAAGCTCTCACCATCTTGCTTCTTTAATGCCTCTTCCACAATGGGATGGCGGCCTTGATGGATTTCTAAGTTACGGCTTTCATCAAGCTCAGGACGATGCCATGATTTTTCTTGAGCCAAGGCTGCTAAAGCCGTAGAAACATCAAAAATAGCTAAGGCATGAGCCGCCTTTTCTAGCTCACTTGCTTGGCTTAAAACCTCTTGGACAAGCTTGTTAAATATCTCGGCCTCAAGAAGTAAGGCTTGTTCGGAGGCTTTAGCAATTTTGCCCTCTAACTCCACAAGCTCATCGGTTAAATATCGTATGGCATTGGCCATGGTTTGGCGGTGGGTAAATATGCCCTCTGGCTTTAACTTTATATGTTCACTCTGGCGAGAAGGGACTTCCACATAATAACCTAACAGATTGTTATGTTTGATTTTAAGGGTTGAGATGCCTGTTTCTTTAATATACTGTTCTTGCATCAATGCTAAATGCTGGCGACTATGGTCTCTTAAACGACGCAAATTATCCAGCTCATCACTAAAGCCTTGCTTAATCGCTCCACCATCACGAATAAAAATAGGTGGCTCATCATCCAAAGCCTCATCTAAGTGAGCTACAAGCTCACCAAATTGGCCTAATTGTTTCTCAGCTTCATGCAGCTCGCAGCTCAGTTCTTTTTGATACGCAATATTGCGAATGCTCCCTGCAATTTCTAAGGCAATGCCAATCGAGCGTAAATCTTTAGGGCCACCCCGCATAGCCGAAAGACGACTTAATGCTCGTTCAATATCAGGACATTGCTTAAGATTATCACGAATATCTTCGGCCATTGATGGATGCTCAAGCCAATAAGAGATACTATCGTAGCGTGCGTTAATCTGCTCCAAATTCGTCAATGGCATAGCGAGCCGCTCAAATAAAAGCCTTGCTCCTACAGATGTTTGGGTTTGGTCTATCAGCGATAAAAGCGAGCCTTTTTTGCTTCCTTGTAAAGTGGTATTCAACTCTAAATTTCGCCTTGTGGCCGCATCAATTTCTAAAAACTCACCCTCTACAATATTTCTCATAGGTGATATACGTGGCAAGCTTCCTTTTTGGGTTATGTCTACATAGGAGACTAAAGCCCCTGCAGCGGCAATTTCTGCTTCGCTAAACTCACCAAAGGCCTGCAGTGATGAGACTTTCCATAGTTCCTTAAGCCTCGCATCAGCATTTTTATAATCAAATCGTACTAACGGCAAAGGCGAGAGACGAGCCTCCTTATAGTTTGTAACAAAATGGTAAGGATGTTCAGGATTATACCAGCTATCCGCAAACAAAATCTCCTTAGAGCCAAGGCGAGAGAAAACAGCTTCTACTTGATTTTTATAAATTTTTTGTGTTCTAAATATTCCTGTAGAAATATCAAGCCAAGCTACAGCTAAAATATTTTTGATGCTACAAATAGCCGTTAAATAATTATTGGCTCGTGCATCTAAAAGATTATCTTCCGTAATCGTACCAGGGGTCATAATGCGGACGATTTCTCGACGGACAATCGCTTTATAGCCTCGCTTTTTGGCCTCTGCAGGGTCTTCTGTTTGCTCACATATAGCAACTTTAAAGCCTTTTTTAATCAGGCGATTAAGATAAACCTCATGGGAATGTACAGGAACACCTGCCATCGGAATAGGCTTGCCCTCATGGGTTCCTCTTTTGGTTAAGGTAATATCTAAGGCTGCAGCCGCTTTAATCGCATCATCAAAAAATAGTTCGTAAAAATCACCCATACGATAAAAAAGCAAGCCTTCGCTAAACTCGCTTTTAATCTCTAAATATTGTGCCATCATGGGCGTAACTTGATTTTCTTTTTTGCTCATAAATTCTGTTATAACAAGTTTTCATAGAGTTATAAAGGGGTATTTTACTTTAGCCCAATAACCAAAACCACCGTAAACTCCATGACTTGATTAATATTATAGATAAATATTGAAGAGTTTTGGCTTTGTATATAGCATAATCCTCAAATTATAGAGGATAGTGATGGTTGCACGCATTAAAACAGTTGCTTTTTTAGGTGTGGAAGCTACTGATGTGGATATTCAAGTTCGGATATCTTCGGGCTTACCTGCTTTTCAGATTGTGGGCTTAGCCGATAAAGCTATTGCTGAGAGCCGAGATCGTATTCGTAACGCTATAGAATCCTTAGGGCTTGCCATGCCTTCTAGCCGTATTACTGTTAACTTAAGCCCTGCTGATTTAATCAAAGAGGGTAGCCATTATGACCTCCCTATTGCTTTGGGTGTTTTAGTGGCTATGGGTATAATTCCACCCGAAGCTACAGCAGAGCTTTATGCCGTTGGGGAGCTTAACTTAGATGGACGTGTTGCCTCATGTTATGGCGTATTAGTTGCTGCTATTTATGCCAATGCTCAAAAGATGCATTTTCTTTGCCCATCGGAGCAAGGAGGCGAAGCCGCATGGGCAGGAGAAGACTTAAGACTATCACCCATCAACCATCTTAAGGAGGCCATATTACTGCTTAAAGGGGAGCTTACCATCAAACGCCCCAAAGCAATCATTGCTCAAACAGAAGAAAAATTTACTGACTTAGCTGACATTAAAGGCCAAGAAACCGCAAAAAGAGCCTTAGAAGTCGCCGCAGCTGGTGGGCTTAATATGCTCATGATTGGCCCTGCAGGAAGTGGGAAATCCATGCTCGCAAGCCGTCTTACCGGGCTTTTACCTCCCATGTTACCTCAAGAGGCTTTAGAAACCTCCATGGTACATTCCCTTGCTGGTGAGGGCAATAGAACAGGTATTTTACATACTCGCCCTTTTAGAGAACCCCACCATTCAGCTTCTATTGCTGCTCTTACAGGTGGCGGTATAAGAGCCAAACCTGGTGAAATATCTCTTGCTCATAATGGTGTTTTGTTTTTAGATGAGCTTCCTGAGTTCCAAGGCCGTGTGCTAGATAGTCTTCGTCAACCTTTAGAAACAGGAAAAATTACTGTAGCCAGAGCCAATGCCCATATCACTTGGCCTGCTTGCTTTCAGCTGATTGCGGCTATGAACCCTTGCCGTTGTGGCGAACTTAATGAGCCAAGTAAAGCTTGCTCACGTGCCCCAAAATGTGCTTTAGATTATCAAGCACGACTTTCGGGGCCATTGTTAGACCGCTTTGATATTATTATTCAAGTCCCTGCGGTTGATGCTTCTGCTTTGCTGCTCCCTGCCCCTAAAGAGGGAACAAAAGAGGTTAAAGAGCGGGTTCTTGCTGCAAGACGTATTCAATGGAAGCGTTATCACCAACATGGCTATTTCACCAATGCCAAGGCTTCGGTAAAAAATATTGAGCATGATGTTCTCTTGCGTCCTAATATGGCTCAGCTCCTTAAAGATATTTTAAGCAAGCAAAAGCTTTCCGCTCGTGGTTTCCATCGTATTTTAAAAACCGCTCAAACTATTGCTGACCTAGAGGCCTCTTCAGAGATTTCAGAACATCATCTTGCCGAGGCCGTTATCTTGCGTGGTGGGTTGATTATGGGTTAATATAATCAACCATTGCCTCAAGAATATTTTGTAAAAGCTTAACACGAGGCTCAATGGTCGAAATAAGAACAAATTCTTCTTTTACATTATGAAAACCACCACCACAAGGGCCAAAGCCGTCGATTGTTGGAACACCCTTAGAAGCCGTAATATTACCATCGGATGCACCACCGCCTGTAATAAAGTTAACATCAAAGCCAAGCTTTTTCGCCTCACCTTGAATAAGCTCAATTAAGCTATCTGTTTTTTTGCCAACTTCAAAAGCAGGACGACCCGCAAGGCGTTTTACCTCAACCTTTGCTCCATCAACAAAAGGGGTTTTGCTCAAATCTGTTAGATAGTCCAACACTCTTTTGCCTTCCGAATTAATTAAAAAGCGTTGGTCAACCATCGCTTTGGCATAATCAGGAACAACATTAATACCTGAGCCACCCTCAATAATCCCAACAGAGGCGGTTGTTCCTTTATCAAAATCTACCAAGTCATTAATAGCATGTACCCAATGAGCAAGTTCTGTAATGGCCGAAATACCATCTTGCAGGCTGCTTCCTGCATGAGCTGCTTTACCAAAAAACTCTATTTGGATTTTACCATTACCCTTACGGGCTTTGAGCATATCGCCATTAGGGCGAGAAGCCTCACCCACAAAGACATATTTTGACTTTTCGGCCAAGGCTTCAATATGACTATAGGAATAAAGAGCCCCGATTTCCTCATCGGGAGTAAAACAAGCACAAATAGAAAGCTTATTTAAGGCTTCCTTATCCATATTTTTAAGGGCATAAATCACCCCTAAACAGCCTGACTTCATATCCGAAGCACCAGGGCCTCGATATTTATCACCATCAATAAAAGGAGGATTAGCCGCACATGTACCATCGGCATAAACCGTATCCATATGACAAAGCAAGGTGATATCATATTTCTTGGCATCAGGTTTATTGCTAAAAGATAAGATAGGTCCACATTCAGGGCTAATATCTTTTCGGCTAACATGCCAACCACCCATCGTATCAAAATGGCGAGTGATAACATCAGCTACTTTATTGACACCTGCAATATTTTTTGTACCACAGTCAATGCTCACAAGTTCTTCTAAATCTTTTAAAAATGCTTCTTGCATTGGTTTTTCTCCTTAGCCATAAAAGACAATTGTTAATATAATACATAAAATAATCGAGACAATCATCGGTACAGATGTACGGCGGACGGCCTCGGTTGTGGATATTCCTGCAATCCCCGCACAAGCAACCACAACAGCTGAGATAGGTGATATACTTCGACCAATGGAGCTTCCCATTTGCATAGGCAACATCACTACAATGGGAGGTAGGCTAAATTTTGCAGCAATAGAGGGGGCAACTTCCACAAAAGACATAAAGCTTGCATTGCCTGAACCCATTAAAATTGCAGCAAAAACAATAAGAGCCGTGGAAACAACCACCATACCTAAGCCACCAACACCTAAGCCAGAAGCAAAGTCTAAAAAGGCATTAACTGCCCCCATATCCTTAAGGGCATCGGCAAACATTTGAGCCGCAACAATAAGCACAACAACGCTTGCAAATACCGAACCCATACCATCTAAAAAGACCTTATAGCCATCACAAGCCTGCTTAAAGTTACGTTGGCGAATACCATGAACTGTCATGGCAATAAAAGCAGGAATAATCATGGCAACAACCACATTCATATTCATGGCTTGCAACGGATAGCTTGGCCAAAAACCTTTAATCCATTCAATCACTTGGCCATTACCTAAAGCGAGTTTAGAAAATACTAACATAAGCACAAATGGAATAAGCGGAAAAAGAGCATACCAGTTTGGGGCATCAGGAATATCTGCCACATCATCACTCACAGCCTCTTTTAGGTTCATATGCTCTTTAGGATTCCAGCCATCTTTTATATCGCAGCGGCGTTGCCACCACATATGGACAAACATCGTTACAATAATCATCGCAATGGCAATCTTAAGCTGGTAATTAGCAAAATATTCTACATTGCTCATATCAATCGCTTCTGCCGCTCGAATAAGATTAGACTGTACATGGCCAATTTCAAAGGCTTGTGTTGTGGCAATCACACCTACAGCCGAGGCTTTCGATATGCCTGCACTCCGCATAATAGGGTATAAAGTTACCATAAGTAGCAAGCCTAAACCTGTTGCCGAAGTTACAAAAAGGCTCACAAACATTCCCACAAGATAAGCTAGAGCCAAAACAATCCACGGATTATTCACTAAAGCGACAGGCTTAACGGATATACGCACTAAGGCTTGTGCCGCCCCAATATGAGACATATAAGCCGCAAAACCTGCTACAGACATAATAATCAAACCAAGACCACCTAAACGATAGGCAAAAATATCTTTAAGCTTGATAAAAACATCTAAAATCGCCAGACCAGATGATTTTTCAACAATGGGGACTCCGTTAATCCAATGTGCTGATAAATATAAAATAATACCTGCAATGGTCAATACTGCTTGGGGGTAATATTGCTTTAAGATAAGCCATGCAAGTACAACAACCACCACAAGGGCGATGATGAGTTCTAAGATTGTTGGTTCCATAATGGATTTTCCTTTTTTTATGAATATTTTTATTTATGAAAATATTCTAGCAAGCAAAATGAATAATAACAATATAAATTTTAAGGTTATTTGATTTTAGAAACAAAGTTTTATTCCCGCTATTAAAAGTCCAATATAAACAATTATATAAAAGGATTGCCCTTTAACCTTATGGTGAAGATATCGCCCTAAAAGCACCCCAATAGGCACAATAGGAACAACATAAAGGCTAATAAGTAAAGCTTCCTTAGTAAAAAAGCCATTAATCACATAACCAGGAACTTTTATAAGATTCACATAAGTAAAATATATGGCACTTAAAGCTTGGATTTGTGTGACTGTAAATGTTTGATTAAATGCCCAAATAATAAAAGGAGGACCGCCTGCATGAGCCATATAGCTAGTAAAACCTGAGGTTGCCCCTGCTGCTCCTCGCCCCCAAAAATTAAGGCTAAACCTTCCCTTATTAAAAAGTCCATTAAGGGCAAAAATAATAGAGATAATACCGATAATTAATCGAAGAATATCCTCACTTAAATATCGAGCAACTATTGTTGCTACAACCACACCAATAGTTGCATATATACATAAAGGGATAATTTGCCCTTGGGGCATTTGTTTTCGCCAAATGGTAAAGTTGACCATATCGGCACAAATAAGTAAGGGAAGCAGCAATGCGGCTGCGAGTGTGGGTGAAATAACAAGGCTCATCAGTGGAACTGAGAGCATACCAAAGCTCCCCATAAACCCGCCTTTGCTTATGGCAAAAAGTAAAATAGCAACAATAATAATCAACCAAGTTGTTAGTGTTAAATCATACATATCAGTTACTATATGCTCGTTTGCACAATGTAGCAAATGGTTTATATTTTGATAAATTTAAGAGCTATAAAATTACAAAAAAGGGCTGGTAAGGCGGATGGTGTTTTCTAAAAATCGCTTAAAGGGTGAACGTTGCTTCCAATCATGGAGTAAAATAGGCTCTGAGTGTTGCAAATAATCCTTTTGTAGGGCAATCATTTTGCGAACAAACTCCTCGTTATAGACAGCCAAAGTTACCTCTAAGTTTAGGTAAAAGCTACGGATATCCATATTAACCGTACCAACAAAGCAAAAATCATCATCAATAGTTACCGTTTTAGAGTGCAAAAGTCCGCCATGAAAATTGGCTATTTTTACACCAGATTCTAATAAATCCTCATAAAAAGAAGCCGCCGCATGATGCACCAAAAAGGAGTCTACTTTTTCGGGTACAATAATCGTTACTTTAACGCCTCGATGCACCGCATTGGTTAGGGCGAGCATAATTGCATCATCTGGGACAAAATAAGGTGTGGTGATGATAATTTCTTCCTTTGCAGAATAAAAAGCACTGACCAAAGTTTCAATAATCGTGGTGCGATGTTGATCTGGCCCTGAGGGGATAACTTGAGTAAATATATCGCCATAATGCTCAATATCTTTAACTTTATTGGCCAAATAGGTCATGTTTTTAACACAGATATCCTTAGAACTTTCAACGGCAAAGTCACTATAAAATACGGCTGATAATGCCCGTACAACAGGCCCTTGACAGCGAACCATAATATCTACCCATTCTCCCACCCCTGCATCTGCCTTAAAAAAGCGAGGGTCAACCAGATTAAAGCTTCCTGTATAAGCCACAAGATTATCCACAACAATAATCTTGCGATGATTACGTAAGTCGTTGCGTTTAAAGAAAGTTTTAATAACTCCAACAGGTAAAGAACCAATAACATCAACTCCTGAGGTTTGGAGTTTCTTTGCCCAATCACTCTTTAAAAAATTTGAACTTCCTATAGCATCCGCCAGTATCTGACAACGAACACCCCTTTGGGTAGCCGCACATAGAGCCTCAAAGACTTCTTCTGAGCGTCCGCTCGTCTCAACAATATAAAACTCTAACAAGCAATATTCTTTTGCCATTTGAATATCCGCTAATACAGCATCAAAAATTGTATCTGGGCTATCTAGTAAAGTCAGCTCATTGCCATCTTGGGTATAAAAACCTGTTTTTAGGCTCGCCACTTTGGCTATATGGGTCAAACGATTTTGCAAAAGTTCTGGTGGTTGGGAGGAAGATGGTAAATGTTTGGAAGAAAATTCACGATAAAATTTTCGGATTTCTTGACCCTTGGCTAAACGTTTATTACCGATGTTAGATTCGCCAAAAAGCAAGTAAGCTGCAATACCTAAAAAGGGTAAGGAGAATAAAATAAATAGCCATGCTAAAGATGTTCCTACCGCTAAACGTCTGGAAATTACACGAATAGCCATAAGGCTTGCAATCATCCAAGAGCTTGCTAAAAACAAAAATGTTAACATGACTTCTCCTTTTTTGTTATGATTATATATGATATCTGTTAATTTTATAATAAGATAAATATGGTTTTATTAGGGTTGATGAATGCATTTTTTAACATATAACATGCAAGCAGCCATTGGAGCTGAGCATTATTTAGGCTATGTAACCAAGCTGCACAAACAGGTTATACACACAAAAGAGAAGTCCTTAGGGCTACTTAAAATTGCTCGTATGATTCGAAAATATGATATTGTATGCTTACAAGAAGTCGATTTAGGCGGCCTGCGAAGTGGCTATAAGAGCCAAGCTGATATCTTACAAGAATATACCAAACACCCTTTTATGCTTTCGCAAATTAATCGTAGAGTTGGGCGATTTTCTATTCATGGAAATATGATTTTAAGCCGCTATCCACTAACACTTATTGATGATTCTAACTTACCAAGTAAACTTTCTGGACGTGGAGCCTTGGTGGCTCAGGCAAATATTGACGGTACAATTTACAACATTATCAACACCCATTTAAGCTTAGGACCAAGAGACCAAAAGGAACAATTTACATGGCTAGCTGATAAAATCAGGCCACATCATAACATCATCTTATGTGGAGACTTCAATTGCCAACCGCAAGCCGAACATCTCCAAGCATTTGCCCTAAGAGCCAATTTGCAGCTTCTCACCAATAATGAGCTAAAGACTTTCCCTAGCTGGAAGCCGCAAAAATCCCTAGACCATATTCTAATATCAAAGGATTTGATGGCAACAGATTGTCAAGTCCTGCCCCATAAGCTTTCTGACCATCTTGCCGTAAGTGTTTGTATAAAAACAGATGAAAAACAATAGGAAAATACAAAGATAGGACTATCAATCTTTCTTTTTTGATGATATTCATATATATAGGTAAAAAAATGTGTAACCCTTTGTTAGCAAAAGAAGCCGTATATGCAGCATTCATCACACTCTCATCATATTAAAATTGGTACAATTTTAGCACTTGTTTCTTTTTTTATATTTTCATCCAATGACTTATTGTTAAAGCTCATTACCTTAGATGGTGGCTTGATGCATAATGAAAAAGGAGCCAATATATTACAAGTCATGTTGGCTACAAGCTTTTTTGCCCTTATTCCTTACACGATGATTGCTCTGTTTAAATGGGGGCCTAGTGCATTTAAGCTTCAACGTGCAAGCATTAAACTCGTTGTTTTACGGGCATTTTTTAGCTTTTTTAACTCACTGGTGGTTATTTTTTCTTTTAAGCATCTTCCTATGACCCAAGTTTATGTGATGATTTTTGCTACACCACTTTTGGTCACAATTTTATCTATTCCTTTTTTAGGTGAAAAAGTAGGATGGCGGCGTTGGAGTGCAACCATTATTGGCTTTATTGGCGTTGTGATAGCGTTTCGTCCGAGCTTGGCAATGTTTCAAGACCCTATTCAGCTTGCTCCATTATCCATTGCTTTTTTTGCTTCTATGGCCATTATTGTAACAAAGAAAGCCCTTGTAATAGAACGAACAGTAACCATTGCTATCTGGAATAATATCTTTTTAATCATGTACTTAATTATTCCTGTATTTTTTGTTTGGCAACAAATGAGCATGATACAATTTACCAGCTGTGCAATCTCAGGCTTTATTGGAGGCACCGCCGCTTATTTGTTTATTGAGGCCAACCGCTTTATGCCCGCAAGCCAAATTGCCCCTTTTCAATATACACAATTTTTGTGGGGAGTGCTAATCGATTGGCGTATTTTTAAAAAAGCTCCTGATAGTTTATGGGTTTATGTTGGTGCTATTATTATCATCTTTTCAGGGACTTATACTATGTTCCGTAATCGCCGACTCCGCCGTATTCGCTTTAAGCCTCGCTCCCGCCGTTATCTCTGGAGCAGGCAAAAATCAAAATTTACCCAACCACAATATGGAGAAGTCGATGCCCCCAATAAATAATGACACTGCTAAGCTCTTCTATAATCGTGAGATTTCTTGGCTGCAATTTAACGAGCGTGTCTTAGCTGAGGCTCAAAATTCCAATAATCCTTTTATGGAACGGTTGCGATTTCTATCCATATCCGCTAATAATCTTGATGAGTTTCGCCGTGTACGGGTTGCAGGTGTTAAGGCTCAGATAACATCCGAAGTAACACGTTTAACGAGTGATGGTTTGTCCACATCTGAACAATTATTGTCCATAAATGAACGGATAAAGCCCCTTATTTGGCAACAAAATGCCATTTGGTGTACACTTTCTGCCAAGCTTACTGCTAGTCAGGTACGGCTTATCATGCCCCAAAATTTGGCAATTAATGGTCAAAAATGGTTAAAAAGTTACTATTTTGGGTCAATTCAGCCCCATATTTGGCAACATATTATCGATACCGAACATCCCATTCCTTTTATTCCTAATGGAGCCATTGCTATTTTTGTTCGCTTCACCGATAGCCATGGCAAAGAGGTTTTTAAGCTTATTCGTCTATCACGCCGTTTAGCTCGATTTGTTGAACTTCCTTTTAAGAAGAAAACCTATATAAAATTGGAGGATATTGTCTCGCACTTCATTGCCGAAGAAGAGCCTGAACTACAGCTGCAATCCTTTAACGTTATTCGTGTACTTCGTGATGGCGACCTTGCCATAGAAGATAAGGCGGAAGATTTGTTTCTAACCTTCGAAAATGCCATTACACGCCGCCGTCAGCAAGCCATTACTGCCATTGAATATACAGGAAAATTTAAAAAAGATGGGCTTGGTTTTTGGGCTTCCATTTATAATTTAGCCCGCAAGGATTTTATTAATGTTAAAGATATGCCCGTAGGCTTGGCTCAAATATCTGAGCTTATTGATAATGATGATGCTCAGCTTGTTTATCCCAAACTCAAGCGGCGAATTCCTAAAGAGATTGCAAGCTATCGTCAGGATATTTTTAGTCTAATTAAAGAAAAAGACTTTATTTTACACCACCCTTATGAGGATTTTGACCCTGTAGTAGAGCTGCTTAATCAGGCCGCAGATGACCCTAATGTGGTTTCTATTCAGCAAACCTTATACCGTACGAGCAATAAGTCTCCCATTGTTGATGCCTTAAAACGAGCCGTACAAAATGGTAAAAATGTTATTGTAATGATTGAACTTAAAGCAAGATTTGATGAGCAAAATAACCTAAAAATTGCCCGTAATTTAGAAGAGCTTGGTGCAAGAGTTCTCTTTGGTTATATTCGTCTAAAAACCCATGCAAAACTTATTCATATTCGCCGTATCGAAGATGGTGAAACTGTTCATTATTCCCATATAGGTACAGGCAATTATCACCCACAAAATGCCAAAATATATACGGATTTAAGCTATTTTACTCATGATACTGCCATTGGGGAAGATGTGGAGCAAGTATTTGATTTTATTACAGGAAAATCTGAGCCCATTGCCTTAAATAAACTTTGCTACTCACCCGATACCATCGCCCTAAAACTCCATGAGCTTATTGAGCAAGAAATTGCCCATGCCAAAGCAGGAAGACCTGCAAATATCTGGGCAAAAATGAACTCGCTGGTTGAAACAGATATTATCTTAAAACTCTATGAGGCTTCCCAAGCGGGTGTTAATATTACTTTATACATCAGAGGCATATGCACTCTTAAAGCTGGAATAAAAGGTTTAAGCGAAAATATTAAAGTCTATTCAGTTATTGGAAGATTTTTGGAGCATAGCCGCATATTTATTTTTGGCTCAGGTGATAAAATAGCGGCCAAAACCGCTAAAATTTATATGAGCTCGGCCGATTGGATGCATCGCAATTTACATCGCCGTATTGAGGTCATGACCCCTATCTTACCTATTGATATAAAAGAATATTTATTAGAAAACTTTATGAATATCTACAATCGAGACACCCAACAAACTTGGCAATTATTGCCTAATGGTGAATATGAGGCCCTACCAAAGACAGATGATATATCCCCCATATCTTGCCAGCAGGAATTTATTAATATCGCCCTTAAAAGAAGTGGAGAAGAGTTATGATAGAAAGCCCTATTGCCATTATTGATATTGGTTCAAACTCCATTCGCATGGTGGTTTATGACGGGCTTTCTCGCTCTCCCTCCATTTTATTTAACGAGCGTGTTTTGGCCGAGCTTGGCAAAACCCTTTCGACAACAGGTACACTTAACCCTGAAACATTAGAGCTTGCCTATTATAATTTACAGAGATTTAAGGCCGTAATTCATAATATGAAAGCTCAGTATTTTGTTGTGGCAACCGCTGCTCTTAGGGAGGCAAGCGATGGCCCCGCTTTCACTCAAAAATTACGAGATGAGCTTGGTCTTGATGTTCAGATTATTTCTGGCGATGAAGAGGCTCGTCTTGGGGTGATGGGGCTTTTAGCGGCTTGGGTAGATGTTAACGGCGTTGTGGGGGACTTAGGTGGTGGCTCATTGGAGCTTTCTTATGTGGAAAACTCACAATATATACAAGGAAGTTCCCTTCCTCTTGGTGGCCTAAGGCTTATTTCACAATTTCAGCAAAAACGTAAAAAGCTCCAAGATGAGATTGACCAAAATATCCAGCAATTAAGCGGACTTAAAGATGTTGCTTGCAATAAAGCCTTTTATCCTATCGGTGGTGCATGGCGTGCTATCGCTCGCTATTATATGGAAAAAACAGGCTATCCTATCCACCTTATTCATGGCTTAAAGGTTAAAAGCAAGGACTTAATGCCATATCTCCAAGAGCTTGCAAAAATGAGCCGTGCTGAGCTTGATAGCCTTGAGATGATTACTAAACGCCGCCGTAAAGTTATGGGTACAGCCGCAACTGTTATGATTAAAATTTTGGAATATACCCAAGCTCTTTATGTTGTTTTTTCGGGGTGTGGCGTAAGAGAAGGCCTGCTTTATACAAAGATTACAGAGGCTGAACAACATGAAGATCCCCTACTTGCTCGTTGCCGACAAATGGAGGCTCAGCTTTCTCGCTTTAATAATGGTCAGGCCATTTATACATGGTCGCAAATGGTTACTGAAGGCGAAAAGCCTGAATATAATCATCTTTATCATGCTATTTGTATGCTTAATGATGTGAGCTGGTTTGAGCATAGGGACTATCGGGCTGAGCTTATTTATCGCCGTGTTCTTACCCAGCGTTTTGGTGGAGGCGTTAATCATAAGGAACGGGCTTTAATGGCCATTGCCCTTTTTGTCAGCTATGGTGGCGACTTAGATGATGCTCTTATTCGCAATGTTCGGACGCTTCTCTCCTATAAGCAGCTTAAAATTGCTGAGCGTTTTGGCATTACAATCCGCCTTGCTCGCCGCCTTGGTGGAGGCCCTGTTGAGCCTCTTAATCATGCCAAACTTGAGGTTAAGGGCCAAAGTTTTAAGCTTAAAATTGATGAGAGTCTAGAAAGCTTTATGGGTGAGCATATCGAAAAGCTCATGAAAAAACTTGCCGATAATATGAACCTGCAATATAAAAAGCCAAAGATTTACAAAACTGTTTAATCACTAAGTTAATCATCAGCCATTTTAAGCTCAACATTAAAGCCTTTTTGGTGTAAAGCCTCTAAAATCTCATGGGCATGGGCTTTATCTTGAGTTTCTACCGTAACATCTAAGGTTACCTGATTGCCCGCAGCATTACCAAATTGGCGTTGATGCTGAACTTCAATAACATTACCCCCTTTATCAGAGATTGTTTGTGCCGTTAAAGCCAATCCACCAGGAACATCATCTAGCAAAATAGAAAGGGCAATAATTTTTTGGCTACGCACAAGCCCACGCATCAAACAAGTGGCCAACATCCGCATATCGATATTACCTCCTGTGATAGGAATACCAATTTTTTGGCCGCTAAATTTTTCACTATAAGCCATATAAGCTGCTAAGGCCGCAGCCCCTGCACCCTCAGCCAAAACTTTTTCTTTTTCTAACAAAAAGTTAATAGCATCTTCAATATGGCGTTCGCTAATAAGTAAGATATCATCCACATAATTTTGGATAATCTCAAAGGTTAACATCCCTGGTTGCTTAACCGCAATGCCCTCAGCTAAAGTACGTGCCTTAGGGTGGGCAATCTCTTGGTGATTCAACTTGGCATAAACATAAGGAAAAATCTCTGACTGCACACCGATTATTTGAATTTTTGGATTAATCTCTTTCGCTGCAATCGCCATGCCTGAGATTAAACCACCACCACCAACAGGAACCAAAATAACATCTAAATCAGGAACATCCGCAAGCATCTCTAAAGCGAGTGTTCCTTGCCCTGCAATCACGGCTTCATCATCAAAAGGGTCGCAAAAAACAAGCCCTTGTTCTTTGCTCATCTCAATAGCAAAAACTTTTGCCTCATCAAAAATATCTCCCTTTAAAATAACATTCGCACCATATTTTTTGGTCGATTGCACCTTATTAAAAGGCGTACCTTTAGGCATAATGATGGTTGAGGGAATACCCAACAGTCCCGCATGGCGGGCAATGGCCTGAGCATGATTACCTGCTGATGCGGCAATAACCCCTTTGGCTTTTTGCTTATCATCCAAAAGTAACAATTTGTTACGCCCGCCTCGCTCCTTAAAAGCATTCGTTACTTGGCGGTTTTCAAACTTTAAATAAAGCTCATTATCCCTAATTATCCGCTCATCTAAACTTTCTAATAGCCGAAAGGCTGTATGCTTAATCCCTGATTGGATACGTCCGTGAGCATCTTGAATATCTTTTAAGTTTATCATCATTATTTCCTTAGTTTTCCCTTATTTACTTTACGCCATATGGACGGAAATTCAAAAACATATTGCCATATTCCTAAATTTTGTTGCTTGGCTTTATATTCTGTTATGCGATATTTACCATAGGAATATCTGGTATAATCAATAGCCCAACCCGATTGCACCATCTCCTTATTCAGCTCAACATCTTGGCTATTTTTACAAATGGCAACAATACGCTCATATTGGTCAATATCCTTTTGCTCACAAGTGATTTTTTGCCCCTTAATAAGCGATTGTAAATGGGCTTTTGCCATAAGGCCACAGGTAATATTGCGGCCATCTTTTTGGCAATTTTGGCGATATTCAGGAGCATCTATTCCCCAAAGGCGAATATTAATAACATTATTTAAAACAAGGCTATCGCCATCAACCGCCTTTGCCCTGCCCTCTAATATATCTTGCTCACCACATGATGCTAAAATAATCAATATAAGCAAAAATAAATATCGACCCATAAATCCCCCAATGATATATTATTACTCTTGAATATACTTTAGCAAAGCTTGCGATAAAGGTCACTTAAAAATCAATGGTAAAAACAGCCTCTTTTTTAGATAGTCAACAAAAAGAACATATTGTCTATATTAAAAAGTCAAAAAGACAATCTGTTGGTTATTATATTCGCTCCGATGGAAGCTTAGAGCTTCGCCTCCCCAACTATATTGCCGATAGTCAGGCGATGTATTACATCAATCTTAAAAAAGATTGGTTTTTAAAAAAACAGCGAGAGGTTCTAAAAGCCGCATCCCAAAAACATTATTCCTCATTTAAAGAGGGAGAGACTTTATATATTTTTGGTCAAGCTTATACTATTATTAATCAGGTAGATATACAAAAAAAAGTGACTCTTTTAGAAGATAAAGTTCATGTTTCTTCTCACCGTAAGCTTGATGATGCTGAGTTAAAGAACATACTTGAAAACTGGTTAAAAGAGCAACTAAAGATAAAAGCCCAACAAGCCATTGAGCAAAATCTTAAATGCTTTGATGAGCCGTTGGGCTATAAACAATTGCGTATTCGCAAAATGAAGAGTAGCTGGGGGAATATGCGAAAAAATGGGATTATGACACTTAATCTTGCTCTTGCCCATACACCGCAAGAAGTTATTGATTTAATTATTGTTCACGAGCTTTGTCATCTCCAATATTTTGACCATTCCAAAGCTTTTTATGCTTTAATGAGCAAAGTTATGCCTAGATGGAAAGAATATGAAAAACAGCTCAAACTCTATAGTGCAATGAGCTATTAACTAAAGTACCTCATACCTCTTATAGGCATCCAACAACATCTCAATAGATGGGGTGGGATATTCCTCCCATGCAAACAGATAAACCGCTTCTGTATCCTTTTGAGGATTCTCAAAACCACCACCAGGCCAACCTGTATCCTTACGAACACAAATTACTGGCAAATAAGGTAGGTGATGGATATGACAAAATCGTCCAATATAAGTAATAATCGGCATAAGGCGGCGGTGGGGATGATGGATAATCTCTCCAAGCTGCTGATAAGTCAGCTTTTCTTCCCTTATGGCAACCATCGCTAAAGCAGCCCATGCTTTTTGAGCCTTTAACACCGCTCGTTGATGGGATGGAAGCTCCATAATTTTGATGTAATCCATTGATATTCATCTCCTTCTGCTGCTTTAAAGACGAGTCTTTAAGCCCTGCTGCTCTAAATAGGCTTGCATTTCTAAAATAGCTTTTTTTTGGGGACGTTCCGCATCACCTAATTTATAGGGGATTCCTGCTTCTTCCCATTTATATTTACCCAATTGGTGAAAAGGTAGAAGTTCAATAAGTTCAACATTATCAAACTGTTTGGCATATGTCGCCAGAGCCTTGGCATAATCTAGCCCCATCGTCCAGTCGCTCAATAATACTTGACGAAACCATGTGCGTATACCCTCTTTTTGCAGACGTTTAGCAAAAGATTGGGGTAAGTCAATTTGCTGAGCTGTTAGCTCTTTATGTTTTTTTGCATCTATATGTTTAATATCAAGCATAACTAAATCCGTTAAAGCAAGCAGCTTATCTAATATAGGAGCATCTTTGCTAATAAATCCATTTGTATCAAGGCAAGTATGCATATTGGCTGCTTTGGCTCGTTCAAACATTGCTGCAACAAACTCTGCTTGCAAAAGAGGCTCACCTCCTGATATGGTCAAACCACCATTAGAAGTTTTCATATATTTTTGACTTTTAATCACTTGAGCAAATAAGCTATCGGCATCTTGCTCATAACCTTTATGAAGAGGCCAACTATCAGGGTTATGGCAATAATAACACCGCATTTTACACCCTTGCAAAAAAACAATGTAACGAATACCAGGACCATCAACAGTCCCCAAACTATCCACAGAGTGAATACGACCAATAGGATTTTGCATCTTTTGCCTATATTTTTCTTTGAGTTTTCAGTAAAATATAACATGCTCTTATTAAAAATGTAAGGATAAAGCCATATGAGTATTACAAAAAAATGTCGTTGGGCACTAGGCTCACCCCTAGAAGAAGAATATCATGACAACGAATGGGGACAGCCAAAATATGATGATGCTATTTTATTTGAAATGCTGGTTTTAGAAGGGGCTCAAGCAGGCTTAAGTTGGCGAACCATACTCTATCGCCGCAAGGGTTATCGTGCGGCTTTTGATGGCTTTAATGTTCAAAAAGTTGCCCAATATAATGAAGAAAAGCAAGAGGAACTTCGCAATAATCCTGCTATTATTCGTAATCGCCTGAAGATAAAATCAGCCGTTAATAATGCTCAAAAATTTATTGAGGTTCAAAAAGAATTTGGCTCTTTTAGTCAATATTTTTGGAACTTTACCAACCATAAGCCTATCATAAATAAAAGAAAAACAATGAGTGATGTTCCCGCCACAACCGAACTTTCAGATAAAATCAGCAAAGATATGAAAAAACGAGGTTTTTCTTTTGTTGGTTCAACAATTATCTATGCTTACATGCAGTCTATTGGCATGATTAATGACCATTTATTAACTTGCCCTGCTTATGGAAAACACTAGCCATATATTTGTTTTTATTGTATATTAATTCTTCTATTACAGGTGAAGGGATTTGTTTTTGAATAATCAAGATTACTCAATTTATATTGCACCAGATAATGTTGATGAAATTATCGAGGGGCTTGCTACTCTTTACTTTGAAATCAAAGCAAAACATAATATTAGCGGGCATAATTTTTCGCTGCAAAACCAAAAGTCATCTTTATCTACTTTAGGTAAGTCCTCCATTATGCTAAAATCCGAAGATATTCGCCATATCCTAAAAAAAGCTTTAGAACTTAAAAACAGCCTACTAACCGACGGGCAAGAACTTTCATTTCGCCTTAATGGCCAAGCTCGTATTACTTTTATCTATTCCACTTCTTAAAAGGTATTCTATAATGAAAAAACTACTAATTCTTCCTTTTTTATTTGCTGCAGGTACATCTTATGGTTGTGACTATACTACCACTAATGGCGGTTATGCGAACTGCCTTAACGATGTGATGTTAGATACTCCACAACTACCTGCAGAAGATACGCAAAAGCTACAAGTCTTCCAACCTGATTTAAGTGTCGAAGTCCAAGGCAAGATAAGGATTAATCAGGGTGATACAAAGGTTATCATAAAATAAGATTAGAGTAATTTTCTCTTTAACTTATGAGTAAACTCATCTATAAGAATGATATGAAAAAATATTTACTTTGTCTTATTCTATTGCTGACCTCGCTGCAAACACAGGCTCAAGAGCCTGTAGCTGAGCAAGGTTTTGGTTGCGATACACTTTCGGGCTTTGCCTCAAACATTCAGGAAAAAGCAGCCAAGCAACAATGCAAAACATTAGAAAAACTATATGAATATCAGCAAAAAGTCTGCGACTTAAAAATTGTCCGTCATTTAAGCAAAGGGCCAAGCGAGATTGTCTCTTTACAATATAATATCGAATATCAATGCCAAGGTGAGGTACTTAAAGATAGCAAAAGCTACAAGCAAAATTGGCTCAAAGATGGCCGTGCCATTTCAACCAAAAACATTTGGTATAGCTTACTTGATGATGAACGAGACGCTATTTTAAAAGAGGTCGTCGCTGACCAAGACCCTGATGCACGTTGCCCTAAACCCAAAGAGCCTAGCCAGCTGGATATTAGCGAAAACGCCCTAACATTTTCTGGCTTTTATCCTAACTTAGATAACCAAGTCCAAAGAGAAGCCTGTGATATTGGTGTGTTAAGACCTCCCATGTTTTTGGATTCTTTTATTGAAACCGATGGTATTGAAGATTGCCATATTCCCGAAGACTTAGCTGTTAGAGCCTCTCAGCTTTTAGTATTGATGGATTCGTTCCTAAAAGATAGCAACGATAAACAGCTTGCCCAAGAGATTTGGGATTTATTTCCTAAAAATTATCGAGAACTTACATTTATGGCGGGCTATTGGTGGCAACCTGGCTGGGATAAAATTGCCGATAATATCCCCATAACATGGCGAGAGCTTTCTGCAACTGAAGCCTCAAGCCAAGCTGCTTGCCTAAGCCCTTTATATTATTATGGCGAAAAAGACCTCCCCAAACTTTGGCATAGCCTTTATAATCAGATTGACAAAGCCATATGGATAACCACAAACTTCCGTTTACAATCAGGCATATGGCAAGCTGATAGCCTTAATAACATGGCGGAGTTTTACCCTGAAGACCTTAACGATATATGGGATGAAAAAGCTGAAGCTCAAGCATGGAATGCTTTAAGTGTTGCAGATATTACAGGAATTCTTGCATGGCATAATACGACTCCATCACAAACAGAAGCTTGTGAGAATAATAAAGATTGCTCTATCATCAACCCTATAGATGTGGATAAGCTCCCTTTAAATGATGCTGAAAAATCAGCCTTAAAAGGTAAGATAGAGGCTGCAAAGATAGAGTATTTAAAGTAGGTGAATTACTTATTCACTCATATATTTTATATATGTAAATAAGCTCAAAAATTGCAAATAATGTTATTTTTAAGTATAATAATTATTTGCAACAATTTAAATTTGTAACTCAAAAAATAAACAAAGGAGGTTATAGTTGAAAAATATTAAAAATTTAATCATTGGATTACTATGTTCAGCAATGTTAAGCTTTTCGGCTTTTGCGGTAACACTTAATCTACATAATGGTGGAGATGTTACCTCTCTTGATCCTCATAAAGTCTCTGGCGATTGGGAAAATCGTGTTGTTGGCGATATCTTTGAGGGGCTGATGACCGAAGATGTTTACGGCAAACCCATTTTAGGTGCTGCAGCCTCCTATGAGATGTCTGAAGATGGCCTAACCTATACATTTAAACTCAAAGAAGGCTTAAAATGGTCGGATGGTTCTCCTTTGACTGCCCATGATTTTGAATATGCTTTTAAGCGTTTGTTTAATCCTGCAACTGCTGCAAGTTATGCATGGTTACAATTTGCTATTAAAAATTCTGAAGAATATAATAAAGGTGAAGTCTCAGCTGATGAAGTTGGAGTTAAAGCCTTAGATGATACAACCATTCGCTTTGATCTTAAAGAACCGACACCATTCTTTTTAGGTGTACTTACCCATTACACCGCTTATCCTGTACCGCAAAAAGTCGTGGAAAAATATGGTGATGCTTGGGTAAAGCTCGAAAATATTATTGTCAATGGTCCTTATAAACCAACCGAATGGATTCCTGGCTCACATATTAAATCTGTCATTAACGACCAATGGTATGATGTCCCTTCTCTTAAGATTGATGAAGTTGTCTATACAACATTAGAAAATGTTAATACCGCTCTTCGTACCTTTGAGGCTGGTGATTTTGACTGGATTACAGGTTATCCTAAAGACCAATTTAAGCGTATTCAAAAAGAAACTCCTGAAGTTTTACGTGTTGTTCCTATGGCTGGAAGCTACTATTATGTGATTAACCATAATAAAGAGCCATTTAATGATGCTGATATCCGCAAGGCTCTTTCTATGAGCATTAACAGAGAAGCCATTACCAATAATGTCATTGGCTCAGGTGAGCAACCTTCTTACTCTTGGGTTCCTCCTGGTATGGATAATTATGGTGATCCTGTAAAAACAAGTTGGGCTGATGAACCTTATAATGAGCGTGTAGCCGAAGCTAAAAAGATTTTAGAATCTAAAGGCTATAATAAAAAGAATCCTCTTAAACTTGTTCTTCGTTATAATACGGATGAAAATCACAAGCGTGTTGCTATTGCCGTGGCCGCTATGTGGAAAGCTATTAACATAGAAACAGAGCTATTTAACAACGAAGTTAAAGTTCACTATAGCGACCTTCGCGAAGGTGATTTTGATATTGGCCGTGCCGGCTGGTTAGCCGATTATAACGATCCAACAAACTTCCTTGCCTTACTCCAAACAGGCTATGGTAATAACTATGGTAAATATTCTAATGCTGAATATGATAGTTTGTTGGCTCAAGCAGGTAAAGAAGTTGACCTTAAAAAGCGTGCTGGGATATTAGCTCAAGCTGAAAAAATTGCAATGGATGAAACTGCTGCAATCCCGCTTTATTACTATGTAACCGAAAATCTCCTTTCTCCAAAAATTAAAGGATGGGAGAATAATGTTTTCGATATCCACCGTACACGTTGGATCTCTAAAGAAGACTAATTTGTAAAATATATCCATAGAGCTATCTTAAGGCTCTATGGATAACTTTTTTCATCATTTGGAGAATATGATAAATGTTTCGATTTGCCTTACGGCGACTTATTTTGGCTTTGCCTGTACTCTTTTTTGCCATTACCTTTGCTTTTTTTGTTTTAAGATTAGCACCAGGCGGTCCTTTTGATGGCGAACGAGCTATTCCTGCAGAAGTAAAGGCCAACCTTGAGGCTCACTACCATCTCGATAAGCCTCTTATTGCTCAATATGGTATTTATATCAACAATGTTTTACATGGTGATCTTGGTCCTTCTTTTACCGATAGAACTTATAGCGTGAATGAAAAAATTGCCCAAGGCCTTCCCTATACATTACGCCTTGGTGGTTATGCCCTACTTTTAGCGGTTATTTTAGGAACACTTTCGGGTGTTATTGGAGCCTTTAGGCAAAATAGTCGCCTTGATTATATCATTGCCTTTTTAGTTTTAGTGGGTATTGTTGTTCCTAATTTTGTACTTGCTCCTGTCTTTCAGGAATATCTGGTTAAGCCCATTAACGCATTTGCCACCCATCTTAATGGTGGTGAACGTCTGCAAATTTTTGCAATGAGCGGTTGGGGAAGCGGTGGATTTAAACATGTGGCTATTCCTGTGATTATTTTGGCTTTACCTCATATTGGCCGAATTTCTAGGCTTATGCGTGCTTCTATGATTGAAATTTTAGGTACAAATTATATCCGTACCGCACGAGCCAAAGGCATTGGTGAAAATCTTACAATTACCCGCCATGCTTTGCGTCCTGCTTTTATTCCCGTACTTTCCTACTTAGGCCCTGCAGCTTCCTATCTGCTCACAGGCTCACTCGTGGTAGAGAGTATATTCGGCCTTCCTGGTATTGGTAAATTCTTTATCGATAGTGCCCTTAACCGTGATTATGGCATGGTGCTGGGTACAGTGATATTTTATATGTTCTTAATTACAATTCTTAACTTAATTGTAGATATTTTATATGCTTATTTGGATCCGAAAGTGAGGTTAGGCTAATGGCACTCACTTTTGATAAATCAAAAAAGGTAAGCGAAACCTTAGAGAAAACTCAAGGACGCTCCTTAACCCAAGATGCTATGCGACGCTTTAAACGCAACAAGCTCGCTATGGTATCTGTTTATATTTTTATATTCTTACTACTTGTCGCCATTATAGGCCCTTTTGTTTGGCCTCATCCTTTTGATGAAGTCTTTTGGGATTCTATCGGAGCAGGCCCTAAAGCCGAAAGTATGCACTATTTTGGCTTTGATGTGAATGGCCGCGATATGGTCGCTCGTATTATTTCAGGTCTTGGAACTTCACTTATTGTTGCAGGTATTGCCACATCCGTTTCGATTGTTGTTGGGGTGAGCTATGGAGCTATATCGGGCTATTTAGGTGGTCGTGTCGATGAGATTATGATGCGATTTGTAGATGTTATGTATGCTTTGCCTTATATCTTATTTATCATTCTTTTACAGGTGATTTTTGGACGACACTTAGTTTTACTCTTTGTCGGTATTGGCCTTTTAGAATGGATTACCATGGCACGAATTGTACGAGGGCAAACCCTAAGCCTTAAAGAAAAAGAGTTTGTTGAAGCGGCTAAAGCTGCTGGTCGCTCTCCACTTCAGATTATTTTTCAACATATTATCCCTAACCTTATTGGCCCTGTAGTGATTTATGCCACATTGACAGTTCCAGAGATTATCTTAACAGAGAGTTTCTTATCATTTATTGGCTTTGGTGTACAAGAAAGTGATGGGGCTTCATTGGGTACACTTATTAACCAAGGTGCAGAACGTATTGGTGTTTATTGGTGGATGTTTGTTTTTCCTGCAATTATACTTATCACCTTATTATTCTCCCTTATCTTTATTGGTGAAGGCTTACGTGATGCCTTTGACCCCAAAGACCGCTAAAGGAGCTTATTATGACAGATAGTATTTTATCCGTAAGGGACTTATCGGTTATTTTTTCTACCCCTGAGGGCGATGTCCATGCGGTCAATAATCTAACATTTAACCTAGATGCAGGACAAAGCCTTGCTGTTGTGGGTGAAAGTGGCTCAGGAAAATCCCAAAGTTTCCTTTCAATGATGGGGCTTCTAGCCAAAAATGGTCGTACTCAAGGAGAAGTTATTTTTGAAGGTGAAAACCTCATTGGCTTAAAACATAAAGAGCTTGATAAAATCCGTGGTGATCGTTTAGCCATGATTTTCCAAGACCCTATGACCTCACTCAACCCATCATTAACCGTAGAACGCCAGCTAAGCGAAGTTCTTACACAACATCAAGGACTAAACAAAGCCCAAGCCAAAGAAAAGGCCTTAGAGATGCTCAAAAAAGTTGGTATCCCTGAGGCCAAAAAGCGACTTAAATCTTACCCTCACCAATTATCTGGAGGTATGCGTCAACGTGTAATGATTGCCATGGCTCTTTTATGTGACCCTAAAGTTCTAATTGCTGATGAGCCAACAACCGCTTTAGATGTAACAATCCAAGCCCAAATTTTAGATTTATTTGTAGAACTAAAAGAGGAACTCAATACCGCACTCATTATGATTACCCACGATTTAGGTGTCGTCGCAGGCTTGTGCGATGAAATGATGGTTCTTTATGGTGGTCGTGTAATGGAGATGGGTAAAGTTGCTGATATCTATAAAAATCCAAAACATCCTTACACATTAGGACTTTTACATTCCACACCCAATATCGAAAAAGATCATCAAAAGTTAGAGGCTATTGCAGGCTCACCACCAAATTTACAAAACCTTCCCAAAGGCTGTGCTTTTGCTCCTCGTTGCCCTTTTAAAAATGAGCGTTGCGAGCAAGAAATTCCTGCTCTTGAAGCTGTAGAAGAGGGTTGGGTCAAAGCCTGTTTCCGCAATGATATTACGGCCGATATGGCTTATAAATTCTCAGAAATGGAGCAAACATCATGAGTGATAGTCTTCTTAAAGTCGAAAATGTAAGTGTAGAGTTTAAAGTCCCTATAGGTGGTGGCATATTTCAAAAAATGGGAAAATTACGTGCTGTTCGAGATGTTTCCTTTGACCTTAAAGCAGGTGAAACCCTCGGTATTGTAGGTGAGAGTGGCTGTGGTAAGTCCACCTTAGGGCGAGCTGTTTTGCAGCTCCTCCATGGCTATAAGGGTACGGTTACTTTCGAAGGACGTAATCTTAAAGAACTTTCAAAGCCTGAGCTTCGTGATATGCGTAAGGATATGCAAATTATCTTTCAAGACCCTTTGGCTTCTCTTAATCCTCGTATGACCATTGGCCAAACAATTGCAGAGCCTCTTAAAAGTTTTGCACCCCATTTAAGTAAAGCAGAGCGAACAGAGCGAGTTTTGGAACTTATGAGCGAAGTTGGGCTTCTTCCTGAAATGCTTAACCGCTATCCCCATGAATTTTCTGGAGGCCAAGCCCAGCGTATTGGTATTGCACGGGCTTTAATTTCTGAACCAAAGCTTATTATTTGTGATGAGCCTGTTTCGGCACTTGATGTATCTATTCAAGCACAAATTATTAACCTGTTACAAGACCTCCAAAAAAAGCGAAACTTGGCATTAATATTTATCTCCCATGATTTATCAGTGGTTTATCATATCTCAACCAATATTGCTGTACTTTATTTAGGTAAGGTTATTGAATATGCCGACAAAGAAGAGCTTTATAATAACTCAAAACATCCCTATTCACGCTCGCTACTTTCGGCTGTACCTGTACCTGACCCCGAATTAGCAAAAAAGAGAAGACGTATTAAGCTTGAAGGCGAGCTTCCTAGCCCAATCAATCCTCCATCAGGCTGTGCTTTTAGAACACGCTGTGCTTATGCAACTGATTTATGTACCAAAGAAGCTCCTTTATTAGATGAAGCAAGCCCTCATCACCAAGTAGCCTGCTTTCATTGGAATGAGCTATAACCCAAAAAAAGCTAGAACATCTCTTAAGTATAAGAAATATTCTAGCTTTTTAAACTTATTATAAAGTATTGGTTTACTTAGAAGTGGAAACGAACACCCGCACCAAAGTTATGGCTTGCATATTCTAAGAAGTTTCCTTTTTCATTTAAGCTTGAAGAAAATTCAATATCATCAAAGGCAACATAGCGATATTCACCAAAAACTTCTGCAAATTCTGTTAAGCTATAAGATGCACCTAAGATACCTTGCCAAGCAAATACAGTATCTTTACCTTTATAGCCTCCAATATCAACCATAGCCATACCAGCACCTAAGCCAACATATGGTGTAATACCAATTTGTAAAGGAACATCTATATAACCGTTTGCCATAAAGGTAAAGGCACTTCCGCCTTCAATCTTTGTAGCTAAAAGCGATTTTTTATCAAGACCTAGCTTACGATAACCAATCTCACCTTCAACACGTGTACGTAAGTTATTACCTTGCCATAATTTATAACCTGCAAAAGCATTCATACCAAAACTACCATCCCATTGGGCATCTTTATCCCGACGGAAGGCATTTGCTGAACTATTGCTAAAGTTGTAAACGGCATCGCTATCTGGGGCCGAAACCCAATATCCAGAAACACCTGCATAATATTTGCCAGCTAATGTATTTTCAGCATAGGCTGATGTAGTAAATAAGGCAACTGATGCCATTGTTAGTAATATTTTTCTCATTTTAACACTCCAAGAACTCTCCGATTTTAGTCTGTTAACTTTGTTAGCTTAAAGATACTTCATGTTTATCTGCAAGATTAACCTTTTACATTGTAAATATTAAAATAGTTATGTTGCAAAAAGAACACATATCAAAGTCTTACACTTTTTATTCTTACTTTACTTCGCTCTTTTTTTACCATCTAAAATAGCTTGCAAAGCAACATCTCTACCACGCCATTCTTTTAACTTTACCCATTTACCTTTTTCGAGATCCTTATAATGCTCAAAAAAGTGACGAATTTGATCTAAAACCAACTGGGGCAAATCATCAATAGATTGTACATCCTTATAAAGTGGATAGGTTTTGTCATCTGGCACAGCAATAATTTTTTCATCCAAGCCCGCTTCATCTTCCATTTCTAAAAGCCCAATTGGACGTACAGGGCAAACACTACCTGGAACAAAAGCATAAGGTGCAATGATACAAACATCAACAGGATCACCATCTTCTGACAAGGTATGTGGAATAAAGCCATAATTAAAGGGATAAGACATAGGGGTATTAACAATACGATCCACCAGAATAGCACCCGCATCTTTATCAAACTCATATTTTATAGGGTTGCCACCTTGGGGTATTTCCACAATGACGTTAACATTATTAGGTAAATCTTTACCTGCAGAAATTTTACTAATATCCATGTTATTTATCTCCTAGTAACTGTTACCCTAATCTATAAACAATAAGTATTAAAAAAAAGTTAAATCACATTTTTTTTACTTTTTTGCCGTCTCAGGGAGTTTAAGAGAAAAAATACTACTCACAATAAGAAGAACAGGTAAGAATACAAGTGAAACACCTATATTTGTTGTTATCTGATTATTAAGTAACCAGCCTAGAATAGACATAAAAATACCCGCCACTATAAATTGAGCGGCATTAACAAGTGATGTTGATGTTCCTGAATATTCTGTAGAGGTTAATTCAGCACCAATAGTAAAATCGAGCCTCCAACAAATAGACCAAAGCAAAAAAAGAGTATAGTTGCAAGCATCACATCTTTAACAGGTAAAATAATTAATAATCCTATAAAAAAGGCTTGGCCTAAAAGAGACAAAGATAAAACTTTAACCCGACTATGCATCTTGTTAGAAAGCCATGCCATAAGTGGAGCTCCTAAAGCAAGCCCTACCCAAACAGTAGAGCTTGCAATATTGGCATCATTTTGGATAAATCCTTTGGAAATAA
>JBKEBO010000020.1:0-29682 GCA_047973205.1 Alphaproteobacteria bacterium | reverse complement strand
CCATTTTTACCAATATGAGATAATTTTGCTTGCTCAACAAAGCCAAGCCACTTTAGCCATTTACGGCTATCTTTATGACGTTTATCGGCAAAACACATCAATTGTCTTACTTCAAAATGTTCACATATTTTTTCCATTGATAACTTAAGCCATTTTGAGGCCGAAAAAGCGATTTTTGACCAGTCTTCTGTAGCCATAAATCCTATTTGAGCCATATGCGGCCATAGGCGACTTGCGGCTAAAAAAGCTACCGCTTTGCCTTGAGGAAGACAAAGCACCCATTGAAGTTCGCAATGGTTTACGAATTTTTGAGCAATACGCTCCATATCATCATCAAATTCTGTAGCAAGTATCTCATCCTTATCCGAGGGACGCATATGTTGCAAAATATAATGAACATCATCAAAATTTGCCTGTTTTACAATAAAGTTCTTTTTACCAGTTAAGGGGTTCATATTCTGTTATCCTTTGATTCGATTGACAATTCTGCCTAAGCCTTACAGGCAAAGCAAAAGTTAAGGCTGCAGCATCCGCTCTATCAGGAGAGCAACCAAGGCGGGCCTTTATTTGGTCTTTAGGCTCTAACTTTAGCTGGTCGTTATAAGAATAAGTAAATTGTGTTGCACAAATTTGCCGCTTTAGTTCATAATCCGCACATATCTGCACCCCTAATTTATCACCAAACCATAGCCGCATTTTATCCCACATTTCTGCTCGTTTATTAAACCAACGTTTCGTATCGCTTGAGCTGCTTCCAAAAAATATCGCCTCTACCTTATCACCAAAGCCAAGCTGCTTAAGGCGATCATAAACGGCTGCACCAATCATACCTGCATCCAAAAACACCTTAGCAGGCTCATATTTTTCAATGCTTTGAGCTATCCAGTCGGCTAAAAGCATGGCATCATCAAGCCTGCGTCCCTCATTGACCTCCATGCCTAATTGCCGCCCTCTTCGACTAATCATCCAACTTTCATCGGCTCCGCCTCTGGCTAAATCCACACCTAAAATCAGTGGGGCATGAGCATCATAATGCATATTCGTTATTGTGGCTTTTTCCACCAAATTATGGCTAATAAGCCCATCGGCTATTGAGCTTTGAAAAGCATCTTTAATGGATGCTGGATATTCTTGACGAAATCTTCGGCAAGGGGCATCTTCTTGATTTTGTGATTCTTCCGTTGCGATAAAACTCGCATTTTTTTCAATAGCCCATGCCAATTGCTCATCTGACAACTTATGTTGTTTTTTGTAATTCATCCAAGCACGACTTATACACTCTTTGGGCTTAGCTCGATAGCTTGGTTCGATATACCATGGTAAAAACAATAGCTTAAAGGAAGAACCCCTTTTTTCTCCCGCCATAGCAAGGTCGTAAAAAGCCCCGATATCTCCATTGGCCGTACTTTCTAAAATAATATGACTATCATTACCCTCAGCCACTGTTGCAAAAAGAGCCGTAAGATGCTCTGAGGCTTGCGGCCAAAATGCAACTTCTGAGGCATGTAAAAACTGCACACTTTCTGATCGCCCCACATCATTAGCCCCTGCAGTCAAAACCTGCCATGAGGAATCTTGATCCACAAAATTAAAGGCTTCTACAGACTGATGCACTTTTTTAGGACTGATTAGCGGCGGTAAATCCTTATAAAAATGCTGCAAGATATGCATTAAATTTTTGGCTGCATCCTTACGATGAGCCATAATCAGCCCCCTTTTACCCAATTTTCTCCAACCATGATAAAAACTAAGAGCGGCAATCAATGTCGAAACACCCATTTGCCGCCCTTTTAAAATAATAAGCCTGACCTGTCTGTCTTCTGTCCGCTGCCGCTCAACCTCTTTAAGTATCAGTTTTTGTGCCATATTCAACCTTAAGGGCTGCACACCTCCACCACGGCCTCTTATGGTTAAAATATTATGAGCAAAATATTCAAAATCATCTCTAAGTTTATCTATTTTATTCAATTGCCTCTTCTGTATCATTTTGTAAAACCTCTAACCACTTATCACTTTTGTTGCTTGTTACTTCCTTATATTCCATCACTTGTCGCAATTTACTGATGGTTGCGGCCATACGAACATTACGATTAAAAATCAAATCAGCTTCCTTTTCACTAATTGTCGAAAGCTTATGAACATTAATCGCTCGAATTTCTGCTAATTTTTGTAAATATGCCAAACGTTGTTCTTCGGACTGAGCCTGCCAAAAGCCCATATCCACCTGACTTTTTTGATGAAGCTCACAATGACCATCTTCCAAAGCCAAACGTCTACATCTTCTATTGCCGCTATATTTTCGGCATCTTATTTCAGATTGTTTATCCATTTTATTTTCCTATCTATTCATATAGAAAAAGGCCTTTAAAAAGCATCATACGACACCCTTTAAAGACCTTTTTTTGGATTATGCTAAATCTAGCATAGAAAATTCATTTTTGCAACAACTTTTTTTGTTATTTTAAATTTTTTATCTTTTATTCCCAGTTTTGCTTGCACTCATATGCTTGTATAGGTTAAAAATAATGGTTAAGTTTATAAGGGAGCATAATGAAGTTATATATTCGTTTAGCCATTATTTTAGGTTTGTTATGGTGGATTTTATCAGGCAAGGCAAAGCTCCTTATGCTTGTATTTGCTATTTTTTCTATCGTAACGGTTTTGTTTTTTACCTATCGTATGCGTAAAGAATCTACCAATATGATACGTCCGCAGCTGAGCTGGCGATTCATTCCGTATTTCTTTTGGCTATTATGGGAGACCATTAAGGCCAATATCGATGTTGCCAAAACAATTTTAGGGATTGGTGATAAGCTCAACCCACAGATTTTTGATGCCTATGCTCACGAAGAAACCGAAGCAGGCACCATTGCTTATGCCAACTCTATCACCCTAACGCCAGGAACAATCACTGTCGCTTTGGTCGATGGCCGCCTGACGGTTCATGCCTTAACCGAAGAGGCTAAAAACGGCCTTATTGAAGGCAATATGGACCGCATGGTTCACTGGGCTGAAACGGGCCGTCCTATCACTGAAAAAGTCGAAGGAGAACAATAATGCTCGGAAGTAACCTTATGTATGTTCTCACTATTTTTTACCTTTTGATATCTTTGTGCATTTTATTTGCACGTGCGGCCAAAGGGCCTCATCGCTTCCATCGCCTCCAAGCGATAAACTCCATGTCAACGATTATTATGCTGATTATTGCTGTCCATGGTTTTTTAAATAATCGTCCTGAATTCCTAGACTTAGCCATTGTATTTTCTCTTACCTCAACCATTGGTATTGTGGCCGTTTTTAAGTTTGTGAAGTTCCAAAAACTTGGCTGGCCAACCGAAGCCAAAGATGATAGAGGGGATATTTAAATGGAAAGTTTTTTAGATATTCTTTCGTGGATTAGCCTTTCTATTGGTGGATTTTTTTGTATTGTTGGGGCTTTAGGGATTTATCGTTTTCCTGATATTTTTAGCCGCATGCATGCTCAAGGGGTTATCGATACAGGTGGTGTTGCCTTTATTTTACTAGGACTTGTGCTGCAAAGTGGTTTTACTTTAGTCTCTGCACGGCTCATTTTATTGGGCTGTTTTATCTTTTTTATTAGCCCGCCTGTTACTTATATTTTGGTGCGAACTTTGCTCCATTATGGCGATACACCCATTGGCTCAGAAAACCTAAACAAAGACCATAAACTCGGCCATGAACATGATACATTTGAAGCCGAATATGAAGCCGATTTAGACAAAGAAAAAGGGGAGCATGCATAAAAATGGATAATCTTATCATCTTTACCAACAATAGCATCACCCTTGTTTTACTTACACTTATGGGTATATCGGCCTTTTTAGTGATTAAGCTTCGCTCGCTCATGAGCGTTATACTTGTTTCGGGAATTTTTACCTTACTTGCCGCAGGCGTTTACATTACCATGGACGCAGTTGATGTAGCTTTTACCGAAGCCGCTGTGGGTGCAGGTATCTCCACCGTACTTGGTTTAGGAACACTTGCCGTGTTAAAATTTACGCCCCAAACGGCGGCGAATCCTGACCATTTTAAAGATTCTTTACCTGCTTTTATTGTTTGTCTTTTGGTGGGGGCTTTCTTATTTTACAGTACTTTAGACATGCCTCAATATGGTCATCCTAATAATCCTATTCATACCCATGTAGCCAATTATTACTTAGGTGTCTCTTATCAAGAATTTGGCATTCCCAATATTGTAACCGCTGTTTTAGGGGGCTATCGTGCCCTTGATACTCTGGGTGAAACAGTGGTGGTATTTACGGCTGCTATTGGCGTTTCAGCTCTTATTGGAGCAACAAAACGTAAAACCAAACATGTGGATTACACACCCGAGGTGATACTTGATGATGACTATGATTTAGACGAATTTATCGAGGACCACGAAGAGTTAGAGCGTATTTTAAACCGCATCAAAAAAGAGAGCTTACGCATCGGAGGCAAAAAATGATTTTCCATCTCGATAAAAATCGCCCCATGGCTGATAACTGGATTGGGGCAACAGTTATTCGTATGGTTATTCCTATGATTATGCTTTTTGCCCTTTATGTGCAATTTCATGGCGATTACTCTCCTGGTGGCGGCTTTCAGGCGGGTGTTTTATTAGCCGTTGGGCTGATTATGTATGCCATGTTGGTAGGAATATCCAAAGCACGCCGTGTTATCCCTATGAGTTATTTACGCTTTTTATTAGCCTTAGGCGTTCTTGTTTATGGGGGTGTTGGTGTTGCTAATATGCTCATGGGCAAAAACTTTTTAGATTATTCTTCCTTTGGTGAGGGTCATAAAGCCTTAGAATATGGTGTGATTATCATCGAATTTGGGGTAGGTATTACCGTATTTGCCTCTATGAGTATTATTTGCTTTGTTTTAGCAGGTCGGGAGAATGTCTATGATTAGATTTTTCGAGATTTATCCCTATTTAATTGCTTGTTTATTTATGCTTGTGGGGCTTTATGCTGTGATGTCTCAAAGTAACCTGATTAAAAAGGTTATTGGGCTAAATATCTTTCAGATATCTGTGTTTTTATTTTATATCATCATGGGCAAAGTCTCAGGAGGTACGGCTCCTATTTTAAAGACAGGCGAGATGAAAAATGTTGTTATTTCAGACTATTCCAACCCATTACCCCATGTGCTTATTCTCACGGCTATTGTCGTGGGTGTTGCAACAACATCTGTAGCCTATGCTCTAATTATTCGCCTTAAGGAAACCTATGGAAGTATCGAAGAAGACGAAATTTACGCCATTGATATTGCTCAAACTCAACGCAATATGGCTCGCTGGGCTCATGCTCGTCAACGAGACAAACATAAACAACGCCATGGGGGAGGAAGCCATTAATGATTGATTTTGCTCAGCAACTTCCTGCTCTTATTGTTGTTATTCCCCTTTTAGCAGCCCCGATTGCCGTTATTTTAAATAATCGAAAACTGGTTTATGGCTTTACGTGTTTAATTATGGCCATTAACTTTTTTATTGCTCTTGCCCTGACTTCTCAAGTGATGCAAAATGGTGTGATTAGCTATTATTTTGGTGGTTGGCTGCCCCCTATTGGCATTGAGTTTCGCATTGATGCCTTAGCCGCTGTGGTGGTAACTTTTGTTTCGCTTATTACTTTTATGGCTATGCCTTGGATGTATCATAGCGTGGCAAAAGATATTGAAGCCAAAAGACAATATCTCTTTTATACCATGCTACTTTTATGTTATGCAGGCCTACTTGGCATGGTGGTTACGGGCGATGCTTTTAATCTTTTTGTCTTCTTAGAAATCAGCTCTATTGCAACTTATGTTCTTATCGGAATGTCCCGCGACCGCCGTGGTACAATTGCCGCCTTTAACTATTTGATTATGGGAACAATTGGGGCAACTTTTTATATTATCTCTGTGGGCATGATGTACCAAGCAACAGGTACGCTCAATATGATAGATATGGCGGCAAGATTAGCACAGCTCGAAAATAACAAAACCGTTATTATTGCCCTTGCCTTTATGTTTACAGGCCTTGGCTTAAAAGCCGCTATTTTCCCGTTACATTCATGGCTGCCTCGCTCTTATACTTTTGCCCCCGATGCCGCATCAACATTCTTAGCTTCTACCGCAACAAAAGTAAGCCTTTACGCCTTGCTTCGTATATCTTCGATTATGTTCATCACTGTTGCCCCCCAGCTTGTACATATGTACGACCGTATTTTTGTTATCTTAGGCATTGCCGCTATGATTGCAGGAGCAGCCGCAGCCACAAGACAATATAATATCAAGCGAATTTTGGCATTTAGTTCTGTTTCGCAAATTGGCTATATGATTATGGCTATTGGGCTTTCTCGCCCTGAGAGTGGCGATATTGCTACGGCTGGATTTTTTGCGGCTATTTTCCATATGTTCAGCCATGCTTTACTTAAAGGGCTACTTTTTATGGGCTCAGGTGCTTTGGCCTATCGTGGCTTAGGGCCATGGCTCGTTCGCCTCCAAGGACGTGGCCGTGATATGCCCATCACTATGGGGCTATTTATTATTGGTGGTCTCGGACTTATTGGTGTTCCTGGAACGATTGGTTTTATTAGCAAATGGTATTTGGTACGTGCTGCTGTTTTAAATGGTAACTGGATTGCCGTTGCTGCCATTTTAATAACATCCGCCTTAGCCGTTATTTACTTTTGGCGGCTGATTGAAGTTGCTTATTTAATGAAGCCTCCTGCTCATATTCCAAAGGCCAAAGAAGCCCCGCTTTCTATGCTGATACCTATGGCTATTACGGCTGCCATGATTATTGGTTTTGGCTTTTATAACAAGCCTATTGTCAATATTATTAAACATGCCCCTGACCATATTTTGATTGAGCATAGCCCCATTGAAATCCCCCTGGTTCCCTTAACAGCTAGCCATGATGATGAAGGAGCACATTAAATGACTGCTATCTTATTTATTCTGCTCACCCCTCTTTTGGCTTCAGCTTGGGTTCTGCTTAATGGCCGTTCACCTAACCGTCGGGATTACCCTGTATTGCTTTTTGGTTTAGCAACTTTTATTCAAGTTATTTTGCTCACCAAAAACTACTGGAGCGACTTAAGCCAAGGTGTTGTTTTTCAACTATTTGAAATCACTACAGGGCTTGGCATTAGCTTTCGTATTGACGCTTTAGGGGCTATTTTCGCCCTTGTAGCCTCAGGGCTTTGGATTGTCACCACCCTTTACGCTATCGGCTATATGCGAGGTCATCACGAGAAATCTCAAACCCGATTTTTCGCCTTTTTCCCCATGGCCATATCGGCCGCAATTGGCATTGCTTTTTCGGGCGATATGATTATCCTCTTCTTATTTTACGAGGCTCTTACCTTTGGTACATGGCCTTTAGTTGCCCATGCCGAAACCATGAATGCCCGCTTAGGAGCTCGCCGCTATATGGCCATTTTGGTGGGAACATCCATGCTATTTTTACTCCCCGCCATTTTGATAACCATCATCCTAACAGGGAGTGCCTCCTTTACCCATGGCGGCATTATGGGCTCACTCAGCTCAACCATGGTACTTATTCTTTTAGCCCTTTATGCTTGGGGTATTGGCAAAGCGGCTCTTATGCCTTTTCATGGCTGGCTTCCTGCGGCAATGGTTGCTCCAACCCCTGTGAGTGCTTTACTCCATGCCGTAGCCGTGGTAAAAGCTGGTGTATTCACCATGATACGGGTGATTATGTTCATCTTTGGTCCTGAGCGTTTGGCCGAAATTCCTCTTGCGAGTTTTTTGTCTTGGGCGGCGATGATATCCTTGGTTCTGGCCTCAATTATCGCCCTCAGACAAGATAACCTCAAACGCCGCCTTGCCTACTCTACCATCGGACAACTCAGTTATATCACCCTAGCCGCCTCCTTGCTTAATCCCATTGCTTTGCAGGCTGCCTCCATGCATATTGTCGGCCATGCCTTAGGCAAAATCACCCTATTTTTTGGTGCAGGTGCTATCATGGTGGCAAGCCATAAAACCAAGGTAAGCCAATTGGGTGGTATTGGCCGCCGCATGCCCATTTCTATGATGGCCTTTAGCTTTGGAATCTTATCGGTTATTGGTTTACCACCAACTGTTGGCTTTTTATCTAAATGGCAAATATTACAAGGAGCTGCAGCCGCTCATAACAATTTTGCCATTGCTGCACTTATTATTTCTACCTTGCTCAATTGCGGATATTTCCTTCCCATTTTATGGCGAATATGGTTCACCCCCGATACCTCTTTAGCTCACGATAATGACCATCTTATCCACAACCATGGCGAAGCCCCATGGCAATGTTATGTGGCCATGAGTATTTGTGCGAGTTTGGCTTTGGCATTCTTTATTTGGCCCAATGGGCTTTACATAATAACAAAAATGGTTGTAGGAGGGTAAGCTATGCAAAAAAAACATTGTATTTTCATTGGGTTATCTTTCTTAGCCATATCTGTTTTGCTTGTGATATACGAGCTTATCACCAAAAAGCCTAAAGCTGATTATAGCCATGCTAGCGAAGCAACCTCGAGCTATCCCTTTGAAGAACTTGCTCATTTTATCCATAATATGATGGGCTACAAACTCATATTCCCTGCTTTAGGGCTTATTGCCGTTGCGATTATCTCGTATCTTCTTGCCCCCATCTTAACCAAAAAAGAGGAGCGTCCATAAATGCCCAATATTCTTTTTGCTCCTGCGATTATTTTTGCAATTTTGTCCATTTTAATCCCATTTGTACCACGAAATTTACGAATTTTGGCAATTATTGCCGCCCCCATCATCACTTTAGCCATTTTATGGCAACTCCCTTTGGGCTGGCAAGTCCAAACTTCGTGGATGGGATATGACATTTTATGGATAAATTTGGACATAATTGGACGATTTATGGCTACAATCTTCCTCATTGTGGCACTTGTTGGCGGTATATTCTCATTTAAGCTTATTCGTAAAAAAGAGATACTCTCCGCTTATCTTTACGGAGCAGCCGCCATTGCAACCGTACTTGCGGGCGATTTGGTTGCCCTGATTATCACTTGGGAAATATTGGCGATTACCTCTTTGATTTTACTATGGTTTAGCACCGAAAACCGTGCAGCTGCAGCCGCTATGCGTTACGGCTTATGGCACTTTTTTGGTGGTGTTGTTTTACTCTCTGGTATTGCATGGCAAATGGCTGTTTTTGGCGATATTTCCTTTAATTCTGTGAGCCTTAGCCATGGCTCAGCTTGGCTTATCTTGGTGGGGCTTTGGGTCAATACAGGCCTATTTCCTTTTACCAGCTGGGTAGTGGATGCCTATCCAAAGTCAAGTCCTGCTGCGGCTGTCTTCCTCTCTTCATTTACCACAAAAACCTCTATTATCATCATGTTACGCATTTTTGCAGGCGAAGAGATTATGCTCTATCCTGCACTGATTACCATTGTCATTGCCACCATTTATGCCCTATTCGAAGACGATATGCGTCGTCTACTTTGTTGGGCAATTCTCATCCAAGTAGGCTTTATGATGAGTGCTGTTGCCACAGGAGGCCAAGCTGCTCCTATTGCCGTAACTGCCATGGCTGGTATCGATATTTTGTATAAAGTTCCGCTATTTATGGCTGCTGGTATAGCCTTACATTACACAGGGAAAAACCGCTTAAGCCAAATTGGTGGACTGATTGATGATATGCCTTTTGTCTTCGCCCTGGCTATCATTGCAGGGCTAACCTCCATGGCCATGCCCCTAACTGCTGGATTTTTAACCAAAACTTGGATGATGGAAGCCATTGATGCAGGCCATGGTTACCTCGGATGGTCGGCTCTGACCATCATGAGCGGAGCCGCTATTTTGCCCACAGGCCTATGGTTTATCCGTTGGGTTTTTGGCCCTAATGAGATTAAAGAACAAGACCCTAGAACTCCCAACATCTATAGTCAATCAGCCATGGCTTTAGCCGTTTTGCCTTGTTTAGTCTTGGGTATTCCTGCCCTATGGACCATACTGCTGAATATTACAGAACCTTCTGCCATATGGAATAAGAAGGAAATTCTCCATGCCTTCCAGCTTGTATTTGCAACCTTGGGTGTTGGCTTTATTCTTATGGCATTTATTCAACCTAAAGCACGCTTTTCTGTTGGGCTTGATTGGCTCTGGCGAGAAGCCAATACATATATATGGCCAAAGCTAGAGAAAATTATTGCTCGATTCTCCCGTGAGTTATCCCATATTCGCATTCATATAATGCGTTATTTATTTAGAGTTTATGCCTTTATATCTTCCCCACGCTCACCCTTATTACGTGCAAAATCTGTAAGCAGCCAGTCCTTAGAAGTCTCTATATTCCTAGCTTTCTTTATTATTGTGTGGGTACTTTTCTCGTAAAAGAAGAAATATTAAAGGCTTAACCCCGCTAGCTATATAGCCTGCTATATGGTTTTTCATTGAAAATTGGCTAAAAATATATTAGTTCTTTAAAAAGGGTTAATAAAGTATTACCATCCTTAAATATTTAAAGAAGAGCTTAGAAGTCCATGACGATTTTTGCAGATACCGCTAATAGAGAGGTTTCTCTCCAGCAAGAAGGCAATAAAATAAATTGGGAATATACGCTACCCAATAACCATATTTTGGCCTCTTCAACCCTATCTAAAGGTGATATCATCACACAACCTACATTTGTATATACCGATGATGGCACTCTACTTTTATGGGGTATGGAAAATGATAATGGCCATGTTATTGAGGCTGTTCGGATTTCTTCCCAAGGTATTTCTTCTGCTCCTTTTGTTTTAAGCCAAACAATTGCTGGAATTGATGGCGATATTGTTGCCGAAAATATCAACGGATATATCAAGCTTGCATGGGTTAGCCCTGATAATGCTGTTGAAAGTGTTAGCATTATTCCTGAGGATAATTATTTTAAGAGTGCTTTTTTAGAAGAAACCCACTTCGCCCTACCGATTGAAAATCCACAGTTAGAGATTATTGCTTCTCCTTATGGTGATAATCTGATTTTATTTCAAACCCTTAATGACGATGATATGTATAGTTGGGCGGTTAAATCAGGCTCAAGCGAGATTATTCTCAATACGGATGTTCATATGGGTATGGGAAGCTGGGCTACCGATGCTTCAGGTAATATTTTTGGCATTACCGAGATTTTAGATAGCGAACAAGAAAGTAGCTTAAGCTTTGTTTCTATTAATAATTGTTTAGAACAAAGCCAGCAAATTATTGATACCGATGATGATATTATTGAGGCTCAATGGCCGACTATTGCGATAGATGATGATGGTATTGGCATTTTATTTTCCGCACGTGATATGGACGATAATCATCAACTTTATGAGGGTCATGAAAATCTGACAACTATTGATGAATTTAGTGCAAACCAGATGAACTTCTCTACACAAAGTGCTGATATTCTTGCCCAAAATTTAAATGCCCCTGCTTTTAATCTCTCTCAAGATGGCGATTTTTCAGCCCTTGGCCTATCTTTAGATAATGTGTCTCAGCCCATTCAAGAGGGTGATAATATGGATATGAGCCTCTTGGCTGTGAGTAGCCATTATGGCGATTTTGCCCCTTATGATATATCTTATATGGAAAGCAGCGACATTACTTCCGACCTTATCTTTTTTATTCATAATGGCCTGACTATATAATGCCAAAATTTGAGCAAAAACAAGCTGTTATGCTTGCCCAGCAAATTTTTATTGCTGCGGCCGAAGATGAACGTCAAATGAGCGGCTTTTTAATGCAAAGCGGTATAGATGCCCACGAAATTCGCTCATCTATTGACTCCCCCTTATTTTTAGCTTCTTTTTTAGATTATCTAATGGGTTGGGAGCCTGCTCTTATTGCAGCTTGCCAAAAGGCTGAAATCACCCCCGATAATATCATACCCATCCGTCAAAGCTTAAGCGATTTACATATTATGAGCTAAGAGCATTACCTCTCTTACGGCCACACCTGTTATACTATACTTAAGTTGCAGCATCCAGAATATGGTTGATATAAATTTTACCCCCGCCCCCAAAGAAGAAGAAGTGATTAACTCTACCTATAAATCCACTCAGGGAGCCAGTTTTTATGGGCTGCAATAAGTTCATCAATTAGGGGATAAATCTTATCTAAATCAAGGGCAGCAGCCGTATGAGGGTCAAGTAGAGCCGCATGATAAATATGGGCTTTATTTTCACTTATAGCGGCTTCAACAACAAGCTCTTGCACATTAATATTAGTGCGGATAAGAGCCGCTAAATGGGTAGGAATTTTACCGATTTTTGTGGGCTGAATGCCATTATTGTCCACTAAGCAAGGGACTTCCACACAACAATTTTCAGGTAAGTTACTGATAAGATTACCATTACGAACATTGCCATAAATCACACTCGGCTCACCCGTCCAAATAGAATTGATGATGGTTGAAGCATATTCGCAGCTCTCTTCCACCTCAATTTTATCCGCTATTTTAAACGCCTTAAGTTGTTCTTTCCATGCAGCAATTTGCTCAACGCAACGTTTGGGATATTCATCTAAAGGTACTTGATATTGTTTGAGTAAGTCAGGGCGGTTTGGCTTAATAAAGTAAGGTGTATACTCCGCAAAATGCTCGGAACTTTCCGTAACAAAATAGCCTAAATGCTTAAACATTTCATAGCGGACAATATTTTGACAACGAGGATCACTTTCTCTAAATTTGGGAACTTTGCCTTCTTCGTAGGCTTTGAGCATTTTAGGATAGAGATTTTCATATGTTCCTTCAGCTGTTTTTCTTTCGAAGTTAAGGTAAAAAGCCATATGATTAATACCTGCTGCTTTATAGCGTAAGTCCTTGGCATCAATATCTAAATCATGGGCAAGCTCATGGGCTGTTCCTTGTACCGAATGGCAAAGACCCACCTGTTTAATGTCAGGATATTTCTCAAACATTGCCCATGTATTCATCGCCATAGGATTCACATAATTGAGCATAGTGGCATGGGGGCAAACTTCACGCATATCATCACAAATTTTCCATAGGTGAGCAATGGTACGTAAGGCTCGCATAATGCCTCCAACACCTAATGTATCGGCAATGGTTTGCTCGAGGCCATATTTTTTGCAAATCTCAAAATCTGTAACAGTACAAGGCTCATAGCCCCCAATCTGAAAAGCAACAACCACAAAATCCACATCTTTAAGAGCCTCTTTTTGGTTGTTGAGATGATAAGAAGTTGTGGCCTGACTGTCCATAGATTTGATAAGTTTTTCCACCACAATTTTTGACTCACTTAAGCGGGTTTCATCAATATCCATCATGGCAAAATGGGCATTTTTTAAGGCAGGACGATGGAGGATATCTCCAATAATATTCTTCATAAAAATGGTAGAACCCGCACCGATAAAGGCTATTTTTGCTGCTTTCATTTGACTTTCCTTACTCAAATTTTTGATATATTTTTCATTATTTTATGAGAGTTTTTTATTATATTCTTCCTATATTTATACTTTTTATTCCTATTTATTACATTATTATGTTAAAATTTATCTTATGGATAAGCTATATAATAATATTGTACATTTGCTCGAAGACAACCAATTTTATATTGAATATCAGGAGCCTCCTATGGAAATGGACCATTTCCATTGGCATAATCATATCGAGTTTAACTATCTTTATTCTGGTTCGATGGAGTATATTTTTGGCGATCAATCTTGTATCATTCCTGCACGCAAATTGGTGTTTTTTTGGGGCGGCATTCCCCATAAGTCCATAAAAGTGCATCCTGCACGCAATAATGAGCCTGCAAGGCTTTGTAATTTATACTATCCTTTGGAGAAGTTACTATTATGGGATAAATCGGAAGAAACTCAAAATATGCTAATGCAAGGAAGCATGCTAGTCCTTGATTCTCCTACAGATTTTATGCATATGTTGATTGATGTATGGCGTAAGGATGTCGCAAAACGTAACCAAGAGGCCATTGAGGCTATTAGCTTGGAAATTCAGGCTCTTTTGAACCGTTACCACTGCACTCAGCTGCTTGCCCCCTCACTGGCTTATCAATATGCCAAAAAGCGAATGTCAGCTCATAAGCAAAAGGTTTTTGTTCGTATTTTACGCTATATTTTACAAAATCTTCAAGAACCTTTAAGTGCGAGCATTATTGCTAAGCATTTGGGCTATCACCCGAACCATATTCAGCGAACTTTTGAGGAAGTTTTGGGTGCTTCTATCCATCAATTTGTGATAAGAACAAGGCTGACTTACGCTTGTTCGCTCTTAAGCGAGACAAATCGTGCCATTTTAGATATTGCCATTGAAACAGGCTTTGGCTCAATCAGCCAATTTTATAAATGCTTTCAACAGCAATATCACCAAACTCCTAAACAATACCGCCAGCAAAAAGAGTTGGGTTAAGGGGGTGGGGCAAGCTCATTGGGTTTATTCTACTTAACCTTGCTTTCTTTATTGGAACACTCGATTAAATTAAATCAGCAAAAAAGTCGTTGCCTTTATCGTCAATGATGGTCATTGCAGGAAAGTCTTTGACCTCGATTTTCCAAATGGCTTCCATACCCAATTCGGGATATTCTAAAAGCTCCACTTTTTTGATGCAATCTTTGGCTAAACGAGCCGCTGGACCACCAATAGAAGCCAAGTAAAAACCGCCATGTTTTTTACAAGCATCAACCACTTGCTGACTACGGTTTCCTTTAGCAATCATAATCTTAGATCCATTATGAGCCTGGAATAAATCCACATAACTATCCATACGCCCTGCAGTTGTTGGCCCAAATGAGCCTGAGGCATAACCTTTAGGAGTTTTGGCTGGGCCTGCATAATAAATAGGATGATTTTGCACATATTCTGGTAAGTCTTCGCCTTTATCGAGCTTTTCTTTAAGCTTAGCATGAGCAATATCTCGACCCACAATAATCGTACCGTTTAAGGCGAACATTGTCCCAACAGGATGCCCCGATAGTTGAGCCAAAACTTCTGCCATAGGACGGTTTAAATCAACGGCAATTGTTTCATCTTTTTCGCTCATTTTGGGCATATATTTTTGCGGCTCAAATTCGAGCTGTTCTACAAATACACCATCTTTAGTGATTTTTCCTAAGATTTGCCGATCGGCTGAGCAGCTCACTCCTAAGCCTACAGGACAAGAAGCTCCATGGCGAGGTAGACGGATAACCCGCACATCATGGCAAAAATATTTACCCCCAAATTGAGCTCCAATTTTAGTTTCTTGAGCCCATTTTAGGATTTTTTCTTCCCATTCAACATCACGATAAGCTTGGCCATATTTATTGCCCTCTTTGGGGAGGTTGTCATAATAACGAGCTGAGGCAAGCTTAACCGTTTTAAGATTCTGCTCTGCAGATGTTCCACCAATCACCACGGCTAAATGATAGGGAGGGCAAGCCGAGGTTCCTAATTTTAGGATATTATTACGAACGAATTTTTCGAAAGATTCAGGATTAAGCAAGGCTCTTGTCTCTTGAAATAAATAGGTTTTATTGGCCGAACCACCACCTTTTGCCATAAACAGAAACTTATAATCACTTCCCTGTGTTGCCATAAGGTCAATCTGAGCGGGTAGATTATCGCCTGTATTGACTTCATCAAACATATTTAAGGGAGCATTTTGCGAGTAGCGAAGATTATTCTTGCTCCAAGCATCTTTTGCCCCTTCGGCAATGGGGGCTTCATCGTCAAAATCCGTCAATACATACTGACCTTTTTTACCCAAAGCAATAGCCGTACCTGTATCTTGGCACATGGGTAAAATACCCTCAGATGCAATATCAGCATTTAAGAGAAGCTCGGTTGCAACCTTGCGATCTCCTGAGCTAGCCTCTGGATCTTCTAGAATTTTTTTAAGCTGAGCTAGATGAGACGGCCGTAGATAATGGGATATATCATGCCATGCCACCTCGGCAAGCTTACGAATAGCCTCGGGTTCAATTTTTAGATATTCTTTATCGTCAATTTGTACTATTTTGACGAGTTTCTCGCTACCCTCTAACTTTCGATAGCTTGTATCATCCGCCATTTTTGAAAATATGGGGTGGTAATCAAATTCGCTCATTAATCAAATCTCCATCTCTTAGTTTTATTTATCTTTTTTACGGAAAGAACTTAAGCTTACAACTTTTGAGTCTGCTGAAGAGTCCTTGGATGGCTTTTTCTCTTTTTTATTGATTTTTTTTGTATCTTCCTTGGCCTCTTCCAGAACATCTAAGTCATTTAGCTGGATAACAAATTTTACAGAAGGGTCCACAAAAGCCACCACATTTCGCCATGGAATTCGTAAGCGTTCATGAACACCATTAAAGGCAAGAGTGACCGCAAAAAGCGTATCATCTACACGCAAATCCCAAAATTCATGTTGTAAGGCTATGGTCATTTCTTCAGGCCATTTAGCTCGTAAATGGTCAGGAATATCTGTTGAAGTATCATCGGTTCTAAAGGTAATGTAAAAATGATGCTCCCCACTAAAACCTTCTTGGGCAACTTTGCCAATGGCCTTTTTGAGAACCTCATTTAAGGCATCATTATACCATTGATTATACGGAAAAGCTTGTGTCTCCACTTGCAAGGAATCCTCACTCAATTGATTGTTTAAATTGCTTTAGCCTAAATTATTGCACAATAGTCCTAAAAGACAAGCTATTTTTTTGTGATATTTTTTTCGCTCCCTTAAGCCTGCCGATAGATTTTCCCCTCCGTCATACTTTTAGCATGACAAGGCAAAGCCCCATCAATATTATGGGGTGTGAACAAAGCTCATGACCGTATGGAACTCACACTCACACAGTGAGCTTTCCTGTAAGCTTTTCATAAGCTTCCATGATTTTGCGGCTAGTTTCACCAGGGTTAAACTGATAATCATCAATAGAGGCTACAGGAGTAACCTCAATGGCTGTTCCTGTAACAAAAACTTCCTTGGTTTGAGCAAATTCTTCGGGTTTGATATGACGCTCCACAACCTCAATGCCTAAATCTTTAGCAATTTGAATAACCGTTTGACGCGTTATACCATTTAAAAAACAATCAGGAATAGGTGTATGAAGTTTACCATCATCCATATATAAAAAGATGTTAGAGCCTGTAGATTCAGCTACATAGCCCCGATAATCAAGCATAAGAGCATCATCATAGCCCGCATCTTCCATCTCATGTTTGGTGAGGGTGCAAATCATATAAAGGCCCGAAGCTTTAGCTGCAACAGGAGCTGTATTTGGAGCAGGTCGACACCAAGATGATGTTTTCAAGCGAAGCCCTGCCATTTTTTGCTCTAACGTAAAATAGCTTGGCCATTCCCAAGCAGCTATTGCCACATGAACAGGGTTCTCCCTTGCCGAAACACCCAAAGCCTTAGAGCCTCGCCATGCAACAGGACGAACATAAGCATCGGTTAAGCCGTTGGCTTCACAAACTAAATTACAAGCAGCATCAAGCTCTTCTGCTGTATAAGGAACATCAAAGCCCATAATTTTCCCTGAGGCAATTAAACGTTGAGAATGCTCGTGAAGTTTAAAGATTTTGCCATTATAGCAACGATCACCCTCAAAGACGCAAGAAGCATAATGCAACCCATGGGTAAGTACTGGAATTTTAGCATCTTTCCAGTTGATAAGTTCACCATCAAACCAAATTTTTCCGTCTATTTCGTCCAGAATAATACCCATGAAAAACTCCTAAATCTTTTTTCTAAAATAATTACTGTAATTTAACCTTAACCCTATGCTATATTATAACACAAGATTATAGTATGATAATTATTATACATAAAGATTAAAATATGTCAACAATACTGACCTATTTTAAAGGAGTATTTGAGGGATTATGCAAAAAACACCCAATTGGCAAAAAAATTTATACTTACAAGATGACAACCTTAAGGAGCTAATGGAGATTTTCTTCTTTTCTTATCAGATGTTTACAAAGCAGGCTGATGATAAGTTGGCTGAGATGGGCTTGGGAAGGGCTCACCATCGGATTTTATATTTTGTGGGTGCGAATCCTGAACTTTCGGTGAGTGAACTTTTAGCTATTTTAAAAATCACTAAACAATCCTTATCTCGTGTTCTTAATCAATTAGAGGTAGAGGGCTATATTGAGCGAAAATCCGATAAAAAAGATGCACGTAAACGGCTCTTATGGCTTACCCCCAAAGGGCGTGATTTTGAGCAAGAACTCACGAAAATACAAATAGAAATTTTACGCAACGCTTGCCAAAAAGGTGGAGCAGATGCCGTTGAAGGCTTTAGAAAACTTGCCTTAGAAATGATGGCCGATACAGATAAAAAAAGGATGATGGGTTAGCCATGAATGAGCAGTTTCAACATCAGATTATGGTTGTCGATGATGATATACGCCTGCGGAGCTTATTAAAACGCTTCTTAAATAAGTCAGGCTATTTTGTTGTTGAGGCCGAAGATGCAGCGAATGCTCGGCAAAAGCTCAATTTTTTTGATGTTGACTTAATGGTTCTAGACTTAATGATGCCTAACGAAAGCGGTATAGAATTTTCTCAGTGGTTATTTAAAAATCGCCCTTTGCCTATTCTAATGCTCACGGCAATGGATGGCCCCGAAGACCGCATTGCAGGCCTTGAGACAGGTGCGGATGATTATTTAACAAAACCTTTCGAAACCCGTGAGTTACTTTTACGTATAAAGAATATCCTTAAAAGGCAAAAAAACTCCACCTCCGAAGATATGGATGAGGCTATCATCCATATGGGAGACTTAATTTTTGATATCAGCCGCCGTGAGCTTCGCAATCACAATGATGAGATATTACATCTTACTGAGGCTGAAAAATTTGTGCTTTATCAAATGGGTAGAACTCCTGGTGTTGCTGTAAGTCGTCTTGGACTTTCGGCCAATGAACAGGATTTAGGGCGTAGTCTTGATGTTATGATTACCCGTTTAAGAAAAAAAATTAACGATGACCCCAAAAATCCCAAATGGATACAAACCGTTCGGGGTCAAGGCTATATGCTCATTCCCGATTAAAGGCAAGATATTATGAAGCAATGGAATTTTGGTATATTTGCAAATTTATTAAAACGTCTTTTCCCTAAAGACCTATTTGGCCGTGCCACTTTAATGGTTGTTTTGCCAATGTTTTTTGTGCAAATTATTGTTGCCGTTTTATTTTGGAGCAACCATTGGGACCGAGTTTCTAACCGTTTGGCTCAAGATTTAATTGGTGAAATCCGCTATGTTCTAACCGAGGTAAATAACACCACAGACATTAATCGTATTGTAGATTTACAGCAAAAGGCTCGCCGCCATTTTGGCTTTTCTTTTAGCCTTGATCCTGAAACAAGATTTATTGCTGAAGGGACGGTAAAAGGCCTTGCCTCAGATACTTTAAGAGCTCGTCTTATCGAAAATATGCCTTACGAATGGCGACTTCGTCGTGGGGATGAACATAAAAAATATTACCTAGATGTACTTTCAAATAAAGGACTTATCACCGTTACCTTTGATGAAAATCGCATATTTTCTAGCTCTATTTTTGTTGTCTTTATTTGGGGGTTTATTGCGGCATTCTTTTTTGTAGCTATATCGGAAGTTTTTTTACGTAATCAGGTCAGAGCCCTTAAAAATTTAGCATTGGTTGCCGAAGCCTATGGTAAAGGGCGAGATATGGTTGATTATCGCCCCCATGGAGCAACAGAAGTTCGTCAAGTGGGAGCATCATTTTTGTTTATGCGGCGGCGACTTAACCGCTATATTGAACAACGCACATTGATGCTATCGGCTATTTCCCACGATATGCGAACCCCTCTAACACGCCTTAAGTTAGAGCTAGATATGATTGATGATAGTGCTAATCCTGAGGCCATTAAAGATATGAAAGCCGATATTATCCAAATGGAAAATATGATGAATGAATGGCTCGCTTTTGTTCGGGGTGAGGATGGCGAGAAAACATCAGAATTTTCTCTTTCAACGGTTTTACAAAATATTGCCACGCAAGTCACAAAGGAATATGGCGAAGATGCTATTGATATCTCAGAGTATAAGCCCATCATAATCGAAGGCCGTGAAGGTAGCTTAAAGCGTGCTTTTTCGAATATTATTGAAAATGCCATAAAATATGGTGGCTCTAAAGTGGTTGTGGATTATCATAAACATGAGATTTTTGTTGAGGTTATCGTTGATGATTATGGCTCTGGCATTGCTGATAAAGATAAGGAAAATGCTTTCCGCCCTTTTTATCGGGGGGAAGCCTCTCGCAATATACAAACAGGCGGCGTGGGGCTTGGTTTAGCCATTGCTCGTGATATTATTACAGGCCATGGGGGTGATATCTATCTGGAAGATGCCCCAACAGGTGGCCTACGAGCCCGCATCTTACTACCTTTGTAAAATAACCCTTTATCCCTATAGCCCCACAAGCGTTCGGCTTGCCCCTAAAGGAAAAACCATCATGCTGAAAGCATGTTTTCAATATGACGTTTTTCTATGCTTTATTCTGTTAGATTTATTTATCGGTACTTCCAACCATTAAGGGGGGGATAAATTTAAAATATCTTAAAGTTGATATTATTTATTTGTCAAAAATAGCTGACTTTTATACAATCGAGTTTTATGACTATAATTATTTTGGGTAAGTAGAGAATATGCAAAGAGTTTTTCATTCTTCAGAACGCCTTAGAGCCATTATCTATATTCTCCTTGCTGCTGTATGTTGGAGTTTTATTGGGCCTTTTGCTTCTGTAGCGATGCAACGTGGGGTTACGCCGCTAGAGGTTGCTTTTTGGCGTTCTCTTTTAGCAGGAAGTACTTTTTTAATTTTAGCACTCATCACCAAGCAAAAATGGGCTTATGGCTCAAAAGATATTCCCTTTATTTTAGGCTGGGTTGTTTTTGGTGTGGCCTTAAACTTTATGGCTTATATGTCTGCAGTGCATTATTTGGGCAATGGGCTTGCCGCCATATTGCTTTATACCGCCCCTTTATGGATTATGATATTATCTATTCTTATCTACAAAGAATATCCTAGACGAATACAGGTGATTGCTCTTATCATTGGTTTTGCAGGAATTTTAGCTATTTGTTGGCCACATGAAAATATGAATATTACTTTTGTGGGATTATTTTGGGGGTTGCTTTCGGGCTTAGGTTATTGTTTTCAGTATTTTTTTAACAATAGCCGTTTGCAAAGTCAGCCTATATTTTTTAACTTTGCCATTGTATTTTTAGGGGCAAGTTTATGTTTGTTCCCCTTTGTTGATTTTGTTCCTAAATCGCCTCTCATATGGCTCAGCTTATTATGTTTGGGCTCTGTGGCTACTGTTTTGGCTTATGGCTTTTGGAGTCTTTCTATGCGATATTTAAGCCCTGTAACGGTTTCAATTATTGCTTTATTAGAGCCTGCTTTAGCTACCTTATGGGGGGTGAGTTTTTTTGGAGAGCAACCTAACTCTTTAATCTATATAGGTGGTATACTAATTTTACTCTCAGCTCTTCTTATCACCCTAAGCCCTGCAAAACCATCGGTAAAATAAAAAGATTTATTTATAGTTATTATCCAAAAATTGACGAACTCGTTCAGATTCTGGATGGTCAAAAAACTGTTCAGGAGCAGCATCTTCTTCAATATGCCCCTCATGTAAAAAGACAACACGATTAGAAACTTCGCGGCAAAAACCCATCTCATGAGTAACCACCAACATTGTTCGCCCTTCTTCGGCTAAGTTGGTCATCACCCGTAAAACTTCACCTACAAGCTCAGGATCTAATGCCGATGTTGGCTCATCAAATAGCAGAACCTCAGGCTCCATGGCCAAGGCTCGTGCAATAGCGGCTCGCTGCTGTTGGCCTCCTGAAAGCCAGTTAGGATAATGATTGCGACGATCCACCATACCCACACGTTCCAACAAAGCTTCGGCTCGCTCAATCGCTTCTTGCCGTGATACACCCAAAACATGAATAGGAGCTTCGATAATATTATCCAGCACCGTCATATGAGTCCAAAGGTTAAAGCTTTGAAAAACAAACCCCATGCGTGAACGAAAATGACTAAGTTGGGTAGGGTCAACGGCATCTAGCATGCCATCTGCTTTTTGGGTCAGATTAAGCTCTTCACCATTTAAAAAAATCTGCCCCTGATGAGGCCGTTCAAGCAAATTTGTACAACGGAGCAAAGTTGACTTTCCTGAGCCTGATGAACCAATAATTGCCGTTACATCACCTTTATTGGCTTTAAGGCTTATCCCTTTAAGCACCTTGTTGCTCCCAAAGGATTTATGAATATTTTTTACATGTAAGGCCTCTTGCAAGACTTCTGGTACTTCGCTCATTGATTTATCGTCTCTTAAAATTTTGCTATAGAAAATGCTGCATTGTAATAATTATTTTATTCAAATACAAGATTTTTCAAACTTTAGCCTATCTTTCACTTTTTTAAGAGTTGTTTTTTTTGGTATAATTCTATATCTTAAACAAATATTCTAAGTAATTTTAGGAAAAAAGATAGTATGACTGATAAACAAGCAAAAATTTTTGGCTTATCCATCATCCGTGCTGCAGCAATCTTTGCTTTGGCTGTTATGATTACATGGATACTCATTGTGGGTAAGTCCATCTTGCAGCCCTTTGTGGTTGCGATGTTGCTATTTTTGTTTATCACATCTTTAGCCAATGTTTTTGCTCGTATCAAAATAGCAGGTAAGGGATTACCCGTAGGCTTACCAACATTGCTCGCCTTTATTATTATTTTTGGGGCTGTGGTGGTAGTGATTTCCGTTTTTGTTTCGGTGTCCATATCTGAGCTTATCTCTAAATGGGAGGGCTATAAAGAGGTTGTCACTAAAATGGTGGGAGACCTTGATGGTTGGGCTGTTGTTCATTTACAAAAAATAACGGGGCGTAGCTTTGATATTGATAGTACAGGCCCTGTTGTTGAGGCTCTAAACTCTATTAATGTCAGTGGATTGGTTACACGTTTTCAGCAAGCATTAAGTAATGCGGCAAGTTTTTTTGGCTTGATGTTCTTATTTTTGGTTTTTTTAGTTTTAGAACAACGGGTTTTTCACAGAAAGCTTGATGCTCTATTTCCTGATGGCAAGCAACGTTCTAACATTGATGAGATTTTACTGCATATCCGTGAGGGTGTGTTCTCCTATTTGCAAGTAAAAACCTTTATATCCGCACTTACAGGCATTGCAACCTATGCTATCTTGCGGCTCTTTAAGGTAGACTTTGCTGAATTTTGGGCTGTGCTTACCTTTATTTTAAACTATATTCCTAATATTGGCTCATTCTTAGCTGTAGTGCTGACTTCTATTGCGGCTCTTGTGCAGCTTAACCCCATGACTGTGGGGGTATTATTTATATGTCTAACCGCAGTGCAGCAATTTTTAGGGGGATATTTAGACCCTAAAATCAGTGGCGACCGCCTTAACCTTTCACCCCTTGTAATTATTTTTGCCCTTGTATTTTGGGGGAAAATATGGGGAATTTTAGGGGCGTTTTTCTGTGTACCTCTTACGGCAATGATGAATATTATTTTAGCCAACTTTAAGTCCACCCGCCCTGTTGCTATTTTACTTTCTTCTAAAGGTTATATCTTTAGCGATAAGGATAAGGAGGAAGCTGAGGACTCCGACAAACTCAGCAACCCTGAGTAGGAACTTTAGGCAACTCTCAATCAAGGCTCACGGGCAACTTCTTTTAAAGCACGGGCGATAGGGTCAAACAAAAAGGAAATAACTCGCCTTTTACCCACAATAATATCGACTTCACCAGTCATTCCTGCCATAAGTTTATGACGTTCTTCTTTTTTGGAGATATATTGTTTATCCATCTTAACATCAACAAGATAAATCCATTTTTCTCTTTTGCTTTTTTCTGTACTTCCCTTATTTCCATTAGCCTTTAAAGTAGACTCTTGAGATATACGTAAAACCTTACCTGTAAGGCGGTCATAACGTTCTGCAGGAAAAGCCTCAAGCTTGATATTCGCCTTTTGATTCGGTTTTATAAGTCCAATATCACGATTTTCGTAAGAAACCTCCATAATCAGCTCATCATCAAAAGGAACAATGCTAAATAAAGTTTGAAATGAGGGAATAAAACTTCCCTTGCCACCATAAGATTTTTGTTCAACTATTCCTGATATAGGTGCAGTAATAACTGAATTATTTAAGTCTTCTTGAGTTTGGGCTAAAGAGATATTTTGGCTATTGATATTTCGTTCTAAATCTGCAACTTGACTTGCCCATTCGTATATTTTTCCTGTTAAAAGAATATCTTTTTCTTTATCATTTTGCTCAATTTGATGTTGACTTGTTGCTACAGCAGTTTCCACATTACTAAGCTCTTGCTTATATTGTAGATATTCTTTTTGAAAATCAGCGAATTTTGAAAGACTTATAAGCTCCTTAGTGAGCAACTGTTTACGACGCTCAAACTGTTTATCATAAATTTTCATAATTGTTGTCAGGTTTTTTTGTCGTTCGGTTTGTTCTCGGAGTTGGTTTTTATATTCATCATCTAAAAGATTAAGGCGGTTCATTTGCTGTTGTACATGACTATGTTCAACCTTAATATTAAAACGAACGCAATCATTATATTTGATGTTTTTAACATCTAAATCTTTATCAAAAAAGCTTTGATTTTGCTGAAGTAAATAACTATAGCTATTTTTTAAACATTTATAGTTATTAAGGCTTTCTTTTATATCTTTAAGATTGCTTTTATAGACATTTTGGTCGATAACAAGTAGCTGCTCCCCTTTATGAACAATCTTGCCTTCAAAAACATCATCCTTAACAACAAGGCCACCAAGCTGGGATTGAATTTCCCAAATTTTACTTTTAGGAATAGTCCGCCCTTCTCCTTTAACAACAACCTCCATTTTAGCAACAAAAGAGACAATAATAATTGTTACCAAAATAGTAATGAGCCCCCAAAGGGTTAAACGAAATGTGGGAGAAAAGCGATAATCTTTACGCAGGTTCATTCTTCTTCTCCAATATGTAGAATTTGGGTGAAATATTTTTGCATGCTGGTATCGTGGGAGATAACCAATACATTGCGGCCTTGCTCAACAAGTGATTTTAATGTTTGCATAATATGATGAGCTGACGTTTCATCAATAGAGGCTGTTGGTTCATCGAATATGAGAAGCTTCGATTTAAGTAGCAAAGCTCTGGCAATAGATATTCTTTGCTTTTGCCCTGTAGAAAAGGTTGCCTCGGAGGCCTCACCAATTTTAGTTTTTAGACCATTTGGTAAACGCAGTAAAAACTCTGCATCGGCTTGGATAATAGCTTTTTCAAAATCTTTAGGCTCGTAAGAATATTGTTTAGGATTTAGATTATATTCTAGGGTATCACTAAAAATATCGGAGCGGGAAGGAATATATGTAACTTCACGACGATAAGCGGCAATGGATAGACGTTTAACATCATGACCATGATATAAAATTTTGCCTTCACTCGGTTCAATAAGCCCTGCAATAACTTTTGCTAAAGTTGTTTTCCCTGTTCCTGATGGGCCAAAAATACCAATAAAATCACCTTTATTTACCTTAAAGGATATATTCTGAAAAATATTTTCTTCTTCCCAACAAAAAGCAATATTTTTAGCCTCTAAAACAACATCAGAAGTTGGTTGGGGCAATTTACCATTGCTTAAGTCTTCAGGCTCTTCTCGCATCACATCACCAAGCCTTTGCTTAGATATCCGTACATGCTGGATTTGCTCCCAAACACTGGATAGATTTTCTAAAGGGGCAACAATTTGTAACGCAAGCAGATAAAAAGCAATAAGAGTTCCTAAGGTAAGGCTACCTTTAAAGACAAAATAAGCCCCACAAATAATGATAAGAGCCTCACGGGTTGTTACAATAAGGTGAAGCATAAGGTCAAGAAATTGCTGCAAAAATGAAACTCGAAACCCTGCTTCTAATGAATCACTAAAAGGGATATCAAAACGCTCTAAAGTCTGGTCTTCTAAGTTGAGGGATTTGATTGTCTCCAGTGAAGAAAGATTTTCTATCACAAGACTATTAACATTAGCATCTGTAACAAAAGCAGTTTGAATACGGCGACGTAGTAAAGCTCCTGAGGCTAAAAATAAAATGAGTTGAAGAGGAATAACCGAAAGAAAAATCAATGTTAGCTTCACATTAAGAATAAATAGCAATACAAGATAAAAAGCCACAAAGATAAAGTCGAGTGTAATGCCAAAAAGTACTGTATTGATAAAGTTTTGGATAGAGCCAATCTCTTGCAATCGGGCTAAAATATCACCTCTTCGCCAATTACTTTGCCAAATAGAAGGAAGATAAAAGACATGATGATAGAATTTGGAAGCAAATTTATGGGCAAGACGAATACTTAAATATTGCTTGGCTAAAAAATCGACAAAGCTAAAATAGGCTTGAACCAAGGCAACAATGATTAAAATCCCAAGCATAAAAAAGAGGCTATAGTATCGTGAATAAGGAATGACTTTATCGATAAGGGTCTGAAAAGAAAAAGGAACAATAACAGTAAGCATTCTTAAGAAAAGGGATACAACAATAATCTCAAAAATAACAAATTTATACTTTGAGAAATCTTTGGTGAACCATCTAAAGGTAAAGTTATTACTCACTTTGTATATCCTTTTTTGTATAATAGGGGTTTACATAACGACCAAATCGACGGATATTATGATCCTTGCCAAATCGCATATACTGACCTGTTTCATAATTGCTAAGTTCGTGCTCACCCATATCTCTAAATAAAGGAATAGGGCTAGCAAAGGGGCAAATGAAATCCATAAACCATAGGAGGTTTCCTGCATTCCATTCTTCAGCTTCAGGGATGTAAGGTTCTTGTTTATACTTATCTTCTGTTTCCTGAGTCAAGAAAGCCCAAGTACAAAAAGCTACAGGCTGGCTTGTTTCTTTATTGAGCCAAATACGGCATTGGTTTAAATTGATTGGATTTGTATAGGCATCAATCGCATCAACAACGGTACTCTTTTGATACATATTTTCATCAAAATAGGCAACTTGAACAAGTAGTCCCATTGTTTCATAAAAATTGCGAGGTTTATAGTGAACAAATTCCATAGAATGCCTCCCTTAAATAATAAAAAATATCTATTAAATTGTAATAAAATATTAGAAGATAAAATCACAAAACGATGCTGTAAAAAAGAGCACCGTTTTGCAACTATAAGTTAAGTGGTTATAGATTAATTAACTTAAGAAATAGGAGGTAATGTTTGGCCGCCGTTACCATTACCACCATGGCCGTGACCATGACCGTGTCCGTGGCCACGTCTGCACCCGCAAGGGTTACGATGACATTTTTTACATTTTTTTACATATTTAGTCATATTATTTTCTCCTTTTTATTTATTAAAATATTTTATTTAATCATACATTGATTTATTCAATGCATACTAAAATCCATAGCATGAGAAAAATATATTGGAAAGAGAAAATTAATAATTTGAATATATTTAAAGTTGTGCGAATTAAGAAAAAGGAACTTATATTAAAAATGAGCATTAAAGGGCGATACAAAATGATAACGTTTCCAATTTTACTCTATTTGGCTTCTTTACTAAAAGAACTAAAAATTTAAAAGAAGGCTAAAATAATTTGAGTGAATACTATTTTATACAGTAATTTTGTCTACAAATTTTTTTTAATTTTTTGCTAAAAATAATTCAAAGACCATAAAAACATCTAAGAATCTCTAAAAATAGTATAAAACTTACCAAAAATAGCCATTTTAAATATAAATATTATGAAAATCTTATATTTTTTTGTAAAAAATAAGCACTAGCAATTTAAAAGCCTATCTGTTAAATTTTCAGTAATATTTATAATCATGGAGATAAATCAATGAGCTTAACCAAAGAACAGTTAGCCCAGATTGAAGAATCACGTTCTCAGTCTTTTACAACAAAACGTGTAACCGTTTCGGCTGCAGAAGATGTTTTATATCAACCTTTTGAAGTTTTAGACCATGGCTTTGTTCGCCTTATTGATTATATGGGGGACGATAGTGCAATTACACAAGCTGCACGTGTTTCTTATGGTAAGGGAACAAAAACTGTTAATACAGATGCGGGGCTTATCCGCTATTTGTTACGCCACCGCCACACAACACCTTTTGAGATGGTTGAAGCCAAGTTTCATATTAAAATGCCTATTTTTGTTGCTCGTCAATGGATTCGTCACAGAACAGCAAATGTTAATGAATATTCTGCTCGCTATTCTATTTTAGATAAAGAATATTATATTCCATCGGAAGAAACTTTGGGGGTGCAATCCACACAAAATCATCAAGGACGTGGTGATGTGTTAACAGGAAGTGAAGCCCATGAGGTTTTAGAAATCCTTAAAGCAGATGCAGAACAAACCTATAAAAATTATGAATATATGATGAACGAAGATGCAAGTGGAAATGTAGTAGATGAAAGCCGTCAAGGTTTAGCCCGTGAGCTTGCTCGCATGAATTTAACCTTAAATACCTACACTCAATGGTATTGGAAGATTGATTTACATAATCTATTGCACTTTTTAGCATTACGTGCTGATAGTCATGCTCAATATGAAATTCGTGTTTATGCCGAAGCTATGTTAAATATTATCAAAGAATGGCTACCCATTACTTATCAAGCTTTCCAAGATTACCGTGTGGGAGGGTTGAGCCTTTCATCTCAGCAACTCAAAATGGTACAGCGTATGCTCAAAGGTGAAAAAGTCAGCCTTGAAGATAGCGGTATGAGCAAGCGAGAGTATCAGGAACTCTTAGAAGGATTGGATATTTAAACCATGGTTGTTCGAAAAATGAAAATTGCTCTTGTGGCTCATGATGGCCGCAAAAAAGACCTTGTGGATTGGGTGGAGCGGCATGAAGACCGCCTTAAGCACCATATTCTATATTGTACAGGAACGACTGGTCGTTTATTAAAAAGCGAAGTAGGTGATCATCTAGATGTTCGCCCTGTTCGTTCAGGACCTTTAGGTGGAGATCAAGAAATTGGCGTTAAAATTGCCGAAGGTGAGATTGATTTTTTAATGTTTTTAGTCGATGGACTTTCGGTACAACCCCATGATAGTGATGTTAAGGCTTTGCAGCGTTTAGCCGTTATCTATAATGTACCTATGGCCACCAATAGAGCTACTGCTGAGATGTGTATCAGCTCGCCTTTATTTGGTGCAGGTGATTTTAAACCTGAACCTAATGATTTTGAATCTTACTTAAACCGTAAAATTGATTAAGAGTAAGAGAAGTTTTTTCTTTCTTATTGTTAACAATCAATATTTCTTTTATGCTTTTATAGAGTAGATAGTTGAAAAAGGAATTTAAAATGAAAAAAATATTTACAGCTTTTATCGTTACTTCTTTTGCCTTATTATTAGTTGGTTGTTCAACTGAAGAAAAATATTATAATGGACAAGTTTCAGAACCTGGTTGGAGTGCTAGACAAAAAGATGCGGATGTTAAAGAAGCTCTTCGTCGGTCATTCCCTAATCTTAAATAAATATTTTATTAAGACTCCTCCTTTTAAAAGGGGGAGTTTTTTTATATCTTTTTAAGCCTAAGTTAACCTGAAATTCGGATAAGGGTTTAAAGGCTTGCAAATAGCGGCATTGCGTGATTCAATTCTCTATGAAAAAAAAGGAGAAAAACCATGCAATGCCAAGAACAAAGCTTACTTCAAGAT
>JBKEBO010000007.1:0-49127 GCA_047973205.1 Alphaproteobacteria bacterium | reverse complement strand
AATAAATAGAGAGGTAAAAATAGCTAAATTTTGGAGGTATTGCGAGTGATTTTCACTCAAAGTTATATTTGATTATTTTTTATGCATACATGCATACAAGCTCATAAAAGTAGCTCATTTTAAAAGCATTTATCTTTTTGGTAGTGATATTATGTTTACTTAAAGAATGGAGAGAGTTTTTCTTCATGTCATGCTGCATGATATTGCAGCATCTATTTATATTATTGATATAAATTCTGCAACTTATGCTATGGCTCCGTGCAGAATGACGCTATAGTGGTTACAACCCATCCTGTCGGCCTTTGCCCGCCGCTCCTCTGCTGGAGGGGAAATTAAAGATATTTCACTTTAGAAGAAAGATTCTTAAGGGGGAGACCGTCCCCCTTAATATTATATTTGTGGCAAACTATTATATATTTATATCTACTCAAACTCTAAAGGATTAGGGCCAAGACGAAGTCCTTTATCCAGACTGGCGATTTGAGCCATATCTTGTGCTGTTAGCTCGAAGCTAAATATATCAAAGTTTTCCTCAATACGGCTCGGTGTAATCGATTTTGGTATGGCAATATTATCTAACTGCATATGCCAACGAATAATCACCTGAGCTGCTGTTTTGCCATGTTTTTTTGCTATTGTTGCAATAGTTTCATCACTCAAAACTTGCCCCTGACCAAGGGGACTCCATGCTTGGGTTTTTACACCTAAACTTTTTAGAGCCTTACGCAGTTCATTTTGTTGAAAATATGGATGAACCTCAATCTGATTGAGCACAGGGATAACGCCTGTTTCATCAATAAGTTTTTGAATATGCTCAGGGTTAAAATTAGAAACACCAATGGAGCGAAGCTTGCCTTGTTCTTTGGCTTCAATTAAGGTTTTCCAAGTCTCCACATATAAACCTTTTTTAGGGCATGGCCAATGGATTAAAAATAAATCCACATAATCTAAATCTAATCGCTTAAGGCTTTCATCTAAAGCGGCCTTTGTTGTTTTTGCCCCTTGCTCACTATTCCAAACTTTTGTGGTTACAAAAATTTCTTCTCTAGGAATTGAAGCATCTTTAATACCTAAGCCAACGCCTTTTTCATTTTTATAAATAGCCGCAGTATCAATATGGCGATAGCCTAAATTGATTGCATGAGCAACCGCCATTTGAGCTTCGTCATCGCTAGCTTGCCATACACCAAGCCCCAATTGGGGAATTTGGTTACCATCAGAAAGTTGAATAATTGTTTGTTTGTTCATCGTCATATCCTTTTTTAAAGCCCCTTGAAGAGAATAAGAGGCTCTTTTTATTTATTAGCGGAGCTTCAGTTTGCCCTCACGGACAATAACGTCTAAGAATACGGCTAAAAGCAACACGCCACCAATAATCACACTTTGCCAAGATACGTTAATATCTTTAAGCTGCATACCTGTTTGGAGTGAGGCCATAACCAAGCCACCTGTAATTGCACCATAAACCGTACCAATACCGCCCTTCATGGAAGTTCCACCAATAAAACATGCGGCAATGGTATAAAGCTCTTGCCATGAGCCTGCAGATGGTGCTGCACTTCCTAAACGGCCAACAAGTGTAACCGAGGCAATACCCGCCATAAGGCCATTAACCATAAAGACAAGCATTTTCACTTGCTTCACATTAACACCCGAAAGTCTTGTCGCCTCTAAATTACCTCCAAGAGCATAGATATAACGACCAAATTTTGTATGGCGGCCCACCCAAGTAAATATAGAAGCCAACACCGCTAAAAGAACAATGACAGGAGGAACACCTTTATAGTTATTATAGATGTAAAGGGCAAACCAAATCATCGCTATTAAGCCTATAGTAAGCATATAATCGTTACCTGCAGGCTTAAGAGCCAAACCATAAGATTGACGCTCTTGGCGGCGTGCATAGGTACTATAAAGCATCCAAAGGGAAAGAATAGCAACCACAATGGCAATCCCCATCACAGGGAAGTAATATTTACTAAAAGCAATACTATAAAAATCTGATGTTGGAGCAATCGTCTTATTTTGTAAGATAAGCTCCGAGAGCCCACGAAAGGCCATCATCCCTGCTAAGGTTACAATAAAAGAGGGAACCCCCATATAAGAGACCCAAAAACCATTCCACAAACCTAAAATACAGCCCATAATAAGTACGGCTGGAATAACAATTACAGGAGGCAAGCCAAGGCCAAAATCGAGCATGGCTAAAACACCACCTAATAATGCAAGTTGTGAGCCAATGGAAAGATCAATCTCACCTGCAATAATCACATAAACCATACCTATGGCCGTAATGGCGGTAACCGCAAATTGTCGTGATAGATTACTTAAGTTTCTAGCTTGTAAAAAGCCACTATCAAAAAAGGCATCTGATTTTGCAATAAAACCTTGAGCCTCAAAGACTTCATCCCATCTCACTGTTAAAAAATGAAAGAATATCCAAATAAACAATAAGGCAATAATCATAACATAAGCCTGAATATTAATTTTGTTCTTTTCTGCTTGGGCCATTTTATCCTCCTATCGCCGCTTGCATAATTGTTTCTTGATTGAGGCTAGCATCATTATCGAATATGCCTGTGATTTTACCTTCACTCATTACAACAACTCTATCGGATATACCCAAAACTTCGGGGAGTTCCGATGAAACCATAATTACAGAAACACCTTGCTTTACAAGTTCAAATATTAGTTTATAAATCTCATATTTTGCCCCCACATCAATACCACGTGTTGGCTCATCTAAAATAAGAATATTGGGATTAATCAGTAAAAATTTTGCCAAAACAACCTTTTGTTGATTACCACCCGAAAGATTTTTTATTTCTGTTTCAACCGAAGGTGTCTTTACCTTAAGTTTAGTAACACCCTCAGCCACATCACCCATCTCTTGGGCTGCATTAATCTTACCCAACATACCCGTATATTCCGAAAGATTTGCAAGGGTCATATTTTTTGCAACCGAATGAATAGCCACAATGCCTTGATTTTTCCTATCTTCAGGTACTAGACCAATTTTTGCCTTAAGAGCATCGTTAGCTGAGTTAATTTTTACCGATTGACCATTAAGAATAATCGAGCCACTATAATCACCTGTCCAGCTTCCATAAATAGCTTCCATAAATTCTGTACGCCCTGCACCAACAAGCCCCGAAAATCCTAAAATTTCACCTGCTTTGAGCTCAAATGATGCATTATCTACACGCTTCATGCTTTTGTTGGCTTTATCATAAACTGTAAAATTTTCCGCTTTAAAAATCACATCACCAATATCATGTTCTTCTCGTGGGAAGAGATTATTCAGCTCACGACCAACCATCATCGTTACAATATCATCTTTGGTAAGCTCACCCACATCTTTCGTATCGATATGCTCTCCATCACGGATAACCATCACCCGATCAGATATTTCCATAACCTCATCAAGCTTATGGGAAATATAAACACAAGCCACACCTTGCTCTCGCAAGTCCTTAACGATATCGAGCAAAATCGCTGTTTCTTTTTCTGTAAGTGATGAGGAAGGCTCATCTAAAACTAAAATTTTTGCATTTTTACCAATAGCACGGGCAATTTCAACAAGCTGCTGTTGTCCTGTTCCTAAATCTCCCAGTTTGGTATCTGGGGCAATATCAAGTTTAACCTTTTTTAAAAGCTCCTTAGCCCTTTTATACATAGCAGGCCAATTAACAACACCATTTTTATTGGGCTCAACACCTAGGAATATATTTTCTGCAACAGTGAGATGATTAACTAAAGCAAGCTCTTGGTGAATAATCACAATTCCTGCATTTTCTGATTGCTTAATATGGTTATAATGCTGCGGCTGACCATCCAGTAATATTTCCCCTTTATAACTACCATAAGGCCATATGCCTGATAGCACTTTCATCAGCGTTGACTTTCCCGAACCATTCTCACCACATAAAGACAAAACTTCACCTTTATCTAAGGTTAAATCAACATTATTTAATGCTATGACTCCAGAGAAATCCTTAACAATCCCATGCATCTCTAAAAGATGACTCATTTTTATTTCCCCTTAAAATTTATTACAAAAAAGTGCAAATAAGTTTACGTGAAATCTCACACCTATTCGCACTTTTTTATTAAAGATAGGTATCAACAAAACTTATGCTAATAAGATTTTATTGATTATTTACCGTATACTTGTTCTTTTGTATAGAAACCATCCGCAATAACGGCTTCATCAACATTATCTTTAGTAACTGCAGTTGGGGCAAGAAGAACTGAAGGGACTTCTTTTTTGCCGTTATCTAACTTTGATGTGGTTTCAACTTCTTTGCCTTCTGCAAAATCATAAGCAATTTGAGCTGCTGTTTCAGCAATAAGTTTTAGAGGTTTGTAAACTGTAACAGTTTGAGTACCTGCAACAATACGCTTAATACCTTCTAAATCAGCATCTTGGCCAGAGACTGCAACTTTACCTGCAAGCCCTTGTGCTGATAAAGCTTGAATTGCACCACCTGCTAGACCATCGTTAGAAGCAACGATAGCATCAATCTTGTTATCATTGGCCGAAAGTGCATTTTCGGTAATCTTCACGGCTTCTTCAGGAAGCCAATCTTTAGCCCATTGATCACCCAAAATAGTGATATCACCTTTATCGGCTAAAGGTTTTAATACATTCATTTGGCCTTCACGGAACATAAAAGCATTGTTATCTAGCTGTGAGCCACCAATAAGATAATAGTTACCTGTTGGCTTAACATCAACAAGACCTTGTGCTTGCATTTCACCAACACGAACATTATCAAAAGAAATATAAAGATCAATATCAGAATCTAAAATTAGACGATCATAAGAAACCACTTTAATACCTTCTGACTGAGCTTCTTCAATCACATTAGAAAGAGCTTTACTATTAAAAGGTACAATAACAATAACATCAACACCTTGAGTAATCATATTTTCAATTTGTTGAATTTGTGTTGCTTCTGAAGCATTGGCTGATTGCACAACAACTTCAGCACCTAATTCTTTTGCTTTTGCAACAAAATAGTCGCGATCTCTTGTCCAGCGTTCAACACGTAAATCGTCAATAGATAAGCCAATTTTTGGTGCAGCTGTAGCACCCATTGCTGTTAATGCTGTTGCCATTAAGAGGCCTGCAGATAATAGTTTTTTCATTTTATTTGCTCCCAATTTATTTTTTAAAATATAAAGCTTAATTATCATTACATACATAATTATCATTACATACATAATTTTAAAAAGCTTTCGTACCATAACATAAACTTATTCTTAACTCAAAAATTCCCCCTATGAGGTCAATATTTTTTTATGCAAAAATAGTATAACCCCATAGGAAAAATAGAGTCTTAGAAATATCGATTAACTAGGTTTTCCAGATATTCCTGCTTACCCGAAATTGGCATAGGGTCAATATTTTCGGCTTCAACCTTTTGGGCTAAATCTGCTAAACTCAATTTTCCACCCAAGATATCCTGACCGAATCCTGTATTCCAACCACTATAGCGTTCATCAACAAAGTTGCTCAAAACCTTATCTTCTACCATTTTATAAGCAGCCTCAAAGGCACGGGCACAGATATCCATGCCTCCAATATGACCAATAAGTAAGTCGTCAACATCAATGGATTGGCGGCGTATTTTTGCATCAAAATTAAGCCCACCTTTCTTCAAACCACCATCTTGGATAATGTAATACATAGTCATTACAAGCTCCGCAACACTATTAGGGAATTGATCTGTATCCCAACCCACCTGCGGATCACCACGGTTCATATCAAAGCTACCCAAAATACCTAAAGCCGAAGCAAGGGCTGTTTCATGCTCAAAACTATGGCCTGCTAATGTGGCATGATTGGCTTCTAAATTCATTTTGACTTCTTTTTCTAGGCCGTATTTTTGTAAGAAACCAAAAACAGTAGCCACATCATAATCATATTGATGTTTTGTTGGCTCTTGCGGCTTTGGCTCGATTAAAATATCACCTGTAAAACCAATTTTATGTTTATACTCAACAACCAACTGAAGCATACGACCAAGCTGGTCTTGCTCGCGTTTAAGGTCCGTATTTAAGAGGGTATCATAACCCTCACGACCGCCCCATAAAACATAATTCTCACCACCCAATTTATGGGTTAAATCCATCACATTTTTAATCTGAGCCGCACCATGGGCAAAAACTTCTGGATTAGGATTGGTTGCACCACCACTCATAAAGCGTTTATGACCAAAAAGATTGGCTGTTCCCCAAAGAAGCTTGATATTATTTTCTTCCATTTTTTGGGCAAAAATATCACCAATAATTTTTAGGTTATCGTTACTTTCTTTAAAGCTCGCACCCTCTGGAGCTACATCACGGTCATGAAAACAAAAGAATGGTACATCCAAAAGACGGAAAAATTCAAACGCATAATCAGCCTTCAATTTCGCTGCATCCATTGCATCACCATGATACCATGGACGTTCAAAAGTTTGCCCTCCAAAAGGGTCTCCACCTGGCCATACAAAATTATGCCAATAACAAGCGGCAAAGCGTAAATGCTCTTTAAGGCTTTTGCCTCCAATTTTTTTGTTGGCATCATAAAAACGGTAAGCCAATGGGCTTGTACTATTTTCTCCCTCATATTGAACAGGGCTATCTATTGAAAAGATTTTTTCCATTTATTTAATCTCCTGAATTAATGGATATAGTTTTTTGAATTGATTGAATTGATTTTGATATTGTTCATGCATCCCCATATTGGGTCTGATAACCTCTTTAATATGGGGCTTAAAGAAAATCTCATTTAAGCTCATATCAGATTTATCGCCTGCCATAGCCAAACGAGCTGCTCCAAAGGCTGCACCTAAATGAGCCGCATCGGGCAAATGAATTTCTAAGCCTGTGATTGTTGCTAAGATTTCAAGCCAAAGCTTATTTTTTGCACCACCACCAACAACCATCAATTGCTGTGGCTGGCTACCTGCATTCTTTAGCACTCTAAGCCCATCATTAAGGGCAAAAGCTACACCTTCAATCACCGCACGAGCCATATCATCACTTGTATGCGAACGAGAAATATTAACAAAAGCTCCCCTTGCATTTGGGTCATTAATCGGCGTTCTTTCCCCTGAAATATAAGGTAAAAATAAAATATCACTTGGGCCATCCTCGAGCTTTCCTAAATTACCCATAAGAGATGATATATCCTGTTTGGTTACTTCTGAGAGCCAATTTACACAATCTGTTGCTGCTAAAATGACCGCCATTTGGTGCCATGTTTTTGGAATAGCATGACAAAAAGCATGAGCCCCCTCATTTGGCGAGGGCATAAAGCCATCGGTGGTGACAAAAACAACCCCAGATGTTCCCAACGATAAGAAAGCATCTCCTGAGCAAACCGCACCTAAGCCACAAGCTGCAGCGGCATTATCTCCTGCACCACCAATAACTTTTACCTTTTCCTCCATTCCCCATCTTTGAGTAAGCTCATCTAATAAATAGCCCGAAAACTCTGTTCCCTCCACAAGCTCAGGAAGGTAATTTCGGCTAATTTGTGACGCTGCCATTAGCTCTTTTGACCAATCACGTCTAGCAACATCAAGCCATAATGTACCTGCAGCATCACTCATCTCCGAGTAAAATTCTCCTGTAAGGCAATAGCGAATATAATCTTTCGGCAATAGAATTTTGTGAATTTTTGCAAATATTTCAGGCTCATGCTTGCGAACCCATTCTAATTTAGGAGCAGTAAAGCCCGCCATCACATCATTACCACCAATGCTTAAGAATCGTGGCTCTTTGTTTTTAAGCTCTTCACATTCAGCCCCGCAACGAACATCATTCCATAAAATTGCAGGACGCAACACTTCACCAGCCTCATCAATTAGAGTAAGCCCATGCATTTGCCCCGAAAAGCTTATCGCCCTCACCTGCTTAATTTGCTCTGTAGCTTCCTGCTTTAAATCGAGTAGCGATTGCTCCACTGCGGCAAACCAGTCTTTCGGATTCTGCTCCGAATAACCCTGCTTGGGTCTTGAAACATTTAAACTAGCGGTTGTTTCGGCAATAATATTTTGTTTTTCGTCCATTAATACCGATTTTACACCTGATGTTCCAATATCTATCCCTATATACATTTCACCTTATCCCATTTTGATTAACGCTCATCATTTACAATCAAATTAAGACACAAATATGCCTTTTCGTCAAGCATTCCTGGCTATAATTTTTAAAAAAATTATAATGGTAGGTTATCTTTTAAGTAAATCTCGATATTTGGCTTTTTTATTACCTTGGTCTGCTTTCTATTTTCTAGAGCATTTAAAAGAATCTGAATGGATTGCTGCACTTCATATTCTGTATTTTGCGAAAGAACGGCATCAAAACAACCTGAAATTAAAGCGTTACGGCTTGTTTGTGTGAGTTCATGGGCAACCACATAAACTTTTTGACTTAAACCATATTCCTCTAAAGTTTGCACCACCCCGCGATTCCCTGCTCCCACCGAATATATTGCTGTAATATCAGGGTTATCTATAAACAACTCACTTAAATTTTTATGCACCTTTTTATAATCATCATAGGCATAAATTGGCGGTAGAATCTGCAAATGAGGATATGTTTGATGCAAAATTTGCTCAAAACCCGCTCGTCGTTCCATATGGTCCCGAAGGGCTGCACTGCCCATAATAATAGCAAGTTTTTCTTTCTTTCCAGACGATAAAAACCGCCCCAATAAGCTTGCCGCTGTTCGCCCTGCTGCCATATTATCAATGCCCACATAAGATAATCTGTTCGAGCTTGGGGCATCCGAAACCAGCGTAACCACAGGCATATCCTCACCTAAATGATTGATAGCTAAATTAATCTCTGCTGCATCTGAGGCCACAACCGCTAAACCATCATAACCTTGTGCCAGCTTTAAGAGTTCATCCGATGCATTTTGCTTCCACATATCCCAATAAAGAACATGTAAAACAACATTTTCTGCCATCATATCTTGCTTTATATCTTCTACCGAAGCTCCCAAATTCGCCATAAAACGATTTGAACCTTTTGGTAAGATAAAAGCAATATTATATTTTTTGCCCTTAGCAAGGCGACTTGCAAGGCGGTTAGGAACATAACCAAGCTCTTCTGCCGCTTTTTGCACACGATGAATAGTAGCTTCTTTCACCCCTTTTCGGCCATTAAGAACCCTGTCAACCGTTGCCGAGCTAACACCTGCTCTTCTTGCAACATCATATACACTAACTTTCATGCAAATCTCCTTTTTTGATGTACCCACATCATTTTTAGACTTACTTTACATCATTTCAGGATAAATCTCCAAGCATATTTTTAGAAACTATACTTTGCTCTCTTCTTGCATATGAATAATCTCTTTTATATTTTCCACATTGGTAATCAGTGTGTTAATAACTCCAGAACGTAACGCCCCCAATATAGCCACCGATTTATTTCGCTCTGCTGCAACTGCAATAACATTAGGAATATCTGCGAGCTCCTGCATCGAAAGCCCTATCACCCGCCCTTGAATAGGAATATTGACCAAATCACCTTGAATATCAAAGAAATCATACCCCATCATATCACCCACTGTACCTAGTTTTCTCGCTTGTTGAATCTCTTCAGGCTCAAACCAGCCCATCCGCACCATGTAGCTATCTTGACTCACATCACCAATGCCAATAACAGCAATATCCGCATGACGTACTTTTTCTAATGTATGCATAATCACATTCAGCCTTTTGATTTCCTCACGCAATTTTTCATCCGCTACATAAGCAGGAGCATACAAAGCTTCTGAGCGAGCTTGATATTTTGCTGCAAATGTTCGACAAATATAATCTGCATTCGAATTATCATCATTAGCTTGTATCGTTCCTCCTGAGGCACTAATAAAAAGAGCATTAACAGGCCTTCTGATAAACTTATAAGTCGCAATTTGAGCTACATTTCTCCCTGCCCCAATAGCAAGTGTCATATCATCTTGTAATATATTATCCAAATACTGTGAAGCTAGTGAGGCTGCTGACTGCCGTTGCATTTCATTATCTTCAATAAAAGGAGCAACAATCACCCTATCAATATTAAAATATTTTTTAAGCTTTTTTTCTAGCTCTAAGACAGATGTTGGGTGATGCTGCACCGTTATAGAAACCACACCATCTTCCTGTGCCTTACGCAAGATACGCCCTATGGTAGCACGGGAAACATTAAACTTATCGGATAACTCATTTTGTGTTAACCCCTCGCTATAATATAGAGAGGCTATCTCTACTATCATCTCATGAGCAAAATCTTGCCGTCTTTTTTCTGTTTTTGTCATAGAGCCTCAACCATTAAAACTTCTTATTATATTACTATAATATAGCAGATTTCTCCAAATACTAAAAGATAATCATATACAGAATACCTCTTGCACTGCGTTATAAAATTTATAGGTATGATGCAATTAATTGACGCAACTTTTGCGTATCTTGATGAAAAAGCCGAATACCCTCGCTTAATTTTTCCGTTGCCATTGCATCTTCATTGAGTAAAAACCTAAAGGATTTTTCACTTACATCAAGTTCACTTTCAAATAAATCTGTAGACAATTGGTTCATTTGATTACTTAAGCCTTTATTGTCACTTTGTAAAATCTCTAAAAATTTTGGAGCAATAGTTAAGCGATCTAATCCACAAAGCTGCTCAATTTCTTCTAGGCTTCTAAAACTCGCTCCCATAATTACCGTATCATAACTAAACTGTTTATAGTATCTATAAATATTTTGCACCGAGGTCACTCCAGGGTCAACATCCCTTTCTTTATATAGGCCATTCTTTTTATACCAGTCTAAAATACGCCCTACAAAAGGAGAGATTAAAAATGCTTTTGCTTTTGCACAAGCAGCTGCTTGCACCAGACTAAATAGCAATGTCAGATTACATTTTATTCCTTGTTCTTCTAAAACTCTAGCCGCCTGTATACCCTCCCAAGTTGAAGCTATCTTAATAAGAATACGACTAGAATCCACTCCTTTTTGACGATAAAGTTTCATTAATTTTTGGGCTTTTTCTACCGTTGCTTGTGTATCGAATGAAAGAGCGGCATCCACCTCTGTTGAAACATAGCCCTTAACTCTTTTTGTTAGCTCGCAACCAAAAGAAACTATCAACTCATCTAAAATGTCCTCAATATTCTGACCGCTGGCATCCTTGATAATCTTTTGGCAAAACTCTTTATAAGCAGGCATTTGTGCCGCAGTGTAAATAAGTGATGGGTTGGTAGTACTATCTTGCGGCCTATATTGTTCAACGGCTTCAAAATCCCCTGTATCTGCAACCACTATTGTATGTTGTTTCAATTGTTCCAGCTTATTCATTTTCACCATCTTTCTGCATCAATTTCATTAATCAAATCCACTTTAGGAGCTGAGCCTCCACCGACAAAATTTGATTGTAACCATGCATCTAAAATAACCTTGGCATGTTCATGCCCAATCACCCTTGCCCCCATTGTAATAATTTGGGCATCATTGCTCTTTCGGGCTCTTTGTGCCGAAAAAGCATCATGACAACATGCAGCTCGTATTCCTTTAACTTTATTTGCCACAATGCACATACCAATGCCTGTTCCACAAAGCAAAATACCCCGCTCAAACTCGCCTTTAGAAATCCTTTGAGCGACCTCTTTGGCAACATCTGGATAGAGAACAGGTGAAGTATCATAACAACCAAAATCTTCAACTTCTATTTTATGTTGGCCTTTTAGATATTCGATTAAAATATGCTTAAGCTCAAAAGCAGCTTCATCACAACCAATGGCTATTTTTTGTTTTTTATGGGTCATTATTTATCCCTTCTTTCGTTGGTACATTATTAAATTACTGAGCTGTATAGCCACCATCAATGAGAATATTTTCTCCATGAATCATACTGGCCTTATCACTCGCTAAAAATAAAATTGTATCAACAACTTCATAAGGTTCTGCAAAACGTCGTGCAGGGATTTTCTTTTTCATTTCTTCACCAACTTCACCACTCCAAGCTTTTTTACCAAGCTCTGTTAGTACTACTGTTGGTGAAACAGAATTCACATTAATTTGGTGCTGAGCCCACTCAATGGCTAAAACTTTGGTTATACCAATCACTCCAAATTTTGCGGCACAATATGCCACATGATTTTCAATACCAATAACACCTGCTTGAGAAGCTAAGTTAACAATCTTACCTCCTTTATTCTTTAGCATTTCCTTACCCACTGCTTGAGCCATATAAAAAACACCACTTAAATTTACATCAATGGTTTTTTGCCAAGCTTGCTGAGATAAATCCTCAGCCTTATCTAAGGCAACAATACCTGCATTATTGACCAAAATATCTATTTTACCATGTTGTAAGGCAATATTCTTCACAACTTTTTGTACATTATCTCGGCTAGATACATCACATAAATAGGCAAAAACCTTATCTTCTCCCAACTCTTTAGCAACGTCATTAACATCATCCGATATATCAAGAGCTACAACTTTTGCTCCAAGCTTAACAAAACCTCGACAAACCTCCGCTCCAATCCCTGCAGAAGCCCCTGTAACAACAACTAACTTTCCATTAAAATCATAAGGCATGTTTTTCTCCTATTATTGTTTGTAAGGTGGAGAGAAGCAAAGCCTCCCTCCAACTATAAAATTATTGACGAGATTTTAATAATTCATCTACATTATCAAGGGTTACGGGTGTCCAAGGAACATTATAAACTTTGTCATTACCGCCATTCCAAGGCATATCTGGATATTTCTTCCAAATCTCTGATTGCGGTTCATAATCAGCTCCTAATACTTGGCGTAAAGCCACATCAATCGCACCTTGAGCCTGAGCTCCACCATCTTGTAAAATAGAAACCATCTCTCCTGCTTTAACTGCACGTAAGGCATCACTGATACCATCAATACCTGCAATAGCAAAATCTTCAACTTTAAGGCCTGCTGATTTTATGGCTTCAATTGCTCCAAGAGCCATTTCATCATTTTGGCCAATCACACCATCAATTTGCCCTTTATGTGCGGTCAACCAATTTTCCATGAGCGATAAAGCTTCTGCACGAGACCAGTTAGCCGTTTTTTGTTCTAGAACCTTAACATCAGGACATTCCGCAAGAGCCTTTTGATTTCCTTTAAGACGTTCTACTTGAGCAGACTGACCTAAGGGGCCTTCAATAATAACCACATTACCTTTACAACCAATTTTATCGAGAACAGCTTTTGCCTCCATATATCCAGACTGGACATCATCCGAGCCTACATAGCTTGCGAGTAAGTCCGAATTTACCCTTGTATTTGAGCCAACAACAGGAATATTTGCATTATGAGCCGTTTCTACACCTGTTGCTCCTGCATCAATATCAATCGGAACAAATACAGCTGCATCAAATTGACGTGTAACAAGAGTTTCAAATTGATTATTCTGGACAAGTGCATCATAACGACCATCTAAAACCGTAAGTTCTACTTGACCCGAAGCAACCGCAGGATGTTTCTCGGCTTGTTGAGCCCATAACTGCATAAACTCTGCATTAAGACCATAAACAAGAGCTCCAATTTTTATAGGCTTATCAGCAGCCGATGCAGAAAGAGCCGTTGCAATCGTTACTACAGTAGTTAGTTTTAAAAAATTTTTCATAAGAGTCATAATGACCTCCCTTTCATGAATGTTACAAATTTTGAAAGAATAACGCATCAGCGATAAAGCTTTCTCCTCACAGTATTTTTTATTTTTTAATTATCATGATTCTTCCTTGAGCCATCCAACAGAACAGCCAGAACAATAATGATACCTTTGACAATCTTTTGGTAAAAAGACTGTACACCCAATAAATCAAGCCCATTATTCATCACACCAATAATCATAGCTCCGAATAAGGTATAAACTGATGAACCTACTCCCCCTGAAAGGCTTGTTCCCCCTATCACAACAGCAGCAATAGCATCTAGCTCATAAGCAATACCTGCTTGCACAAGGGCTGAGCCCGTACGTGCTGCCAATATCATACCTGCTAGACCCGCCATAGCTCCTGAAATAACATAGACTGAAAATATAATTCTTTTAGTGTTAATACCTGATGTTCTTGCACTTCGTTCATTGCCACCAACCGCATAAATATAGCGACCAAAACATGTTTTTTTGAGTAGTATCCAAATCACTAAACATAGACTTAAAAAGATAATCACTGGTAAAGGAATTCCATAGACTAGACCTGTGCCAATGAAACGAAAACTGGGAGCCAAGTTCGGCACAGGTTGCCCATTGGTGTAAAGCTCAGTCATGCCTCGTGCAGCACTGAGCATACCCAATGTAGTTACAAATGCAGGAATTCGGAAATAAGCAATTAATACACCATTAATTGCACCACAAGCAGCTCCAACCGCAATACCAATACATAAAACTAGCAATAATGGATAAGGAGCTCCATCTACCATCATTAATGTAGACCTTGTTGCAAAGCTTGCACTAACCACACCAGATAATGCCACAACTGAGCCTACAGATAAGTCGATACCACCTGTTAGGATAACGCATGTCATTCCTAAGGCTAAAATACCATTAATAGATGTTTGCCTTAATACGTTGGTAATATTGCCTGTGGTTAAAAAATATTCACTTGCAAAAGATAAAATAAGCGATAAAGCAAAAAAGGCAATAACAATACCAAAGCGATTAATAAATCGACGGGGTGTTATTACGTTAGATAGATTTTTTTCATTTGTCATATTTTGCCTCTTATGCTGCTAAATTAATTAATTTTTTTTGTGTAAATTCACTACGATCTAAAATATCAACAAGCCTGCCATGTTTAAAAACCGCAATGCGATCGCACATACCCATAACTTCATGAATATCCGATGAAACCATCAGAACAGACTTCCCCTCACAAGCAAAATCTGACATGAAAGAGTAAATCTCTCTTTTTGCCCCAACATCAATGCCTCTTGTAGGCTCATCCATAATTAAAATATCAGGTTCTGTTAATATCCATTGCCCTAAAACAACCTTTTGTTGATTACCTCCACTTAAGCGACGGACAATCTGATAAGGTGAAGCAAGACGTATATGAAACTTCTCTATCATTTGCGTCACTCTCGATTTTTCTTTATGACGATTAATGAAAAAATAAGGTGTATTTTGCTTTAAAGAGGTCAGCGAAATATTATCATAAACCGATGAGCTTAAGACTAAGCCTGAGCCTTTACGGTCTTCTGTAATATAGGCTATCTTATTATCAATAGCGGACTTTGCTGTTCTTTTAATAGATTGCCCATGAACCTCTACCTCCCCCGTAGCCAATGGCTCAAGCCCAAAAATTGCATTACAGAACTCACTTCGTCCTGCTCCCACAAGTCCATATATACCGAAAATCTCTCCCTTTTTAATATCAAGGCTCATATCAAATAATCTGTTAGGGATGTTCATATTTTTTGTTGTAAAAACAACCTCTTCTGCTGGGATATTTTCTTTAACGAATTCTTGCTCTAGGTTTGTTCCAATCATTAATTCAATTAAATCAGCCCTTGTAATATCTTCCACAAGCCCTGTACCCACAACTTTACCATCACGAAACATTGTCCAACTATCTGCAATATCAAAAATTTCTTCTAAGCGATGACTTACATAAATTATTGACTTACCTTGCTCTGCAAGCTCTCGCAAAACTTTAAATAAACGCTCCGTATCCTCTGTATCAAGAGCCGATGTTGGCTCATCCATAATAATAATCTCAGCATTATGTGATAAGGCTTTTGCTATTTCCACCAACTGTTTATCAGCTACTGATAATTGAAACATCTTTATATTCGGGTTAATATTAAAGCCTAAATCATCTAATATTTTCTGAGCCTTTTGTACTTGCTCTTTATGATTAATAAAACTCAAACAACTAGGTTCTCGAGCGAGGAATATATTTTCTGCTACAGTTAGATGGGGTATCTCACTAAGCTCCTGTTGAACAATAGCAATGCCGTGCTCAAAGGCTTCTTTTGGTGAGGGAAAGTTGACCTCTTTTCCTTTAAAAAGAATTGTCCCTTTATTCTTTTGATAAATCCCCATAATCGTATTAAAAAACGTGGATTTACCTGCACCATTGCCCCCACATAATGCATGAATAGAACCAGCCTTAAGCCCAAAAGTAACATCCTCAAGAGCTGGAACCGAAGCAAAGCTTTTTGATAATTCTTTAATTTCTAAAAGCATTTTTATTCCCTGTTTTTAATCATTCAAAATTTTAGTAGTTATTTTTAAAGCTTATTTTCAAAATTTTGAGCAAAGGTTGTTAAGATGAGACAAGCGGAGCAAGCTCCTGCATCTAGTACACCACGGGAACGTTCTCCCAATCGACTTGCCCGTCCGATTTTCGCCACTAAATCTTTGGTTGAATCTCGTCCTACTATGGCCGCACTGCTCATAATTTGAAGACTTTCTTTAAATCCTCTATTCTCCGAAGATGCATCCATATAAGCATCCCTTGCAGGAATAAGTACATCCATCAATGTCTTATCTCCTAGCTTGGCATCTCCAAGTTCTTCAATTGCGGCAACCGCTCCTATTAACATTTGCCCAAAAACTTCTTCAGTTACTGCATCACTTTTTTCTGCAGCTTCACTCATATTCATAAAAATATTGCCATATAATGGCCCCATGGAACCACCAATTTCATTAAACAAAATCATCCCTAAGTTATTGAGAGATGTAGCAAAATCCTCACCATCATCACCATGACGTTCCAAATAAAAACGAAACCCCTTCGCCATATTTATTCCATGGTCACCATCACCAATTAGCCCGTCAATATCACTTAAATATTGTTTATTATCCACAATCGTTTGAGCAACTATATTAAGAGCCTTTTTTGCATCATCAGAAGAAATTTGCGTCACAACCACTCTCCTTTAAATTGTCAAGCCAACAGATTGAGCAGGAATATCCATAAGTTCTTTCAGCTCATCATCAAGTTTCATCACTGTTAGAGTAATTCCCATCATATCAAGTGAGGTAAAAAAGTTACCCACCAAAGGCTTATAGATAGAAATGCCCGCATCAGTAAGTTGTTTTTCTACATCATTATAAAAAACGTAAAGTTCGTTAATTGGCGTTGCCCCAAGGCCTGAAACCAACACAACCACTTCATCCCCTTTTGTAAAAGGAATATCAGGAAGTAAGCGAGAAAGCATCATTTTAACAAGAGCTTGGGAAGATGTTAAGTCAGTAACCTCAACACCTGGCTCTCCATGATGACCAATACCCAGTTCCATTTTTCCCTCATCAATAGAAAAGTTCGCATGGCCAACCTCTGGAATGGTACATGAGGTTAAACCCACACCAATGGAACGTGTTGAATCAATTGCCTTTTGAGCCGCAACAATCACTTCATCCAAGCTTGCCCCTGTGGAAGCCTTGGCCGCACCAATTTTCCACATAAGTATCTCTCCTGCTACGCCGCGCCGCTTTTCAATTTCATCTTTAGGGGCAGAGGCAACATCATCATTCGCCACAACTGTTTTAACCTCTACACCTTGTTTTTTAAGCATCTTTGTAGCCATCTTAACGTTCATATTATCACCTGCATAATTACCATACAAACAGGCCACACCCTTACCCGAATCCGCTTCAATCATTGCATCTGCAAAGGCTTTTGCAGTAGGAGAAGAAAAAATTTCCCCCACCGCAACCGCATCAACCATATTCTTTCCAATATAGCCAATGAAGGCAGGCTCATGACCTGCCCCTCCCCCTGTGACAATGCCCACACGATCTTCCTTTTTTGCATAGTTAGACACTAGTGTGCGAGGATTAAGTGTGGAGACCTTAACAAGGTCGCTATGAGCCTTGACAAAAGCTTCAACTGTTTCATTAACAATTTCATCTGGTTTATTGAATATACGCTGCATAAAGTAGCTCCATTTTTATTGTTTTGAACATATGTTCATATAATGATTATTTGATAATTTAAGTAAAATATATTTTTTTTACCTTGTCAAGATAATTTATTTAATTTCTTTTCTTACCATATAAAAGCAAGGAAACTCACGTAGAAATAAGCTTTTTATTAAACCTCTTGAATGCCCTTCTGGTCGAAGGAGTGCAAAGCACGACTAACAGATGTGGGTGTGGTACATAAAAGAGTTAAATAAACATATGACCATCTATAGAGCATCTTCATTTTAGAAAATAATATTCATAAATGAAAATTTTTAATTGACAAAGTACTTCTACAAATTACATAATCTTATTACTGGAATACAAATATTCTAGCCGTTAAGGGCTATCTACCTGGTCTTTTTGACCAAATTTTAGGAACATTCTTATTGGTATTTATTATTTTAGCCATTGGTGATACGCTAGCAAAAGCACAAGCTGCATGGCTTGGCCCCATATTGGTTGGCTTTTTGGTGATGGTGATTGGAATGTCGTTTGGTGCAATGCATGGTTATGCTATTAATCCTGCACGAGACTTAGGCCCTCGCTTATTGACCGTTGTTGCAGGCTTTAAAAACAATGGCTTAACCGATGGTAGCCTAATTTGGACTGTCCCTGTTATTGGCCCGATTATTGGCGGTATCTTAGGAGCTATTATCTATGATTTCACCCTTGGGTGTACTTATAAAGAACAAAATGCAGATTAAAATTTCGGAGGTTAAAAATGTCAGAACAATTTATCTTAAGTTTAGATCAGGGAACAACAAGTTCTCGTGCTATCTTATTTGACCATGCAGGTAATATCCGTGGTGTGGCTCAGCAAGAATTTACTCAAATCTACCCAAAACCAGGTTGGGTAGAACATGATGCCGATGAGATTTGGCAATGCCAACATCAAGTGGCCAAAGATGTATTATGGAATACAGGCGTTGCAGCCAAAGATGTTGCAGCAATCGGCATTACCAACCAACGAGAAACAACCGTTATTTGGGAACGTGCTACAGGCAAGCCCATCCATAATGCCATTGTATGGCAAGACCGCCGTACCGCTGGGCTTTGTGATGAGCTTAAAGCCAAAGGGCTTGTAGAAAAATTCCAAGATAAAACAGGCCTTGTTTTAGATGCTTATTTTTCGGGAACGAAAATCAAATGGCTACTTGATAATGTTCAAGGAGCAAGACAAAAGGCCGAAGCGGGCGAGCTTGCTTTTGGTACAATCGATACTTGGCTTATTTGGCAACTTACAGGTGGCGAGGTTCATGTAACCGATGAAACAAATGCCGCAAGAACCCTACTCTTTAACCTTGCAGAAGGTTGTTGGGATGATGAGCTTTTAACTATTTTAGATATACCTAAATCCATACTTCCTAAAGTGGTTACAAGCTCAGAAGTTGTTGGAGAAAGCCGTGCAGAACTTTTAGGTACTGCTATTAAGATTGCAGGTATTGCTGGCGACCAACAAGCTGCAACTATGGGTAACGCTTGTACCAAGCCTGGTATGCTTAAATCCACCTATGGAACAGGCTGCTTTATGGTCATGAATACTGGTGATAAACCGCAAAAATCCGAAAATAACATGCTCACCACCATGGCTTGGGCTACACCTAAAAAGCGTCTATTTGCCCTCGAGGGCTCAAGCTTTATCTCAGGAGCTCTCATCCAATGGTTGCGTGATGAACTTCGTATTATCAATACGGCTCCCGATGTGGAAAGCCTTGCCAAAACCGTTCCTGATAACGGCGGCATGGTGATTGTTCCTGCTTTTGTTGGTCTTGGTGCTCCCCATTGGGACCAATATGCAAGGGGAACTATCGTTGGTTTAACCCGTGGTTGTGGTCGTGGGCATTTTGCTCGTGCAGCCTTAGAGGCCATGGCTCTTCAAACCTATGATATTATGCGTGCTATGGAGCGTGATAGCGGCATTACCGTTACCTCACTGCGAGCCGATGGTGGAGCCGCAGCGAACAATCTTTTAATGCAACTTCAAGCAGATATTTTAAATGTTCCTGTGGAACGTCCTAAAACGTTAGAAACCACCGCCTTAGGTGCTACTTACCTTGCTGGTTTAGCTGTTGGTTTTTGGAAAAGCGAGTCTGAAATTGAAAGCCAATGGCAACTTGGTCGCCGTTTCGAGCCAACCATGAGCCAAGAGCAACGCACCAAACTCATCCATAATTGGCATCGTGCTATTGAGCGTTCTAAGGATTGGGAAGAAGCCTAACATACTGGTATAGCCATTATCCCGCTCATTGAGTTTGTCAAGATGTAGCGGGATAATAGCTCTATGGTTACAGTGCTTTGGCAAGCTTAAAGGGGGCGTATAGCTTAGAGCCTCTTAAAAACTATAGCCAAAAGATATGTTAAATAGGTGAGCATTTGCTGATTTATAATCCACATTGCCTAAGTCTTTATCAACATAAAATGTCTCATTTGCACCCATAACATAGCCGTAAGATACATCCACCGACCAATTGTCTCGCTTATAGCCTACGCCTGCAGAAAAGATATGACGATCGTTGGGAAAAGTTAAGAAATCCGCATGTTTTTCAATGGGGCTTTGATCCCAAATATAACCACCACGTAGTGTCCAGTTTTCATCAAGATGATATTCTGCACCAAGTTGTACTCGCCATGCATTTTTCCAGTCTTTGGTTTCTGTTGTTGTTCCCGCCCCTTTGGTTTCAACTTTAAGTTCATCAAAGCTACTCCAAAATGTATAGACCACATCGGCCTCAAGGGAGAATTTATCGTTAAATTGATAAGCCGCACCAAGGCCAATAGATGCAGGTAAGGTTAGGCTTGCATCGGCATCAAATTTTCCGTTAGGAATGGGAACACCCATAGATGCAACCTGTTTTCCATAGGCTGTTTGGGTAATACTCGCATCGCCACTATAGTTGATTTTAATGGGTGAACGTGCTGTTAAACCAAGGCTTAGACGATCATTCGGTTGATAGCGTAAACCTAACACTCCACCAATTCCCCAACCATCACCATCAAGGTAACTATCGGCCAAATCCATAGCTGGGGTTGTGATATTTGAGCCTGCTAAAGCAGAGCCAATCTTGCGACCAAGCTTGACTTCCGAATAGATAATCTCAGCCCCAAGAGCGACAGAAAATTGCTCGTTAAATTTGTAGGCAATGGTCGGCTGAGCTGAATATGTTTTAAGGTCAACCTCATAGGAACGAAAACGTCCAAGCCAATTTTCTCCCCATGAATTTGGTAAACCAAAACGTGTTCCTGCCGAAAGTCCAAACCAGATATTATCATTAAACTGGTGCGTTAAATAAAAATGCGGAACTAGATGATTTTTAACCACATTACCAATATCCGTCCCTTTAATATTCACTGTTCCAGAAGGACGAATCATTGCCGTGCCAAGTAAAAATTGTGTTCCTTCTAGTTGGGTAATACCCGCAGGATTATACATTAATGCCGATGGGTCATCCGCCCTTGCAATCAAAGCACCACCTAATGCATCACCACGTGCCGAATATTCATATAAGCCAAAACCAGCTGATTCGGCATTAATTGCTGCTACAGATAGAATAAAACCGCCTGAAGCTAATAATAGATTCTTTATATTTTTCATACTCTTCTCTATGCTCCCTATTTACAAATATTTTTCTTTTAAAGACTACTATTTATTATTAAATAGTCCCTGAGATATCAATTATATTATATAATCTCTTGATTACCAAGGGTTTTAATTTTTTGCCTAAAATATGCCTAATTTTCAGCTTATGCTTGGCTTTTAGATAAAACTAGTCTATTATATAAGATTAAAGTGAGGGAAGAAAATGAAAGTTATTGCAGCTGTCTGTGATTTTGAGGGGTCAACCTTTGCGGTTGTTGCCGCACCTTATGAGGTTACATCCGATAAGGAACGTGCAAAAATTGCACTCGGACAAGCACGATATTTATTCCCCAAAACATCATGTATTTTGATGTCTCAAACTGAAGCTGGAAAGATCCACCTTTATGGCCCTAAAATTTTACACCAAGTGTTACAACAGTCTGATTTAAAAACACTTCCATGGTCAACCTATACAATTAAGGAAGAAGCTTTGGCCAAGCTTAGACCCATGACAAAAGAGGAAAAGCAGAGAATTAAAAATGCCTAAAAATAAAGAGAGTTCTCATTTACGTATTTTAAAAATTATAGAAACAATTGCGGCTGCAGACCAGCCACTTTCACCCTCGGATATCGCTTATGACCTTGATATTCCTAAGCCAACGGTGCATCGCCTTATTGCTCAGCTCAAATCAGAACGCTATGTGCAAACCAATCCTAGGGGGAATATTGTCTCGGATGTTAACCTTAATAAAATTGCCTTTGGTATCATCCGTGGTAGTCGCTATAAGGCCATTCGTGAAAGCATCTTAAATGGCCTATCCCAAGAGATTGATGAGACTTGTGGTATCTCGGTGGCCGATGGTGTTGAGATGGTTTATTATGACCAAGTTTTCACAAATTTCCCTATAAGAATCAATCTACCTACAGGGAGCCGTGTTCCTATTTATGCGACGGCAAGTGGTAAGCTTTACTTAAGCCAGCTCACCAAAGCCAAGCGGCAAAAAATACTGTCTCATTTGCCCATGGCTCAGTTGGCTAAAAACACCCATTATCAGGTTGAGGATTTTGAGGCGGAGTTTAAAGCCATTCGCAAACAAGGGTATGCTATTGATAATGAAGAATTTATTGATGGGCTTATTGCCATTGCCGTCCCTATTCGTGATAGTGATGGGACAATGACTTCAAGCTTGTTTATTCATTCACTGACTGTACGTAAGTCTTTGGAAGATTTAAAGAAACACCTACCCTTACTCCAAGAAACAGCACAACAATTAAGCGATATTTACGAGCAGCATTAACTAGCCTAGGAAGCGAGGGGCATTTTTGCCAAAATCTGTACATTTTTTGGCAAGATTTGACCATTAAAGTCCAAAATTATCCATTTTGAATGTATCTTTTGCCATATTTTGCCATATTTTGCCATTGGGTATTTCAGTTGCTCTACCTATAATAGTGGCTAATATTGGCAAAATAGAAGATATTTTTGGACAAAAATGGATAAAAATGGATAAATCTTGCCAAAAACGGGTTAATTTTGGCCTTAATCAGGGTCATCTTTTTTGGTGATATTATCCTCAATATCAAGCTCAATAGATTCCAAAATATTAATATCGAAACCCTCATCATTTTCTTCTTCTATCACACGTTCCAAACGTCGCCCTGTTGAGATAAAATAAATCGCCTCACAGATATTGCAAATATGATCCCCTGCTCGCTCAATATAACGAGCTGCAAGAAGAGCTGTAATCCCAGCACTGATATTCTTTGGATTTTCAATCATCCAAGAGATAATCTCCCTAAACAAACTACGGTAAAGTTCATCCACCCTAAAGTCACGCTCACGGATTTCTATGGCCTTGGTTTCATCACGCTCGCCCCATGCAACCATCACATCTTTGAGCATCACATTGACCATTTGTCCCATGGTAACAATAGTGTTGCTTCCTAAAGGCAAGGCTTCTTCCTGCTTGATAATCATACGAGCAATAGCCTTGGCTCCATCAGCAATACGCTCAATATTGGTTGAGGCTTTGGGTGCCGAAATAACAAGGCGTAAATCCTCGGCCATCGGCTGGTGACGAATAAGAATGCGGATGGTTCGTTTATCAATATCCATATCTTGCAAGTTGATTTGGTGATCGGCCTTAATAACATTTTCAGCCAACTCTTTATCAAAGTCTTTATAGGCTTTGAGCATAGCATTATTTTGGATAATCGTAAGGTCTGCCATTTTGGTGAGCAGTGCGTTAAGTCGTTCAATATTATCATCAAAAGCTGTTAAAATATGATCATTTTTCATCTGATATCTCCTTATCCAAAACGCCCTGTAATATAATCACTTGTTAGCTTCTCTTTCGGATTTTCGAAAATGAGAGCCGTATGTCCAAACTCTACCAAATCTCCCAAATGGAAGTATCCTGTATATTGTGATACACGAGCAGCTTGTTGCATAGAATGGGTTACAATGGCAATGGTGAATTTTTCTTTAAGCTCAAAAATCAGCTCCTCGATAATCGCCGTTGCAATAGGGTCAAGAGCTGAGCATGGCTCATCCATCAGAATGATTTCAGGCTCAACGGCAATGGCTCTTGCAATACAAAGACGCTGCTGTTGCCCACCCGAAAGCCCTGTTCCTGGGCTATCAAGACGGTCATGAACTTCTTTTAAAAGTCCTGCTCGCTCTAAACTTTGTTCCACAATATCCTTAAGCTCTCCCTTTGATTTTGCTAGCCCGTGCAATCGTGGCCCATAGGCAATATTATCAAAGATAGACTTTGGAAATGGGTTCGGCTTTTGAAACACCATCCCAACCCTTGCTCTTAGCTCCACAACATCCACATCTTTAGAGTTAACATCTTGACCATCCATCAGAATTTGCCCTGTAACACGGCAAATATCAATGGTATCATTCATGCGATTTAAAGCTCGTAAAAAGGTAGATTTACCACAACCAGAAGGTCCAATAAGTGCTGTTACCGCATTTTTGTAAAGGGGCATACTCACACCGTGAATCGCTTCAAAATCAGCATAATGGACAAAGATATCTTTGGTCTCCATTGCTAAATCAGGGAGCTTATGGTTTGATTTATAATTTAAAACTGTCTCTTTCATTTTACCAATCCAACTCGAATTTTTTACGTAAGTAAACGGCTAAGGCATTCATACATAACAAAAAGAATAATAATACTAAAATAGCGGCCGAGGCTAGCTCATTAAAACTGTCTTTACCTAAAGAAAACCAGTTATAAATTGTGGCTGCAATCGTTGTTGCAGACTCACCAAAACCATCAAATCCTGAGGGCGGCGTTTGCACATAGGCTTTCATACCAATCATCAAGAGCGGTGCGGTTTCTCCTAAAGCTTGAGCAAGGCCAATGATTGTTCCTGTAAGCATACCAGGCAAAGCCGCAGGAACAACATGCTGAAATACCGCTTGCATATTGGATGCTCCCACACCTAAAGCTCCATCTTTAAGGCTAGAGGGTACGGCCTTAAGAGCTGCACGAGAGGCAACAATAATTGTTGGCATAGCCACAAGAGATAGTACAATACCACCTAAAATTGGTGTTCCCCTAGGAAGGCCTATGAGCATTTGAAAAACCAGCAAGCCTAAAATCCCTTTAACAATGGAAGGAACTGCGGCTAAGTTGTTGATATTAACCTCAATAATATCGAACATCCTCCCCTTTGGAGCAAATTCTTCTAGCCATACCGCAGCCGTAATTCCGAAAATAAAGCTGATTAAAAAGGTCACCAACATAGTATAAGCCGTACCCACAATGGCCGAGCGTAAACCTGCATAATCGGCCTCTGAAGCATCATAATGGGTGAAGATACGGCTCGAAAATTCAACCGAGACAAGGTTTTTTTCGTCCAATGCATGAACCGCAGGCAATAACGGCTCAAAGCGGCCTAAAAGGCGTATCCTCTGATTTTTAAGCTTTTTACTAAGCTCTGCATCATTTGCAGCGGCGGCAATTTGAGCATCTAAACCTTCAATTTGCCCGTGGGCCTCTTTACCACCATGTCGCCACCAATAATCAAAATCAGCCTGTGCAGGAACACTCACCGAAACTCTTTGTCCTACTGCATCAGGATGCTTTTGTAAATATTTACGAAGCTGCATTTCTGCCCCAACATTGACCAACTTAGATGAGCTCTTTTCGCCACTTATCGCCCGAAGAGAATCCCTTAAAGGTTTTTTAAAATTATTCGGTTCAGCCGCTGCAACAACTGCTTTTAATTCATCGTGAGATAGTTGGCTTAAGTTAAAACGGATTTTCTTTTTCCCCTCACGTTCATAAGCAATATTGCCCAAAGCTGAGGCCGAAAAGTTAAAGAGATAATTACCTTTATCATCTTTGAGTATCTTATTGGTTTCGGGGTCTCGCTGCACACTGGGGCTAACTGTAAGGCTTTGAGGATAAGTGATATCTAAGGTAAAATGGGTTTGGCTAAAAGCCCCCAAACCTTGGCTAATAAGTGAGTAAAGTAAAAAGCTTAAAATAACCAAAGCAAGGCCAATTGCCCCTAAGCCAAAGCCACGAAAAATATATTCAAACATATAGCGGCGGCGTAAGGTTGTACGCACGGCATCTTTAATTAAGGGGCGTTCCCTTTGGGTTGTTGTTATATTAGTCATAGGTCTCTCTGTATTTTCTCACAATATAAAGGGCAAAAATATTTAGAGCTAATGTGGCTAAAAATAAAGTTAAAGCAAGGGCATAGGCCGAAAGCACTTTGGGTGAACCAAATTCGGTATCGCCTGTTAGAGCATCCACAATAGTCACTGTAACAGTTGTTGTTGACTCGCTTAATGGTGGAAACAATTTATTGCTCGGAGCTCGTGATAATGCCATCACCACAATCATTGTCTCACCAATAGCTCGAGAAATAGCCAATAAAATGCCCCCGATAATCCCAGGAAGAGCCGCAGGAAATACCACACGGCTAATGGTTTCGGATTGGGTTGAGCCTAAACCTAAAGCACCATCTCGCAATCTTTGAGGAACTGCTGATATCACATCATCTGAAAGTGAGGAAATATAAGGAATTATCATAATTCCCATCACAAGCCCTGCTACGATAATACTATCGCCCCTTATATTAAATAAGCTTTTAAAAATAGGCCCTACAGTAACCACAGCAAAAAAGCCGTAAACAACCGTAGGAATACCTGCTAAAATTTCTAAAGCTGGTTTTAAAATAGCCCGCATTTTAGGTGAGGCATATTCGGACATATAAACAGCCGAAAGCAAACCAATAGGTGTTGCAAAAGCCATTGCCACAGAACCCACTAAAATTGTACCAATAAACAAGGGGATAGCTCCATATTTATCGCCTGATTGCACATTCCATTCCGTACCAAATAAAAAGCTAAAAATATTAATTTTGGTAAAAAAGTGGATACTTTCTACAAACAAAGAGATAAAAATACCTACTGTAATCAGCACGGCAAAACAAGAGGTCATAACCAAAAAGCCGCTATATATCCGCTCATTCCTTGCCCTTACCTTAAAGCTTACTGATATTTTTTTATAGCCCCATAATAATATAGTTGCCGCAACAACAACCAGAGCCGCTATTCGTCCCCAACCGATAACTTGCTTAAGCTTGGCAATATTTTTTGCTATTTCTAAATAAGTCCCCTTAACAAAGCGATTACCTTTGCCATCTACCTTATTTTGGAGTATTTGTTTGGCATAATTTTCAACACTATGGGTGCGAGCTGTTATCATGGATTTATCGAGTGAGACTTGCTTATTAGGAGCTTTAGCTTGCTCTTCAACAACCATCGCTTGAGCAACATCTTGATAGGCTTGCCATTTTATCCAGCTATTTCCAAATACCGAAAAAGCAAACCCAACGACTATAAGCGAAATAACACACCATAGCATAAGCCATAGCCCATATTGGCTTGGCAAAGATGCTAAACGTTTATTTTTACGTAACTTCTTGGCCTTAGCTTTGGCTGCAATAAAAGCAAAAATACTTAACCCAATAATCAGTATAGGCCAGTAAAAATGAGCATTCATCAATATTCTTCCCTAAAACAAATAGATAAAGACCTTTAGTTTGGAGCTAAAGGCCTTTTATCATACACTAGTTTAATTAGAGCTTATCGCTAAATTTGCAGAAAATTCCTCTGCTGTTGTCCGAATCTCTTCCAACTCGGCTTCTGGTAGAGGAATAAGACCTTCTTCAACCAAATAACCATCTTCACCCATGGCTTCTTCGCTTAAAAATGTTTCTACATATTCTTGTAAACCATCAACAATGCTATTATGAGCAAGCTTTACATAGAAGAATAAAGGGCGTGATACCACATAGCTACCATCGGCAATAGCATCGAATGTTGGAGCAACATTCTCGATTTTTGCCCCTTTAATTTTATCAGGATTTTGATTTAAGAATGAGTAGCCAAAAATACCAACCGCTGCAGGATTTGCCTCTAATTTTGTTACAATCAAATTATCATCTTCGCCCGCATCAATATATAATCCATCGGAGCGAACTGTTGTACATGCCGCCTTATGGGCATTGGCATCTGTTTCTTTTAAAGCTTTAATCGCAGGAATTTCATCGCATGATTTTTCCATAACAAGTTCAACAAAAGCATCCCGTGTACCAGAGCTTGGTGGAGGACCTAAAATCTCAATTTTTTCAGCAGGAAGTGATGCATCTATCTGATTCCATGTTGTATGAGGATTGGCTACAAGCTTACCCTCATCATTAGGAAGCTGAGCAGCAACGGCCTCAAAAAGTTGTTCTCTAGTAATGCTAAAATCAGGACCACTTAAGTTATTGGCCAAAACAATGCCATCATAACCAATCTTGACTTCCATAATTTCAGTTACGCCATTATCGGCACAAAGTTTGATTTCTTTATCTTTAATAGCACGAGAAGCATTGGTAATATCAGGATAATCTTCACCAACACCACCACAGAACATTTTTAGACCACCACCTGAGCCAGTCGACTCAAGTACAGGACTTTTATAATCAGTGTTACGACCAAAGTTATCTGCAACTTTAAATGCAAATGGGTAAACGGTTGATGAGCCAACAATACGGATTTCATCACGAGCATAAGCCGATACAGCAACAGTTAAACCTGCTGCTATGATAAGGGTTTTCTTTAACATAGTCATGTCCTTCTACTATAAATAGTCTATTTTCAAAAAAAGTTTATATCGTCTTTAGCGAATCCCTTCGCTATAGTTTCTTTAACAGAAATAAAATATGAATCCAAGGATTTATTCTTTATTTTGGTAAAAAATTTTTAGCTATTGACATTAGTAAAAAATATATTTATTATCTTTAGATTATTCTTTAACATTACATGTTAAGGTTTATATCGCTTAAGTTATATATCCTTCTATCCTTTATTTAAAATCTTCATTTGCAAGAAAAAGGATATGAGAATATGTAAATTCATCCAAAAAAAAGGCTTCCATTTACGGAGGCCTTTTTTTTATACTTTACTAAGATTATAAAACAAAATGCATGATAATCACACCCCAAATCGCCGCAACAACTGGTCCTGCAATCGCCATAAGCCCTCCGATTTTCATAAAGTCTTTTGTTTGGAGCTTCCCTGAGGCAAAAGCTACCGCATTGGGTGGGGTTGATATGGGTAAAAACATCGCAGCTGAGCAAACCAAGGCAATAGGAGCAATGTGAGAAACCAAACCCTCAAAAGGAAACATGGTAATTGATATGGGAATTAAAATTGATGCTGTTACCGTGTTGGAAAGTAAATTACTCATCACAATTGCAAGGATAATCACAAAGGCAAAAGTCATCCATGGGTCAACACCTTCTGGCACAAGCCCACTCATCCAAAGGCCAAGACCTGTCTGTTCTATGGCGACTCCCATAGAAAGCCCCCCAGCAAGAAGCATCAAAACATCCCATGGTAATTTGCGAAAGCCTTTTGCATCCACTATCGAGGTTGAACCAAAGACGATAATGGGAATAAGAGAAACAACATAAGTCGAAAGCCCATGAACTTTACCTGTAATCCATAAAAATACTGTAAGCCCAAAAGTTACCAAGGTGATAAAACGTTCGATATTTTTTTGCTGCACAATGGCAATTTCTTCTTCGGTTGCATCAGGAGGTAAGGGTTTTTCTTCTTCAAATTCAATTTCAAATACTTTGATATTAGGATGATACCATATCCACACGGCAGCAAAACCAATGACAAATAAGGCTAAAGCCACTGGAAGGCCGATATACATCCATGTTAAAAAGTCAATTTGTATTCCCTCTTTACTTAAGGCTTCAACGGCAATACCATTGGGTGGGGTTCCGATAATTGTCCCCATACCTCCCACATTCGCTGCAACAGGTATTCCTAAAAACAAGGCCTTAGCAAAGGGCTCTCCTTTAGGAAGCGTTCGCACAAAACTTGCCATAAGGGCAATCATCATCGCCGCCGTTGCCGTATTAGACATAAACATCGAAAGCACAAAAGTTACCCCCATCGCCCCCAAAAGCACATTGATAGGTTTAGAGCCAACGGCATTTAAAATCAGCCGAGCAAATTTAAGGTCAAGCTTGGTACTTGTGAGAGCCTCAGCCAACATAAAGCCCGCAATAAATAACCACATCAGATTACTTGCCCATGGCAATAAATATTGGCTAAAATTTAGAGCCGCAGCGGGCTTGAGCCCATCGCTGGTGAGAATATCTCCCATACCAAAAATATTAAGCCCCTTGGTTCCGCCATAGCCTGTATAAGAAAGCAAAAATATATTCAGCCCTATCACCATCATAGAAACCGCATAAGCTGGTATGGCCTCACTAATCCATAAAAATGCAGCAAAGGCCACAATCCCTAGAGATATGCGGCCTAAAGCAGGAAGCTCATTAAAATATTCCCATCCGAACATAGCAGGCAAAGTTGCGGTTAATATACCAATAAAGCCTGCTAAAACTATCATATAAAAGGAACGTGTTAAAACCCGTTTGCGATAGCTCGTTATTTGCCGTATCGCATTTCTTGTATCTCGAACATTCATTATTTTCCTCCTCAAATATTTATACTATTTTAACCACAAAACAGACCATAACCCAATATAAAAATATGCAAGATAATGTTATTGCTCAAAAAAATATGGGAGCTAATTATAAGAATACGACTTTTACATCACGACACCCACAATCAAAATGCCCCAAAGGGCTGAAATAGCTGAGCCAATAATCGCCATAAGTCCACCGATTTTCATAAAATCTTTAGTTTCCAACCGTCCTGAGGCAAAGGCCACCGCATTGGGTGGTGTTGATATAGGCAAAAACATAGCTGCTGAGCAAACCAAAGCAATAGGAGCCACATAAGTTACTGCTCCTTCAATGGGGAACATGGTAATGGAAATAGGTATTAAAATAGAAGCGGTTACCGTATGAGAAAGTAAATTGCTCATCACTATTGCCAGTATCAGAACAATGCTAAAAGTAAACCATGGGCTAACATCTTCGGGTACAAGGCCACTCATCCAAAGGCCAAGTCCTGTTTGCTCTATGGCAACCCCCATCGAAAGCCCACCTGCAAGGAGCATCAAAACATCCCATGGTAATTTACGGAAACTTTTGGCATCCACAATAGATGTTGCTCCTAGAATAACAATAGGTATAAGCGAGACAACATAAATAGAAAGCCCATGGAGTTTGGCACTCACCCATAATAAAACCGTAAAGGCAAAGACACAAAGAGTAACAATACGCTCTAATCTTTTCTTTTTCATCACGGCTATTTCATCGGCAGTTGCATCGTCAGGGAGCTTATCATCTTCTTCAAACTCAATCTCAAATGTATCAATGGTGGGGCGATACCAAATCCAAATAGCTACAAAGCCAAGTACAAATAAAGCCACCGCAACAGGAACACCAATGGCCATCCAGCTTAAAAAATCAACTTGCACACCTTCTTGAGCCAAAGCCTCAACGGCAATACCATTGGGTGGGGTTCCGATAATTGTACCCATACCACCCACATTTGCTGCTACAGGAACACCTAAAAACAAGGCCTTAGCAAAAGGTTCACCTTTGGGAAGAGTTCGCACAAAACTCGCCATAAGAGCAATCATCATTGCCGCCGTTGCCGTATTGGACATAAACATCGAAAGCAAAAATGTAACCCCCATTGCCCCAAGCAATACATTTATCGGCTTAGAGCCAACCGCATTTAAAATCATACGAGCAAATTTAAGGTCAAGCTTGGTTTTGGTTAAAGCCTCAGCCAACATAAAGCCTGCCATAAATAGCCACATTAAATTACTAGCCCATGGCAATAAATATTGACTAAAAGCAAGGGCTGAATCTGATTTTAGCCCATCATGAGTAAGAACTTGGCTCATACCAAATAGATTGCTCCCCTTTTGTCCATAACCTGTATAAGAGAGCAAAAAGATATTCAACCCTATGACCACAAGTGAGACCGAATAGGCTGGTATGGCTTCCGTAACCCATAAAAAGGCGGCAAAAATAACAATACCAAGGGAAATACGGGCTAAACCTGGTAGCTCCTCAAAGTAAGCCCAACCTAAACTTGTAGGAATTGTTATAATGAGCATTGCCGTAAGAGCTGCTAACACAATCATAAAAACAGAACGCGACATCACACGGCTTCGATTACTGACAATACTTTGTATCGCCATTCTTGTATCTCTAACTTTCATTTATTTTCCTTACATCTTCTTTTTTATATATACATGTATTCTAGTCGTATTCACCTCTATAGCCAATAGAAATTTGCTATTTTTATCAAAAACTTAACTCTATTTTAGGCAAAAAAAATAAGCCTCATAAAAATGAGACTTATCTTCTTACATTTGCTATTTTTACATAATCAGTCGAGCAATAAATATACCCCATAAAGAAACAAATACTGGACCAATAATTGCCAAAACCGCCCCGACTCTCATAAAATCTTTGGCTTCCAACTTACCTGAGGCAAATGCCACCGCATTGGGTGGTGTTGATATGGGCAAAAACATCCCCACAGAACAAACAAGGGCTATAGGAGCAATATACATTACCAAATTTGTTGCAGGGAACATAGTAATGGAAATAGGTATTAAAATAGAGGCTGTTACAGTCCGTGAGAGCAAATTACTCATCACCAAAATAAGAGCGGCTACAAGAACAAAAGTTACCCATGGGCTTACACCTTCAGGAACTAAATTGCTCATCCAAAGCCCAAGCCCTGTTTGCTCAATAGCAACCCCCATGGAAAGTCCGCCTGTTAGCAACATCAAAACATCCCATGGAAGCTTACGAAATCCCCTTGCATCCACAATAGATGTTGCTCCCAATACCACAATGGGAATAAGTGAGACAACATAAATAGAAAGATTATGCAACTTAGCTGTCATCCATAATAAAACCGTAAATCCAAAAGTGAATAAGGTAATAGCTCGCTCCATTCTTCTTTTTTTCATCTGAGCAATCTCAGCTGCGGTAGGGTCAGGAGGCAAAGATGGATCTTCTTCAATATCAATCTGAAAATGCTTAATAGTTGGACGATACCAAAATAAAATCGCAAAAAAGCCAATAACAAATAAAAATGCCGCTGCAGGTAAACCTATAATCATCCAAGTTAAAAAGTCGATATGTACCCCTACCTGCGATAAGGCCTCAACTGCAATACCATTGGGGGGTGTTCCGATAATTGTTCCCATACCACCCACATTCGCCGCTACAGGTACACCCAAAAATAACGCCTTGGCAAAAGGTTCACCCTTAGGGAGCGTACGAACAAAGCTCGCCATCATGGCAATCATCATAGCCGCAGTTGCCGTGTTCGACATAAACATGGAAAGCACAAATGTAACACCCATCGTTCCTCGCAATACATTAATAGGTTTATCACCCACTGCATTCAAAATCATCCGTGCAAATTTATCATCCAATCTTGTTTTGGTTAGAGCTTCGGCCAACATAAAGCCCGCCATAAATAACCACATTAAATTACCAGCCCATGGAAGCAAATATTGGCTAAACATAAGAGCAGAATCTGGTTTAAGCCCATCTTTAGTTAAAATTTGGCTCATCCCAAAAATATTATGGCCGATTGCATCCTTACCACCAAAACCCGTATAAGAAAGCAAAAAGATATTTAGGCCAATGACCACCAACGATACCGAATAAGCTGGTATGGCCTCTGTAATCCATAAAAAAGCAGCAAAAACAACAATCCCTAAGGAAATTCGTGCCAAACTTGGAAGCTCTCCAAAATAAGTCCATCCTAGCCGATCAGGGAGTAAAATGACAGCTAAAGCCGTTATTGCCGCAAGGGCAATCATAAAAAGAGAGTGAGACATCACACGTTTGCGGTTACTAATAATTTGCTGGATTGCCATTCTGGTATCACGAATGAACATTGGCTATCTCCTAAAGGGGGTTGAGAAAGTCTTATGACATATAGTATTTTATACCCAATAAGATACATAACCCAATACGAAAAAAGTAAAAAAACCTAAATTTTTGATACTTATTTAAGCACTAGAATTCTAGTTGTTTTTTTTGTCTATTTTTTCATCAGCTCTCAATTTTAGGTTAGTATTTTTGACTAATTTATCCACCTTTCTTTTATTTTTTTATTTATGCTTGTTTTTTAAGCTCTCAATTTTATACAATGATAAACAGATAAGTATTTATGAGGAAAAATAAATCATGGAGCCTCTTGCAGCTTCCATTATGGTCGCTTTAATCATTATTATAGTTTTTGTCTTTTTACGCTTAATTTTCAAAGGGCTTAAGAAGTCAGTATTTCTTATTATTCTTTTAGCAGTAGCTGTTTTTATGGCTTGGCCATTTATTCAACAATTTTTGGGCTAACAACACCTAAAATACTATTATCAGGCTGTAAGAGCCAAGCCTTGCATCCTATAATATCGTCATCATGGGGGTCTAGCAGAATAGTTGCTCCATTATTTTGAGCCTTTTGACAAAGCTCATCAACATTATCACAATAAACAAAACCAAGCCAAAAATCATTCATATTTGCAGCCTTTAAGCGTTCATCCATCGGATAAAAACCAATACGAATATCCTCATTATTTTGAGTATTTTTAGCTATATAATAGAGGTTTTCACCTGTTTGTACCTCTTCAATCTTCCAATCAAAAAGCTGACCATAAAAAAGAGCCGAGGCCTTGGCATCTTTAGCAATAACCTCATGCCACCAGTAATGCCCTGCTTGGTTTTTCCCCATAGAAGTTGGTCTTTCCTGCATCTCAATAAGGCAAAAGGCTGCACCAAAAGGATCTAAAATAATGGACCATCTGCCCACATTTTCCATCATAACCTCATCCACAATCACCCTAGCCCCTAAGGATACGGCTTTTTCTTTTTGAGCAGTAAGATTATTTGTTGCAATATAATAAATATTAAAAGATTGCCCACCTGCATTGGCAATAAAAGGAGGAAGCTGGACAATTGCCAAAGCAGGGGCTTCGTCTTGCATACCTATGTGATAAAAGAGTTTTTCATCAATGGGAACATCATGCCAAAGGTAGCCAAAAAGATTTTGGTGGAAGTTTTTCATCAGCTCAACTTCTTTGGTTTGTAGCTCATTCCAAACAATACTACCAATGCGATTTTCCATATCCATATCCTTTTTCAATTTATTAATAGGTTACTTTATCATGAATGCTCTTTAGCTTAAAGAATGTATTTTTACTTGGTAAAGACAAGGAAATATGTAAAGATAGTTTTGAAGCAATTTAGGTTATTCATATGCAACATGAAGATATTTTAAAACAACTATCCCAACCTGATAATATTGTAAAGAAACGCTCCGTATTTCTTTCGGGTCATGCCACATCGGTTACTTTAGAAGATATATTTTGGCAAAGCCTAAAGCAAATTGCTAAAAAGCAAAAGCGTTCGTTAAGTCAGTTAGTTACAGAGATTGATAACCAGCGGGCAATCCCTTTATCTTCGGCTCTTCGGCTTTATGTTTTGCACTATTATTGCTAATTATGAGCGACTAGTAAGCTGCTCGGTGGGCTTCATTAATAAAATCGGCAATTTTATCGGTATCCTTAATCCCTTTTTCAGCCTCCACCCCTGAGGAAACATCAACAATCTCAGCCCCTGTCATTCGTATAGCATTAAAGATATTTCTTGGATTAAGGCCTCCTGCTAATATCCATGGTTTTTCAAGCTCTAGCTGTTCAAGCCATGACCAATTAAAACTATGGCCTGTTCCCCCCATTTGTCCACCCATGGCTGGAGCATCGAGCAGAATATAATCAGCAACATCATCATATTGTTGAGCCAAAAAGATATCTTCTTCTTCCTTAATATTCACTGCTTTTATAATAGGAATTTCGGTCATATCATAAATCTCACCTACACGCCTGCGTTCTTCTTTACCGTGCAGCTGAATAATATCTAAATCCAATACCGAAAGGACTTCATTAAGCTCATCATTTGTAGGCTCAACAAAAAGTCCAACTTTTTTAATATCAGAATCCAAAGCATCCATGAGCATTGATGCTTTTTTTACATCTAAAAAGCGTGGTGATTTTTCCACAAAAACAAAGCCTGCCATATCCGCACCAAATTTATTCACGGCATCAATTGCTTCTATTGTTGTTAGGCCACAAATCTTCACCTGCATGAATTCTCTCTTTCTTCTTCTTTATTCTAGAAAAAAAGACTCTTAAAAAAATCAAGAGCCTTTGCTTCTAAAAAATTCTTATATCTTTTACTTAAGCAATAAGTTTGGATAGTTCAGTATTCTTTTTATCAGAGAGATTTTCAAGCTCTTTTTTTAATTTCTCAGCTTCTTTTGTTTTTTCTTCAACCTGATTTTTAAGCATCCGAACCTTGGCTCTTTTTTTCTGACCTGTAAGAATTAAGGCAAAAATACCCAAGACAAATCCTACAAGGATAGAAAGTAAGACCCATAAAAATGCTGGTAACGCCACCTGTTGTTCTAATGGCCACAACCCCATTTCTAATGACTGCGTATTGCTTGCCGTAAAGGCAACAATCAATGCCAAAATGATGATAGCAATCGGATATAATATAATACGCATGATAGCCTCTCTTTGTTTTTTAGTTATAAATTAGTTCAGTTTTTCGAATAAAATCTTACTTGATCGGAAAGCAGGAACTTTACGTTCAGGCACATCCACACTTTCTCCCGTACGAGGATTGCGACCCTTTCTTGCTTCTCTTTCTTTAACGAAAAAAGCACCAAAGCCACGTAATTCAACACGGCCACCTTTTTCTAAAGCATTACTAATTTCGTCAAAGACGGTTATAACGATAGCTTCTATCTCACTTGGTTTTAGATGAGGCATCTTTTCTAATAGTTTTGTAATAAGTTCTGAGCGCGTCATAGTCTTTCCATATAATCTAATAGTTATCTTTTAGTAAAGAGTAAACTCATAAAGAGCAACGAAAAGGATATTATTTTTTATAAGTTATTCTTTCATATCAAAAACTTATTTTTTTACGCCACTCTATATTCTCTTAACCTATATAAAATAAGGAGCTGCAAAGAAAATTGCAACTCCTTTTTGATATTATCATGAAATTTTATTCATAGTAAAAACAGCATTAGTTTTTACTATGAATGTTTTTCATTGATTAATCATCTTTACGTGCGAGGGCTTCTTTTAGAGCATCACCTAATGCTGCACCACTATCATCATTCGATGAAAGTTCTTGCATTAAGGCTTTTTCTTCAGCAGCTTCTAAGGCCTTAACTGAAAGATCTACACTCCGACCAGACTTATCAATCTTTGTCACGCGAGCTTCAATTTCGTCACCTTCACTATATTTAGAAGTATCTTGATCTGCACGAGTCCTTGCAAGTTCACCACGACGAATATAGCCCTTAAGACCATCCCCAATTGTAACCACAAGCCCTTCTTCTTGAACTTCTGTAACAGTTGCTTTTACGGATTCTCCACGTTTAACACCCTCAAGACCAGATGCAAAAGGATCATCAGATAGCTGCTTGATACCTAAAGAAACACGTTCCTTTTCAGGATCAGCTTCAAGCACTTTTGCTTTAACAACATCACCTTTTTTATATTCTTTAATTGCATCTTCGCCATTCATATCCCATGAAAGATCCGATAAGTGAACCATGCCATCAATCTCATCGTTAAGACCAACAAAAAGGCCAAATTCAGTAATATTCTTAATTTCGCCTTCAACTTCAGTTCCCTCAGGATTTGCCGCAGCAAAAGCTTCCCATGGATTCTCTGTTGCTTGTTTGATGCCAAGAGAAATACGACGTTTTTCTTGGTCAACCTCTAAAACAACCACCTCAACCTCTTGTGAAGTTGAAACAATCTTACCAGGATGAACATTCTTACGAGTCCAGCTCATTTCAGAAACATGGACTAAACCTTCAACACCTTTATCAAGCTCAACAAAAGCACCATAATCTGTGATATTAGTCACAGTACCTGTAAAGCGTTCACCAACTTTATATTTATCAGCAACACCTTCCCATGGATCTTCTTCAAGCTGCTTGATACCTAAGGAAATACGTTGTGTTTCTTCATTAAAGCGGATAATTTGAACTTTTACAGTTTGACCTACTTGTAAAGCTTCTGATGGGTGATTAATACGTCGCCATGAAATATCCGTAACGTGTAAAAGTCCATCAACACCTCCTAAGTCTACAAAAGCACCGTAGTCGGTAATGTTTTTAACAACACCTTCAACAATAGCACCCTCTTTAAGCCCAGAAACAAGCTCTGAACGAGCTTCTGCACGATCTTCTTCGAGAACTGCACGGCGTGAAACAACGATATTTGAACGGTTACGTTCCATCTTAACAATTTGGAATGGTTGTTCTTGACCCATTAATGGAGCAACATCACGTACTAAACGAACATCAACTTGTGAGCCTGGTAAAAAGGCGATAGCCCCTTGAAGATCCACAGTAAATCCACCTTTAACACGGCGGAAAATTGTTCCGTTAACACGCTCGCCTGCTTGGAATTTCTTCTCAAGTTCAACCCAAGCCTCTTCACGGCGGGCTTTTTCACGAGAAAGTGAAATAGCACCATCACGATCTTCGTAACGATCCACATAAACATCAATCTGATCACCAGGTTGTAATTTAAACTCCTGACCAGCTGATACAAATTCTTTTTTCGCAATACGACCCTCTGACTTTAATCCAACATCAACAGTCACATGATCGTCTTCGACCTTAACAATAGTGCCTTTAACAACACTACCTTCGAAACCGTTGCTTCCAACGCTTTCTTTTAATAAATCTTCAAAGCTTTCGCCTGCAAAAATATTTTCTTCTGACATATAAAATTCCTTACCTTTTTCTTATTTCTGGCCAGTTGGTTGTATCCAACGGTCTTCTGCTTTATTGGCTCTTTAAAAAGAGTAATAAGCAGCCAAAAATAAACCTTTAAAATTCATAAGCTAAAGGGCGATAAAAAAGATAACCTTTTTATCTGCCCTCCCACTTAGAAAAACGTAGTCGTGTTATATATACGATTTTATGAAAAAAATCTAGTGAATTTATATGTTTGAGCTTAATTATTTTGATATTTTTGGTTGTACATATTCAATACCTGCCGTAAGCACCTCATTAATGCCCATATCACTGGTATCTAAAACCCATGCATCTGCAGCTGCTTTCATTGGTGATTCGGCTCGCCCTGCATCTCTTTGATCACGCTCACGGATATCCTCTAAAATCTGATCCGCATCATAGGTAATTTTGCGTATTTGTAAGTCATTAATACGTCTTCTTGTCCGTTCTTCTAAAGAAGCAATAACAAAGATTTTTGCATCCGCATCAGGGCAAATTGCCGTACCAATATCACGTCCATCTAGCACCGCACCCTTTTTACCAAAAGGAGGATTATGAGCAAAATTCCGTTGATAATCCAACAAGGCTTCACGTACTTTTTTATATTGGCTCACCTTTGAGGCAATAGATGCAATTTCTTCAGAACGAAGATCTGGATTCGTAAACTCTTTTTCATCAAGATTATGAGCTATTTCTGCTAACTTACCTTCATCATCTAAAGCAACTCCTGCTTGATGAGCCTGATAGCCCAAAGCTCGGTAAATAATACCTGTATCTAAATATGCATAATCAAAATATTCTGCTAGCCCTTTAGCTAATGTTCCTTTTCCTGAACCAGCTTGGCCATCAATAGCAATAATCATTCTATTCTCCAACATCTCATTTGGTTATCTATTCACAACCTTTTAAGGATAAACCGAATTAGTTGTTTTTTCCAATAATATTTGCACCAATTGCATTCATTATATCTACAAAGTGAGGAAAACTCGTTTCTATGGGGCGAATATCGTCAATTTCTATGGGTTCTTTTGCTCCAATACCTGCAACCAAGAAAGCCATAGCCATACGGTGATCTAGATGTGTTTGGATTTTTCCACCACCAACGATTCTTTGGCCATCACCAACAACTTTAAACCAATCCTCCCCTTCTTCTGTCTGAACACCGCAAGCTTTTAGCCCTACCGTTGTTCCTGAAAGGCGATCGCTTTCTTTTACCCTAAGCTCCCCAACACCTTCCATAAAAGTCTCACCTGTGGCATAGGCTGCCGCTATAGCCAATATAGGATATTCATCAATTTGGCTCGCAGCCCATTCTTGAGGGATATGAGTTCCTGTAAGGGGGGCATAGCGAATATGGATATCACCCATTTGCCCATCCATATGGTGGGCTATTGTAATATCCGCACCCATTTTTATTAACGAGCGGATAATACCATCTCTTGTTGGGTGTAAGCCTACATTCTTAATTGTTAAGTCACTTTTAGGCGTTATTGCCGCCGCCACAAGTAAAAAGGCTGCTGAGCTAATATCCGAAGCCACGTTAATATCTTTAGCCCTAAGCACATTTCCAGCTCTTAAGGTAACGGTTTTCCCACCTTGAGAATCTTTTGTGATTTCAATGTCAGCTCCTAAATCTTGCAGCATCTTTTCTGTATAATCGCGAGTAGGTATGGCCTCGTAAACTGAAACAGGATCATCTGCCCATAACCCTGCCAATAAAATTGCTGACTTTACCTGAGCTGAGGCTACTTTTGGCCGAAAATTACCACCACCTATATTTGGATTCCCTATAATTCTTAAAGGAGGCCTACCTCCTGCTTCTGCTGTTATTTTAGCTCCTAACTTACTTAAAGGTTCTATAATTCGCCCCATAGGACGTTTACTTAAGCTATCATCACCAATAAGCTTTGTATCAAACTCTTGTGCAGATAAGATACCTGCCATAAGCCGCATGGCTGTGCCTGCATTACCCATATCAAGAGATTCTTGGGGCTTTTTTAAACCGTTAAGTCCTACACCTTGCACCTTGTAACAACCATCACCCTCTTTACTGATTCTCACACCCATGGCCCTAAAGGCATTGATTGTTGCTAAAACATCTTCACTTTCCAAAAGCCCTGTTATTAGGCTTGTTCCCTCAGCTAAAGAACTTAACATTATCGCCCGATGAGATATAGATTTGTCTCCAGGAACTGTTGTTTCCCCTTGCAGTGAGCCTAGTGACATCTTTGAAATCGCCTTATATGAAAAATTATTCATAATGTCTAAAAGTCCTTTTTTATTATTTTTAAAATAGTTAACTCAGAAAAAATTTAATGTATTTTATCTTTTCAGACAAGCCTCGATATAAAGTTTTTGACATTTGCTTCATATCATGGCAAATGAATAATATAACAGTGAAACCATTAGTACAGTGAGGTTGAGGTATAAAATGAGTGATCCGCGTGGAAAAAAATGGACATGCTTTGAGTGCCAAAATAAATTTTATGATTTAAAAAAGTCGCCCGTTATCTGCCCTAAATGTAAAACCAATCAAGAAGGTGGAAAGCCTACTCCACCCAAAAAAGTTGAAGCTTCAAAGCCTACAAAGAAAAAGAAAGAAGAAGACTTTGATATTGATGAGGTGATTGATCTTGATGAAGATTTAAGCGACAATGAAGACGATATGCTTGAAGTTTCACAAGATGTGAGCATTGATGATACTGACGAAAAAGAGGATATCTAGATAATTCTTCTGCTAGCGTAATTTTACAAAATATTTTATTTTTTTATTGCAATATCTAATTTTTTTCAGTATAAAATCCAAATCCTAAGCTGTGGGGCTATAGCTCAGTTGGGAGAGCGCTTGAATGGCATTCAAGAGGTCAGCGGTTCGATCCCGCTTAGCTCCACCAAAATAACTGCACATTTCATCACATTTATTTTTATCTTTTAGAATAGGAGCTTTTTAAACTCTTTTTCAAAAGAACCTGTAATTATAGCTTTTTCCGTAATAAACCCACTAACAAGATCATGAGGTGTTACATCAAAGGCTGGATTTCTTACCTTAACTTCTTGAAGAGCTGTACGCCGCTCACCAAAATAACGAACCTCTTCACCATCTCGTTCTTCAATAGGTATATCATCTCCTGTTTTTGTATTAAGATCAATTGTTGAAGAGGGTACCGCAACATAAAAAGGAATATTGAAATACTTAGCCATAATAGCAAGACCAAATGTTCCTATTTTATTAGCAACATCACCATTAGCCGCCACACGGTCTGTACCTACAATGGCTATATCGATAAGCCCTTCTTTCATCATAGAAGCTGCCATATTATCACATATTAATGTTACATCAATACCTGCTTTATGAAGCTCCCAACTTGTTAGACGGGCCCCTTGTAAAAGAGGCCGTGTTTCATCAGAATAAACACGAAAATGAATACCTTTTTCTTTAGCCAAATACATTGGTGCTGTAGCTGTACCTAAAATTGATGTAGCAAGGCTACCTGCATTACAATGTGTAATAATTCCCATATCGGGCTTAATCAATGGCAATCCATTTTCAGCAATTCCCATACTAAGCTGTTTATCTTCATTATGGATAGCTATAGCCTCTTTTTCAAGAATATCCCATAGCTCCTTTGAAGATGAAGGCTGCTTTGTTACTGCCTTACTTTTTAGACGTTCTAATGCCCAATTTAGATTAACCGCAGTTGGTCTTGAACTATCTAAGTAAGCCGCTATGGATTGAATTTTTTCTTGAAAAGTTGATAAAGGCTCTTGAATAAATGGTCTCAACCCAACAATGAGTCCATAAGCTCCAGCAACCCCAATAGCAGGAGCACCCCTTACTTTTAGCTGCTTAATACTATCGTAAACTTGCTCAGCCGTTTTTTGCTCCTCAATTAGTGTTTCATTCGGAAGTCGGGTTTGATCAAGCAAAAGCAAGTGCCCATCTTTCCACTCTATAGTTTTTGGAAGATTATCTGCATAGGTTCCTGTTTTCATATTGAAATTCCTTTTTTATCTATTGTACTTCTTTAATCCAGTCTGGCATAAGAAGAGGAACAGACGTAAATTCAGGGAACTGCTCTCTAAGACCTTTCATATTTTTTACTCCTTTTTCTCTTAACATATTTTGTGTAAAAAGATAGGGTGGAATAAGAATATCGTGAGGAACATCTTGCTTTGCAATTTTCATTGCAATTGCTCTTACGCTCACTGCACCAATAGATGCTGGATTTGTTGCTGCTGTTGCTTTCCATGGACTATTCTGTTTGATCATCTCTTGAATATCTTGAGTTGAGATATCTGCCGTATAAATACCTATTTTATCACTCATCCCTGTTTCATTTAAAGCCAGAACAACACCTTTACCAAATTCGTCATAAGGTGCAAAATAGGCATTTATATTAGGGTTACTTGTAAGAACAGCCTTCACTTGATCTGCATTTTTTACTGAAAATGGACTTTCAAAAGTACCTGTTCTTGCTACTTCTTTAAATATAGGATTTTCTTCTTTAAATTTAGTAAAAGAAACATCACGTTTATCTAATGGTAAAATACCCGCAACATAAACATAACCAATATTTGCACCTTCAGGATAATCTTTTTTAAGAGCTTCAAGAGCCATAGCTCCTAGCTTATGATCATCTTGTGCAATTTGTGGAATTTCTGGGTTTTCTAAATCAACATCAAAGGCCACCACAGGAATTCCTTTTGCCAAGGCATCAGCAGCAGGCTTTGCCATAGTTTCAGTTAGACCGTGATCAATAATAATACCATCAACACCTAGATTAATGGCTTGATAAACAAAATTTGCCTGTGCTTGATTATCATTATTTTTACCAAAAGTTGTAATCTTAATATTTAGAGCTTTAGCTTGCTTCTCGGCTCCAGCTTGATAAGATTGCATAAATTCACCTTCAACAAGCTGTCGAATAAGTGCAATATGAACCTTTTTTGAACCGTCAAATGGTGCTGGCTTTTCAGCTGCCATACTTATGGTAGAACCCATAATTGCTACTGTTACAACAAGCAAGTAAATTATTTTTTTAATAAGTTTCATTGTTACCTCCAACTATTTTTTATACTAATTCTCGGCTATATTGGACTTTAAGAGTTACTTTTTGCCAAGCCGAATGTAAAGGCTAGAGCTGCAACTAAAACAAGACCTTTTATAAAATCCTGTGTATAATATTGCAATCCAACCATTGTAAGACCGTTTAAAAGCATACCTACAAAGATAGCCCCAATGATTGTACCAAAAGGGTTAGGTCGCTTTAGACCCAGAACTGCATAACCAATAAGTGCAGCCCCAACAGCATCAAGTAGTAAAGTACCTCCTGAGCTTACGTCACCACGTCCTACACGAGCTGCCAAAACAATACCACCAAGTGATGCTGTAACACCTGAAAGTACATAGGCCATAATACGATAACGATTAACAGGTGCACCAACTAGCTTTGTCGCCTCAGCATTACCACCAATGGCATAAAAAATCCTTCCCCAACGTGTATGTTCTAAAATAATATACACAATAACAGCTAAAACAAGCATGATAATCACAGGAACAGGTATAATTTTGGCTATACTACCTTGCCCTAAGAACAAAAAGCCTTCTCTAAATACACCTACAGCCTCTTCACCATTAGGCAAGATAGCACCTGTACCAATGGAGCGTCCCCCTGAGGGAATAAGCTGTAAGCCTTGAATAAGGAACATCATGCCCAAAGTTGCTAATAAGTCAGGAATTTTAACGTAAACAATTAAGCATCCATTAATAAGACCGATTAAAAGCCCTAAAGTTAAACAAACCAAAATTGCAGGAATAGCTCCCCAATCAAGAACTACCATAACATAAGAGGCCATCATTACAGACATTGCACAAGTAGATCCAACAGAAAGATCAAGCCCATCAATAGTTAACGTAAATGTAACACCTAAAGCTAATAATGCATAAACAGTTATTCCAAGTAAAATAGAAAACTGATTTCCTGCATTCCAAAAATGTGGATTAGAAAGACCAAAGCCAATAAAGGCAATAACCATAACAATTAAAAATCCCCATTTTATTGAAAATGATTTAAAGCTTTTCATCTTATATTCTCCCTACCACATTGACTTCACTTGGGTTTTCAGCTGTAGCCCAATAAAGAAGCTTGTCTTTATCGGCTTTATCTGTTTCTTGTTCTCCAATAAGATACCCTTGATTAACGACAATAACGCGATCGGTTGCCTCTAAACATTCATCAATATCAGCGGTAATAATCAATGCTGCTTTGTCTTCAATATTTTTAAGTAAAAACTGATTAATATCAAAGCGTGACTTAATGTCTACACCCTGATAAGGCTCATCTAATATAATAATATTAAAAGGATTCATTAGCCAACGACTCACAATAACCTTTTGCTGATTTCCGCCTGAAAGAGATTCAATAAAAGCATTATCTCCACTGCATTTTATGCCAATACGCTTAATCATATTACTACAATCTATATGCTCTTTACGATGTCTGAGTAAGCCAAAATAGCTAAAAAATTTTAAAAAAGGTAGGCTCATGTTCTTACGAATAGACTGCTCAGAAATTACTGCTTTATTAGCTCTATCCTTCGGTATCATATGAATACCATTCTCCAAAGCTTTCGCAATAGATGAAATATCTACCTCTTCACCCTTTATTTTAATCATGCCACTATAAGCCTTATCTAAACCAAAAAGAATTTGTGCTAACCTTGTTTTACCTGCCCCCACAAGGCCTGTTAACCCTAAAATTTCATTGGGCCAAATTTTAAAATTTAATTTGGGCGAATGTTCAAAAAGCTGTAAATCTTCAACCTCTAAAATAGGTACAATTTCTCGATCGGGTTTGGGCTTTGTATGCTTATGATGCTGACTCATATCGCCAACCATCGCCTCAACAATATCTTTAACCTTAAAAGGTCTTTTTAATGTTCCTACATAACAACCATCACGAATAACTCCAACCTTATCTGCAATACGCTCAATCTCATGTAGGCGGTGTGAAACATATAAAATACTTACACCACGTTCCTTTAAGCGAAAGAGATGCTTAAAAAGATGCTCTGTTTCTTTTTCAGATATAGCTGCTGTAGGTTCATCTAAAATAAGTAACTTGGGTTTATTCACCAAAGCTCTCGCAATAGCAATAAGCTGACGATCTGATTGAGTAAGATCACTCACACGCATATCTAGATCTAAATGAGTAAGCTCCATTTCTTGAGCTACTTTTTTAGCATATTCCTTAATTTTACGAGGTCTGTACCAAAAATTTTGCTCAGCTGATATTATATAAGAAAGAGCTAAATTTTGTGCTACTGTCATATTCTGAATAACCCCCTGATTAATCAGTTGATGCACTGTAGCTATACCCTTTTGCCATGCATCCTGAGGAGAGCTAAATCGAACATTTTTACCTTCCACAACAATTGAGCCTTCATGATCAAGATAATAGCCACAAATTACTTTAATTAGGGTTGACTTTCCTGCCCCATTGGCCCCCACCATTGCAAAAATCTCACCAGGATAAAAATCAAAAGAAATATCATCTAAAACTCTGGTAGAGCCAAAAACTTTACCGATATTTTTTACCGAAACAATGGGGTTTTTGTCTTGTGATCGCACCATAAGACTATCCTCTAATTTCATCATGGTAGTTTAGTTGAACCGCAAGGGCATTAATTTCGGCAAAGCTTGTAAACTGACGGTGATGTATGGCCATATATGCACCTAATTTTAAAGCTCTTTGCTCAACTTGTGCTCTTATTTCTCTATCGGTGATTTTTGTAATATCTATAACCTTTGCTAAACCCACAATACGACGCATCATCTTACAACTAGCAAAGCCAATCGTATCGGCTAAGATATTTGCTATTCTTTGTTTACGATAAAGAGTAAAGCCTGCATCATCCCAACCACGAACGTAAAACTCATTTTCACCTTTGCAGATTTCATTTATCCAATTTCGCTCAAACTTATCAGCAAACTTTTCCCAAATTTCGATAATCGTCACTAAAAGCCATTTTTGATAATCATCATTATCACCACGCTGTTTTTGCCAATAGCTTTGAGCAAAATAATCTAAATATAAATTACTGATAAAAGCCCCAACATCAAACCCCATAGGACCATAAAATGAAAATTCAGGATCAATCACATACGTTGCATCGGAACCAGCCATAACAGAGCCAATATGTAAATCCCCATGGAGCAAGGCCTCCGCCTTTGTCATAAAAAGATACTTCATTTCAGAAACACTCACTTGGAGCTGAGGATTTTGTTGAATAATATTTATTGCTTTTTGTGATAAATCATCTGGATAGATATTTGTTTCATCTTGTGGATTATAAGGATTGGTAAAAACAAAATCTTCAGTTATCTTACAAAGCTCAGGGTTAATATTTTCTCCAACATTTTTCTTTTTCACATTGGCGTTTAATGCTAAATCAGAGGTATAAAAAAGTGTATTGGCTAAAAAGGTTGATATATCTTCTGATAGCTTGGGAAAATATTTTCCATCAATAATTTGCTGCCTTAATATAGGATAATTACTTAAGTTTTGCATAATCACTACCGACATATCTAAAGATGAAAAGTAAATTTCAGGGACAAAGCCAGGACATAACCGTGCATACTCACTTAAAGCACTAATCTCATGTCGCATGCGATCTTCTGATAGTGGCCAGCCTTCACCTGCAATACGTAAAAAAGGGACCGCTTGTTTTACAATAACCGTTTTTTTTAAATCATTTTTATCCATAACTCGAAAAACAAAATTTAAATTCCCATCACCAATTTCATGAATATCTAAACAATCAAAGCTTGAAAAAATTTTCTGCATTTCAGGAATTTCTTTTAAATATGATACAAGATTTTCTTTTGATAACTGATAATATTCCATTTTATGAAGCCTCCTTCTTATATCAATATATCTAGATATTTTCTTCTCTTTTGCGAATAACCTGAAAAGTAAAAATATCTGCATTATAATAGTTATTCGAATAACAAATCTTTTTACCATTTAGGTCAAAGTAGATTTCTTCTAAGAGTAAAAAGAGCTGTGCTGAATTTGTTTTTATCTCTGGATAATCTCTATGAGTTAATATCTCAGGATGAATCTTTGTTTCAGCATGCTTGAAATCTATATGTTGCTTATGTAACAGTTTAAAAATAGAAGAATTTTGAAAGTCTTCTTCTTTATGATCAGGGAATAAAGATGCAGGAAACATATCAATAGAAAGAGCAGCCAAATCATCCCCAATACGTCGAGCACGCTCAATACGAATCAATGGCTCACCAATTTCTACATTTAACACATCTAACATATGTTTATCCGCTTGGATAAACAATACATCCGCACGACTTGTTGTTGCCTTTTGCCCAACTTCTTCAATATGTTCTGTAACAGAGCGTAGTATTTGTATATTATTTTCCAGCTTAAGAGGTAAATGTCTGATGAATGTACCCCTGCCTGGTGTTCTCTCTAAATATCCTTCGTAGACTAAACTAGCCACTGCTTCTCTTAAAGAAGATCTCCCTACATTAAAATATTGACTTAAATCACCTTCTGTTGGTATTTGATCACCCTCAGAAAGCCTTAGCTTATCAATGTATTTTAAAAGTTCATCACGTAAAAATGATAAAGATTTTTTTTCTGTATCTATTGCCATTTATTTTCTTTACTCTCTCATATCAAATTTTTTACCCTCTTAAAATATTTTATATTCATCAGACAAATATACAAGTATTCAAATAAATGTCAAGTAGTTTTCTAAAAAGAGTAATAAGGCTACAAGTCTCAAATGCCAATGACACATATAATGGAAGAAGCTTATTCGCTTATACTTCACGATCATCTCTCATTGTATCAGATCAAGCACAAAACATTACAAACTTAAATCTGGATGTATTTTAAGGTTGACCAAAAGTTACTATAAGAAAACTCAATGGGCCGTTTTAACATAAAAATTTTTAGTAGGTAGTTAGGTTTAGTATAGAATACTGGATACGGGCATAACATAATACTCTTTTTCCTACAGAATGGCTTATCAAAGGGTAAGCTTAAGAGAAAACACCTCCACAAAAGAGGATTTTTCTACTTCCTTTTGATAGGTTTAAGAGTATATATTTTATATCATCCATTGACTTCTTTTTATAGTTGTACCATATAATGCATCATTATATACCCTTAAAATAAGGATACAAAAGAATGGCTTTTGCAATTACTGCTTTAGTTATTGGGTTAATTCTACTTGTTTGGAGTGCTAACCGTTTTGTTGATGGAGCTGCTGCAACGGCTC
>JBKEBO010000078.1:0-2146 GCA_047973205.1 Alphaproteobacteria bacterium | reverse complement strand
TTTTTTGTGGTATACAAGAGCAGTTTTTGCTATACTTAAATTGTTCAATAAACAATAAGGAGGAAAAAATCATGAGTCAGTTAGATCGTATTGCAGAACTTAAAGCCCTTCATGAAGCTTTAGACACACAAATTGAAAATGCTTTTAAAGATGGGGCGGATGACGTAACGATTGCACGACTTAAGAAAGAAAAACTCCGAATAAAAGATGAAATATCGGATTTAGAAACATCAGCCTAGTAATCATAAAAGCCTGCATTTATTGATGCAGGTTTTTTTAAAGACTTCCACTCCCTTAAGCTTTATAGGCTCATTGAGCTTGCCAAAATGCCGCAATCATAGAGCCTAACTTTATTTTTCTTTTTAGGTAAATATGAAATGTTTTAGGGTATAGGGGCAAAGCCCCATTAATATTGCCAAAGTGTGGACGCAAAAGAATCTAAGCCTTAAGTAGCTGTTAGTTATACAGGAGCTTTGCCGTCATTTTGACGCTTTTGGGCAACAAGAACAGCTTTTCCCAGCTCATCCTCTTTACAAAGACCTAAAAGAACAGGGTTTTTGGGGGTAATATTTTCGCTATTCCAATGGGTTTTGTCTTTAATGGCAATAATTGTCGGACGTGTTGTTCCGATAAGGCGAGAAATTTGTGTGTCCGATAATTCGGGGTAAACCTTAAGCAACCATGCAATGGCATTGGGCTTGTCCGCACGGCGAGCAACAGGGGTGTATTTTGTTTTTTGCTTAGTGATTTTTTCGAAGTCCTCACTATGAGGAGCAGCCTCTAAAACATAAGTAATATCAGCTTCACCTTTGGCTATTTCCTCTTTGGTTAGCTCACCTTGTAACACAGGGTTTAAACCCTGCATAGAGCTTGCCACTTCATTATCGGCAATGGCTTTGATTTCAAGGGTATGCAGGCCTGTAAAGTCAGCAATTTGCTTAAATGATAGTCCAGTATTTTCAACAAGCCAAACGGCAGTTGCTTTAGGCATAAGAGGTTTACGCATTATTTTTCAACCTTTTTTATCTTTGTCATTAAATAAAATATGAGATAGTTATACTGTGTTATGATGCATTCGTCAATGAAAAGAGCGACTTTAAAAGCCGCCCTTTTTAAGATATATAATTTTCAAGCATATAGGCTTTAAGCCGCATGCTCTTCAATGAGCTTTTCCTCGGCTGATTTATTTTGAATTTCAATCTTTTGGGGTTTGAGTGTTTCGGGGACTTCACGCTCTAACTCAATGGAAAGTAAGCCGTTCTCGATAGTGGCTCTTTTGACTTTAACATGGGTTGCAAGGTTAAAGCGGCGTTCAAAAGAGCGGTTAGCAATACCACGATGTATCCAATGGCGTTCCTCGCTATCAGCTTTATCTTGAGTGGATGCTCGGACTTTAAGCAAGCCTTGCTCTTCGGTGATTTCAATCTCATCTTTGGCAAAGCCTGCAACAGCGAGTGTGATTGCCCATTTGTTTTCATCAACTTCTTCAATATTATAGGGAGGATAGCTTCCTAGATTGCGTTCATTGGGTGTATCTAATAAGCGGAATAATCTGTCAAATCCCACAGAATAACGTGAGAATGGAAAGTCTAATTGGTTCATTTTTATGCTCCTTTTCTTTATTTAAGCAAACAATTTGTTACCCCTTATGGGCATAACTTTAGGTTATGAATAGCAAACTCGAAATCTCGACATTTGCTATCTTCTTATATGATATAGTTTGCCATAAAATATTTTGCAAGCTAGGGCTAAGCTTTGGCCATAAAAAAACTCCCCAAATAAGGGGAGTCTTTTAAATATAATCGATTATCACAAAGGATTAACTATTTAATATCAAAGCCTTTGAACCGTTTACGGAAACGAGCCAGCTGACCACTATTTTCCATAAGACGTTGAACACCAGTCCAAGCAGGGTGAGATTTAGAATCGATATCAAGCTTCATAACATCGCCTTCTTTACCCCAAGTCGAACGGGTTTTATATGTAGAACCATCTGTCATTTGAACAGTGATTTCATGATAATCAGGATGGATATCTTTTTTCATCATCACACTCCGTTAAATTCTAGAAACAGCTTTATATGCCAAGTTAAAACAAAATGCAAGGAAAAAAGATGCTTTTATCAAGATATTTATACAGGAGGATA
>JBKEBO010000042.1:0-43768 GCA_047973205.1 Alphaproteobacteria bacterium | reverse complement strand
ATTGATTTCAGTAGAGTTTTCGAGATGTTCAGTAGACATGTTGGTTTTTCCTTACAAGTCATTTTAGTTGATTGAGTAAAATTTACTCAACTCTCGAAAAACTAATTACATAGTAAAAAAGAGCTGAGGTCAAGCTTTATTTAAACTTACTCTTTTAGCCTGAGTTTTATTTGGAGTGGCCACAGGAAGAGTCAAACTCAGTAGCCATGTAAGTTCAAAAAAATATTGAATTATTGCTTAAAACATTCCATAAATAAATATGTGTTTTAATGGAGTTTTTGATGGATACAATTTACGCTCGAGCATCAGGAGTTGGTCAAGCAGGTATTGCGGTAATTCGCATTTCTGGAGAGCTTGCTCTGCCCTTACTCATCAAGTTATCAGGCAATGAGCATTGGCCCTCACGTCAACTAAATCGGGCATGGCTTAAGGATGAAAATGGCGAGATTTTAGATGATGCTTTAGCGGTTTATTTTCCCAAGGGACATTCTTACACAGGCGAGGATGTGGTGGAGCTGCATATTCATGGAGGCTATGCCGTTTTAAGTGGGATTTTGGATTATTTAAGCCGCCAGAATGACTTACGCTTGGCTGAAGCTGGCGAATTTACCCGTCGAGCTTTTGAAAATGGTCGTATGGACTTAACGGAAGCAGAAGCGGTTGCTGATATTATCCATGCCCAAACAGCTCACCAAAAAAAACAAGCTCTTAATCAGCTAGGTGGTTCTTTGAGCCGTCTATATGAGGATTGGCGTGAGCAGCTTATTAAGTCTCTTGCTTGGTTCGAGGCTCATATGGATTTTTCTGATGAGGAAATACCCGATGATTTAGATAGCCAAGTCCGTCATATTATTCAGCAGCTTAAAATACAAATGATGCAACATTTGGGCGATAATAATCGTGGTGAAATTTTACGTAAAGGTGTACATTTAGCCATTATTGGTGCACCTAATGCGGGTAAATCATCTTTGCTTAACCATATTGTTCATGAAGAGGCTGCTATTGTTTCTGAAACTGCTGGTACAACCAGAGATATTGTTGAACGCCACTTAGATATTGCGGGCTTTCCTGTGGTGATATCCGATACTGCGGGGCTTCGTCAAACCAATGATATTATTGAGTCTGAGGGTATAAAAAGAGCCACTTTAAAAGCTCAGCAAGCCCATTTAGTCATTGCTCTTTTTGATGGCCAAAAACCAGAAGATAAAGAAACATTAGATATTATATCTCAGCTCCAAACTCCCATAATCACCTTGAGAACCAAAGCTGATTTAGGCATTCAATACCATAATGATATTTTAGGAAAGCAGCCTATAGAGGTAAGTTTGAAAGAACAGACTGGTCTGTCTACTCTTCATGAGCAGCTTGTGAAAAGTTTAGAAGAAATTTGTGCTAAAGGAGAAGATGCTATCATCACTCGCCAGCGACATCGTCAATGTGTTCACGATACTTTAGTCGCCTTAAATCACTTTGAGGAAGGCTTTGATGCTGTTTTAATGGCCGAAGATTTACGTACGGCTCTTCATGCTTTAGGGAAGCTTACAGGGCGTGTGGATGTAGAACAACTTTTAGATGTTATCTTTGCCGATTTTTGTATTGGCAAGTAAGTATAGATTGTATTATTTAATATTCATACTGGTTGAGTGAATTTTTTTGAGCTTCTCTTCGGGTCTTGCTACCAAAAAAGCCCTACGTGTTGCCGTTGCAGCCTCACCCAAACCTGTAACAATCAACGGAACCTTGCCTTCCCAATAGGCAATATCACCAATGGCAAAAATACTTGGCTCAGCAGTTTCTAATGTTGCAGGATTAACATCTATACGGGTTTTACTTTCCGAAAGTCCCCATTCGGCAATAGGGCCTAAATCCTTATTTAATCCCATAAAAATAAATAAGTGGCTTGCCTCAACATCCGTAACATTATCATCAAAATCAGTAATCTGTACACTGGTTAAATAAGGAGCATCGCCTTTTATATTATGAAGCTGCATACCTGTTTGCAAATTAAGCTTACCTTGGGCTGCATATTCTTGCACTTTTTCCACATGATGAGCAACGGCTCTGAATTTATCACGGCGATGAACCAAAGTAACCTTAGCTCCAATTTCTGTCAGATGCATTGCCCAATCGATAGCACTATCGCCACCCCCTAAAATCACAACCGACTGCCCTTGATATTGCTTAGGATTATGTACAGAATAATGGATTGATTTTTCTTCATAATCTTCAATATTTTCAATTTGTGTAGGCTTTTTAGGAGCAAAGCTACCGCCCCCTGCCGCAATGATGATTGTGCGTGCTAAAATGGTTGTATCTTGAGAGCAGCCTAAATGCCAAATATCATCTTTTTTTTCTAGAGATTCCACAACCGTATTAAAGTACCAGCTTTTATTAAAAAGTTCCGCTTGTTCCAATAGCTTATGACTAAGTTCTTCACCTGTAATACTCATAAAGCCTGGAACATCTAGAATCTTTTTTTCGGGATAAAGAGCACTGAGCTGTCCACCCGCTCTTGGTAAAGAGTCGACAACGACCGTCGAAAGTCCTAAAAAACCCGCCTGAAAAGCCGCAAATAGCCCCGAAGGGCCTGCTCCGATAATGGCCATATCTCTTATTTGATCACTCATCGCTTTGCCTCCTTGAATTTTTATATTTTTCATTATGATATAATTTGGTTATACTTATGTACATAAAAAAATGATTCATAAAGTTATATATAGGATTTATATGGAGTGTATCACATCCACATCGGAAGAACAAACTATTGAAATTGCATCAGAATTTGCCAAGACTCTACAAAAAGGAGATTGTGTTGCTTTTTTTGCAACATTAGGCATGGGCAAGTCCGTTTTTTGCCGAAGCATCATTCAAAGCTTAATGACTGAGATTGAGCATGTTCCTAGCCCCACATTCACTTTAGTGCAAACTTATCAGAATAATCAAACAGAGATTTGGCATTTTGACCTTTACCGCCTTGAAGAGCCTGAAGAAGTTTTTGAGCTTGGTCTCGAGGAAGCCTTAAACAACGCCATTAGCCTTATTGAATGGCCACAAAATATGGGAAGTTTTTTGCCCCAAAATGCAATTAAAATTTATATTGAATCTGGTGATAAACCCAATGAGCGTATAATTAAAATTAATAGCAATAAAGACTTATAATAAACAATAATGAGATTTGATTTCTGGATAAAAATCGGCTATTAAATAGAGAGCCTTGAATCTGGAGAAAATAATGATTGAAAATCCAAAGACTGCCATTTTGCTTGCTGCAGATAAAATACAACATCTCAAACCTATTACTGATTTCATCCCTAAACCTCTTATTCGCATTGCGGGTCGCTCCATTTTAAAACGGGCTTTAGACAGACTAACCGAAGCTGGGGTTGAAAAAGTTATTGTGGTAACTAATGAAGAATCGCAAAAGATTGACCAACGTCTTTCTAAATATGAGCATGATTTAGAAATTATTATTAAGCTGGAAGAAGAGCCTGAAAACTCACTGCAATCAGCTAAGCTTGCTTTAGATGATATTGATGAAGAATTTGTTTGGGTGATAAACACCGATATTTTATGGCTTTATTCTAAAGAAAGCTCCCTTAATCGTTTGTGCCGCATTTATAATAGCCAAAAAATGGATGCAGCTTTACTTATGTACGAGTCGGCGGAAGCTTGGGGGAATGTTCGCTATGGTGATTATTTTATGGCTGCAGATGGCCGTTTGGAGCAGCTTCCTGAGCGTCAGGTAAGTCCTTGGGTTTATACAGGTATTCAGATACTTCCTACTCAAATCCTCAAAAATGCCCCTACAGATAAAAACTATGACATGCATCAGCTTTGGGATGAACTTCTAGACAAAGAACGCCTTTACGGTGTGCTTCATGATGGCGAATGGTTTCACTTTGATAATGTTGATAGTTTGGAGCTGGCAAAAGATTATATGTCCACTCACTATGCTTATACACCACGGCGATTCTAATATCATTTTTTCAAAAGAGAGGACAAAACGATGCTGCATGGTTGTTATAACATTCCTTACGGAACTAATTTTGCAGCCGAACTTGCTCAAGGCATTCTTGATTGTTATGGCAATGACCTCCAAATAATCGCTCAAACTACTATATTTTTACCTACAGCTCGCTCTTGCCGCACCGTTCATGATGCTTTTTTACGAGCCAATAAAGGTAAGGCCAATATCACACCGCAGCTTATTCCTCTTGGGGATATTAATGAGGATATGAGCCTTTTGCAAATGCCCAATGCTCCCGCAATAAAACCTGCTATAAGCGATATGAAACGGCGTTTATACCTCACCCGTCTTATTAGCCAAACCAAAGGTGTGCAGGCCAAACAAGAAGATGAAAAAATAAGCTACGACCAAGCGGCTCGTATTGCCCAAAGCCTTGCATCTTTGCTTGATGATATGGCTGCTTATGAGATAGGTAAAGAGGATTTTGATGCTCTTATCCAAGGAGAATATGCTCAGCATTGGCAACCCATTTTAAAATTTTTAAATATTATTCTTGAAAATTGGCCCCATATTTTAGCGGAGCTTGGTGTTCAAGATGGAGCAAAACGCCGTGGGCAAATTTTGGATAATCTTTCGCTTGCATGGCAAAGCAGTCCGCCACAAATGCCTGTTATTGCGGCCGCAATTAATCGTAACATTCCATCGGTACAGCGTTTTTTAAAAACCATATCGCAACTAGATTATGGTTCTATTGTCTTTCAAGCTATTGAGCATATCGACGATGCTCTTTGGGATTATCTAAACCAAGATGATGCCAATTGGCACCACCAAGCCATAATGAAATCATCTCCTTTTTGGGTAAATTCTCAGCTTTTAAAAGCTATTAATATTCATCCTAATCAGATACAAAAATGGCCAACTATTCTTTCAAAAGATATTGATTTATCTGTTTCGGATTCTTTAAGACCTCCCTCTTTAGAAAAGCCTGATTTTATTCTCAAAAACCTCCCTTTTGAGCTAGTTTCTTGCGAAAATAGTAGCGAAGAAGCCAAGCTTATTGCCCTTATGATGCGTTCGCAACTTGAGCAAAAAGGTAAAACAGCTGCTTTGGTTACACCTAATCGTGATTTAGCCCAAAAGGTACAGGCGGAACTTAAACGTTGGGGCTTAAATATTGACGATTCAGCAGGCCGTCCTTTAAGTAAAACTCCTATTGGTGTCTATTTATGCTTAATAGCCCAAATGGCTGATATTCGCCCTCGCTCCCTTATTGCCTTTTTAAAACACCCCTTTAGTCATTTAGGCTATAATCGTAATGTTTTTAGACCCTTAAGCCGTAAATTAGACTTATACTTAAGGGATGCAGGAAATATCAGAGGCTTTACAGCCATTAAACAATATCTTCAAACCCTTGCACAACAAGATAGTAAAGCCGATTTAGCCGAAATCCTCTTGTTTATTCAAGAGCTTGAACAACAATTTAGCCCGCTTATGCTTTTACTTAATCAACCCAAAATAAAAGCCAAAGAACTACTTATTCATCATATTCAATTTGCCGAATGGGCTGCAACTGGCGATGAGCATGTGGGTACAGATATTTTATGGCGGGGTGAAGATGGCCAAGCCATGAGCCAATTTTTATCAGCTCTCTTAGAAGAAATTGATATATTACAAGAGATTAACGGTAAAAGATGGGATGAGTTTTTTACATCACTCCTAGAGACCCAAACCATTCGCTCCCTTAAACTTGCTCATCCACGCTTATTTATTTGGGGGCTTGTGGAAAGCCGTATCCAACAGGTAGACTTAACCATTATTGGAGGCTTTAACGAAGGCCATTGGCCGCAAATTCCCGATACAGGCCCATGGCTCAGCCGCCCCATGCGAAAAAGCCTCAATATGGGTGGCATGGAAGAAGAAATTGGGCTAAATGCAGCCGATTTTATGAACTTAGTCCATAGCCCTCAAGTGATTATTACACGGCCTCAAAGAGAAGCAGGTCGCCCTGCTATAAAATCACGTTGGTTGCAACGTATCGAGGCTAATTTATCCAGTGATTTTCAACCCCAGCCATCCCTTTGGCATAATTGGTTGCATCAACTTTATGATATTGAACAAACAGATAGCCTATTTGCGGCTCACCGCCCTGCCCCTATGCCCCCTCTTAAGGCAAGGCCCCGAAAATTATCCGTCACACGCATTGAAGACTTACTCAAAGATAGCTATGGTATTTACGCAAGCCATATTCTAAAACTCTATCCACTCAATGACTTAGAGACCAATTTAGATAATGCGGCTTTTGGTAGCCTTGCCCATGATATTTTAGAAAACTTTATGAGAAAGATTGCCGAAGAAAAAAATGTGAACCAAAATTTAGATGATACCCATCTAGACCAACTCAAACAGCTTGCCCATCAAAAGCTTATGGAGCTTAGCCTTCCTGACGCTCAGCAGAATTTTTGGCAAAATCGCCTTGATAATCTATGCCAATGGTTTATTGAACAAGAAAATAAAGACCGTTCTAAAATCCAAAAAACATGGTTAGAAGTTCAGGGCGAATACCACTTTAATGCCCCTTATGGTGAATTTACTTTAACAGGACGAGCCGATAGATTTGATGCCTTAAATGATGATAGTTTGCGTATTATTGACTATAAAACCAGCAGTACACTTCCGAACAAAAAAGATGTGCAACAAGGGCTTTCACCACAAATGTCCCTAGAGGCTTTGATTGCTCAAAAAGGTGGATTTAAAGAATTTTCACCAACCGATAATTTCTCCTTAGAATATTGGCAAATATCAGGAAAGAAATCAGCCAAAACAACTCCTATAACTATCGATAAAAACTTTTTAGAACAAACACAAAGCCTATTAATGCATGTGGTGGAATATTTTGATGATGCCGATAGCCGCTACTGGGCTCGCCCCTATGGAGGGAGCATTAAAATTTATGGAAAATATGACCATTTAGCACGTTATCAAGAATGGGCAACATCAGGAGATAGCGTTGATGAGTAAAGATTACAAAGCCTTAGAAAAAGAAAAGGAAATTATTATCAATGAGGCTTCCAAAAAGCAACGTTTAGCTGCTGACCCTCGCTACTCTATTTGGGTGTCAGCTTCTGCAGGTACAGGCAAAACCCGAATATTAACCAACCGTGTGTTGCGTTTACTCTTAGATGATGTTTTGCCCCATCGTATTTTATGCTTAACCTTCACCAACGCCGCCGCTGCAGAAATGAATGACCGTGTACAAGAAAGTCTAGCCGAATGGATGCATATGGACGATAATGCTCTTTGCCAAAGTTTGGAGAATTTACTTGGTTCAGCCCCTAGCGAGGCTCTTAAACAAAAGGCAAAAAGCCTATTTGCCAAAACCTTAGAAAGCCCCATTGGCTTAAGAATACAAACAATCCATGGCTTTTGTCAGCAGATATTATCTCGCTTTCCTGTGGAAGCCCATATTCCACCAAACTTCTCCATTATTGACTCTATGCAATCCGAAGAGCTTTTAAAACAAGCCATTGATGATACAATCACCCAACTTCTTAAAGAGAAAGACTTAACGACTAAAAGCTCCCTTGCTCAGGCCTTTGATACACTCTTGGCCGAAAATTCCGAACATGGCCTCACTCAGCTGCTCGATGCAACCCGCTACTATCGCCACGAGATAATCTCCTCAAACTCAGCTCATGATGATGCTCAAACCGAAGCTATTTATCGTCAATTTTTACAAATTCCAGCCCATATGAATTTGGAACAACTCAAAGCTGATTTCTTAAACCAACTGCAGCAAAGGCTAAGGCAAATAAAAGACCTCACAGAAGCCTTTAGGCAATATGGAGGCAAAAATGAAGCCAAATATGTCGCTATTTTAGATGAGTTTTTAGCTCATCCTGATAAACAAATACAAAATATTGAAAGCTATAAAAGCATATTTTTGACTCAAAAAAATGAGATAAAATCCTCCAAGGGTTTTCCCACAAAAGATGTTGCCGCCGGCTTACCAAAGGCTCGTGATTATATTGAGGCGGAACAAGAAGTTTTGCTTAAATTTTTAGAGACTGAAGCCGCCCTTACAGCTTTGAAACATTCACTCGCTTTATTAAAATTTTCTGGTACTGTTCTTAAAAAATGGCAAGATACCAAGCTTTCGCATATGCTTTTAGATTATGATGATTTGATTGAGCGTACCTCTTTGTTACTTAAAGATAATATGAGCTGGGTTCATTATAAACTTGATGAAGGCATAGACCATATTTTGCTAGATGAGGCTCAAGATACAAGCCCAAAACAATGGAAGATTATTGAACATCTCTCCAGAGAATTTTTTATGGATTTAGAGCAAGATAATCATAAAAATCGTACCCTTTTTGTGGTGGGTGATTTTAAACAGTCAATCTATAGCTTTCAAGGGGCTCGTCCAGAGGCATTTTTTATCTATCAAAACCGTTTTATGAAGATGGCCCAAGATGCTCAAAAACCTTTTGAAAATATTGAGCTTGATACCAACTTCCGCTCGACATCTCCTATCTTACAATTTACGGATAATGTTATTAATATTTCAGCAAAACAAGGGGTTCTGCAACATAATGAAGATTCTCTCATCCACCGCCCTGTTCGTATGACCGATAGCGGAAATGTTGAGATATGGCCTTTACTTGATGCTCAAGAAAAAGAGACTTTTGAGTTTTCTTTTCCTCCTGATTTAGCAAGCCAAAGCGATAATACTGACAAGATAGCCAAAAATATAGCAAGACGTATCCGTCAGCTATTAGATGAAAAATTCTACATTAGCAGCAAAAACCGCAGCTGCAAGCCGCAGGATTTCTTAATTTTAGTTCGTAAGCGTCACCCTTTAGTTGCTCCGCTTATCAAGGCTCTCAATGCCCATAATATCCCTGTTTTTGGTGCAGATAGAATTGATATTTTAGAGCAAATTGCCGTACAAGATTTACTCGCCTTAGCCCGCTTTATGCTGCAACCTTTAGATGATTATAGCTTGGCTTGTATTTTACGCTCCCCCTTATTTGATATTAGCGAAGATGATTTATTTGAACTTTCTTTTGAGCGTGATGCTAGTCTTTTCCAGCAGCTCAAAGCCAAGCAAAATGACAAGCTTTGCTATAAGCAAGCCTATGATATTCTTAGTCATTGGCAAAGTTTTGTGGATTATCAGAGTCCTTTTGCATTTTTTAGTCATATCTTAGCCGAAAAACAATATGAGCGGATGATTTTACGCTTAAGTGGCGAGGCCAAAGATGCACTTTATGAGTTTTTAGAATTTTGCCAAACTTGGGAGAAACGTCACCCTCCTCTTTTAGAAACATTTATGCGTATTGTGGATAGTGGCGAGCTTAATATTAAGCGCGAATTTGAAAATAACGAAGAGTTTGAAGCCGTTCGGATTATGACCATCCATGGCTCTAAAGGGCTGCAAGCCCCGATTATTATCTTGCCCGAATGTCAAACTTATCGCTCTAAACCCCAAAGCCAATATGTCCAATTGCATCAAGATGGCGAGCATCATATTTTGCTTTACACAAAAGCGGCCTTACCTGAGGCCATGCAACTTGAGAAAGAAGATAAAGCCCATGAGGATGAAAAAGAAAGCCGTAGACTTTTATATGTGGCTCTCACTCGTGCCGAAGATAAGCTGATTATTGGTGGCTCTTACCGTTCAAAAAAAGAGCAAAAAACAGGGCTTCAGCTTGCTGAGCCAAAAACATGGTATGAATATATGCTCAAAGCGGTATCTGCGGGCGATTGCAACTTTACCGAGCTTCACAATAATATTTTAGACTTTGAAGAGCCTATTCTTTGCTTTGATTATAAGGGAAGTACCGCAATAGTTGCTTCTGAGCCTGAAGCAAAGATACAAACAACTCGACTACCCGATTACTTCCGTCAAAATGCTCCTACAGAAAACCGCCCTTATAATCCTTTAAGTCCTGGCCAAATTATGGAAGATGATGAGATTGCCGCAAGGTCTCCCCTTGATAATATTAACCTAGGACGATTATTTAATCGCGGGCTTATCATTCATAAACTGCTAGAGCTTCTGCCCCAAAGCGATAAGAAAGATTGGCATATGATTGCTCAGCATTACTTAAGTCAAAAAAATTGGCAACTTTCGCCTTCACAACAAAAGCAAGTTGAACAAGAAATTATGACTGTTCTTAACCATCCTGATTTTACAGAGGTTTTTCATCCCGATGCTTTAGTAGAAGTTCCTATTAGTGGCATTATTGATGACAATATTGTCTCAGGGCGTATTGACCGTTTGCTCATTAAAGATGATGAGATTTTACTTATTGACTTTAAAACCAACCGTAAACCACCACAAAAAGTTGAAGATATTCCCTCCATATATATTAAACAGTTGAATATTTATAAAAAATTACTCAGTGATATTTGGCCAAACAAGCCTATAAAATCTGCTCTTTTATGGACAGATAGTTGTCAGCTGATGGTTTTGTAAATAGCTACTTTTAAGCTTTTGTGCGGCCTTTACCAAAATAGGCCGAAAATTCAACAATAAGTGTTCCCGAAAACATCAATGCTGCTCCAAAAATAGCAACAATGGTCATGGTTTGCCCATTAATCAGCCAGCCACCTAAAGCTCCAAACACGGCCTCTAAAGCTAAAATTAGGGTTGCATGGGTTACAGGGGCATGTTTTTGAGCAAAAATCTGCAATGTGTAAGCTATAATTACCGACATAATTGTGCCGTAAGCAATGGCCACACGGGCATTCCATATAATCTCCCATGATATTTCTTCAAAAATAAAAGCCACAATAAAAGCCAAAATTGCACAAACAATAAATTGGATAGAGGCAAGCCATAAAGCGGGGACTCTTTTGCTAAAAACAGAAATCCACAAAATATGTCCTGACCAAAAAAATGCACAAATAATGGTTAAAATATCCCCCCAAAACTGGTTATGTTCTTTACCTGATATCATAACTGCAGGAGCTGAAAAAAACGTCATCAAAAACATACCCAAAAGCATAATAAGGCTTGCCATCCAAACAATTTTAGATACGGGCTGCTTTAAAAAAAGCCAACAAATAACAGGAATGATTATCACATAAAGCCCTGTAATAAAGCTAGAATTTGCCTCACTTGTATAAACCAGCCCCCATTGTTGGGTACTTGCACCCCCAAAAAGAAATAAACCCAAAACCACCGCAGGAAATAAAAACCGAAAAGAAACTTGCTCACCCTCAAGTGGGCTATAAATCATGGCTACAGGAAGCAAAACAACCCCACCAATAGCAAAGCGAATAGCCGTATATAAAAATGGGCCTAAATGCTCCATCCCTTGACGTTGAAACGCAAAAGTTGAACCCCAAATAATAGCCGCAAGCAATAAAGTAAAATCAGCAATATAAGCTTTTTTATTCATAAGCAAAGTCCTTTGTTCTTCTTGGTTATAAGCGAATTATTTATAGTAAGTCAAGGGATTATAAATTATCTTGCAAAATATAAAAGAGCGTGAAATAATGCCAAACACACACACAAACAAAAAATCAAGGGATTGATAATATTATGACAAAGCGTATCGGTGTTTACCCAGGAACATTTGATCCCGTAACTTTAGGGCATCTAGATGTTGTCAGACGTTCGCTTAATGTGGTCGACAAGCTCATTTTAGGAGTTGCCGAAAGCGATAATAAAAGCCCTTTATTTTCCGAAGATGAGCGTGTTCTGCTTTTGCATCAATCCATTGAAGAGCTTGGACTTGATAGCTCCAAAATCAAAGTTGTACCCTTTGGTAACCTTTTGGCTGATTTTGTCTATGAGCAAAATGCTACACTCATTATTCGTGGTTTGCGTGCGGTTTCCGACTTTGATTATGAGTTCCAAATGGCGGGAATGAATCGCCATATTGCTCCTGACATTGAAACATTATTCCTTATGGCAGCCGATAAATATCAGCTCATTGCATCACGTTTTGTCCGTGAAGTTGCTCGCCTTGGTGGCGATGTATCCCCTTTTGTTACTAAAATCGTTCATAAAGCCTTAATTGATAAGTTTCACCAATAAGTGAACAAACCTATTTTTAAGATAACCACAATAATTTAGTCCATAAATCACATTTTATCATACACAATAAGATGTATAAAAAGATATGCATAATATATTATTAACATTCATTCAAAATATATTTTAAATTGTAAATCAATGTATATATAGTTTTGCGTTCATTTTAAATACTTAGCACCCAAAAGTAAAACCATAAACCCCATAACTATAAAGCTATTTTAGTACTTTATACCAATAAGAATATATTAACTTTCATATGTTTTTATACTATATATCTATTGAACTTTATTAAAAATATCTATTGGATTTTATTAAAAATTGTATTATATTATGGTAAAAATACAACTTTGCATAGTTATAATGGGTGGTAAGATGAAACCTAATAATAAAAGACTAACACAACTTTTAATGGCGACAACGGCAATATTGCCTGTATTTATGGCTTATGGACAAACAATTAGCTCCAACAGTAATGAGATTACTATCACTGGTAGTAATCCTGCGGAAGTTGTTATTACCGAAGCAGGAAGCATTACTAATGCCAATCAACAAGCCATAGGCGATAACATCGCTAATGGTATTTATACCGAATACACTATAGATGAACTATCTGTTGATAATCAGGGTGAAATTAATATTACAGGCAATATTCATATAACTGCCGTCTCAGGTGGTATGTCGATGCCAACAGTAAACCAAAGTTATAACGGTATATACACTCAAGCAAGCGATGCAACTCTTGATAATATAGGCCATATAGAAACAAATTATAATCTCATATTTTCTGGATTGACAGATACATCCATCATGACAGGTGTAATGCAGGGTGGTAATGGCACTTCTGGTGTGAGCGTTAATAACCAAGGTTCTATTATTGCCAATACCAGTATAAGTATGGATAACCTTCCAACAACAGGGAGTTTCCTTTATAATAGTATGGGTCTTACGTCTATAGGAAATGCAGTTTATAATGCACCTTCAGCTCCTAGTGAAAATCATGGGCTTATTCTCACAGATTTTTCTTTCGAAATTGAAGAAGTTCAATATTCATACCTAAGCATGGTATATCCGAGTAACAATATATCTCTTATGGAGGTTGGTAATGGTATAGATAGCTCTACTAGTAAAAATACATCTATTATCAAGGTTAATAATCAATATAAAACTGGGGATGTTGATGCGACGGGATTAACCTATTTAACTTTATTTAGCTCATCTAATATAATGCAAAGTGGTAATGGTGTTATAACTTCGAGTGGTAACAACAAATTTGAGAATACAGGAAGTATTTTTGTTAATAATATAGCCGAGTTTGGAGGAACTCATATGTCTTCCTCTGGGAATGGGGGCGGTATAAACTCGACGCCAAGTTTTAATCTTTCTGGCAATGGTGCTTTCTCTATGCACGGCTCAATAGCAAATGAAGGATATATCAGCACCCAAAATAATATAACTTCAAAAAAGAATTCAATTGAAATAACAGGGGCTTCCTCCTCTTTAAATTATAGTTATGCAATAAATGCCTCCGGCATTGCAAATGGCATTTATGCTCCGAAGGGAGTTGATAATAGTGGAAGAGTTACAACTTTGGCTAATATAAAATTGGAGGCCTCAGACTTACTGTCTTCAGCGAGTAGCTTTGGATCACAAAGTCTATACATTAATTCATCATTTAACGCTCTTCAGGGCGATGTGAAAAGTAATAGTGGAACCGCAGCAAGTTATGTAGATTTAGATATACCTAAAATAGAAGATACAAATAACTATCTAACATTCACCTCCTCAGGCAATGGTGTTTCTTTTACAGGTCTGGCCACCCAATCAACAAATACAGGCTCTATTATGGGGCGTTTTTCGGCTATTGAAGCTCAAAATCCTAGTAATATAACATATAATAACTATGGTGTTCTTGCTGGCCAGCAAATTTATGGTACAGTATCATTTGATGATTATGATGCGGATACAGGAAAAATTACCGTTACCGATAAAGAAAGCGAATATGCTGCAACCAATAATTATGGCACCTATGTTAAGATTGATGAAGATGGTAATGTTGTGAGTATCAGGCAAGGAACATCCGCAACCATTGACGGTAAAACAACTGTAAATACTGCTCTTGTTGGTAGTACAGATTCCTATAAAGTCTATACATCCGAAACCGCTATAGAAGATAAAATTGTCAATGGTGTGGGTAGTGCAAGCGGCGTTGTTACCTTAAATGGTACAGATGAATTCACGATTAGTAATAGCTCGCTTAATGCTTACAAAACCGCCTTAGAGCTTAAAACAACCAAAAAGGTTAGTGCAACCGATACTTACTTTAATGGCGGCGGCTTAAAGTCGGACACACCTGTAATAAAAGGGGATAGCCAAAATAACTATATCTCCATTGCAGGCAATAGCTATATTAATGGCGAGGTTGACCTTGATGCAGGTAATGATATTTTTGTGTTAGATACCCAAAATACACAGCTTAATGGCACGGTGGCTCTTGGTGCTGGTAGCAGCGATACCTTTGCCCTTTATACATTTACAGGTAACGAAAAGCAGCTTTTAAATGCTACTCATGGCTATGCAACCAATGGTGATTATAACGAATATCTGGATGACCGCATCACAGGTTTTGAGAATATTGGCCTAGAGACAGGTACACTTAATGCCGCAGGTAATTTAACATCTTATGGGCTTTATGTGGGCGATGAAGCTACAGGTAACTTTACGCAAAAATCAAATTATAGCCTCAAAAGCCTCTATAATAAAGGGACTATTAACCTCAATAATAATGCTTCAACTGGTACATTAAATATTGCGGGCGATGCCTATTTAAGCGGTACAATACGGCTTGATGCTGACCTAAAAGACCTAGCGGCTGATAAAGTTGTGGTTGGTGGCAAGCTTTCTGGTGATGCTTATGTTGCCATTAAAAATATAGACCAAGGTGGTGACGGCGGCGTGATTACACTGATTAAAGGTGATAGTGATAAATCCGATGAAAAGTTCATTTTAGCTGAGGAAAATCAATATAATGGCCAAACCAATAAGGCTCGTTTTACAGGCTCTCCTTATGTATGGAATTTTAAAACAAGCGGTAGTGACTGGGTAATTACAACCAAGAAAAATGTATTACCACCACCCATAACACCACCTACTGTTGACCCTATAGACCCTGATGGTGGCGATACTGATGGTGGCGATACTGATAATGGCGGCACTGATGGTGGCGATACTGATAATGGCGGCAGTGAAACCCCTGAAGTTCTTGCGGAAGTTCCTGCTTATACATCACTTCCTACCATTGGTCGTGAGGTTGTGATGAGCGAACTTAATAGCATGCATATTCGCCTTGGTGAACTTAGAAATTATAATGGCTGGGTTGGCTCAGGAAGCTCTAATATCAAAACTAATTTGGGTACACAATGGCATAACTTAATCGGCTTTGACGATAGCCGCATCAACGGTTGGCTCAAAGGTACAATGGACCATTTCTCTTATGAGCCTCTCCATAGCTTTGATGTTTCAGGGACTTATGGCGGCTTTGCTGCGGGTATGGATAAAAAGTTCGATATTGCTTCTAACATGGATATTTATGCTGGTATATTCGGTGGTTATAAAACAGGCTCGTTTGAAACCTCTGGCCAAGGCGAAAGCCATGATGCGAGCGAGCGTTCGCATATTGATATGAGTACATGGTCCATTGGAGCTTATGCAACATTCTTTAATACTGCAGGGACTTACGTGGATGTGGTTGGTGAGTATATGGGACTTTCGGCTGATATTGATGCCGCTGGTTTACATAGCACATCTAAAGGCTATACCATTGCGGGTTCTGTAGAAGTTGGTCACCGTTTAGACTTAGCCAAAGACTGGGCAATTGAGCCTCAAGCTCAAGTGAAGATTGCCCATGTTCACTGGAATAATTTTAACGATGGCTACAACGATATTGCCTTTGAAAATCATACATATATTGCAGCTCGTACAGGACTGCGTGTGGAGAAAAACTTCGAAATAACTCGTGGCGAAATTAAGCCTTGGGCTTATTTAGGTGTTGTTCACGAATTCAGCAAAGAGCCAAAAGTAACCTATGCCGATGTTGACTTTTTATCCCATGAATATAGTACCGCAATGGAAGGTAAACTGGGCTTAACGGCTAATATCAATAATATGATACAAGCCTATGGTAATATTGGATATTCATCCGATTTTAATGATTATGATGCTGTTAGTGGCGATATTGGTATTCGCGTAAGCTGGTAATATAAAGCCTTTGACGATAACTCTTCGGCTGCTAAAACTTGCTTTAAAAAAGTTGAGCTTTAGTGGCCGAAAATATTTTACCCATTTTATCCAAATTTATCCACTTTTTGTCCAAATTTGTCCAAAATTTTCCTGTTTAAATCCTCTTTTTGCCAATCTTTGCCATAAAGAAGATGGCTTTTTGCATCTCCACCATCTGATTTTTCTTGCCAATAAATGGATAAAATTGGACAAAAATGGGTATAAATGGGCAAAAACTGGATAAATTTGGATAAAACTGGTTAAAAATGGTTGGTTGTCTAATATCTATTATTCACCTTAAAAAAGAGGCTTTATATCCTCAAGACCAAACTCTTTTAATCGTTGTTTATCAAGATGATAAGCATCTCCTGTATAATAAAGACAAGGCTCTAAAGCACTTAATTTTGGCCGTATTTCCGCAAGCCTTCTTGCAAGCTGTCTGGCGACGGCAAAACCTGAATCTAAAAAGTGAATTTTCCCCTCAGAAGCAATCTTAAGCTCCTCTAATAAGAGTGGATAATGGGTACAACCTAAAGTAACAACATCAACTTCTTGCTCCTTAAAGGCCTGCAAATTTTGCTCTATAATATCATAATCAAGGAGCTTGCCCTGTAGCTTATCTTCCGCCATAGCCGCAAGATTGTGAGAGCCCACCTTAACCACCTTGCAATCCGCTGCAAACTCGCTAATTAGCTCATCAAGAGCCATACGCTCTATGGTTCCCTCGGTCGCAAGCACACCAATATTGCCTGTTTTAGTCATATGGGCTGCAGGCTTTACTCCAGGAATAACCCCAACAATAGGCACATCGAAATGGTCTCGAAGTTCTTCTAAAGCAACAGTCGTGGCTGTATTACAAGCAATAACAACGGCTTCGGCTTGTGTTTCTTTTAAGCCTTTTTCTACAAGGTTTAAACAACGAGTGATTAAGTCATTGTTTTTTCTGGGCCCCCAAGGAAATCCCTCATGGTCTGATAAGGCAAAAAGTTTAATCTCAGGATAAGTCTGGTGAATGGCTCGAGCAACCGAAAGCAAGCCCAAACCTGAATCGATTAAAAGGGCTGAACGACCTTTAAGAGAGAAACGTTCTTGTTTTCGCTCAATAATTTTAACAATTGGCTTTTTTATATCCATTATTTTCCTCCCTCTATTTTGCTAAAAAAGCTCTCCTTGGGTATGGCTTATTGGCTTATTTTCCTCAGAAGATAGGGTTGAAGCATCCTGCTTTGCTATGGCTAAAAATTCATCTTCCGATAAAATCTTAACCCCTAATTCTTTTGCCTTTTTAGCCTTAGAGCCTGCATTTTCTCCCACAATAACATAGTCGGTTTTTTCACTAACCGAACTACTCACCTTTGCCCCTAAAGCTTCGGCCATTAATGTGGCTTCACGGCGTTTTATTTTTGCCAAGCTTCCTGTAAAAACAAGGGTGTTGCCATTAAACGGATTATCACTTACATCAAGAATATAGTCTTGAATTATAATCTCATTTTTAAGTTTTGCAATCCATTCCTTATTATGTGGCTCACTAAAAAAGCGAATAAGAGCCGCAACAATTACATCCCCCACCCCATCAATTTCTTTAACTTGTTCTATGGTTTTTTCATCACCTGCAATCAGTAAATCCATAGCCTCATCAAAGGCTGCGAGCGAGGCAAAATATTTAGCCAAGGCCTTGGCATTTTGCGTACCGATATTAGGAATACCAAAACCAATAATAAATCGCTCTAGGCTGATACTTCTCCGCTCTTCTATAGCGGCTAAAAGATTATCTACTGAGCGGCTTCCCCAACCTTTCCATCTTCGAATATCCTCTTGATATTGCTTAAGAGTAAAGATATCCGCAGGATTTTTAATATATTCTTTGGCAATAAATTGCTCTAGCTGACGAATACCAAGCCCATCAATATTAAAGGCCGATTTAGAGACAAAATATCGCAATTTCTGTAATCGCTGCACCTCACAATATACGCCCCCTGTGCAACATATGGCGACTTGGTCTTCAACTTGCTCAACCATACTATGGCAAACAGGGCAATGTTGCGGCATTTCAATTTTTGGGCGGCTCTGATGCTTGCTATCCTTAATAACTTCAACCACTTGCGGAATAACATCACCTGCTCGTTGAATAATTACATCATCACCTTGACGGATATCAAGGCGAGCAATTTCGTCCATATTATGCAAAGTTGCCCTACGAACAACAACACCACCAACTGTAACGGGGCTTAAGTGAGCTACGGGTGTTAATACACCTGTACGACCAACCTGAAACTCAATTTTTTCTACATGGGTTTGAGCTTGTTCTGCAGCAAATTTATGGGCAATAGCCCAGCGAGGTGAGCGGGCAATATGGCCTAAACGCTCTTGCCAATCCAAACGGTTAACTTTATAAACAACCCCATCAATATCATAATCTAAGCTTGCTCGCATTTGCTCTATTTGCTCGTAAGCCTGCATAACCTCCTGATGGTTCTGACATTTTTTACTTAAGCCATTTACAGGAAAGCCCTTATCACCTAACCATTGTAATATCCCCCACCAGTCTGTAGCAATGGGGTGGCTCAGCTCTCCAACACCAAAAGCCTGAAAAGCCAAATCACGCTTGGCTGTAATACGACTATCCAATTGTCTCAATGAGCCTGCAGCGGCATTTCTTGGATTAGCAAAAAGCTTTTTACCTTTGGCTTCTTGCCTTTGGTTAAGGGCATCAAAACTTGCTTTAGGCATATAGACTTCGCCCCGAACCTCTAAAACTTCTGGAGCATCTTTAATAAAAAGTGGTATGGATTTTATGGTTCGAACATTCTCTGTTACATTCTCTCCCACACTCCCATCTCCCCTTGTGGCCGCTTGGACTAAATAACCATTTTCGTAACGTAAACAAAGGGAAAGCCCATCCATCTTTGGCTCTATTACAATCTCTATCGGCTCATTATGACTTAAAGCCAAAAACCGTTTTGCCCGCTCAATAAAATCTGCAACATCCTCGCTACTAAATGCATTCGCTAACGAAAGCATCGCCTGCTGATGAGTAACTTTTTCAAAACCATCAATAGGTTTAGCCCCTACCCTTAAAGACGGGCTATCTTGGCGAATAAGTTCAGGATATTTTGCCTCTATGGCTATGTTTCTTGCACGATACGCATCATAGGTGGCATCATCCACCAAAGGGGCATCTTTTTGATAATAAGCCTTATCATAATCGGCCATGATTTGGGCAATAAAAGCAAGCTCCTCACTTGCCTCATGTTCGGATAAATCTTGAATATCTATATTTATATAAGGTGTTTTTATCATTTTTATATCCGTAACTTTATGATTGTAATAATTTTTTTGCTGCAGCCCTTGCCTCATCCGTAATTTCTTTACCTGCAAGCATTGCAGCAATTGCCTCCTGACGTTGCTTATCATTAAGCTTACTAACTTGCGAGATAACGCCTTGCTTATCCTCACTTTTATAAACTTGCCAATGATGCAATCCACAGGCCGCTACTTGTGGTGAATGGGTAATAACCAGCAATTGTAAATCTTGACTTAAAAGGCTTAATCTTTGCCCCATCGCATCGGCAATTCGTCCTGATATACCTGCATCCGCCTCATCTAAAACCAAGGTTAAGATATTATCAACCCCTGCTAAAACAATCCGTAAAGCCAAAGTAAAACGAGCAAGTTCACCACCTGAGGCAATTTTTCCTATAGTATCAGCTTTCGCTCCTTTATGAGTTGCTACCTGAAACTCAATATACTCACATCCCTCGCTATGCCAATGATTTTCATCTAACGGCTCTATCAGGGTTTTAAACTGAGCCTTATCTAAATGTAATGGTACAAGCTCGGCATTTAAAGCCTTATCTAATTTTTGGGCTGATTTTATACGTGCTTCTGAGAGCTTTTGACTGGCTCTAATATAGTTTTCCTTGGCTTGAGCCAACTGGGTTTCTAAATCTTTTATAGCCCCTTCACTATCATCAATCAAATGTAAACTTTGCTGAAATTCCATTAGTTTATCTGATAAGTCATCCATAGGCACACCATATTTTCGCACGGCGGCTCGCAACCCAAACAGGCGGTCTTCTAACTTTTCTAAATCATATTCGCTAAAGTCAAACTGCTTTTGCTGCTCTTGAAGTTCACAAAGAATATCATCGCTCTTAATACCAAGCTCATCAAGCAAAGCCATCAGCGGCTCTAACTTACCATCAAGCTTATTATTGGCACGCTCAAGACTTCGCTGCATATGGCGAACATGGCTTAATATGCCATTTTCTCCTTCCATATAAGCATCAACCTCATGAAATATACCCATAACCTCATGGGCTGCTTTCATCAACTGGCGTTGCTCTGTCAGCTGCTCTTCTTCCCCTTTTTGCGGCTTAAGATTTTCTAGCTCATTAACAGCAAAGCGGATAAAATCCTCATCTCGCTGCTGCTGCTTGACTTCCTCTAAAGCCACACTTAAATTCTTTTTAGCTTGTTGCCAATCTTTCCAAGCATTTTTCACCATTGCAACAAGAGCCTCATGCTGACCATATTTATCCAAATAATAAGGATGCACGGAAGCATCTAAAAGCTTTTGAGTATCAAATTGCCCATGAAATTCTAGCAGGCTACTACCAATAGATTTTAAAATATTTACCGAAACAGGGCGTTGATTAAGCCAAGCTTTTGAGCCTCCATCTTTGGTAAGCTTACGACGAAATATCAGCGGCTCACCTTTTTGGGCAAGTTCTAATTCTTCTAATTTTTCATAAATAGGGTGATGCTGCGGTAGGTCAAATTCGGCATAGACTTCGGCTTCTTCCTCCCCTGCACGTACAAGGCGACTTTCTGCACGTTTACCTAGAGCTAAATTAAGGCTATCAAGCAGAACGGACTTTCCTGCTCCTGTTTCTCCTGTAAGCACACATAAGCCATTAAAGAACTCTAAATCAAGCTCTTTAGCAAGAACAATATTCCGGATGGATAGCCGGCTTAACATCTTGCTCCCTAACTATTTATTCTTTCGGAACGGATTACGGAAGCGAGATTCACTAACCTTTTGTCCATTAACGACTTTGTAAGCGTAATTATACCATTTAGAATTAGGATAGTTATGACCTAAAACCTGAGCCATGCGTGTGGCCTCATCCTTAAGACCAAGAGCTGTATAGGCCTCAACTTGGCGATAAAGAGCCTCGGCTGTATGCGATGATGTTTCATATTCTTTCACCACATACTGAAAACGGTTAATGGCGGCTGTATAATTTTGCTTTTTAATATATTGACGACCAATATCCATCTCTTTAGCAGCGAGCTGATCAATCAAAATATCCATTTTTACACGAGCATCTTTTGCATATTCGCTATTCGGCCAATTTTCTTGAACCGTCTTAAAGTATTTCATGGCATTTAATGTATTATGTTGGTCGCGTTGTGGGCTTGGCATACGCTCAAAATAAATAAGCCCTGTGAGCCAATAAGCATAATCAAGATACTGACTATTTGGATAACGAACCGTATAACGCTGAATAGTTTCTAAGGCTTGGTCATGCTTGCCCATTTTATACTGAGCCCAAGCTGATTTAAGGGTCGCTTGAGTTGCATAGTCTGAACCAGGGTACAAACGAATAACCTCGTTATAATATTTGAGCCCTTTAGCATAATCTTTTTTGGCAACTTCCGCTTCCGCAAGATTAAAAATTTGCTTTGCCGATACAACGGGTTCACCTGTATCTTTAGTCGCTGTGTTTTCGGGCGTGATTGCCTCTTGCTTTGTGGCTGTACTAAAAAAGTTCTTTCCACCACAAGCAGAAAGCGAAGCTAAGATGATAGTTGCTATTATTATTTGTCTTATCCGCACAATTGACCTCTTTGCCTTAAATAACAGATATGGCACCTATAAAATCATAGATGCCATATAATTTACACCTTTATGGAAAGAAATGGAAGCATTTATCATGAATAAAATCAATTATTTTGTTTTTTGCTTTCAAATAGCGATAGAAATCTGATTTTCTTGCCATATTTTCTTCTGTTTTTTGTCTCTAAAGAGCAAATCGAACGCTTTTGGGGCATTGATTATTTCATATTGACTCTCATCGGCAAATAAAGCCCGTAAAAGTTTATTATTCATTTCATGACCGCTCTTATAACCATAGTACGAACCCATAATATGTTTGCCACAAACAAATAAGTCCCCAACAGCATCTAAAATTTTATGACGCACAAACTCATTTTCGTAACGTAGTGGCTCTGTATTTAAGATACGATCACCATCTAGAACAACCGCATTATCCAAAGAACCACCCAAAGCAAGGCCATTTTTACGAAGTAATTCTAAATCCTGAACAAAGCCAAAAGTTCTTGCCCCTGCAATCTTTTGACCAAAATTATCACCAATCATATCAATTTCAAAAAACTGATTGCCAATGGCTTTTGATTCAAAGTCAATCTCTAAGCCAAAACGTGGTTTTTCTGAGGGCTTAAGCTCTGCAATACGCCCTGCATCTTCTACACGTATAGGTTTCAAAATCTTAATCATCTTGCGAGGAGTGCTAAGCTCCTTAATACCTGCTTCACCAATAAAATCCATAAATAAATCAGCCGAGCCATCCATTGCAGGAATTTCCATAGCAGAAACCTCCACAATCACGTTATCAATCGACTGTGCGGCTAAAGCTGCCATTAAATGCTCAATCGTCATAACTCTATGGCCATATTCGTTGGCAACAACAGTGCAAAGTCTTGTATCTGCAATTGTTTGTGGCGTTAGAATAATATCGGCTTCGCTATTTGGAACATCGGTGCGGCGGAATAATATGCCTGTATTTGCAGCCGCAGGACTTAAAGATAATGTAACAGAAACACCCGAATGTAACGCAATACCTTTTGTGGTTACTTTCTTGGCGATTGTTTTTTGTAAAATATATGGCATACTGACTAATGTCCTTAATCTTATTATACTTTTTTAGTATTTACAGTATAGCCATCTTTACACAAGAAGAAAAATCAATCATTGTTAATAATTGTTACACTTTATCAGGATAAAAAAAGAGCAAGAAGATTGAATAAAATCAACAACTTGCTCTATACTGAGTTTAAAAGGAATGGCTAGCTAGTCATTATTACGAAACCATTCAGGGAGATCATCATCTTCTTCTTTACGATTATTATTACGTGTTGCCAAATCGAATAATTTTCTTGTACGACTTTCCGCTACATTTTCATCCTGCTCATCAACATTTGGCAATTCAACATTGCTATCTTCAACGGCTCGGTTTGTAATCGGTTGTTCTGGAACAAATACATCTGCAGCAGCTTCTCTTTGTGGTTCTTTTGATGCCACAGGAGCTTCAACATTACGTGGATGAGCACTCGCATGAGCTGTATGTTCTTGTGTGGTCTCTTGAGTATGGCTAGCTTCGGCTGCAGAGCGGATAACATTAGGTCTTTGTGGTTTTTGTTGTAGTTTACGTGATTGAATCTTAGAAGCATCCACGCCTGTTGCAACCACAAGCACACGCATTTTACCATCTAGGTCATTATCGATAGCCGCACCATAGTTAATGGTTGCATCTGGTCCAACCTGCTCACGAATATGTCTAAAGGCTTGCTCAACTTCAAATAAGCCTAACTTAGCACCTGTAATATTAATCAGTACATATTTTGCACCTTCTAAAGTTGCTGTTTCTAAAAGAGGATTAGCAATCGCAGCCCGTGCAGCTTCCATCGCACGATTATCACCTTCGGCCTCACCTGTACCCAACATCGCACGTCCACCTTGATGCATCGCTGTTCGGACATCATTAAAATCTAGGTTAACCAAACCAGGGCGAACCATAAGGCTTGTAATACCCCAAACACCTTGAGCTAAAACTTGGTCCGCAATTAAAAATGCATCGGAAAAACTTGTACTCTCATCGGCCACTAAAAAGAGATTTTGGTTAGGGACAACAATCAAACTATCAACAACATTTTCCAGCTCTTTAATGCCTGCTTCGGCAATTTGAGCTCGCTGTGTTCCCTCAAAGTCAAAAGGACGTGTCACAACGGCAACGGTTAGGATACCCAGCTCTTTTGCTATTCGGGCAATTTCTGGAGATGCTCCCGTACCTGTACCGCCCCCCATGCCTGCCGTAATAAAGAGCATATTCACATCTTCAAGTTGCTTACGAATAGTATCCGCAGATTCAACCGCAGCCGCCTGCCCCATTTCTGGATTAGAACCTGCCCCAAGACCATTGGTTGTTTCCTCACCTAATTGTAACTTCTTTTCGCAAATAGATTGCTCTAATGATTGAGCATCACAATTAGCAACAACAAACTCTAAGCTATTTTGATCATAATGTGAATCAGGACGCAGCATATTATTCACCGCATTACATCCTGCACCACCCACACCTAATACTAAAATACGAGGAGCTTTGGCCATACCGCCTTGGTTATCTACGATATCTGAATTGCCTTTTTCTGGCATATCTAATTCTAAAGCCATCTTTTCCAGTTCCTTTTCAACTGACAACATCTATAAATTATTTTTAAGACTATACCAAAAAGATTAATATATTGCTAACAAACAAAATCTTAACAAAAAGAAAAGAGCCAGAATTTGGCTCTTTAAAGTACAGACTATTCTTTTTTTATTATTTTTTAGGCTTATGGCTTACGAATATTATCCACTAAGTCTTGGATTTCTTTTGGTGTTTCTGGTGTAAAAGATGAAACCGTATAAGCAACCGCAACATTAATTAAACAACCAACAAAACCAAAACTTCCTGGTGCTATGCCAAATAACCAATATTCTGGTGTATCAGGAAGCATATTTGCCCCATGAATAAAGAACCAACCTTTATAGGTAAAGATGTAAACCAAGGTAGAAATAAGCCCTGCAAGCATCCCTGCAATCGCCCCCTCACGGTTAATCCTTTTAACAAAGATACCCATCATCAACACTGGGAAGATCGAAGCCGCAGCCAAGCCAAAAGCAAGTGCAACCACTTGAGCCGCAAATCCTGGAGGATTTAAGCCTAACCAGCCTGCAACAAGTGTTGCTGCCCCCATAGAGAGACGAGCCGCTAAAAGCTCATGTTTTTCAGAAATATTCGGAGCAATAATCCCTTTGAGTAAGTCGTGAGAAACTGCCGAAGATATTGCCATAAGCAGCCCTGCAGCCGTCGAAAGAGCCGCCGCTAAACCACCTGCAGCAATCAAAGCTATTACCCAGTTAGGCAATCTTGCAATCTCAGGATTAGCTAACACCATGATATCTCTATCAAGTTTAACCATCTCATTGCCTTTCCAGCCATAAGCTTCTGCCTTTTGAGCAAAGTCTGGATTTTTATCGTTATAATATTGAATACGTCCATCGCCATTTTTATCTTCATGGGCTAAAAGGCCTGTTGTCTCCCAATTTTTAAACCATTGAGGCCGCTCATCATAAACCAGATTACTATCTGCACCACCTACATCTTCTGTTTGAATTGTATGAGTAAAGTTAAAGAAAGACATCGCACCAACCGCAGGAGCTGTTGTGTAAAGTATGGCGATAAAGAGTAAAGCCCAACCCACTGATGAACGTGCATCTTTTACCTTAGGTACGGTAAAGAAACGCATAATCACATGAGGAAGCCCTGCTGTACCAATCATAAGAGAGATTGTCAAAAACGCAATATTCAGCTTGGAAGTCTTTGCCTCCGTATAGGGTGAAAAGCCCAAATCATTCAGTATCAAATTCAGCTTTTGCAACATATAAGTGCTATCACCTTTTAGTGATGCAAATAAACCTGTTTGCGGAAAGAAATGTCCTGTAAGTTGCATCGATATAAAAATTGCTGGTACAGTATAAGCAAAAATCAAAATACAATATTGGGCAATTTGTGTATAGGTAATCCCTTTCATACCACCCATCACTGCATAGATAAGCACAATAGAAATACCAATAGCCAAGCCGACCTCATAATTCACTTCCATAAAGCGAGAAAAAGCCACACCCACGCCCTTCATTTGACCAATCACATAGGTAATCGAAGCAACAATCAAACAAATAACGGCAACAAGTCTTGCCGTTTGTGAATAAAAGCGATCACCAATAAATTCTGAAACTGTAAAGCGACCAAATTTTCTTAAGTAAGGAGCTAATAATAAAGCTAAAAGTACAAAGCCGCCTGTCCATCCCATAAGATATGCCGAAGCATCATAGCCTGAAAAGGCAATCATTCCCGCCATAGAGATAAATGATGCTGCACTCATCCAATCCGCCGCCGTAGCCATTCCGTTTAATACAGGATGCACACTTTCGTTGGCTACATAAAATTCCTTGGTGCTACCCGCACGCATCCAAATCGCAATGCCGATATATAGAGCAAAAGTTGCTCCCACAATCAAATATGTTAAAATTCTTAAATCCATTATTCCTCTCCTTATTCTTTTGCATTCTCAAATTCATCATCAGGGATATGATATTCTTGTTCTTCCACATGAAATTCTTTTTCTATCTTACCCATCCGCCATGCATAAAAAATAATAATAAGTAAAAAGGAATAAATGGCTCCTTGCTGAGCAAACCAAAAACCTAGGCCTGCTCCACCGATACGAATATTATCCAAAATATCTTTAAATATAATTCCAAACCCAATTGAAACAATAAACCAAACGACTATACAACCGACAAGTAACCGTAAATTAGCCTGCCAATATCGATCACCTTTATTTGTAGTATTTTCTGACATATTACCTCCACGATATTTTATTATTATAATTTTTGATACGTTTTGTCTCGTTTTTCTTCTTTTTACTACACTAGCATATAATAGGAATAATGCAATAGGTATTTTCGAATGCTTCTAGAACTTAAGAGGTAATAGATGTTAGGGGGCAACTAATTTTGTTCTAAAAAGCTGCCAATCATATAAAGAGAGCCAGCCATAAGGACATAGGCTTCAGGTTTATCCGATAAATATTTAAAGGCTGATCGCATATCGCTAAAAGCTGTTGATTTTATATGATGCTGGTTTAAAACCTCTTTTAAAAATCCGGGCTTGTGACCATTAGGTGTAGAGGTTAAGGGAAGACTAAGAGCTTCTGTAATCAAGCCATCAAAAGGTATAAGCCATTGGGATACATCACGATTATTCAACATACCCAAAATAAGATACACAGGCTTATTGGTCCAATTTTCTTTTACATATTGAGCCAATATCTGAGCTCCATGGGGGTTATGAGCCCCATCAAGCCATAAATCATGCTGAGGAATTATTTCTTTATAATATCCCTCTTTTATATTTTGCAACCTTGCAGGCCAGATAGTATCTTTTAGAGCCTTTTTTGCTTTTTGAATAGAGAATTCAGCCCCTAAAATATCATGGAGTAAGCTTAAAGCAAGGGCTGCATTTTGTTGTTGATGTTGGCCTTTAAGAGATAAATCTTTAAGACAAAGTGAGGCTTCATCCATTTGCCAAATATTATCTGTGATTGACCAATCCATTGTTTCATATTTGTAGGGGCATTGAGCTTGTTGAGCTTGGTGAACAAGCTCTGCATAAACATTTTTTTGCTGCCAAGCCCAATAGCTAGGCGTGTCTTTTTTAAATATGCCTGCTTTTTCTGAAGCAATTTTAACAATATCCGAGCCTAAAAATTCTTGATGATCTACAGATATGGGAGTGATTGCTGTTGCTAAACTTTGCTCCACCACATTGGTTGCATCAAAGCGGCCTCCTAAACCGACTTCTAATAATAAATAATCCGCCTTTATACGGCTAAAAGCCAAAAAAGCAATGGCGGTTGTTACCTCAAAAAAGGTAATAGGCTCACCATTATTTTTTGCCTGAACTTCTAAAATAAGTTTGCTTAAATCATCATTACTAATCGCTTGACCACAAAGCTCTATTCGCTCATTAAAATGGACTAAATGGGGCGATGTGTAAGCATGTACTTTTTTACCATGGGCTTGCAATATTGCCTTTAAAAAAGCCTGTGTGCTTCCTTTACCATTTGTCCCTGCTATATGAATAATAGGGGGTAATTTTTGATGGGGATTGCCTAATCTTTTAAGCAAGGCTTGCAAACGCTCCAAAGATAAATCAATAACCTTAGGATGCAACTTTGTCAGCTCATCTAATAACTGGTGAATATGAGACATTTGTTATTTTTGCGGCTCTTGTTCACTTACTTCTGCTTGCTCTGTATGGGTTTCTGCTTTCGCTTTGGCTGTATTTTCCTCAACAATTTCTTTAATGACTTGAACTTGTGGCATTTCTGTTACTTCCTTGCCATTATATCCAGCCATAAGTAAAGTGAGTATATCAGCAAGCTCTTTTTTGAGCTGGTGACGATGAACAACACGATCCACCATACCATGGTCGTATAAATATTCTGCACGTTGGAAACCTTCTGGAAGTTTTTCACGCACTGTTTGCTCAATAACCCGTTGGCCTGCAAAGCCGATTAAGCTACCCTCTTCTGCTAAGTGGATATCACCCAACATAGCAAAGGATGCCGTAACTCCCCCCGTTGTTGGGTCTGTGAGGACAACAATATAAGGTAAGCCTGCCTCTTTGAGTTTTTCGACAGCAACGGTTGAGCGTGCCATTTGCATGAGCGATAAAATACCCTCTTGCATGCGAGCTCCTCCTGATGCAGGTATAGCAATAAAAGGGACTTTGCTTGTCATAGCAACTTCTGCAGCCTTAACCAAAGCCTCACCTACCGCAATGCCCATAGAGCCACCCATATAATCAAAGTCAAAAGCCGCAACAACTGCTTGTACCCCTCCAATAGAGCCTTTAGCTACAACAATAGCATCTTCTCTTTTGGTTTTATTGCGTGCCGCTTTTATCCGTGAGGGATAAGATTTACTATCTTTAAATTTTAGAGGGTCATGGGGTGCTTTCGGGGTTTCGATAATCTCAAAAGCATCTTTATCAAAAAGCAAAGCAATACGTTCAGGAGCATTCAGCCGCATATGATAATCACATTTTGGACAAACCTTAATGTTTTTTTCTAGGTCTTTATGAAAAAGCATTTGCTCGCAACTGGGGCATTTACCCCATAGGTTATCAGGAACATCCTTGCTGCTTCCGACTAAGCTCCGAAGTGTTGGGCGTACATAATTGCGTATCCAGTTCATAACCGTAAACTCCTTAAACTAACTAATCTCTAAGAGCTTGACTTAAAGATGATACAAAGCTTTTAACATCTTGCATAACAGTATCCATTGGCTTTTCAGTCGCTTGAGCTATTTTTCCTACAATGGCTGAGCCTACCACAACTGCATTGGCAATTTTGCCTGCTTGCTTTGCCTTTAAAGGCTCATTAATACCAAATCCGATAGCAATAGGCAATTGACAATTTGCTTTTATACGCTTTATTGCCGCCTCAAGATCCGATTGCTTCGCTGATTTTGTACCCGTAACGCCTGTAATTGACACATAATATAAAAATCCTGAAGCATTATTACCAATTTGTGCGATACGCTCATTAGGAGTTGCTGGCGTAATCAACGATATAAAATCTAGCCCCATCTGCTGAGCAGGTATTTGAAACTGCTCTTTTTCTTCCAAAGGTAAATCCACAATAATAAAGCCATCAATACCTATCGTTTTGGCTTTTTCTAAAAAGCGTATTTGCCCATAATGATGCACAGGATTATAATAGCCCATAAGAATAATGGGGGTTTCATTATCCTTTTTACGGAAGTCTTCCACAAGGTGAAATATAGCATCAATATTTGTTCCTGCAGCTATCGCACGCTGGCCTGCAAGCTGGATAACAGGACCATCTGCAACAGGGTCTGTAAAAGGCATACCTAGCTCAATCATATCCACACCTGCTTGGGGAAGCATATCTAAAATTTTTGCCGAATCCGCTAAATTAGGATCTCCTGCCATAATATAGCTCACAAGAGCTGCCCGCCCTTCCTTTTGCGTTTGTTCAAGCTTTTTAGCAATACGTGTCATTATAAATTCACTCCCTTCCACTTGGCAAAGGTTGCCATATCTTTATCCCCGCGGCCAGACATATTCACCACCATATGATGGCTTTGCGGAAGATTCTTGGCCTCTTTCATTGCCCAAGCAATAGCATGGGAGCTTTCTAATGCAGGGATGATTCCCTCCCATTTTGTACAAGCCTCAAAAGCCTGCAAGGCTTCCTCATCTGTTACATTCAGATATTCCACACGCTTTTGGTCTTTAAGCCATGAATGTTCTGGCCCTACACCAGGGTAATCAAGCCCTGCTGATATGGACCATGGTTCAATAATTTGCCCATCTTCATCTTGAATAAGATAAGTCCGATTACCATGAAGCACCCCTGCAGAACCCTCACCCAGCGATGCCGCATGTTCACCCGTCTCAATACCTTTTCCTGCAGGCTCTATGCCAACAATACGTATATCTTTTTCATCTAAAAAGTCATAAAATAAGCCAATGGCATTTGAGCCACCACCCACACAAGCCACAAGACTGTTAGGTAAGTTTCCATTATTTTGAGCGGCAAATTGCTCCTTTGTTTCTTGACCAATAATGCGGTGGAATTCTCGTACCATTTCTGGATAAGGGTGTGGTCCTGCAACCGTGCCAATAATATAAAAAGTATCATCTACATGGCTCACCCAATCTCTTAAAGCCTCGTTGAGAGCATCTTTTAGTGTTTGATTTCCTGATGTTACAGGAACAACCTCAGCCCCTAAAGCATTCATTCTAAATACATTGGGTTTTTGTCGCTCCACATCTAAAGCTCCCATATAAACCACGCAAGGATGCTCGAATAGTGCACAAACTGTTGCGGTTGCTACACCATGCTGACCTGCACCTGTTTCGGCAATGATACGTTTTTTTCCCATACGACGAGCCAATAAAATCTGCCCTAAAACATTATTGATTTTATGAGCTCCTGTATGATTACAATCTTCTCGTTTAAACCAAATTTGAGCCCCACCAATCTCTGAGCTTAGTCTTTTGGCATGCCATAAAGGGCTTGGTCTTCCCACATAATGGGTACAAAGATGGCGATATTCAGCCCAAAAACTTTCATCTGTTTTTGCCTCATTCCATGCGGCTTCTAGCTCTTTAATTAATGGCATTAAAGTTTCGGCCACAAAGCGACCACCATATTCACCAAAGCGGCCTAGCTCATCGGGGTTTGTTTGATAAGATTGCATATTTTATAACCTTTATTATTCTTATTCAAAGAACTTTATCATGCCAAAATTTCAGAAAGGATACAATAAGTGTTTTTTCAATATCAGTTGAAAATTTTTATAAAGAATGCTCGAGTCGTCATTAAATATTAAAAAAATATTGTTCTTATCGTTTCCTCATGTTAACTTTATGGACATATACTTGCATATTACACCTTTAACTATATGTAATTACAATGAAAAAGAGAGATTTACTTTAAAATATTAGGAGTTTCCATGGAAGATAAGAGATACAATCCCCCACAAAAAGATGCCGACCATAATGAGGATGTCTATGCAGACCCCACTAAGGCCTCTTATTATATTCACGGCCATTACCCAACCGAAGATTTAGATACAGAAATGTTTGCCCCTGTATTTAAAAGACAACGAACATGGCTTGTATTTGCTGCTTTTGTTGTTATGGCCTTGATTATGTTATTTTTTAAACCTAATGTTGCAGATAACCCTGACTTAGATGCAGCTAAAATTACCCTTGGCATTGCTATTTTTACCTGTATTGCCTTTTTATGGCTTACTGAGGCTATGCCTTTAGCCGCAACGGCATTGCTGGTTCCCATTTTATCTTCACTTTTTGGTGTATCTGGCGTAACTCAAAGTCTGGCAAGCTTTGCTAATCCTCTCATTTGGGTGTTCTTTGGTGGCTTTGCTCTAGCCTCTGCCCTTGCCTATCAGGGTATTGATAAGCTTATTGCAAACCGTGTGGTTACTATCAGTAAAGGTCGCATGTTTATTGCAGCTATTTTACTCTTTTGTGCAACGGCCTTTTTATCTATGTGGATGAGTAACACCGCAACAACCGCTATGATGATACCGCTTATTTTAGGTATTGTTAATCAGCTCACAAGTAGCGACGAAGCCAAACGTAAACGGACGATTGCCTTCTTCCTCTTAGGTGTTGCTTATGCGGCAAGTATTGGTGGTATGGGCTCTATTGTTGGCTCGCCTCCTAATGGTATTGCAGCAAAGCAGCTTGGTATTAGCTTTGGTGAATGGCTATTATTTGGTATTCCTGCTGTGGTTATTTTACTGCCTGTGATGATTGCTCTTTTATACTTTTTACTTCGTCCTGAGCTTTCTCAATCCATTGAGCTTGAAAAAATGGATTTTAAGTGGACATGGCCTCGCAAATTAACCGTGATTATTTTTAGTATCACTGCTTTTTGCTGGATTTTTTCGGCTCAGATTAAGCCTTTAACGGCGGTAAGTGGCTCTTTTGATACTATTATTGCTCTTTCGGCTGTTTTTGCTTTATTATATTTCCGTACGGTTCGTTGGAGAGATATTGATAAAGGAACTGACTGGGGTGTATTGCTATTATTTGGTGGTGGTATTGCCTTAAGTAATGTTCTTAAAGAAACAGGTTCAAGCACTTATTTGGCTCAGATATTCTCTCATCTTGTTGAGGGTTGGCCTATTATTATGATTATCGGTGCGGTAACACTTTTTGTGATTTTCCTCACTGAGCTTTCTTCCAACACGGCAACGGCGGCTCTTTTTGTTCCTATCTTTTATGCGGTAGGTACAGAGATGGGCTTTGAGCCTTCTATGCTTGTTTTGGCTATTGCTTTAGCTGCATCTTGTGCCTTTATGCTCCCTGTGGCAACGCCTCCCAATGCCATTGTTTTTGGTACAGGTATGGTTACCCAAAAAACAATGATGCGTGTTGGCATCGTGCTTAATTTAGTCTTTGTTGTTATTTTAACATTATTATCAACATTATTATTTGGCTAATTTGTTTATAACTAAAGTTACAATAATCCCCCAAGTTGCTGAAGGCTTGGGGGTTATTATATTTATTTAGGCCATTTAACAGGATTACTCACCTGAAAATATTTATTAGGAGCAGTAACACCAAATTTAATATTTGAAAGATTAATATTGACCACATTACCTTGAGCATCACTAATGGACCAGCCTTTAAGGCTTACGGGTTTTGTTTTGGTCATTGTTACTGTTAAGTAACCATCTTGTGGACGTGGTATCCATTGCATGGTGATATTTACATTATTACCGCTTTCACTATAGTCTAAGATTCTGATATTCTTATCAAAGAAGCTAAAGTTTTTTTGCACCATTGCTTTAATAGGGGTTTTACCTGTAGGAATATTGCGTTTACCGCCATTTTCCCACCAAAGAGTAACCCCTGAATTAACAATAAGAGCCGCATCATTTGTTGGCTTATCATATTGCAGCCGCATTCTACCAGGGCGTTTCATTAAAACACGCCCCTCAGCACGCCCCCCACGGGAACTTGTTTGAACAAAATTAGCCTTAACTGTTGTTACCTTATTAAATTCACTTGCAATAAAATCTAAAGTTTTCTTTTGCTGTGCCGTTACGGCTGAGGCCGAAAAAGATATGCCGATAAATGTAAAAACCACAATCCATATCTTCAATACTACACTATTTTTCATTAAGCTTTCCTCTTGCTCTATTCATCATCTTCCGTCAAACCTGTATGGTCTTCTATCAATACACTACGACGACCAACTCTATCAGCAGGCGATATAACACCATCCATCTCTAGCTGCTCAATAATCCCCGCCGCACGGTTATATCCTATGCCCAAACGCCTTTGGATATAACTTGTTGATGCCTTATTATCTTTTACAACTATGGCTAAAGCTTGGTCATATAAATCATCTTTATCTGAAATATTGCCACCACCACTCACATTTGCAGAACTACCATCTTCGTTGACTTCCTCTATCACGGCCGATACATATTGTGGTACACCTTGAGAGCGGATATGGTTGGCTATTTCCTCAACTTCCTCATCCGAAACAAAAGGCCCATGAGCACGGTCAATTTTACCGCCCCCTGCCATATAGAGCATATCACCCATTCCTAAGAGCTGCTCAGCCCCTTGTTCACCTAAGATTGTACGAGAATCGATACGTGAGGTTACCGCAAAACTAATCCGTGTTGGGAAGTTTGCTTTAATCGTCCCTGTGATTACATCCACCGAGGGTCGTTGTGTTGCCATAATCACATGTAAACCCGCTGCCCTTGCTTTTTGAGCTAAACGTTGTACTGCAATTTCAATATCTTGCTTTCCACCCATCATCATTAAGTCCGCAACCTCATCGATAATAATCACAATATAGGGCATTAAATCCATATCAAGCGGAACTGATTCTGTTATGGGATGTCCATTTTCGTCAAAGCCTGTTTGGATATCCTTGCTAAGGGTTTCTCCTTTAGCTAAAGCTTCTTTAATACGTGCATTATAGCCTGCAATATTTCTTACCCCCATCTTTGCCATTTTACGATAGCGATCATCCATTTCTCGCACTGCCCATTTTAAGGAGACAACCGCCTTCATTGGGTCTGTCACCACAGGTGTGAGCAAGTGGGGTATGCCCTCATAGACTGAAAGCTCAAGCATTTTTGGGTCAATCATAATCAAACGACATTCCTCAGGTTTTAGACGATAGAGCAACGATAAAATCATTGTATTTACCGCCACCGACTTACCTGAGCCTGTTGTACCTGCTATAAGTAGATGAGGCATTTTAGCTAAGTCTACCACCATCGGGGCACCACCAATATCTTCACCTAAGGCCATAGCAAGCTTGCCTTTGGCTTGACGAAAGCTCTCATGTTCAAATAATGTACGAAGCCAAACAGTTTCTCTTTTATCGTTAGGCATTTCGATACCAATAACATTTTTACCAGGAACTGCTGCTACACGGACTGAGCCTACAAGCATTTGCCTTGCAATATCATCGGCTAAACCAACCACACGACTTGTGCGAGTTCCTGGTGCAGGTTCAAGCTCATAAAGAGTAACCACAGGACCAGGGCGAACAGAAACAATCTTTCCTTTAACACCAAATTCACCGAGCGTTTGCTCTAAACGTTTTGCATTTTCTTCTAAACGTTTGACTTGCTCAGGGTCTTGGTCTGCTTTCATAGGGGCCTTATCGAGCATATCAAGACGTGGATATTGATAAGGCTTGTTGGGGTCTGTTTTTATAGCAACTTTGTTATCTTCATTACTGGTTGCAGTCTCTTTTGGCTTAGCTGTAGCCATTGCAGATGGTGCTTTGGCTGCTGATGGTTTTGATATTGGTTGAGCGGCCTCTTTTATTGATGTTGGCTCAGATATATCAAAAGGAGGCTCAAAATCTTCATCCATATCATCATCATCTTCTTCTAATGCGGATGCAGGTATGATAGCAAAATCTTCCGCTGGCTCTGGCTTTTTGGGCATTGCTGTTTTAACAATTGATGGTACTATTGTTTCTTCTAAATCTTCTTTTTGCTCTGTATCTAATATAGGCTCTTGTTTCTTCTTTGACTTACGACTAAAAGGAGCGGCAAATATAGCCAAAGATTTACCCAGCAAGCCTTGATGTGTTTTTTCTTCCTCATCATCTTCATTAATAGCGGCCTCTGTTTCTTTTACATCTTCTGCATTATCATCTCTTTTGCGGATAAGAAAAGCAACAAATGCTCCTAGCTTAATACTCCATTCTTTCCAAAATGAAAAAGGAAGAATAAGAGCATAGGCAATCAACAATAAAGTAACTACTAGCGTAACAACAAAAGCTAAAAATGTTGTAATTTGTCCAAAAATATCGAGACTACCACCAAAAAATTTTGCTGCAATATCACCAATAACACCGCCATAATGTTTGGATACAAATGGGTCCGCATGGGGTTTTTCGGGTGTAATCCACGATAATATAGCCGCAAGGCCAATAATTGCAGGAATAAGCACTAAAGGACGAAGCCGTAAGAGTTTTGGCATACCTAAACCACGCAAATAACGAAAACCATAGGCAATAAGAGCCGCAACGAAAAGATAAGCACTATAACCCAACCATTGCAACAAGCCATCTGCAACATAAGCACCTACGCTACCAAGCCAATTTTTTGCATTAACATTTACCGCAAAATTTGCCGAGGGATCCAATGCATTATACGATATTAAAGCAACAAGAAGCATGAGTGCTATGGCAAATAAGAATATGCCAACAATCTCCATCACCCGATGATGAACAAATTGGGAAAATGCTGGTGATACAATACGCTTTTCTTCACTTCGTTTTTGGCGAGTTCGAGCCATCTTTATCCTCTTACTTATTTAAATTATAGCATCCATAGCATAACCTAGTCGGGTTAATCCTTCGTGAATCTGTTCATTATTATGAACTAAAGCCACACGTATATATTTTTTTCCTGGATTTATACCATCAATATCACGAGATAAATAACTACCTGGTAAAATTCGCAACCCATAATCTTGCCATAAGATACGTGCTGCTTTTTCGTCATCTCCCACGGGTAACCATAAAAAGAAGCCCCCTTGTGGTAATTGAAAATTCGGCCAGTCTCTTAAGATATCTGCCGCTATTGCAAATTTTTCATTATAAGCTTTACGCATCTGAGCCACATGGGCTTGGTCTTGCCAAAGAGCCGTTGAAGCACCTTGGATGGGTCCTGCAAGTACTGCTCCACCATAATTTCGTAATTGTAGTAATTGAGCAATAAGTTTTTTATCTCCCGCAACAAAGCCCGAACGCAAACCTGCTGCTGAAGAACGCTTTGATAATGAATTAATAATCAAAAGATTATCTAAAGAACCCCCAAGAGCTTTTGCTGCATCTAGCCCACCTGCAGGCTTAAAACCATCGCGATAAATTTCCGAATAACATTCATCAACCACCAAAGTGAAGTTATATTTTCGTGCCAACTCCAACTGATTTTTCATTTGTTCTAAGCCCATCAATGCCCCTTGAGGATTAGATGGGCTGCAAATATAAGCTAGTTGGGTTTGTTCTAAAATATCGCAAGCAAGCTCACTAAAGTCAGGCTGAAAGTTATTATCGCTCGTTGCTGCACAAAAGTAGGTTTTAGCCCCATTCATCACACTTGCCCCATGATAAACCTGATAAAATGGATTAGGCATCAAGACAACAGGCTTGTTACTTTTTGCTTTATCAATACAAAGCATAGCCGCCATAAACAACCCTTCTCTGCTACCATTCACAGGAATAATCTGTTTTAAGGCATCAAAGTTAAGGCCAGTTAAACCATAACGAAACTCTAAAAACTCACCAATGCCGTAGCGGAGTTCTTCACTTCCTGCCATAGGGGGATATTTGTTCCAAATATCACTATAACGGCTAAGAGCTTCTTGTAATATAGCTGGGGGCTGCATCTGAGGCTCACCAATGGACATCACAAGAGGTGTATATTTTTTACAAGGCTCAATATTATCCAAAAGTTTTCTTAAGCGGATAAAAGGATAGTCTGTCAGCTCGTTAAGTAGAGAATTCGCCATTTTTTTACCTATAGTTAAAGTTTTGCCTATCTTAAATTATTCTAAAAGCATAGCAAAAATTTATAAAAAAAATACTAAGAATTAATTAAATTTACCATATTTTACTTTATTGGATTTCTGGTAACGATTGGTTTTACGTTCACTTTTTAGACGTTGATTGAGTTTCTGGTTTCCTCGTTCACTTTCAAAAAGTAATTTTTGATAATTATCTAAACGTCTTTGAGCAAGCTTACCCTCTTTTATGGCTTTTTGGACATTACAACCTATTTCACGACCATGACTACAATCTCTAAATTTACAATCTGCAGCAAGGCTTATAATATCATCAAATACCGTATCTATAGCATCACTACTCGATAAAAGTTGTAACTCTCGAATGCCAGGGCTATCTAACAAAAGTGTGCCATTTTTAAGCATATGCACAGAGCGATGGGTTGTGGTATGCCTTCCCTTACTATCTGCTTGACGAATGCTACTGGTTCTTTGTACTTCTTCTCCTAAAAGACTATTTACAATCGTTGACTTTCCTACACCAGAAGAGCCCATAAGAGCTATGGTTTGTCCTCTTTGACATTGTTTGAGTATTTTCTCCTCAAGTTCTTTTTTATCAAGAGCATTCACCACGATATAAGCAATATCACCAAGCTCTTTAAGAGCTAAAGTAAAAGGGGATATATCGTTACATAGGTCGCTTTTTGTCAGAATAATCACTGCATCGCAGCCGCCATCTTGAGCTAAGGTTAAATACCGTTCCAAGCGAGCAAGATTAAAATCGTCATTACAAGAACTTACAATAAATACTGTATCAATATTCGCTGCGGCAAGTTGAATATATAAATGCTTTGCCGAGGTTACTCTTTTTAGAAGGCTTTTTCGATTAAGCCTGCGAATAATCTTTTGTTCTGCCTCATCAAATAAAAACCAGTCCCCTACAGTAAATGGATCTGCTGCACGCATTTTTCCTGAAAGCGGAAGCCAAAATTCTTTATGAATGGTTTTTAGCAGGAGCATCTCTTTTTGCATAGCAAAGGCTCGAGCTATTTGATATTGCTCAAGCTCAGATTCTTTACATTGAGTCTTAAAAAAGTTACTCCAACCTAAATTTTGTTGTTCTTCTATCAAGTAATTTATATCTCACAAGCATATTAAAATTTATATTTTATATCGACTTCACCATAAAACAAGAATAAAATACAACAATCTCTTGACATAAATCATCTAAAATGTAATTTTTTACTTTACGTGTGCAGAAAAATCCGCTAGTTATAGCTGCACTAAAGATATACGGGTGTAGCTCAGTTGGTAGAGCATCGGTCTCCAAAACCGAGTGCCGGGAGTTCGAGTCTCTCCACCCGTGCCAGTTTATGGGGTCGGGTGTAGTATAGAACATTCGACCTCTTATTATATGGCTTTGATGTATATGATGATTGTTAAAATGTGAGTAGGAAGTATTTTTTAGTATGGTCTCGCCAATGAAGTTTATTCGCCAAGTTCAGGCGGAACTCAAAAAAGTAACATGGCCCACCCGTAAGGAAACCATGGTTTCAACCGTAATGGTATTAGTTATGGTTGTTATTGCAATGTTCTTTTTTCTTGCTATCGATTTATCGGCTCGTGAAATCTTAGATTTTCTTTATGGATTAGGAGGAAAATAATATGGCACTACGTTGGTATGTTATTCAAGCTTATTCTGGCTTTGAAAAAAAAGTTGCTGAAACTATCCGTGAACAACGTGTTCGTCAGGGTTTAGAGGATAAAATAGAGCAAGTTCTTGTTCCTGCTGAAGAAGTTGTAGAGCTTCGTCGTGGCAAAAAGGTTAATGCGGAACGTAAATTCTTTCCTGGTTATGTGCTTGCACGCATGGAAATGACAGACGAAACATGGCATTTAGTTAAGTCTACACCTCGTGTTAATGGCTTTTTAGGTGAGGGTCAGGGTAAACGTCCAACCCCTATCTCGGATGCTGAAGCTGAGCATATTTTAGACCAAATTCAAGAAGGTTTGGACAAACCTAAATATGCTATTAATTTTGAAATTGGTGAGCAAATTCGCGTTATTGATGGTCCTTTCCAATCCTTTAATGCAACCGTAGAAGAGATTGATGATGAGAAAGCTAGACTAAAAGTAGCTGTTTCTATTTTTGGTCGTTCTACTCCTGTTGAACTCGAATTTAATCAAGTAGAAAAGTTGTCCTAAAATCATAGGAGAAGATGATGAATTTTTTAATGCGTTATTTTAATGATTTAGATAAGCCTCTTGCCCCACGGCTTATGGTTCTTGCCTTAAGAATCATTGCTTTATTCGCTATTTTTGGAGCTTTAGGAGCTATTATTGCCTTTGCCATTCAAGGACAGTTTCGTCTAATGATTGGAGCCTTACTCGCCCTACCTGTTGTGATTGTAACAAGCTTGGTTGTTCCCGAAATTTTTGTTGCACTTATGGATCTTCGCCGTGAAACAGAAGATACACGCATCGAGATGAATCGCCTCCGCCGCCTTAATGAGGCTTTTGCTAAAGGTAAGCAACTTCCTGAATTTGAAGACTAACTCTTTTTTACTATCTGAACACTACTAAAGACCGAATTTAGCCCAAGTTTCTTGCTCTTTTAGTGTGGCCAAAAGATCATCACTCAAGGAAGAGCCAAATTGACTACGGTTTAAAAACTTTTTAAGCATAGATTGCTCTTTGGTAAAAACTTTAAGCTCACATTTATCACCAAATTTTTCCTTAAGCCAAGGATAAGCATGAGCAATACCATCCATAAGGCCAAGCTCTATCGATTTATCTGCTGTCCAAAATTCACCTGTAAACAAGCTATCATCTTGAGCCAGCTTCTCACCACGACGAGCCTTCACCCAATTAATAAACGAATGATGTATCTCATTTTGAAGCATTTTTAGCTTTTCAATATCTTTGGGATTTTCGGGCTTAAAAGGATCTAACTGCGATTTACTTTCACCAGAAGTATAAACCCGTCGCTGCACACCTATTTTTTGGATTAAATCCGTAAAGCCAAAACTTGCCGAAATAACCCCAATTGAGCCTAAAATAGAATTGGCATCACCATAAATTTCATCGGCTGCACAAGCTAGCCAATAACCCCCTGAGGCCGCAACATCTTCCACAAAAGCATAAACAGGAAGTTTATGTTTTTCAGCCACATAGCGGATACGGCTTGCAATAAGTGATGATTGCACAGGAGAGCCACCAGGGCTATTGATTATAAGGGCTATGGCATCAAATTTTTTACCTATTTTCTCTATTTTGGCAAGAGCAGGCAACACACTGCTAAAACTTAAATGACGTGGATTATCAGCAATCATCCCCTTTAAAGGTATAATAGCAATATTTTTGGGATTCTCTTTTTTACGTATTTTATTGATAATCTTTTTTATCATTTATTTCCTCCATTGATAAAAATACCTACTCACTATAGCCGAGCTGCTACGATATATCCAGACATTCTCTAAAAACTCAAACGTCGACCTTTCATAAAAATATCTTTAGCCTCAGCTAGAAAATTGCCTTTTGCATCATGCATAATAAAACCTGCCCTCAGTTCTAAAGGTGTTTTACGTGCCTTATTACCTAAAATAATAACATGTTTTGCAGGCTGATACTGCTTGGAATATATAGGAATAATCTTAATATTGCCAATGCGTCCTTTAAATATTTGCAAAATATCTCCCATGCGATGGCTTCGGTGGATAATAGCAATAAGCCCACCTGTTCGTAACTTTCGGATACAATAATCTAGCCATATATCAAGAGATATTTCGCCTTCTTGCCGCCCCGCACCACGGCTTCCTTCTGCTCGTTGACTATGAGCTTTTTCAAACCATGGTGGATTAGTAATAACTGCATCAACCTCATCACTTTTTAAAGGGTCAACAAAATCTTCATCTCCTAATATTTGCTCATAAATTTCAGCACGTTCACCCATATTATTAAGTATGGCATTTCGCTTTGCATGCTCTGTTGCTAAATGATTAGCCTCTATACCAACCATATGTAAGTTCGGATTATGCCATAAAGCACATAGGCCTGCAGTCCCCACACCACAACCCATATCTAAAACACGCCCTTTGATATTTATGGGCAAGGCCGCCGCAAGTAATACAGGCTCAACACCTGCACGATAGCCATTCATAGGCTGAATAAACCGAAGTTTTCCACCTAAAAAGTCATCGCATGTTTCTGTTTTTTCATCAAAGATGAATGTCATTAAAAATCCTTTGTTGTTTTTCTTGCACTTATCTAGCGATATGAGTATTGTTATAACATAAATAGCAATATGGAGACACAATGGCAAGCTTATCACCCAAAGATGGCATTAAAAACCTTATTTCTTCTGTAGAAGTTGAGCTTAATCAGGTTAATGAGCAAATATTATCGCGTATGTATAGTCATGTACCACTTATTCCTGAACTTGCAGCTCACTTAATTACCTCTGGTGGTAAAAGAATGCGGCCTGTTCTCACCTTGGCTTCCGCAAAATTATGCAACTACGAGCCTCAAGAGCAGCATCGAGCCGTTGGTCTTGCTACTTGTGTCGAATTTATTCACACGGCCACTTTACTTCATGATGATGTTGTTGACGAATCCGATCAACGCCGTGGTGTGAACACCGCTAATAATATTTGGGGTAATCAGGCTAGTGTTTTGGTGGGGGATTTCCTCTTTGCTCGTGCTTTTGAGCTTATGACCGAAGATGGAAGCTTGGAGGTTTTGCGTATTTTATCTTCGGCCTCAGCTATTATTGCCGAAGGAGAAGTAGCTCAGCTTCAAACCGCAGGCGATTTATCCACGACTATTGCCGATTATATGAAAGTCATTGAGGGTAAAACCGCCGCTCTTTTTGCGGCTGCTTGTGAAGTCGGAGCTGTTGTTGCTGATAGTGATGCCGAAACATGCGAACGTTTGCGTCTTTACGGACTTAAGCTTGGGCTTGCTTTCCAAATTGCTGACGATATTTTAGATTGGTCGGCAAAAGAAGAAGCTTTAGGTAAGAATATTGGTGATGATTTTCGTGAAGGCAAAGTTACCCTACCGTTAATTATTACTTACGAGGCCTCCAATGCCGAAGAAAAATCTTTTTGGCAAAGATGTATTGAAGATATGAACCAAAAAGAGGATGACTTGGCTTATGCAAAATCTCTTATCGAAAAATATGATGGGCTCGGAGCTTCTCTTCAAGTTGCTCAAAAGCTTGCAGATGAGGCGGCTCAACAGCTTGATATTTTTGCAAATAGCCCGTTAAAAGATGCAATGATTGCCTCGGCCTATTATGCCATAGACCGTGAATTCTAAAGTATAAAATTACAAAAAAAAGAGGGTATATTCCTATGAAAAAACAAGTAAAGAATCCAATAATTATGTTATCGCTTTTGCTCACTATTTCTGCTTGTTCTTCAGGGCAATGGGGCTGGAAAAATAATAGTAACTCAGCAGCAAAAGCTCAGGCCTCAAAAACGACAATCAATCCGCAACTTAAAGCTCCTACAAATGTTGTCAGCCCACCATCCGATGAGTTTACTGGTCATTATAATGGCGTTTATTTTGTCAATGGCAAGCCCAAAAACAATGCTCCAGGCTCAGGCGTTCCTTTATTTGAGCATCCTGCGGAACAATATAAACGTACTCAAAGCAGTTGCAAATTTTCATGGTTATGTAAGTAAGTTTTATTGCTAACCCTCTATTATTAATGGGGTTTTGCCCGTTATGTTGATGCTAAGAAGGGCAACTCGAATCCATATTGAATTTATGAAACTTATAGGTCAAAGCACTCTTATAATGGGAAAATATTTACGATTTGTTTATATTTTCTCAACCATATTAAGTATAGGGCTTATAAAAATATCACACTAGAAAGATATTCTTTTTTTTAGTAAAAAAGCATTATAAACAAATAGTTATAACATCACCCACCATTCTACCCCTTACAGACACCTTTTGAAAATGTTGTTTTTATGTAACACCTATAATTTTTAAGAACTCGTA
>JBKEBO010000079.1:0-3726 GCA_047973205.1 Alphaproteobacteria bacterium | reverse complement strand
ATTCTGTTGGTTGCCGGGTTGCATATATGCAGTGAAAATCGTCTTTCAGCATTTCGGCTAATGCCAAAGTGCGGATAAAGTGCCCCATCCCAATTGATGAACTGCCATCGGCTCGGAATATTATTGTTCTTTTCAAAACTAATTTAGTCTCTTAAAGCCTGCATGGCAAATACTACCTTTTAGTTCCTTCATAACATCTCTACCATCTTCAAACTCCTGAATATCTTTAAACAATTCTTCAATAGCCTCAAAATAATTATCAATAATATTTTGAGTATGGGCTATGCTAACGTAAATACTATTTCCTGCAAGAAATCCCTTTTCCAGCATCTCTTGAGTTATATAGGTTTTGTATACAAGGTTCTTTTGACTTTCAAAGCTAAATCCTGCTAGAGCCGGGATACCCCATGTATTTATCTTAATCCCATATTTTTCTGCCAATATAAGCCATCTTTGTTTGATTTGTTGTCCTTTCTCTGTTATATATTCCCATGACTTTAGTTTCTTCATCACATTTAGAGTGGCTAATGCAGCAGATGGTCCAATACGCTCTGTCCAGAAAGTACTACTGATGAAGGTTTTTTGGGCAGACTGCATTATATGCCTTTTACCCACTACAGCGGAGATTGCATAACCGTTTCCTAGAGCCTTACTGAATATTGTCATATCTGGTTCGACGCCGTATAATTTGTATATTCCTCCGAAAGTCTGCCTAAATCCGCTAGTACATTCGTCAAATATAAGTACTATACCTCTTTCGTTTGCCAATTCTCTAACTCTTTGCAAGAAGTTATCTTCCGGACCCAGATTGCGAGTAACTTCCATTTTTATTATTCCAATGTCGTGAACATTAACAAGATTAAGTAATTCTTCGAAATTATTATAGTTGAATGGATATGTGGTTTTTGACAATGTTGTGGGGACTCCTGCCGGATCAAGACCAGGTAGTAAATGACCTGCCAGATTTTGTTCATCTCCGAGATTTGCTGCAAGATACCAATCATGCCAACCATGATATCCACAAATAGCGACTTTTTCTTTACCCGAGGCAGCTCTGGCAATACGTATTGCAATTGCATTTGCTTCACCTCCGGTTCTAGCTAATCTGACCATATCTGCCCATGGAGCAATTTCTGTCAGTTTTTCGGCGAGTTTCACTTCTTCTGGGCAGTTAAGAGTTGATACATTTCCATCTTTGACAGTCTTTAAAACAGCCTCGTCCACTTCTTCATGCCCATAACCTAATATATTTGTACCTATGCCCATAATTGAAACATCTGTGTACTCTCTACCATCTAAATCCCAAACCTTACATCCTTTTGATTTACTGAAATAAGCCGGCCATTGGTCAGGGAGAAACATTTCTGGTCTTTTTGAGAGCAACATTGTTCCCCCGGGAATTAGAGCCTTTGCCTTTTTGTATAATTCCTGTCCTTTACCCATTGTCATCATTAATAATTGACTTATTATAGCCTTCGTTTCTTCTATATGATTTATTAATTTCTTTGATTTGAGGATTATTCTTTAAAACATAAACATACTCAAGCCAACCTTTTTCTATACCCAATATTTGAACTAACTTTTCAATAACCCAGAAGTCTTCCATTGTATCAACTGTCATCCTAATAGAAGAGTAGTCCAGATTGTTCTTAAAACAGTCAGAAATAAATAGATTACCCCCATTGTAAGTTGAATTTTTCCAAATATAAGGAGTGACATGCTCAAATTCTGAATTAAGTGTTGCTTCTTTATATGCTCTTTCGAGTACTGTATACTTAAAAACCTCTACATCAAGTCCATCGGGGAACGTTGGGGTAAGCGCATTTGATGCGTAATCAAGGTTTTTGCTAATTGCTAATTCTATCACTGAGTCAATAACAGAGGAGTCAATTAAGGGACAATCTGAGGTTAATCTCACAACCCATTCAGGAGACTCTGGTTTGGCAGTTTCATAAAACCTTTCTAAGACATTGTCAATTGAACCTTTATGTACCTCAACTCCTAGTTTGCTTGCTATGAATACAATCTTTTCGCTTCCTTCTTCATTAGTTGTTGCAACCTTTAATTTGGTAATATACTTTGACTTCAATATTCTACTCAGGTGTATCTCTAATAGAGTTTTATTATCAACAGTTTTGAGTATTTTTTCTGGTAATCTCGTAGAGCCTATTCTTGCTTGGGTTATAGCTAAAACTTTCATATTTTCCAGTTTTTAGGATATAATAATTCAGTTTCCATCACTTTTATATCATCAATTTGTTTGACAATATCACTGTTTATAGTTTTTTCTGCCATCTCTACATTACGTTTTATCTGCTCTAAGTTGTCAACTCCTATGATAAGGTTATCAATTTCTCTTTGTCTTAGTGCATATCCTAGCGCAAGTTCTTCAATACTTATGTTGTTATTTTCTGTAATATTCTTAATTCGTTTCAGATATGGTATGAGCGCTTGCAGGCTATGAGGAACTGATGTAATATTTTTAAAAAATAGACCTTGTAAAAAAACTGAGCGAACTTGAAGTTCCTTGCCATTTTCTTTTGCCTGTTTTATAAGCTTTCCTCTATGATTGTAGTTGTCTAACAGATTAAATGGAAATTGTATTACATCAATGTCGGGACACGAAATAGCCTCTCTAAACTCATTATTATCATAAACAGAAAGACCTATTTTATTTATTAAGTTGCAATTTTTCAGTTCTATAAGCTCTTGCAGTAAATCGTGTCCTCTCTTAAAATCCTCAAAGTTGTGAAAAAAATAAGTATTTATATTCTCAATAGGAAGTATAGATAATGTTTCATCTAACTGCCTTTTTAAAGAAGTGTCTGCCTTTTTAAACTTAGTATTTATCTTAAATATATTATCTGTTTCACGTAAGTATAAGCCCAATGTATGAGTAGCAGAGCCGTAAGCATCTGCCGTATCTAAAGTCAGAATATTATTTGAATGTGCAAAGTCTAAGATTTTTTTTATTGTCTCAATTGGAGGAATACCACTTACATTATTAATACCGTAATCTATACCAAACTGGACTGTTCCGAGGATTATTTTATTATCCAGATTATTCAAGATATATTTGGATTAAATATAGACATCCGAATAATGTCACAGAGCTCACCCGAATATACACCATGTTTTTTCAAAAGACTTTCTTGAACAAAACCTATCTTTTCGTATAATTTGATAGCTGATTTATTTTTCGACACTACACCCAAATTGAGTTTTCTTATTCCTAATATCTCAAAGCAAAACTCAATAACCACCAAGCTGGCTTCCTTTGCATAACCTTTACCCCACTCGTTTTTTTCTCCCATCATGATACCATATTCAGCAATATTGTGGCGAGTATTGATTGGGTCAATCTTAATGTTTCCAATATGATTATTCTTATTTTTGGTATGAATTGCCCAAAAATAGATATCCTTCTTAACAGCATTATCAACGTATTCGTATAACATTGAGAGTGTATAATTACCTCCACTTTCCAGATACTTGTACACATCTTCGTCATTTAACCAACTTACATATCTGTCAGTAACATGTTGTAACGATAGTGGTATCAATTCTAGTCTGTCTGTATTTATAATCGGGGCTTTCATTATAACCTACCCATAAAACTCCGAAACTTTCTGTATCACATACTCCTGCTCTTCCGGTGTCAAGCTGGGGTACATTGGTAAACTCAAACATTGAGAATAATATTCTTCTGCAACAGGGAAGTCTCCG
>JBKEBO010000040.1:0-33646 GCA_047973205.1 Alphaproteobacteria bacterium | reverse complement strand
CCATTAAAAATATCACTTTGGATTTTGTGCAAGAGTTAGAACGTGATGTTAAATTTGAAACCCCGATGATTATGGGGATTGATGAATTAATGTTAATAGGATCATATCGTTGTGTTATTACTAATCTTGCGATGAATAGCTTATATGATATGTTACCAGCAAGAACACAGGATACCTTAATGCCTTACTTTGCGACATTACCTGATGCAGAGAAAGTAGAATGGATATGTAGTGATATGTGGCGACCTTTTAAAAAGTCATTTAAACTCTATTTGCCTAATGCAAAGCTTGTGATTGATAAATTTCATGTGGTCAGAATGGCAAGCCAAGCCTTAGAGATTGAGCGTAAAAGCCTACAAAGTGAATTAAATCGTTATTCTCGATTGAATATGAAAAAACATCTGCGTTGGTTATTGCTTAAACGTCCATCATCTTTAACAGAAGAACAATTGGAAGTATTAAACCAGCTTGAGACATTGCACCCTGAGTTTAAAGAGGCTTATGATTTCAAAGAACAGTTTTATGATATTTATGAAGCAGCAGATAAAGATGAAGCAATACAGAAATTTGCTGAATGGGAGAGCACGATTCCTAAACATTTAAAATCATTTCATAGCGTTGCTAAAACAGTACATAATCATTTTGAAGATATATTTGCTTATTGGGATGCACCTATTAGGATTACTAATGCATACACAGAAGGACATAATGGCATTACGAGAGTTGCTAATCGCATGGGAAGAGGTTATACATTTGAAGTTATCAGGGCAAAAATGTTGTATAACAAAGTAGCTCGATCTATTACAACTTTATCTAGCCAATCTAATAAGCTAATCACTAATAATAGTCAAACTGATGGATATTCAACCAGCCAAGGTAAAACAATGTTGGAGTATGGAGCTTATATTCCAACATTGGTTGAGTTGTATGATGAAGATATTGGTTTAGATGAGAAGTAAAATTCAACCTTAAAATGCAAATAGCCTAAAAAATAAGATGAAAAACCAAGGATGGATTAACTTTAAGAGATAATAGCCAAAAAACACCCATGATAGAATTGTTACTTCCTGCTCTAGATGGTTATTATCGCTGTCTAAGCAAAGAAAAAGAGAGGGCTAATTGAAGCCCTTTTTACTATGCAGGTTTTTGCAGGTTTCGCAAAGAATAAAGTGCGTATTTTTGGTCCATTGCAAGCCATGCTTCAGCAGTTCCACCAAAAACTTTCTCAAATTTTAGAGCCATCTCAGGTGTTAAAGTGTGGGGAGCATTATCTTTGGTCAGCAGATAAAACATTTGTCTGCTGATTCCCAACTTATCGGCAGCTTGCTGCATGGTAAGCCCTAATTCCGGCAAGCATATTATTTTTACAAATTTTCCTGCATGTGTCGGTATTCTCATTGTCTTTGCTCCTTGATATTAGTGATAATCTTCTAAATCAACAACAGTTGCACCATCGTCCCATTCAAAAGTTATTCTATAGTTTCCTGTTACTGAAACAGAAAAACATCCTTTTCTATTGTGCTTTAGCTCATGAAACCTCAAGCCTGCTACATTCATAGCATCTGGTGTATCGGCTGTATCGGCTGTATCTAAAAGGTCTAAGATAATTAAACATCTTGTTTGAAGTTCAGGAGAAGCCTTTGGGCTTAAGCCTGTCTCAAATAGTTTTTTTAATCCTTTATGCTTAAAGTTTTTAATCATTCTTTCAGCCTTTTTTACCTCATGTGTGTAAAGTAACATTTTACATTTTATAGGTTTTTATTAGGGATTAGGAGGATTTTGTAAATCTTTTATCTCAATATATTTTAGCTATTTAGCCTCTATTTTTACGGATTTCGGTAAAGATTTCTCCCATTTTAGATGAATGCATATATTCATCTAAATCAAAGCTTAAGCGTCTTCTCCAATTGGGATAAACCTGCTCATCCACACCAGGAAGATTAAGGGGATCCGCCTCATAGCTAAGATCATCAAGCTGCACCATCATCATCTGAGAGTTCGAGCGAGCCACAAAAATATGCAAGGCCTTAAGCAAGTCATCCATCACCACATTATCCACACTCGCATCATGAGCGAGCAAGTCTTGATCCTTAAGTGCGGCTAAAAGATGCTGCTTTTCTTCATAGCGTTTATTTTCTAAATTTTCTTGTTCTGCAAGGCTACTATAGACTTTAAGCTGGCGACGAATGGCTAAATCCTTGCCCTCCCAAAAGCTTGCAATGGTGGGTAAGTCGTGGGTTGATATAGAGGCCAAGGCTTTATAACTATAAGCATCAGGGCGTTTAAAAAGCCCACTCTCAGCCCATTTCTCGAACCAAAAAACACGATAGCCCAACATATTTTCCCCATCCATTTGCTCTCGCATTCCCCACGGAACAGTACCTAAATCCTCACCAATAATCATACATTGGTTACGGTGGCTCTCAAGAGCAATAATACCCAAAAATTCCTCGTAAGGATTTTGCACATAAGCCCCCTCAGTCGCATTCATTCCTTGAGGTATCCAATAAAGCTGCTTAAGCCCCATCACATGGTCAATGCGTAAAGCACCGAAATGTCGCATATTTTCGCGTATCACATGGATAAAGGTTGCAAAACCCTCTTGACGTAACTTCTGCGGATGAAAAGGGCATATGGCCCAATTTTGCCCCATGCGTGCAAAATCATCGGGCGGAGCTCCAAAAACCACATCCGAGACAATCACATCACTCATCCAGCTATCGGCACCAAAAGGGGTTACCCCAACAGCTAAATCTCCGTAAAGCCCAATGGCAAGTTTTTCTTTTGCCATTTTTCCAATAGTATCTAATTGGCTATCGGCCATCCATTGCAGCCAAATCTGATAGGCAACTTCCTCAACCTTATCTTGGCCAATCCTTTGACTTGCCTCACTTTCGGGCGAAGCATATTCTTGAGGCCATTTGCGGATATCAAACTCTTCTAAATGCCCTGATATAACATTATAAAGGGCATAATGAATATTGCGTTGCTCATCTTTACCCACCCAATGAGCAAAGCTTTGTTTATCATCTGATTGGCTATCTTGCTTGGTAAATTCCTCATATTTTTTACGTAAAATAGCATCTCGCTCATCTTTTGCTTGTTTCCAATTAATCCATAAGCTTGGGGGATAATCGGCCTTTGAGCCTTGGCTCATTGTCGCAGTCGTAATATAAAGCGGATTTAAAAACGAGCGTGATGATGGTGAATAAGGAGAAGCGATGAGTGGCTTTTGTGGATAAAGAGCATGCAGCGGATTAATCCCAAAAAAATCTGCTCCTGCTTGATGAGTTAGCTCAACGGCTTTGCTTAAATCAGCAAAATCACCATTGGTGTAATATCCTGTTCCTTGCAGACAATAAAGGTGAGCCCCTAAGCCCCAATAGCGACGATCAAAAAAATTATTGGGTAAATAGCACGAAGATGGTGTAATAATCAGTACGCGTTTTTGAGTACCTCTTAATGGTCCTGATTGAAAATTTGTGGTTATTTGATGATAGCCCCAAGGGAGGTTTGCAGGAAGATAGACATGAATACGGAACATTTTTCTTCCGTTAATCTCTCGCCATTCTAAGCATTTTTGCTGACTAGGCATAAAGGTTATTTGACGATGAGAACCATCTTCTAAATGTAAATCCAGATTTTGCTCAACCTCCCATAAATTCTCTGCTAATGTGAGTTCCACAGGGCCAATCGGTTGGTCGTAATATTGGCGAAGAATATAGCAATCTTTTAAAGGCTTTTTCCAATAGCTATTTTCTATCCGTAAAACTTCAGCTTGCATTGTCGCTTCATCTTCGGTTTTTATACCTAAGATTTTTAAAATTGCCAAGAGAGTTTCCTCCTTTGCCTGCTGAGTGCTTCCATCAACGGCAAGCCATTGGGTTTGTATGGCGGTAAGCTCGCATAAACGCTTTAACGTTTCATTCATTCACTTTATTCCTTATCTCTCCAACTTACATTAACAGCGGCGGCACTTTTTCGCTCTCTAAACAAGGCAACCGAATAGGATTCCAGCTTATATCTTCCTGTTTTTAAATCAAACTTTTTATAATCTTTATCCATATTCTGATTATGAAATGTATCAAAAACAAGGCTCCATTGGCATTGCTCTAAGCCTTCAGCTATCTTAAATTCTTGTTCACTTGGTGTTGCGTTAATCAGGGCTAGAAACCGATCATCTAGCCGAGGCTTGTCTGTATAGGGGTCATGTAGGCCTGTATCGCCTGGTAGGTAAAATCCAAAACATTTACCGCCCCATTCATTATCTTTCATCTCAAAACCTGTAGGAGAAAGCCAAATAATATCCTTTGCCTCAGGAATAGCATCGGAGCGGCCATCTAAAAAGTGGATACGACGAAAAATAGGATGATATTTACGATACATTAATAGCATACGAGTAAAATCATAGAAGTTCCGCTGCTCCTCATTCCAGTCCCAATTCATCCACGAGATTTCATTATCCTGACACCAAGCATTATTATTACCTTGTTGACTCCGACCATATTCATCACCTGCAGTAATCATCGGTATACCTTGGCTTAAAATGAGTGTTGCCATAAAATTCCGCTTTTGCCGCCAGCGAAGCTGGTTAATATCCTTATTTTTTGTTTCACCCTCAGCACCATAATTATTGGAGCTATTATTATTAGAGCCATCTTGGTTATTCTCTTTATTGGCCTCATTATGCTTATGATTATAGCTAACTAAATCATGGAGGGTAAAGCCATCATGGGCTGTAATAAAGTTGATAGATGCTTGCGGACGACGACCACCACGATTAAAAATATGAGAAGAGCCTGCAATTGCCCCCGAAAAGCTAGAAGCAATTTCTTGCCCATTCCAGAATTTTCGTGCTGTATCTCTAAAGATATCATTCCATTCCGAAAAGTCATCAGGGAAATTTCCTGTTTGCCAACCATCTCGCCCCATATCCCAAGGCTCTGCTATCAGCTTGGTTTTATTTAAAATAGGATCTTGGCGTATGGCTGCAAAAAAGTTAGGCTCAGACGAAATATTACCTCGTCCATCACGGATAAGCGTTGCTGCTAAATCAAAGCGAAAACCATCCACACCCATATCATTTGCCCAATAGCGTAAGCTATCCATCACCAGCTGATTCACCCGAGGATGAGATAAGTTAAAGATATTGCCGCAACCTGTATCATTTTGATAATAACGTGGATTATCGGTACTTAAAGCATAATAGCTTTGATTATCAATTCCCCTAAAGGACCATGTTGGTCCAAGCTCATTGCCCTCACCTGTATGGTTATAAACCACATCTAAAATAATCTCTAAGCCTGCCTCATGATAGCTATGTATCATATGGCGAAACTCTGTTTCAACATCTTCCACACCAAAACGAGGGTCTAAAACAAAATAGCTTACAGGATCATATCCCCAATAATTTTCTAGGTTGCGTTCCTCTAAATAATCTTGTTTGCCTAGTAAAAATACAGGTAAAAGCTCAATACTCGTTACCCCTAAATTTTTTAAATAGCTAATAACCGAAGGGTGGCTCATACCCATAAATGTTCCTTTAATTCCATCAGGAACATCGGGGTGTAAGGCTGTAAGCCCTTTAACATGAGCCTCATAAATAACCGTATCTCTTTTAAGAATCTTTGGTTTATTATAACTTTTATAGGGCTGGCTCGGAGGACTCACAACTGATTTAGGAACATAAGGAGCATTATCTTGCCGATCAAAAGATAAATCCTGTTGACCATCTTTAAATAAATAACCATAAGATGATGTATGCCAAATATATGAGCCTTTAATTTTTTTTGTATAAGGGTCTAAAAGCAACTTATTTGGATTAAAGCGATGACCTAATGTTGGTTCGTAAGACCCATAGGCTCGATAGCCATAAACCGCCCCAGGCCCTAAACCACTGACATAACAATGCCAAATATTACCCGAACGCCAATGTAGAGGAATACGCTCAACTTCCTTTAGCCCGCTCTCATCAAAAAGGCATAGCTCAATACGTTCCGCATTGGCCGAAAATAAGGCAAAATTCACTCCCTTACCATCCCAATTAGCTCCTAAAGGATAGGGCATTCCTTCTGTTAGTGGGCGTTTTCTTATTTTTTTCATTTATAATTCTTCTTTTTTTATTATCCACAAACATTTACGACTTTTTAAAAACAACAACGGCTAGCGGGGGTATATTTACACTTGCCGAATATGGTAGCCCATGCATACCCTCTTGATTTGCTTCAATACCCCCTAAATTGCCTTGTCCTGAGCCTGCATAAATTTTAGCATCACTATTAAAAATCTCTTGCCATTGACCTTCCATCGAAAAACCAAGCTGATAATGCGGATGATGGGTTGGTGTAAAGTTGGCAATAAAAACAAGCTCACTGCCGTCATGACCTATACGCCGCCATGATAAAACAGACTGCTCATAATCACCCGCCTCAATCCAAGCAAAATGATAACCATCATTATCTGTCTCATAAAGGCATGGGTGGCTTTGATATAGATGATTTAAATCTTTAATCAGCTGCTGTATGCCCTTATGTTCAGGATATTGTAATAAATGCCAATCTAAAGAATTATTAAAATTCCACTCATCAGACTGAGCTATCTCGCAACCCATAAAAAGTAGCTTCTTGCCAGGATGGCCAAACATATAAGATAAATATGTTCTTAAATTAGCAAAACGTTGCCATTGGTCTCCAGGCATTCTTCCTAAAAGAGAGCCTTTACCATGAACAACTTCATCATGGGAAATTGGGAGAACAAATTTTTCTGAAAATGCATAAATCAGACTAAATGTCAGCTCATTATGATGATATTTACGATGAATAGGGTCATGTTTGATATATTCTAAAGTATCATTCATCCAACCCATATTCCATTTAAAGCCAAAACCTAAACCTCCATGATAAGTGGGTTGAGAAACACTAGGCCAGCTGGTACTTTCTTCCGCAACGCTCATAACATCTGGAAAATATTGATAAATAACCTCATTTAGTCGCTTTAAAAAGCCCATGGCCTCTAAATTCTCACGGCCACCATACTCATTAGGTATCCATTGACCTTCCTCTCGCGAATAATCATGATAAAGCATAGAGGCAACTGCATCCACCCGCAAACCATCAATATGATATTCCCTAAACCAAAATAGAGCATTGGCAATCAGAAAATTTTGCACCTCGCTACGGCCAAAGTTATAAATCAACGTTCCCCAATCTTGATGCTTTCCTTGTCGAGGGTCAGCATGTTCATAAAGATGCGTACCATCAAAAAAGCCTAAGCCATGCTCATCTTCAGGAAAATGGGCAGGAACCCAATCAATCAATATGCCAAGGCCTGCTTGGTGAGCTTTATCAACAAAGTAACGAAAATCATCGGCTGAGCCCATACGTGCTGTTGGTGCAAATAAGCCAATAGGTTGATAGCCCCAACTACCATCAAAAGGATATTCCGAAACAGGTAAAAACTCAATATGACTAAAGCCCATCTCCACCACATAAGGAATGAGCTTTTCGGCCAATTCTTGCCAATTTAGCGAACGATTATCCTCTTCAGGAACTCTTGCCCACGAAGATGCATGAACTTCATAAATAGATATAGCTGCATTTTGGTTATTTTTTTGGCCTCGATGAGCCATCCAACCTTCATCACCCCATGCATAATTACCAAGCCCTTCAATAACCGAAGCCGTTTTAGGGCGAAGCTCTGAGGCAAATCCGTAAGGGTCAGCCTTAAGGGGCAACATATTACCGTGGCTATCTAAAAGCTCAAACTTGTAAACATCACCTTTTTGCAAATGCGGAATAAAAATCTCCCACACACCCATGGCAATATGATTTCGCATCACATGAATACGTCCATCCCAGCGGTTGAAGTCTCCCACCACACTCACTCGACTTGCATTAGGTGCCCAAAGAGCAAAATGAACGCCCTCAATACCATGGAGTATTTTTGGATGAGCGCCTAAAATTTCATAGGAAGTAAAATGATTCCCCTCAGCAAAAAGCCATTGATCCATATCACCAATACTGCTTTCAAAAGCATAAGCATCGTAGGTTTCTCGCTCAAAACCATCCTCCTTGACACTAAGCTTCCACAAAAAGGCTTCCATATTGGCAATACGTAACTCAAAGATACCATCTTGGTGAACCTTTTCCATCGCACCAAAATTTAGCTTATCATCATGGGATTTTAACTGTACGGTTTCAGCATAAGGGTAAAAAACCCGAACGATAATATCACTCCCGTCAGGATGCATGCCCAGCCATGCAAACGGGTTATTGTTTTTTCCGAGAGTAATACTATCTAAGATTTCAACTATATTCATCATTTCTCTCTTAACAAATTCACAACTTTAAATATTTATTGTTATATATTATCGCTTAAAAGATAGTTTTAAAAGGGATTTTTGAAAATTCTGTCATAATTTCATGAGCTAACTTCAGTTTTGAAGCTGCTTGTGAGTGGGTGAGTGCCATCACATAACCTCCAGCATCAACGGCTGAGCGTGTTCCTGTAACGCTATCTTCAATGATTAAACATTGCTCAATAGGTATATTTGCTGCCGCTGCGGCCTTAAGATAAGGCTCTGGATGTGGCTTAGGATTTTGGACTTGTGCTGCCGTAATAACATCAACAAAATAATGGCGAATAGCTGTTTTTTCTAAAGCAATATCTGCTGATTTTTGCTCTCCATTAGTCACAACATACATGGGTATTTGCTTTGATTTCAAATATTGTAGAGCCTCTTCAACCCCAACAAATAAATGCTCTCGGCTAATCACCTGAGCAAAACGTTGAACATTGCCTTCGTAAAAGTCGTAAAATGTTATAGGGCGAGAAAAATATGGCTTAATTGCATTGAAGATATCCGTCATGGAAAAACCCATAAACCGCTCATCATCTTCTTGGGTGAACTCATAGCCATACTCACGGCAAACGGCAACAATATTTTGAAAATGCACCCCTTCAGAATCAATTAATGTTCCATCCATATCAAAAAATACGGCTTTTAAGTTATGTGGTCTATTTAACGACATCTATTACTATCCTCTTTATACTTTCAATAAAAAGGATTTTAGTAGAATTGCCCTTAAAAGACTAGCCATAAAAAATAAGGGGTGCTTTTTCTCAACCAAAATAGCTCATAATTATATATAAATATCCAAAAATAATTTAAAGTAAATACCTTAAGTAAATGTTATTTTACAAAGTATTCACTTTAAAGTGATACTGCATAATATATTATTCATACATAATATGAGCAACTCTTGAATGACTTGAGCAAGATTATTGTCCAAGAGACTTGATAAGATCTAAGGTTTTTTCCCGAGTTTTCTTATCTTTAATGCCATACCATGCCTTAACAAGACTGAGCGTCTCTTTTTGTGTCAATACTTCAGAGCTATTTGAAAACTCTTCCTGCTCTTCAGCAAGTTGTAAAACTTTACTCTTGATTTCTTCCTCATTTTGAAAGAACCAAGCAACCTCTACACCTAAGAGCTGCGAGAACTCCCAAAGTCGTGAAGATGAAACACGGTTAGCACCACGTTCATATTTTTGAATTTGCTGAAAGGTTAAGCCAACAGCTTCACCAAGTTGCTCTTGCGATATTCCCATTAAAATACGTCTTACACGTAATTTTTTGCCAACATGAACATCAATTGGATGAGGGTTTTGCTGCAATACACTCCGTACTCTTTCTACAGAGCCTTTTGCAAACTCACCTATTTTTTTTGTTCTTCCTCGTTTTTTCAATATATCCTCCTTTTAAAGTTTATTAAGTAATGTATATTATAATATGTAATTGCTTATATAAAATATGCATTATAGTGATTTTTGCAACCTTTATCTATAGTTTTAAAACTATTAATACTATATTTTAATTTATTTTTCTATATAAATACTTGCATTATATCATTTTTACAATATGCAGAGTATATTAATTACTATTTAATATTATGTAAATTATATTTAATATTTCAATGAATTATTTTTATTCCTCTATAAATAATAGTATTTTATTTTTTATTTTCAACTCTTATAGGGTAACTTTTTTGTGATAAAACGATTATTATCATTGTTAAAAATAGTAAGAATTCTGAGTAACGCCATGCTAAATTCACTATATTTTTCTTCTTAACTTCATAATCAAAATAAGATGAAGTATTGATTCCTATACGTTTTTCTATTTTTCCTAGAGCATTAACCCCATAGCTAATACCATTATCTGTCACACGAATAAGAGGGATTCCTTCTTCAACAGCACGTAGTTGTTGCTGAGCAGCATGCTGCCTTGGCCCATGAGTATTGCCGTACCAGCCATCAATAGCCACATTAATCATAACATCTGGCTTATTATTATAATCAATCACATCCCCTGTAAATATACCCTCATAGCATATATTTGGCCCATAAGAGAATTTTTTAAGCTGGTAAGTCTCAGGGCCATCACCACGAACATAATGACCAGGAACAGAAATAAACTTCCCAAAAGGAGCCCACCATGGGCTATATTCCCCAAAGGGAACAAGGTGGGTTTTGGTGTAGGAATAAAGTATCTCTCCTTGGGGAGATAATGCCACAAGTGTATTGCGAGGCTTACTATAATCTCCATCCGTAAGCTGATTTGCCCCTATTAATAAATTACTATTTGCAGGAATATAGCTACCCAAAAGCTCCCGCACTTGTGTATCTTGGTCAATAAGTATCGGTAAGGCAGTTTCACCTAATATGGCGGCATCATAATCAGCATCACCTTGCTTAAGCATATCTTCAACTAAGGCTAAATGACTATAAAATTGCTTAACATCCCACTTATCTTTTAGAGAAATTCCTGTTTGAATCCCACGAATTTTTGCAATTTTAGGAGCTGACTTAAGTTGAATATCATAATAGATATATCTTACACTACTTAAAGCAAAAACCACAAGTAATCCCCGACATGCAAAAGTAAACCCCTCACTTTTAAATTGTCCTTTAAAGCAATAAAGACTATAGCCAATAAAAGCTGCTATCCACGAAAGTCCATAAACACCCACAAAGGCTGCAGGTTGCATTGTTATAGGATGAAAAGTTAGGCTAATGGCTAAAGGATTCCACGGAAAGCCTGTAAATAAATGCCCTTGCAAAAAGCTTACGAGTGTCCAAATTGAAGCCTGAACAACCGCCCCTCTTAGGCCTTTTTTAGGGGCTCGCCAGCTTAAAAAGCCTAATAAAATAAAATAAAGCCCTAAAAATGTTGATATGGCTATCATTGCAGGAATAGCCAATGATATGCCCAACAATCTGTTTGGATTTGATGGCTCAGGAAAATCTAAAAAAGCAAAACCAATCCAAAATAAGCCAATCATATAATAGCCAACCCCAAAAGAAAAGCTCCGCCACAGAGCCGCCTTTAGATTTTTGGCCGATGCAATTTGCCATAATAAACCGCTTAATGCAAGAATCAACAAAGGAAAAACATAAAAAGGAGCCAAGGCTAGAATGAGCAATCCTCCAAGGATAAAGTTCAATATAAAGCTTTTTAGTCGCTTCTTTGCTTTAGAATCTTGTTCATCATCAGTAAAGTAATTGAGAGATAACATCAAATTGATTGCCTTTAATTTTAATCTTTTATATATCTTACAGACGAAAAATGATAAAGTCTAATAATCTATTTATAGTTAAGCTATGGTAATTTATGAAAGGCGGGTTATAATGATAGCCCTTATAAGTTTGAAGTCATGACAAAAAAAAATAATATTTCATCGACTGATACTCACAAAATTTTGAATGAAGCTCAACGTATTGTGTTTAAAATAGGCTCATCAACTCTTGTGGATGAGCAATATAACATCCGCCATAACTGGCTTTATGCCTTTGCAAAAGATGTGGCTCAACTAACAAAGCAAGGCAAAGAAGTTATTATCGTATCTTCAGGCTCTATTGCCATTGGCAAGCCCTTACTAAAGCTTAAGCCCCCTTTAAGTTTGGCTCAAAAACAAGCTGCGGCTTCTGTTGGTATGGGACGATTAACCCAAACCTATGAGCAAGCCTTCCACGATTACAATCTACCTGTTGGGCAAGTCTTATTAACCTTAGAAGATAGCGAAATTCGCAGCCGTTACCTTAATGCTCGCAATACAATCCTCACCTTAAGCAAATTTGGGGCTATTCCTATTATTAACGAGAATGACACCGTTGCAACCGATGAAATTAAAGTGGGTGATAATGATCGTCTAGCTGCACGCGTTGCCGCCATGACTTCTGCTGATTTACTGGTTATGCTTTCTGATATTGATGGGCTTTATACAGCCAACCCACGTCAAGATACCAATGCTCAGCATATTCCTCTTATTGATAAGATTACATCTGCCATAGAACACTCCGCTCAAGGAGCAGGCTCAGATGTGGGTACAGGCGGTATGATTACAAAAATCATGGCGGCAAAAATCTGCATGGAGGCTGGTGTATCTATGATTTTAATGAATGGCAATACACCATCACCAATCACAAGGCTACAATCTGGCGAAAGATTTAGCTTATTCAAAAGCCATAAAAAAGTTGCATCTGCACGCAAAACATGGATAGCAACCTCCCTTAAGCCCATGGGAGAAATTACAATTAACCAAGGAGCTGAGGCTGCTCTTAAACAGGGGAAAAGCATACTTTGTGTTGGAGTAATAAAAACATCAGGCCTATTTACAAAAGGTGATGCTATTGCTATATTCAACGAAAATGGCCTTGAGATTGCTCGTGGCCTTATAAACTATAATTCGGAAGATACATGTAAGATTACAGGGCTACATTCTGATGAAATTGAAGATATTCTTGGTTATAAGAATAGCGATTCCCTTATTCATCGTGATAATTTAATCTTATTTTGAAATCTACCATTGGAGAGAAAATTTGGTAAGTTTAAGTTATAACAACAAGGCTAAGTATTTATGTTTATTATCAGTCTCATCCTAACAATTGTTTTTTTATTTATGGGTTCTATCCGAGCTTTTGGATGGCAAAAGCAGCTTTTCCAAATTCAACTCGATTATTTTATAAAGTATAAATTTAATCGTGCCTTTATGATTATTGTTGGTATTGTAGAACTTTTAGGGGTTTTTCTTCTTTGGCTTCCCTATCCCTTTGGCTTTTTAGGTTTAAGTGCTTTAATCGGTACATCTATGGGAGCGACATATTGTCACCTTAAATATAGTACATGGCGAGATAGTATTGTTTCTGTAACTTTGCTTACTCTTTCGAGTATATTATTCTTTTTACGTTATCGGGCTTTAAGCTAAAATGAAAATTACAAGCTGGAATATTAATTCTGTTCGCCGCCGTATCGAGCTAATTAATGCGATTAACCAAAATGTGCATCCTGATATCTTATGTCTGCAAGAATGCAAAGCACAAGAAAGTGATTTTCCATTTTTAGATATAAAATCTAAAGGCTATGAGCATATTGTTTATTATGGCATGAAAGCCTATAACGGTGTTGCTATATGTTCAAAATTCCCCATTTTAAATCATGGCATTATGAACTGGACAGGTAAGGAGGATGCCCGCCATATTTGGGCCGATATTCAACCCTATTCAGCTGAGGCTATCCGCATTCACAATGTTTATATTCCTGCAGGTGGCGATATTCCTGATGCTCAGCTCAATCCAAAATTTGCCCATAAGATTCAATTTGTTGAAGAACTTGCTGCATGGTCTCAGCAAGAGATTAGCCAAGCCCAAAGGCAAGTTATTTTAGGTGATTTTAATATTGCCCCTTCCGAATATGATGTATGGTCTCATAAGCAGCTTCTCAAAATTATTACACACACACCTCAAGAGGTCGAACTTTTAACAAAGTTTCAACAATCAGGTGGTTGGGTGGATGCTATTCGCTCTCAGATTACTGAACCTGAGAAGATTTTTTCGTGGTGGTCCTATCGCTCCAAAGATTGGCGAAAGTCTAACCGTGGCCGCCGCCTTGACCATATTTGGCTCACAGCTGATTTATTGCCCCATTTACAGGCGGCTGAAATTTTTGATAATGCTCGTGATTGGGATGCTCCTTCTGACCATTGCCCTGTAAGTATCGAGCTTACCTAATATCTTCCCATCAAATTCCTCAATAATAAAAAACCTATCCGTAAACATTAATTTTTGGGTAGAAAACAAAATTTTTGAACTTAATGAAATCGCCGTTTATTTTCATCATAAGCTTGTTTTTATTCACCCTTTCCCTAATGGGAATGAACAAGCTCTCTTAACCAGCCTATCTTTACATAGGGAAATAAAAATATAGGAACATCTGGAACAATAAGGGATAATTATATATCCGCCCTCAAAGCAGCAGATAACCATTCCATCTATGTCTTCTTCCATAATCGACGATATTTTGTTGGATTAACACCTTGGAGCTTTTTAAAAAAGCGAGAAAAATATAAAGGGTCATCAAAACCATATTTTAGGCCAATTTGGCTTATTTTTTCATCAGTTTGCCTAAGGTCAATAGCCGCTTGATTGATAATTTGATGATGCTTCCAATTCATCACACTATAGCCTACCTGCTGCTTAAACAAATGGCTGAGCTGCGATGGTGAAAGAGCCACATATTCGGCCAACTCTTGTAAAGTGAAATTATCTTTAAGATGTTCTGTAATCCAAATACATGCCTTTAAGATTTTGGGATTCATCTGCTTCCATTGCATAGTATTTTGGTCAATTTGCCGACATTTTAGCAAAATATACTCCAATAAATTTAGGGTTATCTCAAAAGAAAGCAGCTTCGCATGAATATTTTCATGGAGGAGCTGTTCAAAAATATTTTCAACATCCGTATAATCTTGGTCTTTAATATGCATAAAATAGATATTATGGCTTAATTCCCGCCATTTTAAAATATTAGCCCACTGACGATATGGGTGAAAATAAATCCAACGATGATACCAATATTCATCATCATCACAACGGCCATAATGATGAGCTATATTCGGAGGAAATAGGCATAAATCCCCTTGCTTTACCTGACGGTACTCCCCATTAAGAAAATAGATACGCCCCGTACCTTTAATGGTTAGGTTAATAATCCAACCCGCCATTCCCTGTGGACGATAAATTGGACAATCAATAGCTTCACCTTTTTTTATTGGTGTTAAGCTAGAAACAATTTTATGGTCGAACTTATAATTTTGAAAAAGCGAAGCCACCATATCTTGTGAAGGGGAAAATCCTTCAAATTCAGCTAAAACATCACGCATTTTCTCCATATCATTCATTACCAAATATTCTGTCGATGGCGGTTCTGCAATATCATCCATGTTTTTAGCCCTTTTGTCTATATTCTATCTTGCTCTTGCATGCTATTATACAAGAAAAAATAATGCAAGGATAAATAACGAAAGGTTGTTATGGATAAGATTTCTATTGGTATTGATTTTGGTTCAGATTCTGTGCGAGCTTTAGCTGTTGATGTCCATACGGGTGAAGAGCTTACTAGCTCTGTAATGGATTATCCTAGATGGAAAAAGCAGCTTTACTGCGATGCAAAAATCTCACAATTCCGTCAACATCCTCTTGACCATATTGAAGTTTTGGAACATATCTTAAAAGATGTATCTGCTCAACTTGGCTTGCGAGCTAAAGATGTTATTGGTATTGGCGTAGATACAACTGGTTCATCACCTATGGCTATTGGAAAAGATGGACAATCCTTAGCATTTCAGAAGGGTTTTGAAGAAAACCCCAATGCCATGTGTATCTTATGGAAAGACCATACTTCGGTTAAAGAAGCAGCTGAAATTAACAAACTCTGTAATACATCGCCTGATAAAAATTATACCAAATATATTGGTGGTGTTTATTCATCTGAATGGTTTTGGGCCAAAATTCTTCATACGCTTCGTGGTGATGAACAAGTAAGAGAGCATGCCCATACTTGGGCTGAACATTGCGATTGGGTAACCTCTGTTCTTACAGATAATTATGATGTCAAAAGTTGGAAGCGTAGCCGTTGTGCCGCAGGTCATAAGGCCATGTGGCATGAAAGTTGGGACGGACTTCCACCCGAAGAATTTTTGGTTGAACTCGATCCCCTACTTAAAGGCTTAAGAGCCAGATTATATAACCAAACCTATACATCTAATGAAGAATTTGGAAAATTATCACAAAAATGGGCAAAAAAAACAGGCCTCCCTGAAGGTATATCTGTTGCTGTGGGAGCCTTTGATGCCCATCTAGGTGCTGTAGGAGCAGGAGCAGAGCCTTATTCTTTTGTTCGAGTGATGGGAACATCTACTTGCGATATTATGACTGCACCGAAGGAACAAGTTAAAGACTTATGCGTTGCAGGTATTTGCGGCCAAGTTGATGGAAGCGTGGTTGAAAATCTCATTGGCTTTGAAGCAGGGCAATCTTCCTTTGGTGATTGTTTTGCATGGTTTGAGAAGCTTGTCTCTTGGCCGATTATGCATAATGATATTTTATCTCAAGAACAAAAAATAGAGCTTAAAAAATCTATCTTACCTAATTTGTCTGCTGAGGCCGAAAAAATGCCTCCTGGTGCGGGTATGGATATTGTTGCTCTTGATTGGCTGAATGGCCGCCGTACTCCTTATGCTGACCAACGAGTGAAGTCCATGATTTCTGGCCTTTATTTAGCTGTTGATGCTCCACATATTTACCGAGCCTTACTCGAGGCCGCCGCCTTTGGAGCGAGAGCCATTGTGGAGCGGTTTTTAAACGATAATATTCCCATTAAAGAGGTTGTAGGTATTGGTGGTGTTTCGCTAAAATCCCCTCTTTTGATGCAAATTTTAGCCGATGTTTTAAACATGCCTATAAAAGTAAAAGCATCTAGCCAATGTTGTGCTTTAGGTGCTGCTTTAGCAGGTGCAACTGCGAGCGGATATTTTGCATCTACCGAAGAAGCCATGCAAAAAATTGCTTCTGCTGATTTAAAAATTTACCAGCCTATTGCTGAAAATATTCAAACCTATAATCGGCTTTATGCCAAATATCTGCAACTTGCAGATTTCGAAAATAATAATGTAGAGGAGAACCCCCATGGAAACTAAGAAACCCAAAATTGGCCTTTTAGGCATTATGCAAGAGCTTTACGATAAAATGTATCCAGATATCACCCAAAGACAAGAAGCTTATGCAAAAGATGTTGTTGCTCGCTTTAAGGACGATATTGAATTTTCTTTTCCTAAGGCGGCTCGTAATCGTGCAGATATTGAGGAGATTGTTCAAGGCTTTAACCAAGATAATGAGATTGAAGCCATTATGGTGGTTATGCTTACTTACGGGCCTGGACTTCGTATTGTTAATGCCTTTAAAAACAATAAGCTCCCTGTACTTTTAGCCAATATTCAGCCTTTATCTGTTATTGATAAAAATTGGGATATGAGTCACCTTACCTTTAACCAAGGTATCCATGGGGCTCAAGATACAGCCAATGCACTGGTTCATCTAGAAACACCGTTTAGCGTGGTGACTGACGATTGGCAAAGCGATAGTTTTAAGCAGACTGTTCTTGATTTTGCCCATGGGGCAAGAGCCTCGCAAAACCTCCATAGTACTCGAATTGCCGCTTTTGGCCAAATGCCTGGAATGGGTGATATTTTATTTGACCCCCATCATTTTATGCGACATATCGGCCCACAAGTTGAGCATTCAAATATCGGCGTTATTTATCGCTTGCTTGAGGAAGTTTCCCATAAGGAAGTCGCTGCAGTCATTGCCGAAAATGAAGCCAATTTTGACATTGACCCAAAAATTACACAAGATGCTCATGAGTGGGCCGCTAAACTACAAATCGCTATTCAAAAATTCTTAGATTATAACGGTTATAAAGCATGGAATATGTATTTTGACCAAATTGGCCTTGATGGCCGTTTTAGGCAAATTCATATGATGGCGGCCTCAAACTTAATGGCAAAAGGTTATGGTTATGGAGCTGAGGGCGATGCCCTTTCCACATCACTTATGTGTGCAGGCTATGATATTGCTCCTAATCCTAACTTTACCGAAATGTATGCTATGGATTTTAAAGAAGATAGTATTTTACAAAGTCATATGGGTGAGGGTAACTGGAAGGTTGCTCGTAAGGATAAAAAACCCAAACTTATCGACCGCCCTCTTGGTATTGGTGGTCTTGATAACCCTCCAACTGTTTTGTTTCAGATACAAGCTGGTGCTGCAACAATAGCCTCATTGGTTTCTACAGGAAGCAGTTATCGTTTAGTCGTTTCTTTTGGTGAAATTTTAGATACCGAAGAACTTCCTAAACTAGAAATGCCATATGGACATTATCATCCCCATAATGGCGTTAAGGAATGCATGAATGGATGGCTTAAAAATGGAGGAACCCATCACCAAGTCATGCATTTAGGTGATGTTCGCAATCGCTGGAAAATATTTTGCGAATTATCAAAAATTGAATATATCGAAGTCTAACTTTAAAGGGAGAATATTTTCATGAAAAATATTATTAAATTTTGTATAGCTGCTGTTATTGGTGCAACATTAGCTTTTTCAGCTGTTGCTAAAGATAACGTCCGTGTTGGCTTTTTAGTCAAACAAGCCGAAGAACCTTGGTTTCAAACCGAATGGAAGTTTGCCGAAAAAGCTGCAGCTGATAACGGTTTTGAGCTTTTAAAAATTGCTGTTCCTGATGCTGAACGCACATTATCTGCTATTGATACTCTAGCCGCAAAAGGAGCGGTTGGCTTTGTTATCTGTGCCCCCGATGTTCGTTTAGGCCCTGCAATTATGGCCAAAGCCAAAGCTGCAGGTTTAAAAGTTGTAACCGTTGATGACCGTTTTGTTGGCTCGGACGGTAAATTTATGGAAGAAGTTCCCTATATGGGAATGGATGCCCATGCGGTGGGTATCGAAGCTGGTAATGTTTTGATTACCGAAGCCAAAAACCGTGGCTGGGACTTTAGCGAAACAGGCCTTGTAATCAATAGCTATGATGAACTTGATACTATTCAACAACGTACATCTGGCGTGATTAAAGCGGTTACCGCTGGTGGCTTTCCTGAAGCCAATATTTATGCAGCTCCTTTACGTGCCTTAGAAATTCCTGCAAGTTTTGATGCAACAAATATTGTTCTTACAAAATATCCCAATATAAAACATTGGCTTGTAGCTGGTGGTAATGATAACTCCGTTTTAGGTGGTGTTCGTGCTATTGAAGGTGCTGGTTTTAAACCTGAGGATATTATTGGTGTGGGCATTAACGGAACAGATGTTGTAGCTGAGTTTGAAAAAACTGATGTAACAGGCATGTATGCTTCTATGCTTCCTAAACCTGATGTTCATGGTTACGAAACCACAATGATGGTTTATAATTGGGCGGTTAAAAACGAAGAACCAAAACTCTTTAACCCTATTGGTAACCCAACAGTTCTTACAAGAGATAACTTTAAAGAAGAGTTATCTAAATTAGGATTGTTAAACTAATTATACTTCAAGCAAAAAATAATCATTGGGCTTATGATCTTCTAAGCCTAATGATTGCTTTTTTACATTTAAAATATATAAGGAATAAAGGTTATGGGTAATCCTTATTTAGAATTTTGTGATATTACACAAAAGTTTGGAGAGTTTAAGGCTCTCGACCAAATTAACTTTGCCGTATCTGAAGGCTCTGTCCATGCTTTGGTGGGTGAAAATGGTGCAGGAAAGTCCACCCTACTCAAAGTTTTAAGCGGGGTGAACCACCCTACACAAGGTTGCTTAAAAATTGATACTCAAGAAAAGCTTTATAAAAATGTTAAAGAAAGCCTAAATGATGGTGTTTCTATTATTTATCAAGAGCTAAATATCGTCCCTGAAATGTCTGTAGCCGAAAATCTAATGCTAGGTAAAATGCCTAAAGGAGCTTTTGGCCTCGATAAAAGAAGCCTCCATAAACAAGCTAAAAAAATAATGGCGGGGCTTATTGATGAAATTGCTCCTGGTGAGCTGATGAAAAATCTCCCCTTAGGGCAGTGGCAAATGGTTGAAATTGCTAAAGCCATTGGCCAAGGAGCTAAAATCATTGCTTTTGACGAGCCTACAAGTAGCCTTTCTTTTAGAGAGATTGAGCGACTATTTGCCGTAATTGAAAAGCTAAAAAATGAGGGCAAAGTTATTTTGTATGTATCGCACCGTATGGATGAAATTTTCCAGATTTGTGATGCCATTACAGTCTTTAAAGATGGTCAACATGTACGAACCTATAACGATACAAAAGATGTTACAAAAGAACAGCTTGTAAAAGATATGGTCGGTCGTGAGCTTAAAGAAGTTTATCATAAGTCCGAACATAGCCAAAATGATGTATGCCTTAAGGTCGATAATATCTTAGGCAAAGGGCTAAATAAACCTGTATCACTTGAGGTGAAATCAGGTGAAATCTTAGGGCTTTTTGGCCTTGTGGGAGCAGGAAGAAGTGAGCTCCTAAAACTTCTATTTGGCCGCCACCCCATCAAACAAGGACAAATCTCTATTGATGGTAAAGCAAAAAAATTCCGTTCTGTTATTGATGCTATTGATAATGGGCTGATTTTTTGCCCCGAAGACCGTAAAAGTGAGGGAATTGTTGGCATTCATTCTGTGGCTGAAAATATCAATATTGCCAATCGTAAACGTCATTTAAAAGCAGGTTTTTGTATTGACCATTCATGGGAAAAAAACAACGCTAAAACAATGGCTAAAAAGCTAGATGTGCGGACAACATCACTCAAAAAAGCCATAGAAAAATTATCGGGTGGTAACCAACAAAAGGCCATTTTGGCTCGCTGGCTTTCAGAAGATATGAAGATTGTTCTGCTTGATGAGCCAACTCGTGGGATTGATGTTGGAGCAAAGGCCGAAATTTATCAGCTTATCCAAACACTTGCACAAGAGGGTAAAGCCGTTGTGGTGGTCTCAAGCGACCTTCCTGAGGTCATGGGTATTGCCGATCGTATTGTTGTTATGAGAGAGGGTGAGGTTGTGCAATCGGTACAACAAAAGGATTTTTCTGAAGAAAATCTTCTTAAGCTTGCCCTACCCCAATCAGCCTAAAGCTTTGTAAAAAGGGAATAAAAAAATGAATATTCAAAATAGTAGTAAGGCTCAGCAAAATATGCAGGCTCTTTGGAATCAAGCAGGTATGATTTTAGTCTTAATCATCTTGTTTATTATCTGTAGCCTATTTGTCGACAGTTTTTTTACCTTACGTAATATGAAAGGCCTTGCCCTTTCAATCTCTCTTACAGGCATGATTGCTTGTCCTATGTTATTTTGTTTGGCATTAGGTCAACTTGATTTATCTGTGGGCTCTGTTGTCGCTTGTTCTGGTGTTGCCGCTGCCGTTGTCATGAAGATGACCTCAAGTATTGCCCTTGGTATAGGTGGTGGTATTGCCGTTGGTATTTTAGCTGGCTTGGTTAATGGCTATGCCATTGCTTATCTTCGGCTCAATGCTCTGATTGCCACTTTAGCCATGTTGCAAATTGTTCGAGGGCTTGCCTATATTATTGCCAATGGTAAAGCGGTTGGGATTATTGAACCTCGCTTTTTTGTACTAGGAACATCATCACTTTTATACATACCTGTACCTGTTTGGATTACTTTTATCACCATGCTCATTTATACCTTTTTGCTTAATAAAACATCTTTTGGACGCAATGTTTTAGCCATTGGTGGTAACGAAGAAGCCGCTCGCTTGGCTGGGGTTCCTGTGGAAAGAGTGAAGATGTGGGTTTATATTCTTACAAGTGTTACAACGGCTATTGCTGGTGTTATCTTAGCCTCACGCATGACTAGCGGCCAACCTATGACCGCTCAAGGCTTAGAGCTTACCGTTATTTCTGCTTGTGTATTGGGTGGTGTTTCTTTAACAGGTGGTATTGGTAAAATATCGTATATTATTGCAGGTGTGTTGATTTTAGGTATTGTAGAAAATGCCATGAACCTCATTGGTATTAACCCGTTTTATCAATATGTTGCCCGCGGCTCTATCTTAATGATTGCCGTTATCTTAGATACTTATAAACAAAAAAGCGTAAAGGATTAACACTGCGTGTGGCACTAACTGCGTTAGAGCATACTGCGTTAGAGCAAAAATGCCCGCTCGTCTAAACTTGCCGAAATATGCACAAAAATAAGCTTAGAGGGAATAAAAAAGCAGCTCTATGATTTATAGAGCTGCTTTTGGATAAATCTTATATGAGAATTCTTCTCTTAAGAAGCCTCAAAAAGAGGAGTACTTAAATAACGTTCGGCAAAGCTTGGGATAATCACCACAATATTTTTGCCTTCATTTTCAGGACGTTTACCAAGCTCAATCGCTGCGGCTAAAGCTGCACCTGAAGATATACCCACAGGAATACCATCATTTAAAGCCACTTGACGAGCCGTTTCTAAAGCGGTTGGTGTTTCAACGGTTACAACTTCGTCATAAACGCTTGTATCTAAAATTTCAGGAATAAATCCTGCACCAATACCTTGGATACCATGTTTACCAGGCTGACCTCCTGAAAGTACAGGGCTTTCTGTTGGTTCAACCGCAACGATTTTAACCCCAGGAACTTTCTCCTTAAGGAGCTTGCCCACACCTGTAATTGTACCACCTGTACCAATACCCGAAACAAAAATATCAACCTTGCCTTCGGTATCGGCAATAATTTCTTCGGCCGTTGTTAAGCGATGAATTTCGGGGTTTGCCTCATTTTCAAACTGGCGAGCCATAACTGCACCAGGGGTTTCTTGCACTATTTTTTGTGCCGCCGCTAAAGCCCCTTTCATGCCCTCTGCACCAGGAGTTAAAACAAGCTCTGCCCCTAAAAGGCTAACCATTTTACGACGCTCCAAGCTCATTGTATCAGGCATGGTTAAAATTAAGCGATAACCCTTAGCTGCTGCAGCAAAAGCAAGAGCAATACCTGTATTGCCCGATGTTGCCTCAACAATTGTTCCGCCTTCTTGAAGTAAGCCTGACTCCTCAGCTTTCTTAATGATATTTACACCAATACGGTCCTTCACCGAAGCCAAAGGATTAAAGAATTCTAACTTTGCTAAGATATTGGCTTTGCTTCCTGCTTTTTGTGCCAAACGGTTCACACGAACAAGCGGTGTTGAGCCAATAAGCTCTGTTATATCGTTATAAATACGGCCACGAGGCTTTGTATAGTTCATTTTGTGTCTCCTTATCGACTACCAGTAGAGCCAAACCCACCATCACCCCTTTGAGTTGCTTCTAAATCATCTGTTTCTACCCACTGCCATTTTAAGCAAGGGGCAACAAGCATTTGAGCAATCCGCGATTGAGGTTCGATGGTGAAATCTTGCGTTCCTAAATTAATTAAAATAACCCCAACTTCACCACGATAATCACTATCGATAGTGCCAGGGCTATTGAGTACGGTTATGGCTGATTTAGCAGCTAGGCCTGAACGTGGTCTGACTTGAGCCTCATAACCCAAAGGCAATGCCATAGCAAAACCTGTTGGAATTATCTTATGCTCACCAGCCTTTAAAATGATTGGCTCCGAAATAGCTGCAAATAAATCACAAGCTGCAGCTCCATCGGTTTGAAACTTTGGCAAGGGAAGATCTTTGCTATGCTCTAGTCGCTTAATATATATATCAATCATTTCTATTTAGTACCTTTCTTAAAGTTCAATATAGTCTATTTCGAGCAAAATGTTTAGCCCAGTCATAAAAATAAGGAGCATTTTTTAAAAATTGTTTTTTTGCCCTATAGTTTTTCTTTAAATAATAAGCATAAGGAAAAATATTTTTGATTCAAGTTATTGTGAGAAAATAAAAAAAGATGAGAATATTTATAAAATGAAAAAAATAATCAGAACCCTTTAAAAATAAATACTTTTAATATAGCCATAAAATAGGCATAATGAGTCGTTAGGTTTACAATTAAGTATAAGATTTAAATCGGGATGAAACAAAATGAAAAAATTTGCAACCATTATATTATTAGGCTCAACCCTTGCCCTTTCGGCTTGTAATTCTAAGGAAAAAGAAGCCCAAGCCAAAATTGACGAGGCTCAAAATATGCTTGCTCAAGCCACACAAATGCTTAAAGAGACTCAAGAGACACAAGTAACTCAAGCAGCGGAGCAAACCCCTGCAGCAACATCAGAGGCTCAAACCACAACCCCCGCTTATAAAGACTGGGTGAGTAACTGTGTTCGCTTGCGTAATGATAGCGAGAATAAATGTGCGAGCTTAGAAACAGGAGCTAAGCAGTCCGCTTGCCTACTTTCTGCTAGTCGTGATATGGGCTTATGTATGGCCGATAAAGGGGCTGAGAGTCTCCAAGATACTGTTATAAGTCAAGGAACTGAGCTTGGTACAATTTTAGGTGAAACCGCTAAAAGCCTTGATGGATGGCTCAAAAAGAATGAGACTTCACTAGACGGCGTAGCCAATGCCATTGCTCCTTTTATGGACCAATTAAACCAGCCTAATAGTGGCGATGCAGGACAAAAAATCCAAAATCTCTTACAAAGTCTTGGTGATGCTATCGATAAGGCTGTCAATGACAAGATGCCTCAATCCGATACTCCTCCAAATCCTCAAGAACCAAAAGCACCTGAGAGCGATACTGCCAAAAAACCAATCACTTAAAGGATTATTCAATATGGAATTACGACGACAATTTAAAAAAGAAGGCGACTTCTTATTTAAGTATCGTAGCTTTTTGCCCTTAGTGTTATTGGCCTTTGGCTTAGTTATTTTTGCCTATCGCATTATAGCCATGCCAAATATTGAACATAGTATATACGAAACAAGTATATATGAGCTTTCTTGTGCTTTAATTGCCCTGCTCGGCTTGGCTATTCGTGTTTATACAATTGGTTATGTAGCACCTAAAACATCAGGCCGCAACACAACCCAGCAAATTGCCGAAACTGTAAATACTACAGGCATTTATTCCATGGTACGCCACCCTCTTTATTTAGGAAACTTCTTTATGTGGCTTGGTGTGGTTCTTTTTGTGGGTAACATCTGGTTTGCAATCGTTTTTGCCTTAGCTTACTGGCTTTATTATGAGCGTATTATGTATGCCGAAGAGCAGTTTTTAACCCAAAAATTTGGTGAGCAATATCTCCAATGGGCTGAGAAAACTCCTGCTTTTATCCCTAATTTTAAGCAGTTTAAACCTGCTGAGGGAAAGTTTAATTGGCGGAAAGTTTTCATCCAAGAAAAAAACGGGCTTTTAGCCATATTTGTTATTCTTACCAGCTTAGAAATATTCGAGATGCTATGGACAAAAAACTATCGTATAGATGGTGATGAATATATCTTCTTTGCAGGTATAATTTTAGCTCTTATTTTTTATACTATCTTTAAAATTGTGAAAATAAAAGACCGTCAAGCCCACTAATCATAAAACCTAAAGTTACTTTAATTGTGACTCTCTTGGCTTAAGAGAGTCATAATTTTACCCCAAATTACCCATTTTTTACCAAATTTATCCATTTATATCCATTTATATCCATTTATATCCATTTTTTGCCATCTCTTTTAACAAAATTGCCTGTCTTTCACACTCATGCCCTTTGGATAGATTTGGACAATTGGGGATAAAACTGCGGATAATTTTGGCAATAAATGGATATAAATGGATAAATTTGGCCTGAAATGGTCATGAGTTTGACTCTTATAAATGGGGTGCGGCTAAAAGCCGTGGGTGGGTTTCGTATTACCTCACCTATTGTCATGCTGCATATCGTTGCAGCATCCATAAAATCATTAATATAGATTCTGCAGCTTCTGCTATACTCCGTGCAGAATGACGGTATAGGGGATTTTTATACCCCCCTAAATATCAAACTATCTAGGGAGGTATATTCTTGTTAAAGCTATGTTTTATAGCATATCAAATGTAAGATACGAGACTTGCGTTGCGTTTTCAAGGCCACGAAGTTCGCTCAAAGCCTCACCGCTCGCTTCCCCATCAATCGAGGCGAGAATAATCGCTTCTGAACCTGCTGATAGCCGACCCAAGTAAAAGTTTGCGATATTAATATCATAGCGTCCAAGCAATGTTCCGACCTGACCAATAAAACCAGGCTTATCATTATTTGTGATATAAAGCATATGCTTAGCAGGCTTAGCATCCATACCAATTCCCTTAATGTCCACAATCCGAGGGTCTCTGTTGGTATCCGCCGTAAGCGTACCCGAAAGAGAGCGGGTTTGGTTATTGGTTTCAACCGTAATACGGATAAGCGTATGATACGCACTTTCTTTAGTAATAACAGACTCTTCCACCTCAATACCACGAGCCTGAGCGATGGTTGGAGCCGAAACCAAGTTAATCCCCTCAGACTGGCTAGCAAGCACACCTTTTAAAGCAATAGCCGTTAGAGGCTTAACATTAAGTTCAGCTGCTTGACCCTCATAAGCGATGGAAATTTTATGAATAGCCGATTGCGTTACCTGACCAACAAAGCTTCCTAAAACCTCAGCTAACTTCATGTAAGGCTTAAGTTTTGGAGCTTCATCAGCAGAAACAGAGGGCATATTCAAAGCATTAGTAACTGCTCCTGTTAGAAGATAATCCGCAATTTGTTCAGCAATTTGTACAGCAACTTTTTCTTGAGCTTCAGAAGTTGATGCTCCAAGATGGGGCGTTACAATCACATTTTCCATACCAAAAAGTGGATTTTCTTTTGCAGGCTCAACCTCAAAAACATCTAAGGCTGCCGCCGCAACCTTACCGCTTTCTAAGGCTTCTTTAAGGTCAGCTTCAATCACAAGCCCTCCACGAGCACAGTTGATAATTCGTACACCATCTTTCATTTTAGCAAAGGCTTCTTTATTTAAAATACCCGCTGTTTTATCTGTTTTTGGTGTATGGAGTGTAATGAAATCTGCACGGGCAAAAAGCTCATCAAGTTCTACTTTTTCGATACCTAATTTTTCTGCACGTTCAAGGGTTAAAAATGGGTCATAGCCTACAACTTTCATCTTAAGGCCTAAGGCTCGATCTGCGGCAATAGAGCCAATATTTCCGCAGCCAATAACCCCTAAAGTTTTGCCCATAAGTTCCACACCCATAAATTTGGATTTCTCCCACTTACCACCATGGGTAGAGGTGTTTGCTTGGGGAATTTTACGTGATAAAGCCATCATCATCGCAATCGCATGTTCCGCGGTTGTAATCGAGTTTCCAAAAGGTGTGTTCATCACCACAACACCATGTTTAGATGCTGCAGGAATATCAATATTATCCACCCCAATACCTGCACGGCCAACAACTTTTAAATTTGGAGCATTTTCAATGACTTTTGCCGTAGCCGAAGAGCTTGAACGGACAACTAAGCCATCATAATCTTTAATTTTTTCGGCAAGCTCATCATTACTTAAGCCTGTAATAACATCCACATCAATCTTACGAGACTTAAAAACGCCTTCGGCTAAGGGACTCATTTTATCGGCAATTAATACTTTTGGCATTTGTTTTTCCTTTTCTTTTTAAACCTATATTTGTGCTTTTAATGTTTCCCATGCCCAATTGAGCCATGGCATTAAGTCTTTTAAATCCTGTTCTTCCACCGTTGCTCCTGCCCATATACGAAGGCCAGGAGGGGCATCACGATAAGAGCCTATATCAAAAGCAACACCCTCATCAGCCAAGAGCTTGGCAAATTTTTTCGCAATAGCGGCTTGCTCCTCAAGGGCTTTACGGGTTACTTTAGGATCTGTAAGAGCCAAGCAAACAGATGTTTGGCTGCGTGTTTCAGGTTTTTTGGCTAAAAAGTCAATCCAGTGATGTTCATCAACAAAGTCAGCAATTACTTTAAGATTATTTTCGGAACGTTTCATTAATGCGGGCAAACCACCAATATCATTTGCCCAATTTAGGCCATCAATGGCATCTTCAACGGCAATCATTGATGGGGTATTAATGGTTGCTCCTTTAAAAATTCCCTCAATGAGTTTTCCACTTTTTGTTAAGCGAAAAACCTTAGGAATAGGCCAGCTAGGAATATAATTTTCTAGACGTTCAACCGCACGAGGACCAAGGGCAAGCATACCATGAGCAGCCTCTCCACCCATTACTTTTTGCCATGACCATGTTACAACATCCACCTTATCCCAAGGAATATCCATAGCAAAAACGGCTGATGTTGCATCAACAATAACAAGGCCTTTTCTATCGGCTGCAATCCAATCTCCGTTAGGAATTTTAACACCCGATGTTGTGCCATTCCATGTAAAGACAACATCATGATTAAAATCAATTAAACTTAAATCGGGAAGTTCTCCATAAGGTGCTGTAAATAAACGAGCATCATTCAAACCCAAATGCCGTGCTGCATCCGTTGCCCAACCTTGACCAAAACTTTCCCAAGCAAGCATATCAACAGTGCGTTCACCAAGGAGCGACCAAAGAGCAGCCTCAACCGCCCCTGTATCAGAACCTGGCATAATACCGAGTCGCCAATCTTTAGGCATGCCTAAAATGTCTTTTGATTTTTCAATAACTTCTTCAAGTTTTGCTTTACCTTCAGCTGCCCTATGAGAGCGATTAATAAAGGCATCCTTAAGAGCATCTAAGCTCCAATTGGGGCGTTTTGTACATGGTCCAGAAGAAAAATTGGGGTTATTTGGCCGAATTGTCGGCTTTGTTATATTCGTCATAAAAAAATCCTTTCGCTATCTATAAATATTAAGCAAAAGGAAAAACACACATATTTTGTGTGATTGAATATTCATCATTTAAGCCTTATGCCATATAGTTTTACCCCATTAAAGTTTATCTTACTAGCGATAAAGTTAGCCTACTGGCTGTTTCCTTACTGGCGGCTTCCCTACTGGTTTCCCTAGTGGCGGCTTTTGATGAATACCTTTCCCCTGCTCATATTTACACATAAAAAATAAACAGTGAAAGGTCGGAACTCGTTGGGGAGTTCTGGCCCATGGTTAGATTGCTTGTTTTTATGGGGTTTGTCAAATAAATTATTTTGATGAAGTTTGATAATATTTTTTGTTATATCTCCCCATTACTTCATGTTATGATATTTTTAAAATTTAAAAACCTTTGTTAAAAAATAAAGAAAAGGAAATAAAGATACATGAAGAAATTGCTATTTGCTTTGGGTTTATCCATAACATTTTTAGCAACAGCTGAGATTGATACGACAATCTTAAAACAGGCTGAGGCTGGTGATGCTGAGGCTCAGTATAATCTGGCTCTTATATATGATTTTGGTGATGGTGTTGAAGAAGATAACACAAAAGCTATTGAATGGTACACAAAGGCGGCCGAGGCAGGATATGCCGATGCCCAATATAATCTGGCCTCTATGTATGATCTTGGTGAAGGTATTGAAGAAGATAATACTAAAGCTATTGAGTGGTACACAAAAGCGGCTGATGTTGGTCATGCCGATGCTCAGTATAATCTGGCTTTAATGTATGACTTTGGTGAGGGTATAAAAACCGATAAACTCCAAGCTGCTGAATGGTATAAAAAGGCAGCTGAACAAGGCATAACAAAAGCTCAGTTTAATTTGGCTCATATGTATGAGCATGGCGAGGGTATCGCCATAGATGAACATCAAGCAGCCCATTGGTATGAGCAGGCCGCTAAACATGGTGATGTTGAAGCCCAATATAATTTGGCTCATATATATGCCGATGGTATTGGTGTTAAACAAGATAAACTCCAAGCCGCTCGTCGGTACGAAGAGGCTGCAAAGCATGAACATGCCAATGCTCAATTTAATTTAGCTGTTATGTATCAAATAGGTGATGGTATCGAAAAAGATGAAGCAAAGGCTATCCAATGGTATGAAAAAGCTGTTGAACATGGCCATAGCGGGGCTCAAAATAATTTAGCAATTATGTGTTACCATGGTGATGGTATTAAAAAGGATGTCAAAAGAGCCATTATTTTATGGAAGCAGGCTGCTAAGCAGGGTTCAGAAAGTGCAAAAGAAGCCTTAAGCCGCTTAAGTGATGCAGATAAAAAGATGTATAAAGAAATTTTAAATGGCAAGTAAGGTTTTTTAAAGTCGTTGGAAGATGGTTGATAATAAACGTATAGAACGATTTTTAAATGAGCATAAAAATCAATGGAATAAATGGAATATCCCTTTCGAGGATGGTCAGATACTTTATGATTTAGCTTTAAAATATGGGGCTAAAAACATTTTAGAGATTGGTACATCTTATGGTCATTCAACTATATGGCTGGCTTGGGCTGTCGCACAACTGGCTGAAGGCTCGGAGAGCCTAACGGGTGTGGGTGTGGCACCAAAAGGGCTTGAAGGCTCGGAGAGCCTAACGGATGTGGGTGTGGCACCAAAAGGGCTTGAAGGCAGTGTTCTTACCATCGAAATTGACCATCGTGTGATGGAGGCTGCTCGTAAAAATTTTAAAATGGCTGGAGTCTTGCCTTATATTTTACAATGCCAAACAGATGCTAAACGCTTTATTCCCCACCTTAAAGGGCCTTTTGATATGGTGTTTTCCGATGGTGACCGCTCTTGTTATATCGATGTTTTTCAAATGGTTGAGCCTCTTCTTTCACCTAAAGGAATTGTTGTAACCCATAATGTAAATGACCATGGGGGTTCAAAAATTGCTGATTATCTAAAATTTTTAGAAGAGCATCCTCGCTTTAAAACTTATTTTATCCATAGCTCATCAGAAGGGCTTGCAGTGAGTGAAAAAATAGCGTAAAAGTAATCAAAACCATAAAGGGATAATTATGAGTTTAAGCTACAAAATCACAGGTCCATTTATTCGTATGCTTTCAGCCAATCAGGCTCATGATATAGGGCTTTTAGGGCTTAAAAAAGGGCTTGTTTGTCCTTATAAAAAGCCGTTTGATGAACGATTAAATATAAACTTCAAAGGCTTAAACTTCCCTCACCCTATTGGTTTAGCCCCTGGTTTTGATAAAGATGCAGAAGCGATTAATCCATTAGCCAAAACTGGCCTTGGCCATATGGAAGTGGGTGGTGTTACCCCAAAGCCCCAAAGCGGTAACCTGCGGCCTACTATTTTTAGAAGCCCTAAAGACCAAGCGATTATCAATAGAATGGGGTTCAATAACAAAGGCTTAGATGTATTTTTAAGCAATATTAAGCAATATCACGCAAGCCTTCCCTTAGGGGTAAATATAGGTAAAAATAAAACCAGCGAAGATGCGGTTGCAGATTATCAATATCTAGCGACTCATTTAGCCAATCATGTGGATTGGATAACTATTAATGTATCTTCACCCAATACTCCAGGTTTACGTAATTTACAAGAGGTTAGCAGCTTAAAAACAATTATTCAAACTGTCAAAAAAGAAGTTCAAGGAGCTGAAAAACAGCCTCTTATTTTTGTAAAAATTGCTCCTGATCTAAATGAAAATGACCTTATTGACTTAGCTCACTTATTTAAAACAGAAGTTATCGATGCGGTTGTTACCACCAATACAACAATTAGTCGACCCGATAGTATCAATCGTCAATTTGCCAAGGAGCAAGGAGGCTTAAGCGGCCGTCCATTATTTGATTTATCTCTTCATATTCAAAAAGTTATGGCGACAGAACTTAAAAATAGCGAAGTAAAAATTATTGGCTCTGGTGGTATTTATGATATTGGTACAGCTTGGCAGCGGATTATTTACGGAGCATCTCTTTTACAAATTTATTCTGCAATGGTTTGGCAAGGCCCTTATTTAGCGGCTGAGATTGCTCAAGATTTAAGCCAAAAATTAGTTCAAGAAGGTTTTGATAATATCAAGCAAGCTATTGGTTCTGCTTTATAATAATTCTTATTTAAAATATTGTTTTTTATATTTTTATTGCTCCTATTGTAATAATCCTTGTGATGGATTATCTCCCTTGGTATATTATGGCTGAAAATTCAATTAGGAGGATATTTTTATGCAAATTGAAAGACCTGTAATCTTATGTATTTTAGACGGTTGGGGATACCGTAAAGAGGAAGACTATAACGCCGTAAAACTTGGCAAAACACCCAATTGGGATCGTCTTGTTGCCAATGAGCTAACCAATCAGCTATACACTTTTGGAGCTCATGTTGGCCTTCCTGATGGTCAAATGGGAAATTCTGAAGTTGGTCATATGAATATTGGTGCAGGACGCATTGTTATGCAGGATCTTCCTCGCATTACCAAAGAGGCCGATGGTGGTAAGTTTTTGGAAAATAAAGCTTATAAAAATTTGGTGGAAAAAACCAAAGCATCTGGCGGAGCTTGCCATGTTTTTATTATGCTTTCTAATGGCGGTGTTCACAACCATATGATGCATGGTATTAAGTTAGTACAGCATCTATCTGAAGATGATATTCCTGTTGTTATTCATGGCATTACCGATGGTCGTGATGTACCACCAAAGTCTGGAGAGAATTTTGCTAAAACATTTGAAGATGCTATTAAGGATTTTAAAAATGTAACTTTAGGTTCTGTGGTTGGTCGTTATTTTGCAATGGATCGTGATAATCGTTGGGAGCGTGTTTCTCAGGCTTATTTTGTTTCTGCTCAAGGTAAGGCTGAGTTCACTGCCTCAAGCATCTCAGAGGCCATTAATGCTGCTTATGAACGTGGTGAAACCGATGAGTTTATTCAAGCAACAACTATTGGTTCTTTTGGAGGTATTAAAGATGGTGATAGCCTTGCTTTTACTAACTTTAGAGCGGATCGTGCAAGAGAGATTTTACGTGCCTATCTATTGAATGATTTTGATGGTTTTGAGCGTGGTCATCAAATTAAATTTTCGGCAAAACTTGGTTTTGTTGAATATTCCGATGATTTAGCCCCACTAATGGATACTATGTTCTATCCTGTTGAATTAGAAAATATTTTAGCTGAAATTATCTCTAACAAAGGGCTTAAGCAATATCATACAGCTGAAACCGAAAAATACCCTCATGTGACATTTTTCTTTAATGGTGGTCGCGAACAACCCTATGAGGGTGAAGATCGCTTTTTAGTTCCCTCACCTAAAGTCAAAACTTATGATTTAAAGCCTGAAATGAGTGCTTTAGAAGTCTGTGATGGCCTAATTAAAGCCATTGAAAGTAAAGAATATGCTTTTATTGTTGTGAATTTTGCCAATGGGGATATGGTTGGTCATACAGGTGTTTTAGAAGCGGCAATTAAGGCTGTAGAAACCGTGGACCAATGTTTGGGACGTATTGATGAAGCCGTTCGTAAAACAAATTCTATTGCTTTTATTACTGCTGACCATGGTAATGCTGAGGAAATGTGGGATTATGAAACAAACGGGCCTCATACCGCTCATACAACCAATATGGTTGATGGAATTTTGGTAAATGCTCCTGATAATATTACATCTATTAAAGATGGAAAATTAGGTGATATTGCTCCAACAATCTTAGAGCTTTTAGAAATTGAACAACCCAAAGAAATGACTGGTGAAAGCTTGATTGTTAAAAAATAATTTTTTAGATAAATAATCCAAAATCTTATCTTGGGATAAAAGCAGAATTATTCTCAATAAGTCCCTATTTTATTATCAAACTTATGTAAAAACATCGATTTTCAGGTGATGCTTTACCAGAGATTTTTGCTAAGTATCACCATCGAGTTAAAAATAGTAGGGACTATACAAATTCAGTAATTGGTGGTGCTCATAAGCAAGGTATTAGGTAAAGATCGTGTTGATTTAGGACAAAATATAATTAAACAAGA
>JBKEBO010000076.1:0-2757 GCA_047973205.1 Alphaproteobacteria bacterium | reverse complement strand
ATTGAAGAAAATATAGTCAATAATCTTATCGAAATACTTGAAAATAAAATTGGAAAACTTTCAAACAAGAAGATTGTTATCTTTACTTCAGAAAAAGGGCATGAGCGTTTTAAGCATTGGATTGATAGCTTACTTGAAAAATATGAAGAATTATCGTTAATTTATATAGATGATAACTCCTATGATATTGCTGTTGAGCTTGCCAAAAAAATTACTATTGAGGATTATGACATAGTGATTGGCTTAGGCGGAGGGCGAATATTAGATACATCAAAATATGTGTCTTATATAAGTAAAAAAACATATATTGCTATACCAACAACATTAAGTAACGACGGTTTAACGTCGCCCATTGCAGTGCTTAAGACACATGAAGGACGCTCAAAGAGTTTTGGTTGTAAGTCTCCAGATGGCCTCATTGCAGATATTAACATATTTAAAAATTCACCTAAAAATTTAGTGATTGCAGGTATTGGAGATACTGTTTCGAACTATACTTCTTTATATGACTGGAAGCTTGAGAGTAAGCACAAAAATATACCATTAAATGATTTTGCATACTTGCTTTCTGATGTTGCATCTAACTTGCTTTTAGGTAGCCGAGAAGAAGATATTTCTAGCCCTGTATTTCTTAAACAGCTTGTGGAATCAATCGTTTTAAGTGGTTTAGCAATGGATATTGCAGGAAGCAGCCGACCATGTAGTGGATCAGAGCATTTGTTTAGCCATTCTTTAGACGAGCATTATAATTTAAATCTACAGCATGGGATACAAGTGGCTTTAGGAAGCATTGTAAGCTGCATTTTCCAAGGACGTAGTTATGAGCCAATTATTTCTTTTTTAAAAAGGTATAAAGTAGATGTTTATCCAATGAGTTATGGCATAACGAAAGAAATATTTGTAGGGGCATGGATGAAAGCTAAAGCGACTCGGCCAGAAAGATTTTCTATTTTAGATACTTTTGAATTAACAGAAGAATATTTAATAGAAGTGTATGATAAAATTGAGGAGATAACAAGATGAAGGCATTGATATTAGCTGCAGGGTTAGGAACAAGATTAAGACCACTTACAGACACCAAACCAAAATCTATGGTTGAAGTGAATGGTAAGCCAATTTTATTTAAACAAATTGATAACTTACTTGAAAACAAAATAGATGATATCACAATTGTTACGGGCTATAAATCAGAAGTCATTATTGATGCCGTTAGTGATACATATAAGATTCATAAAAATATAAAAACAATACATAATAAAGATTTCGATAAAACAAATAATATGTATTCAGCTTATTTAGCTATGGAAGATATGTATAATAGTGAGTTTTTACTTATGAATGCTGATGTGTTTCATGATGCATCAATAATAAAAGAATTAATTAAAGATGAGTACCAGAACTCAATAGTCGTAGAAAAAGGCGTTTATAGTGAAGAAAATATGAAGGTTGTGTTTGATGGCACAAGAATACAAGAAATAAGTAAACAAGTCACCAAATCAGATGCATATGGTACGTCGACAGATATTTATAAGTTCACAAAAGAGGGCTCAAATATATTTTATGATAAAGTTAAGGATTATATCGTCAATATGAAAGAGCTAAACCAGTGGACGGAAGTGGCATTAAATGAAGTATTAAAAACAGTTGAGTTTACTCCATGCCCCTTAAAGGGAAGATGGATGGAAATTGATAATCATGAAGATTTAAAGAAAGCAGAGAGTATTTTTAATGGATAAAGAAGTCTTATTAAACAAAAAATTATTTTTACTCGATATGGATGGAACAATATATTTAGATAATATCCTTTTTGAAAATAGTTTAAATTTTTTAAATCACATTAAAAATATTGGTGGACAGTATGTATTTTTAACAAATAACTCCTCAAAAAGTGTAAGTGATTACATAACAAAATTAAGATCATTATCAATTAGTGCTGGAATAGAAAATTTTATGACTTCGTCACAAGCGACAGTCTTATATCTTAAAGAACACTATAACGAAAAAAAAATATATGTTGTAGGTACAAATTCTTTCAAAAAGGAGCTGTTAGAAAATAATTTAAATATTGTTGATAAGCTAGAAGATAATATTGAGTGTCTTGTTGTTGGTTTTGATACGGAGCTAACATATCAAAAGCTTACAGATGCTTGTAGACTATTGACTTTGGGTGTTGATTATATCGGAACAAATCCTGATATGTTATGCCCGACCTCCTTTGGCTTTGCTCCAGACTGTGGCTCCATATGCCAAATGTTGGAGATTGCAACAAATAGAGTACCAGAATTTATTGGTAAGCCGAAACCAATAATGGTTGAGCTAGCTATGCAAGCTTCGGGGTTTTCAAGAGATGAGACAATTGTTATCGGCGATAGACTCTATACTGATATAGCATGTGGTATTAATTCTGGTGTAACAACAGGAGTTGTGCTAACTGGAGAAACAAAAAAGAAAGACTTAAAAGATACAGAGTTTAAACCAGATTTTGTTTTTAAGACTATTAGTGAGTTATACAATATAATTAACCCATAAATAAAAAGAGGCTTGACTTTAAGCCTCCTCTTGGAATTGCATATCATAAAGTTGTTTATAGCAGCCACCTTGGGTGATAAACTTACGGTGATTACCACGTTCCATAATTTATCCATTTCTGTCCAATTTTATCCTTATTTTGGCAGAAGATGGCCAAACTTTACCACCCTTAAAAAGGGAATATTTTTTTGTAGAGATGTTTTTTTTGGCTTTTTATGAATGGAATTA
>JBKEBO010000065.1:0-73906 GCA_047973205.1 Alphaproteobacteria bacterium | reverse complement strand
ATATAACATACTCTTTACGATACATATTGGCTTAGCCCGCTTTCAAACCCTAGCCATCCAGCGGTAAGAACAGAACATAATCATTTGACACCACCATGTCAAACACTTTTTTGCTTTTTTTTATCTTTTTTTATAAGCCATTGTAAAGCAATAGTATTTTATTCATCCCAAGTCATTTTTTTGCGGTAAATAGTCGAAGGACTAACCCCTAAATATCCAGCGGCTCGTGGAATGTTATTGTCGCAAATCTTTATTGCATGTTCAATAATTGCTTTTTCTAGCTCCGCAAGTGGTCGCATATGCTCTATGCGTGATGGTAAAAAGTCTATCATCTGTTTAGGCATCTGCACTGGTCTTTGCGTTACCATTTGTGCTGGACGAGCTTCTGTAGCCTCTTCCTTTTTTATGGGGCCTCGATTAATCTCAGCATCTAAGGAAGCATTATCTTGCATTTTTTCAGGAAGCATATTTGCTGTGATTTCATCACCATCATTTAAGATAATAATATTTTGCAGCATATTTTGGAGCTCACGAATATTGCCTGGCCAATTCCATGCCTCTAGGACTGTTTTTGCATCAGTTGAGAATGACTGGAAGTCTTTATGCTCATCTTTAGCATATTGTAAAAGGAAAGATTGGGCTATCTCGACAATATCATGGCCTCTGTCTCTTAAAGGAGGAAGTTCCAATGGAATAACATGGAGGCGATAATATAAGTCTTCTCTAAAGCGTCCCTCTTCAACTTCTTTTAAAGGGTCTCTATTTGTTGCACAGACAATACGTGCATCAACTTTTATATCCGCACTCCCTCCAATAGGGCGAAAAGTGCCGAACTGGACGAATCTTAGCAACTTAGATTGAAGCACTAGGCTTAGTTCACCTATCTCGTCTAGGAATAATGTTCCACCATCGGCCTGTTTTGCTGCACCATCATGGTTAGAATCTGCTCCTGTAAAGGCTCCTTTAACATAGCCAAAGATTTCTGATTCCATTAAATCTTTTGGAATAGCTGCACAGTTTATTGCTACGAACTTCCCTTGTGTTGCTCTTGGTGATAATTGGTGAATGGCCTCAGCGGCAACTTCTTTGCCTGTACCGCTTTCTCCTTTAATAAAGATTGTTGCTTTACTTGGTGCTGCTGATTCTATAACTTTATAGACTGATTGCATGGGTAGCGAACTACCAATGAAACCACAAAAGCGTCCACGTGCGGAGCTACTAACTTTAAGTTCTTCAACTTTTTGATTCAGTTGACCTTGCTTAATGACATTACCTAAAGTGACTTGCAGGCGATGAGCGGTAAAGGGTTTGACAATAAAGTCATAAGCTCCAAGTCTTGTGGCTTCTAAGGCGGCATTGTTAGAGCCATGAGCTGTCATAACAATAACCCGAGAGGCTAAACCTTGTTGAGATAATTGCCGCAATATATCCATACCATCCATATCAGGAAGTTTTAAGTCTAACAAAACGGCATCAGGAGCTTCCTTTGCAAGCCAATCAAGAGCCTCTTGTCCTGTTTTTGTAATATGGAGGTCAATTTTCTCTCTTCTTAAATATTCTTGATATAAAACACTCAGCGTTGGTGTATCTTCTACCATTAATACTGATGGATATTCTGACATTATTATTACCCTTAACTTCTTTAATTTTTCTTCTCTCTATATAGAATATAGGATAAAAGCCAACTTTTGAAGATTTTAATATTTTTTTTATGGAATCATTATACTCCATTTATGTTAAGTTAGTAAAAAAGAAGCAGTAAAGACAAAGATAATGTATAAAATTAAGACTCTTTTTTCTCACCCTACAAGCCAAGATAGAAGTGATTGGCAAGAGAAACGCCGCAAGATAGAGTATCAGCTAAGTGAGCATAGCTCTCGTCGAAGAAAAATTATTCGAGCTCTTGCCAAAATATTCCCTATATCTTTAATGGATAAATGGGGGCGAAAAAATATGCTCAATATCACTCATCAAAAAGTTACACTTTTTTTTGAAGCTCTTCCCAAAAGCTTTGACGGCTTCTCTATTTTACATGTTTCTGACCCCCATTTTGATGCTGAGCCTCGCTTAACTGATGCGATTTGTAAGCTTGTAGAAACAATTCCAAATGATTTAACAGTTTTAACTGGGGATTATCAATTTTGCTATGGTGAGCATCCCCAAGAATCCTTTGAAAGCTTGCAAAAATTTGCCAAAGCGAGCTTATCTCCTCTACCCATCTTAGCCATATTAGGTAATCATGACCAAGCTCATATTGTTTCTGCTAAAAGTGATAAGCTTATATTTTTAACAAATCAGCTTGTTTGTATCGAAAATGATAAAGATAGGATTCTTGTATATGGTATTGATGAGGCTGTTTTGCCCAAAGACTTTACAAAAGATGATAATGATTTTGGCATTTGCCTAGGCCATAATGTGGAATATGCTCAAAAGATTGCTCAACAAGGATGGGATTTAATGTTGGCTGGGCATAGCCATGGAGGGCAAATTTGCCTACCTTTTGGCATACCTTTATTTCTTTCTGTTGATTTTAATCGTCATATTGCTATTGGCTCATGGCAAGAATTTGGTATGACTGGATATACTTCTAAAGGTTGTGGTGTTTCGACAATTCCATGGCGGTTTAATTGCAAAGCGGAAGTAACTACTATATATTTAAAGAGACGTGAAAATCGGGAGTAAACTTATCTATGCGGATTAGTGTTATCTTTAGACTAGTTGTAGGCTTTACCACATTACTTATATTTTTAATGGGTATGCTCACGGTAAGTAATATTTATGTTATTCAAAAAACAGTTATTGGTGAGTTTCATAATTCTGTTAATATTTTGGCTGAGAATATGGCTACTCGTGCCTCTATACTTTATAAAGATAACCGCATTAAAGATATTGAAGAAGAATTCGAATCCTATATTCAATATTATCCTAATATTTGGTTTCATGTCCATTTTAATGATTATCCTGAGATGGACGTAACTTATGAGCAACAAACCAAATTAGATCCTAAAGCTGAGCCACATATAATATTAAATTTAGAGCAATGGTATAATACGAGCTATCCTATTATCTTAGATGATTTAGATGATGGGGATGATGCAACAAATGGGGAAGTTATCGGGACTATTGAAGTCGCCTTAGAGACCTCTCGTATTCGTTCTATCATACGAACTTCTATTTGGCAAAATATCTACCTAGGAGGGTTAGAAGTCCTTTTAGGAGCAATGTTCTCCTTATTTGTTGGGCTTTGGCTTGTTAGCCGTTTGGGTGAATTTGAAAAAGCATCAAAGCGTATTGCACAAGGTGATTATGGTGTAAGTTTAAGGGTTGATGGTAATAATGAAATATCACAAACTGCTCAAGCCTTTAATCAGATGAGCCAAGAATTACAACGAAATATGTCCGCTTTAAAATCAGCTCGCAACCAATTTAGAACTATTTTTGAATCCGCTCATGATGGTATTATGATTTTAGATAAAGATAATATAATTACTGCAAGTAATCGATCAGGGTTAAATATTTTTGGTTTTTTGGATACTCAAGATATTATTGGCAAAAAGTTTTTAGAAGTTACTCATATCAATAAATATAACTTCACTCCAGAAGAGATTTTTAATACAGACCCCCAAACAGCCTCTTTAAGTGATCCTATTTTAGCCACTAAAACAGATGGAACGCAAATTTATGTAAAGCTTTCACCTTCTCATATTATTTTTGATAATAAAAATTACATCTCTCTTGTTATACGCAATGTAACACAGTCATACTTAAGCGAGAAAAGGGTTTCTGCATCCGAAGCTCGTCTCCGTGCTATCATTAATACATCTCTTGATGGTATGGTTATGCTCAATAGTGATGGACGAATAGAAGATTTTAGCCCTGCTGCAGAAAGAATTTTAGGCTTTACCCGTGATTCTGTTCTGCAGAAATCTCTTGCCCAGCTTATTATTCCTGAAAATGAACGTAAGAATTTTGAACATCTCTTAAACTTTTATCGTAACGAAAACGAGCTTCCTCTGATTGGTAGTCGTAATAAAATTCAGGTATTAAAATATGGAAGAAGTTTATTTCCGTCAGAAATTACCGTTACATCCCTAAATCAGGAGAGTGAAGTCATTTTTGTTATTTTCATCCGTGATATTACAACTCAGATAAAAACCGAAAGTATGCTAACCAATGCTCGTAACCAAGCTGAAAATGCCAATAAGGCTAAAACACGCTTTTTAGCAATGATTAGTCATGAAATCCGCACCCCTATTGCTGGTGTCATTGGCATATTGGACTTACTTGATGAAACGCAGCTTTCTTCTGAGCAAAAAGAGCTTGTTGCTCAGGCTCAAAGTAGCTCTGATAGTTTACTTACTATCTTAAATGATATTTTAGATTGGTCGAGTGTGGAACAAGGTAAGCTTAAGCTGGTAGAGCAAAGCTTTTCTTTAGATGATTTGTTACGTTCAATTTATCAGCTTATGTCGCCTCTTGCCCATGCTAAAGGTTTGAACTTAAAACTTATTAAAAAAGGGAAAACTCCTGAATTTGCTCTTGGCGATCCTGGTCGTATCCGTCAGGTTATTCTTAATCTGCTCTCTAATGCCATTAAATTTACCTCTCAGGGTAACATTACTTTAAGCGTTGCATCTTTTCAAGTTTATCATCAAGAGTTTAGTTTTGAAGTATCTGTTAAAGACCAAGGGCCTGGCATATCTAAAGAAGAACAAAAGCTTTTATTTAGGGAATTCTCTCAACTTGATTTTGCCTACAAAAATCAAAAAGGTGGTACAGGGCTTGGGCTTGCTATTAGTCAAAGACTTGTTAAGCTTATGGGAGGTAAAATACAACTAAAATCAGAAGTTAATGTAGGTTCTGAATTTACCTTTCAGCTCCCTCTTAAAGTAACAGATGGCATTAAAGAAGAAGATATTATCGAAGATATTAGCATTCGCTCTTACAATCACATGCATATCTTACTTGTTGAAGATATTCAAACCAACCAGTTCATTATCCGTAAGCAACTAGAAGAGGCTGGCTATAAAGTTTCTTCTGCATGGGATGGAACAGAAGCCGTGCATTTATGTAAAAAGCAAAAATTTGATGCCATTTTAATGGATATTGCCATGCCCAATATGGATGGTGTTACCGCAACATTACAAATACGCAGCCAAAAAGATAGTCTTAATATCCAAACACCTGTTATTGGGCTTTCAGCTCATGCTTATCAAAAAGATAAAGATAAAGCCTTAAGTGCGGGAATGAGTGACTTTTTAACAAAGCCTGTTCGTAAACCTCAACTGCTTAAGGCACTATCTATCTGCTGGACCGAAAATAATCCACCAATGGAGCAAAATGATATGAACCATGATACATCCGATATAAATACCCTCCCCCCTTCTCTTTGCATTCAAATAGATGAGAATATTTATAACCAGCTTTTAGAAGATTTAGGGAAAGATAGCTTTAACTTTATTATCCAAAACTTCCCTAAAGATAATGAAGCATTTATAAAAAATCTTAAAGAGATGCAACAAGGTATCACCAATAGTGAGCTTGCCATACGCTCTGCACATAGTCTTAAAGGTAGTAGCTCATCCGTTGGTTTTTTAGGCTTAAGTGAAGCAGCCAAAAAAGTTGAGTATCTGGCTCGAGATGGTGACGAATTAAACTTCACTCAAAATTTAGAGCCGCTTTTTGTTGAGTGGGAGAAAGTCGTTACATTTATTAAGGAAAATCATCCATCACAATCTTAAGAAGCTTCAAAAATAAGAATATCCGAGGCCTCAATAGAAAGCCCTGCTTGCTCACCTATCTTAAAAGGGCAAACTGAGCCACAATAGGCAATAAATCGTTGCTTAGTTTCATTATGCTCTAAAATCATTCGTTCACCACCATATTCTACCATAAAGCGTTGCTTAAGGGTAAAATCATCACCTTCCACAACCCTTAGATTTTCAGGATAAAATTGTAACGTCACCCTTGTATAGTCATTGGGAATATCTAGCTCTTCTTTGAGTACAGGCAAAGCAACCCTACTCTCTTTCACCTTGACAGTCATGGCATTCACTGCACCAAAAAATCGAGCAACCATCGGAGTTTTTGGTTGGCTGCGAACATCAAATGGCGTTCCTTTTTGACAAAGAATACCATTATCTAAAATAAGAAGCTGGTCTCCCATATAACTCGCCTCTTCAGGGTCATGAGTAACCACCATTGTTGTAATCCCCACATTGCGAATAAAAGAGATAACTTCATCACGAGTTTGTCTTCTTAAATGTGGGTCTAAGCCACTAAATGGCTCATCAAGTAATAGCAGCTTAGGTTCTGGAGCAATGGCTCTTAGCAATGCTGTTCGTTGTTGTTCTCCTCCCGAAAGCTCGTAAGGATGTTTATTTAACAACTTCTTTAAGCCTAAACGTTCTGCCGCATCCATAACCCATGCAATACGCTCATGATTATTTTTATTCAAACCAAAAAGAAGATTTTGCTTAACGCTCATATGAGGAAATAAGGCATAATCTTGAAACATCATTCCAAATTTACGTTTTTCTGGGGTAACAAAAACATCATCATCACTTGAAGCAACCATATGATTATCTACCATAATTTTGCCCTGCTGCAAGCATTCAAAGCCTCCAACAAGGCGGAGTAATGTTGTTTTGCCGCTTCCCGAAGCTCCTAAAACACAAGTAATAGAGCCTGAGGGAGCCGTAAAATTAATATCATGAAGAACAGATATATCTTCATAGCTATGGGTAAGATTTTTAATAATAAGTTCCGACATTCAATAACCTCTATTTGGTAATAACCTCTACTTAGGCTGAACACGGCTTAAACGCCGCCATAAAATTAAAATAGGAATAATTCCTGCTACAATAAGAATAAGCGAGCCTGGTGCGGCTTCTTCTAGTTGTTCCATAGAGCCATATTGCCACACATAAAGAGAAAGCAGCTCCATATTAAACGGACGAGCCAAAAGAGCTATGGGTAATTCTTTTAGGCTATCAATAAAAACCATAATCCCTGCTGTCAGCATAAAACTTCTTAGCAAAGGTATATATATCCTAAATAAGATGCTTAACGGATTAAAACCTAAGGAGCGTCCTGAATCCACCATAGAAGAACGTACACGGCTAAAACCTGCATCCATATTACCAATAGCCAAAGATAAATAACGAGCCACCCAACCATAAATTAAAAGTGCTGATGAGCCAACAATTGTAATTCCAAAAGGCAAAAATTTATCGATAATACCTGCAGGCATTAATATGCCTGTAGCCAAAACCATCCCTGGTATCGCATAACCAAGGCTGGATAATCTGACCCACAGACGAATAGATTTTGTTTGAGAATTCTTTGCAGCCCAAACAAGAAGGCAAGCAATAATTACTGCAAAGATTGAAGCTAAAAAAGCAAGGCTAATCGATGTGAATGTTGCCTCTATAATACGGCTCCAGTCATAATTTTTACCAATACGCCGCAAGGTTGCCTTAAAAACCACAATAAATGGAACAATAAAGCCAATAAAAATAGGCAAAAAGAACAAAAAGCTCACCAGCCATCCTTTTAGCCCCGAGAAATGATAAGCCTCAACCTCACGATAGCTTTCATTTTGAGCAAAGTTACGAATGCGTGCTCGAGAAAGCTGCTCCCCACTCACCAAAATAAGGGCTATCAACAAAGCAAACATAGAGAGTGCTGCTGCTGCCCCTGGAGATGAGCGGTTAATCCAAGCATCTTCAATACCTAAGGATAAAACAGGAATACCAAAATATTTTACTGTACCAAAGTCATTAAGAACTTCCATCATCACAACCAATATCCCTGCAGCGAGTGCAGGACGAACTAAAGGAAGCGATACTCGATAAAAAGCCTGAAACGGTGTTGCATGTAAAGAGCGTGCAGACTCAAATAAGCTTGCTGATTGCTGTTTAAAAGCAGTACGGCATAATAAATACACATAAGGAAAAGCCGAAAATGCTAAAATAAATGATGCTCCTGCAAGATTATTAATGGGGATTATCCATTTATTTGGCTCAAGTGGTAATCCTAAACTTGCAAGCCATTTTATCATTTTATGCCAAGGGCCTGCATAATCTAAAATATCTTTCCAGCACCATGCCGCAATCCATGCAGGCATAACAAAAGGAAAAAGTGTTAAAAAATCCAAATATTTTTTTAAGGGAAAACGGCAATAAGCGACTACCCACGCCATTGCCACACCAATAATAGCAGCAAGCCCTCCTACACTAAACATCAAAACAATCGTCCGCCATGTATAATCCCAAAGAATACCCGACTTTGCCCAACCTTTAAATATGGTTTGATCTGCCGTAAATGCCTTAAAAAAAAGAGCGATAATTGGTAAGGTAACAAAAAGCGTTAATACGATGGCCAGTATAACCCAACCATCGTATTTTTTGTGTATTCTTAAATGTTTAGCTGACTTACTCATTAGAAATCAAAGCGAGTTTCATCAACAAGCTGCGAGGCTTTTGCTGCATTATCTGCAATTGTTTGTAATGATACTGTATCTTCCTTAAATGAGCCCCAAGATTGCACAAGCTCATCAGCTTCTACATTTTTGACTACAGGGAATTCATAATTTAGTGCCGCATAATATTTTTGAGCATCATCACTCAGCATAAACTCTAAAAATTTTACCGCATTGTCTTTATTTTTAGCTGATTTTAAAATACCCATACCTGAGATATTTACATGAGCCCCACGATCATCTTGGTTCGGAAAAACGATATTAAGAGCATTATACCAGTCTTTTTGCTCAACCTCTTTATCATTAGTTGCCATCTTACCTAAATAGTAACTATTAATAAGAGCAATATCACATGCATCTTCATAAATCGCACGAGCTTGAGCCCTATCGTTACCTGTTGGTTTGCGGGCAAGGTTATCTTTTACAGATGTTAACCACTGTTTAGCCCCCTCTTCACCATGGGCAGCTATCATTGAAGAAATAACCCCAATATTATAAACATGTTTACCCGAACGGATACAAACCTCACCTTTCCATTTAGGGTCAGCTAAATCCTCATAGCTTTTTGGCATATCCTCTTTGACAATACGTTCTTTAGAGCCAACAATAACACGGTCTCTCTTTGTAAGCCCAAACCATAAACCATCTGGATTACGCAAGTGAGCATCAACTTTGCTATTCACATTGTCATTATCGATACTTTGAAACAAGCCTGCTTTAGCAATTTCACTTAAGCGAGAAATATCTACAGTTATAACGGCATCAGCAGGGCTTTTATCACCTTCGGCCTGAAGGCGAGCCAAAATACCATCTTGTACCCAAGTCGCATTAACTTTAATGCCTGTATCCTTTGTAAAGCTGTCTAAAATAGGCTGTAATAGCTCAGGCTGACGCAAGGTATAAATATTAACCTCACCCTCAGCAAAAGCCATAGCACCACTTAAAGCACCCATAGTAGATAATGATAATAGTAATTTACGCATAATGTTTTCCTTTTTGTCGTATTTAATTTAAGAACTTCAGGTTAACAAATCTCTATTCTCTCTACTTTATAAGCTATTAGAAGTCAAAGCGGACTTCATCAACAAGCTGTGAAGCTTTAGCTGCATTATCAGCAATAATTTGAAGCGGCATTGTATCTTCTTTAAATGCCCCCCACGATTGCACTAACTCTGCAGGCTCAATCCCCTCAACCACAGGGAATTCATAATTTAAAGCGGCATAATCTTTTTGAGCAACATCACTGAGCATAAATTCTAAAAGTTTTTCAGCATTTTCTTTATTTTTTGCTGTTTTTAAAATCCCCATACCCGAGATATTAATCTGAGCCCCACGGTCATCTTGGTTTGGAAAAATCACATTAACCGAATTATACCAATCTTTTTGCTCAACCTCTTCTTCATTGGTTGCCATTTCACCTAAATAGTAGCTATTGACTAAAGCAAGATCACACACACCCTCATAAACAGAACGGGCTTGAGTAATATCGTTACCCGAAGGCTTGCGTCCACGATTTGCCTTTAAAGCTTTGAGCCAATCTTTTGTATATTCCTCACCATGAACATGTATCATCGAAGCAATAACCCCAATATTATAAACATGCTTGCCTGAACGCGTACAAACTTTCATCTTCCATTTAGGGTCTGCTAAATCCTCATAGGTTTTCGGCATATCAGCTTTGGCAACTCTATCCTTAGAAGAAATAATCACACGGGAGCGTTTTGTTAAGCCAAACCATAGCCCATCAGGATTACGCAAGTGAGCATCCACTTTACTATTCACAACCTCATTATTGATACTTTGAAATAAGTCCGCATTGGCAATCTCACTTAAGCGAGAAACATCTACAGTAATCACTGCATCTGCAGGGCTTTTATCACCTTCCGCCTGTAAGCGAGCTAAAATACCATCTTGCACCCAAGTCGCATTAACCTTAATGCCTGTTTCTTTGGTGAACTCATCTAAAATAGGCTGTAAAAGATTATCTTGTCTTAGGGTATAGATATTCACCTCACCATCGGCTAAAGCCGTTACTGTACTTAATGCACCTAAAACTGTTAACGATAGTAATAATTTACACATTATCTGCATTCCTTCTTTTTTTATAATGACTGTAAGAATTTAATGAATCTATCTCTATCTTCTTTACTAAGCTGACGGAAATATTCTTTAGATGTTTCGGCTTCACCACCATGCCATAAGATAGCTTCTTCCAAAGTTTTGCCGCGGCCATCATGTAAAAAACTCGCCATAGGATTAACGGTTTTTGTTTTGCCTATTCCCCATAAAGGTTGAGTTCGCCACTCACGGCCATTGGCATCAATATCACGGCGACCATCGGCTAAACCTTCCCCCATATCATGCAATAACATATCGCTAAATGGATAGATTGTCTTATTGTGGAAAACCTCTAGCTCATGATCCGTCCCTGTGGTAAATGATGGTATATGACAAGCCGTACATTGAGCTGCCTCAAAAAGCTGGGCCCCTTTAATCACATCTGCATCTTGTGTATTAGTTCTTGCAGGAACGGCTAATGTTTGCGTGTAAAATACCACAAGTTCTTCATAAGTGCGTACGGCTTCTGTTTTTTTACGGCTTTCAAATTCGGCTTTAAATTCAGGATTACGTCTTAAGTAATCATTCCAAAGGTCTGTGCCTTCAATACTTTCCTGTTTAAATACTGAGTTGGTTACTCCGATATCGCCACGTAGAGCTGCTAGGGTTTGCTGCTCAACAGTTGGACGAGAAGCCTTCCAGCCAAAGCGTCCTAATGATATGGGTGGGTTGGTCTCACAATTGCCTTGCTCTTTACAAATCTCATGTTTACGAGCATCATAAACCCAATTAGGCTTACCTGTAATCCCGTTATTTTTACGAACATCGCTATTAACATTCTTTAAAATATCTTCCTCACTAATAGCCTCTAATAGTCCTAAGCCAAAAATAGGCATACCTATCCGTGGAGAAAATTTAACATCTGGCTTAAACAAACGAGACGCTGCATCTTGAGAAACTTCAATTTCGTCAAATACTATGCCATTATCAGGAGCATCATAAGGATTATCAACAGATAACTTTGGCTTTGTTAGAGTTATTTGTGTTCCGTCAGCATAGGTTACGGTTTTGGCTTCTTCTAAGCTAATCCATACATCAGCTTGCCCTGACTGGAGTGAATGCCAATCAGCACCACCCTTACCGCCTCTTTGTTCTTTTTGCTTACCACCACGTTTTTTAAGGTGAGCCTCTCCTCCACGCTTCTCTTTTTTGCCCATATCACCTTTGCCATCAAGGCGGCCTTGCTCATCATGACGACGACCAAAGATATTGCGAACAGGTTCACTCCGAGAGGCTGCTCTATGGAAGAGTTGGTCAGAAAAATTTGGTACGGCAACGGGAGAACCCCATAAATTTTCTTCGGTTTTTTGTACCGCTCCACCTGCACCATTATAAGTATTTTCGTTTTCGATACTAATACGGTAAAAAATGCCGCTATCGGATAATTTTGCTTTTGGCAAACCAAGCCTCATAGGAGGAAGGCCAAAGCGTCCATCTTTTTGGTGACAAGTTTCACAAGAATTATCATTAAAAACAGGGCCCAACCCCGAAAAGGCTAGGTAATCTCTGTTAGGAGAAGGTACAAAGGCTTGCTCAAAAAGCAAATCGCCATTCATATGACGCTTTGTATCTTCGTCGTTTAAGTTAGGCATCGGATCCGAATAAGCATTTGATGAACTATATGTATTTATATTTGTTGCATCATCTGCTAGCATCTTTACCGATGCCCAATCGGGAACATTCAGTTGGTTGAAGTCTGGATGTATCTCTCGCTCCGCTATTAATTGTTCAATATTTTCTTCAGCATGGCATTTCAAACACGTTATTTCCGCAAAGGAAAATCCCGAAACTACTAATATTGCCGATATTGTCACAAAGCTCGTCACGATTTTTTTCATAACATCCATTTATTCAACCCTTTTTCTCTTAATTGTTCTCTTTTATTTATTTTATAGTTTTTGTTCAGATTATAATTTAGGTAAAACTTCTTCGGCTAATGTGCCAGAAAGTTTATCTAAAGCTTCTTCAGCTTGGCCTATTCTTTTACGACCAGAAACTGTAGAGATTTGCGTACGGAAAGCATGTTCTGGATCATCTTTATCGATAAGCTGAGCTAGTGAGATAATATCACCACGGTTTTTAAATAAAGCTCCACTACCGCTATCATATTGGCTATAGCTAATAGCAACTATCTTACCCAAAGCATCATTGATTTCACCATCAATTTGTTTTGCAAGTTCTTCATTTGTGGCTGCAATAATATCACGAACACCAAGGCCTTCACTGCCTGTTAGGGCTGAGTTGCCATGCCAAACTTGCCAAACACCTGCAATATCCCAAAAGAAGTCAGTTGATGAATTCCAACTATATTGGCTTTCAACAAGCATTGGATTGGCCGTTGAAATGCTATCTCCCATAGGATCAATAAGCTTACCTGTGCCAACTTCGTCAATAATTGTTACCATGCCTGCAACATATTCTTCAATAGCTGATTTTGTATCATCATAAATATCATTACCCTCTACACTACCTTTAATGAGACCAAGGTAAGCTGGGCCTGTTTCTTCACCATCTTCTAACCATGCTGTTTTAAGCTCTGTAACTTTCTCGTTAACCAAATCAACTAAATGACCTAAGTAAACAAGTTCAACTTCTGTGAAGTCTTCAGGTTTTTTGTTATTCTCCTCACCAAAAAGCACATATTCTACGGCATGAAAGCCCGTTACATTTTCGTTTAAAGAAGATACAAACTTAACTAAATCATCACCATTTAAGCCTTTAGCAATATTGGCCGAAAACGCCATTTGTTCTGTATCAAGAGGCCAACTATCTAAAGCAGGGTCAACACCTAAGCTTACAACAGGCCCAAATAAGTGAGCCTCTGCAATCTCAAAGCCAATACGTGAATCACGCCAAGCTTCTTGAGCTCTACGTAAATTTGCCATTGAGGTATCGGCCTGTAGTGCCTTTACTGTCTCAACAAGATTCTTAGCCCCTTGCTCCATATAGTTATAATTTTCCATAATGATATTATCTGTAAGATTAGTAACAACCTCAGCTGATTTATCATATGAACTCACATAGTTATCGGCAAAAGCAGCCGATGAAAGTAGTGATGTTGTGATAACGAGAGATTTCAAAAACTTCATGTTTCATTCCTTTTGATTAATTGTTCCTTTTAAATTTAGGAGTTAAAAATCCCCAAAGATAACTCCTATTAAATAGCTATGCTATTGCAACTCACTCTTAATTTCAATTATTTTCAAAAAAAACTTAACTATCTTAGAATGATTAAAATAAATTCATTCTAAATTATTATTTTTATTCACATTTTTACTATTTTAGCTAAGGTTATATAAGGCTTCTTCTTATTTTTGGATATTCTTTAAAAATAAGGATAAATTTTGCTTGCTCTTTTAAATTTTTAAGCACAATATTAAAGAAAAAATATGAGGAAGAATCATGCTTGATCCCATTAAATTAACACAAGATTTTATTTGCCAAAATACTTGTAATCCTCCTGGTAACGAAAAGATTATTGCTGATAGTATATGTGCATTATTTGAGCCTTTAGATATTGAAATACAGGAACATATCTTTGATGATAACCGTAGCGGTTTACTTCTTAAGATTACAGGAGAAAAATCACAAGAAGGCTCTCCCCTTCCTTTAACTTTTACAGGACATTTTGATACTGTTCCTTTAGGAGAAGTCCCATGGGAGCATGAGCCTTTATCGGCTGAAATTATTGATGGTAAAATTTATGGTCGTGGTAGTAGTGATATGAAGTCTGGTGTGGCTGCTTTTTTGGCGGCTATCTATAATAATATCGACGTTATTAAGCAAGGTTATGGCTGTATTTGTATTTTAACGGCTTGTGAAGAACTCGCCTGCCAAGGTGCAAAAAAAATGGCTGCTGATGGTATTTTACCCAAGGCTATTGGTCCTTTGATTATTGCTGAGCCTACAGGCAATCAAATTCGCATTGGTCATAAGGGTGTCTTTTGGACAGAACTCACTTTTAATGGCAAAGCAGCCCATGGCTCTATGCCCCATGAGGGAAGCAGTGCCATTGAAGCCGCTATTAAGTTTATTGAAACCCTAAAAAAAGACCTTAAAGCCGTTGCTTATCATCACCCTGATTTTGGTGAGGCAACCCTTAACATTGGTGAAATTAAAGGTGGAACTGCCATTAATTTGGTGGCTGATCAATGTAAGCTAAAGCTCGATATTCGCTTAACACCATCAACCTCTAGCCAAGATATGATTGAGTTATTTGATGAGCTACTCAAACATTATGATGCTTCTTATGAGATTCTTGATGCAGGCGATAGTGTCTATACCCCCGAAACTAACGAATTTGTGCAGTTAGTCTCTCATGTGGCTAAAAAAGTTGGAGCCGATGAGGAAGTCCATCTTCCCTTAACATTTTTTACCGATGGTAGCCCTATTCTTAAGGCTTGTTCTAGCCCTGCAGCCATTATTTATGGCCCAGGAGAAACGGCTATGTGCCATAAAGTGAATGAATTTGCTTACATCCAAAAAATAAAGCAAGCCTATGAGGTTTACAGTCAAATTATCAAAGACTATAATCAATAAAAATTCATAAACAAAGAGGCTTAAAAAAAATATGAAAAAAATCGTTATCGCACCCGATAGTTTTAAGGAAAGTCTATCGGCCAAAGAAGTTGCCGATATTATTGCCAAAGCATTTTCTTGTGTATTTCCTAATATTGAGACTGTTTCAATCCCTTTAGCTGATGGTGGTGAGGGGACTGCCGAAGCCCTTAAAGATGCCTTAGGTGGCTACTGGCAAGAAGTTGAAGTTAAAGACCCACTCCACCGCCCTCATAAGGCCAAATATGCTTATATACCCGAAAAACATTTGGCTATTATTGAAATGGCTGAGGCTTCAGGTTTACCGCTTGTTCCTCCCCAAGAACGTAACCCCTTGATTGCTGATAGTTTTGGTACAGGGCAAATGATTACTCACGCCTTAGATATGGGGGCTAAAGAATTTATTATTGGCATTGGAGGCTCTGCAACCAATGACGGTGGTTCTGGCATGATGCGCGCCTTAGGCTTAGAGCTTTTAGATAACCAAGAAAAACCTTTGGCCTATGGTGGTGCGGCTCTTAAAGAGCTTGAGGCAATCTGCTTTGATAAGCTTGAGCCAAGATTAAATGATTGTGTTTTCCATATTGCTTGTGATGTCAACAATCCTTTAGTTGGCAAGCATGGTGCATCTGCTGTTTTTGGCCCGCAAAAAGGAGCAACACCACAGATGGTCAAAGAGCTGGATGATGCTCTTAGCCATTATGCTCAAATTATCCAAAAACAAACCCAAAAGGATATATCGTCCATTGCTGGTGCAGGGGCTGCAGGTGGCATGGGTGGTGCTTTTTGTGCTTTTTTCCCTAAGGCAAAGCTTCAGCCTGGTATTGATATTGTTATTGATGCTGTTGCCCTTAATGACCATGTAAAAGATGCTGATCTTGTTATTACAGGTGAAGGTCGTATGGATTTTCAGACACAATTTGGCAAAACACCCATGGGAGCTCAAAAAGCTGCTGCTACTTGCGATACCCCAATTATTGCTATTGCAGGAAGCCTAGGTGATGGCCATGAAAAACTTCTTGAGCTAGGATTCACTGCCCTATTTGATGTTACCCCTGGCCCATGCGATATTACTGAGGCTCTGCAAAGAGCTGACAAAAATCTATTTAACACAAGCCTTTCTGTTGCTCATTTATTTAAACATATTGGAGAACAAAAATGACATTACGCACATTGCTAGCCTTAAGCATTTGTTTAGCTAGCTTACAAGCCTTAGCCGAAAAAACAGTTGAGCTCAATATTTTAGAAACGACAGATATTCATACCCATATTGTCGATTATGACTATTATGCCGATAAGCCCTCCATAACTTTAGGGCTAGCACGAACCGCCTCTCTTATTCGTCAAGCACGGGAAAGCCTGCCTAATACTATTTTAGTTGATAATGGCGATCTTATTCAGGGTAATCCTTTAGGCGATTATATGGCTCGTGTTAAAGGCCTTGATGCTGGCAATACACATCCTGTTTTTAAGGCAATGAACTTATTAGATTATGATGTGGGAAACCTAGGCAATCATGAATTTAACTATGGTTTAGACTTTTTAAATAAAGCCATTAAAGGAGCAAATTTTCCTTATGTTTCAAGCAATACCTTTAACATGGATGACACACCTTTTGTAAAACCTTATGTTATTTTAAACAAAGAAATTATCGATGATAATGGTGAAAAAGAAAATATCAAGATTGCAATAATGGGCTTTGTTCCACCACAAATTATGCAGTGGGATGCTAAAAACTTAAATGGAAAACTTAAGGCTATTGATATCGATGAAGCTGCCAAAGAAACTTTAAAGCAAATAGCTGAGCAAAATCCTGATATTACCATTGCTATTGCCCATACAGGTATTAATCCTAAGCCTTCTAAAGGGATGGATGAGAATGCTGCTTATTACTTAAGTCAGATAGAAGGCATTGATGGGCTTCTCTTAGGCCATAGCCATAGTATATTCCCCTCTAATGCTTATAAAGATATAGCGAATGTCGATATTACCAAAGGAACAATTAACGGCATAGCTGCAACAATGCCTGGCTTTTGGGGAAGCCATTTAGGCCGTCTTCACTTTAAGCTTGCCCAAGATGATAGTGGCAAATGGAGTATTAAAGAATCTCGTGGTAGCGTAACACCTATCTATAAAAGAGATGATGATGGTAAGAAGATTGCTCTTGTGGATGCCGATAGCGAAATCGTTCAGTCTGTTGCCGAAGAGCATAAAGAAACCATTGATTACATGAATAAAGCAGTCGGAAAAACCCTATCTCCCATCTATAGCTATTTTGCCTTGGCTCAAGATGACCCATCTATTCAAATTGTAACCGCAGCCCAAACAAAATATGTTGAAGATATTATAAAAGGGACGGAACTAGAGGGCTTGCCTATTCTTTCCGCAGGAGCTCCTTTTAAAGCTGGCGGACGTGGTGGTGCTGACTATTATACCAACATTCCTGCAGGTCCATTAAAGCTTAAGAATGTTTCAGATTTATACATATATCCTAACACCTTACAGGTTGTTAAGCTTAAAGGCTCGCAAGTGATTGAATGGTTAGAAATGTCGGCTCAGGCTTTTAATCAGATTAATCCCAAAACAAAGGATATTCAGACATTACTCAATCCTGATTTTCCAAGCTATAACTTTGATACAATTGATGGAATTAACTATGAAATCGATTTGACTAAAGCCGCTCGCTACAATAAAGATGGCGATAAAGTTTCCGATGAACATCGTGTTATTAATGTTACTTACCAAGGAAAACCTATTGATTTAGAACAAGATTTTCTTGTTGCAACCAATAATTATCGAGCTCAAGGTGGCGGAACATTCCCATCTTTAGATGGCTCTAATGTTGTGATTGAAGCTCCTGATGAAAATCGCAATATCTTAGCAAGTTACATTCAAGATCAAGGGGATATCAACCCTGCAGCTGATAACAATTGGAAATTTGTTCAAAACCTTATGGGGGCTTATGTTGTCTTTCCTACAGGTAAAGGGGCTTTACAATATTTAACCGAATACAGCCCTTTTGAGCCTACAGATAAAGAAGAGAATGGTTTTGTTTTACTCAAACTCAAATAGCTTTTCTTTTATAATTAAACCTTATAGCCTCAATGAATTTTGAGGCTATTTTTATATTCATAATAGAGACAGTTTTTTACACAAATAAACCATAAAAAGCCAGAAATTGACATAAATTTGCACAAAAATATCTACATATTGCCAAATTCTGCCACTCCAAAATCACCACATATGTTAGGATGGGCTGGTCAAAACGGGACAAATTTTGCCATTTATTGGCTCATATTGGTAAAATACCTGCAATATAGTGTTATATTTTGGCTAAAATTTAATCGCTTCCAAAGCTTTCTTAACGAGCTAGTTTTTAGGTTACTTCTGACGTGTTTTTCTTGTACGCATTTTCTTAGGTGGAGCTTTTTTAGGTGGAGCTTTCTTCGCCTTAGTTTCCTTAGCTGCGGTTTCAGTTTTCTGAGCTCCTAATTTTTTAAGCTCTGGATTTTCTTGAACACAAGCTTCTAAAGAATATTGTATTTTGGCTGGTGCTTTTTGAGCCTGCAAACAAGGATATTCTTTTATCCAAGGGGCTAACATAAGCTCTTGTTTTGCCTCATCTGTAGCAAATTCATTCATCCCCACATGCTCTCTTCCAGTCACTTTAGGAAATTCGGGCCAATCTCTTGATGACATAAAATCAAAGCAACGATCATGGCTCATAAGAGAGGTTCTTACATACAGCCAAACTTTTTCTCCTAAAAACCACTGATCCGTATTGGGACTATCACCAAGAGAAGTCCAATAAGCTTCAATAGCTTCAGCCATATTGGGTAGAATATTTGCCACCCCGCCCCACATACCTGCTAAAATTAAATCTGTGTGAGACCACCAATCTCGCATCACATGAAAATACTTATCCGAAGCAAGCCACTGGGCAACTGCTTGAACCTCTCGCAGGCTAATTACCGCATCTACATCTCGTACCAAAAAATAGCCAACATCTTTATCGTCTGAGACTAAAAAACGCCATGAAAGCTTTTGAAATATCTCTTGTTCTTTAGGTTGCTTTTTTACGACACCCCCAAGCTTAACAATAAGATTTTGAAACTCCTGAGGTACGCTATCATCAAGCCAAAACCATAACTCCCAATCAGGATATAAATCATTTGCTAACAATAAGTTACGTAAAGCTCCCCTTAAATAAACAATCTTATTGCCAAAAAGACTGAAACTGATTACTTTCTTCTTGTCTTTTGTATAAACGGATGGCCTCACATCTGGTAGCTCCCAGCCCTCCTTTAAACTATTATTGTAGCGTAAGTCCTTACTTCTTAAGGATCTATTCCCCATAACTTTTGCTTTATCATATTGTTCAAGCTCCGCATAAGCATGGGCTAAAAGATCATTAGCTAAATAAGGAACATAAGAGGCTAGCTTTTTGCCATAATCAATAACTTTTTTAAAGTTACCTCCTCTTAGATAAGATATGGTTAAATAGTGTAAAATATCTATATGCTTTGGATATAATTGATGCCCTTTTTCAAGGACTTCTACCGCTTGACTATATTGTCTTTGTAAAAATAGATAGTAACCATGCTGATAAAATACCTCATCTATTTTTTTATCTATAGGCTCTTGTTCTAAAACTTTTAATGCTTCCTTAAAGTTACCTCCAGCCCATAAAATTTGTGCTTTGGTATCCCAGTCTTTATTTATCAAAATATGTGCATCTTTAGGTAGATTTATTTTTCCTGATAGTGTAATCGTTTTTTCAGAAGCTATTTTTCCAGACATTATCATCTCCTTGTTTCTTATTATTTTTATCATATGATTTTACTATAGTGCAAGTAGTATTGTATTATATTCTACCCAAAAGATATTTTTACTTTCGCAATATATTTTCAAGCTCCTGTTTTAAGAGTTTTATTGTAATTTTTTCTTTGCTTGCAAGACTTACCTTATCCACTTGGGCAACATAAGAGCGTAAAAAAGCATATGTTCTTCTAACCCTCGGAACAAGCCATTTTATTTGAGGCAAGCTTAGGCTCAGTTGACGGTCAGAAAATAGCTTCACCAATAATGCCTCAAGGGTATGCTCATCTAAGATTTCCAAGCGGAAAGAGAGCATTTGTCTTAAGCGAGAATGTAAATCAGCAAGTAACGTAAAGTTAAGCTTATCAATAGGTTCTGTTAAAAAAACTCCATATTGTTGGCTTTCTTTTACATGATTAATCATATGGAATAACATATCTTGATGCTCTGCATTTTCTGGCAAAGCAACATCGACAATCAGCGGTTGATTTGAATCTAAAATATCATAGAGATTAAAGTCGAAATCTGTAATCATTTTTGCTTGCATTTTTTCTGCAAAAATATGGCCAAGATGTGTCTTGCCTGCCCCCTCTTCACCCTCAATTAAAATCCACGGATTATTCCAACAAGGCCATAACTCATAAAGCTGCATAATCGCTTTATTTTGAGTATTAATAATGTAATCCTCCTTACGATAAGAAGGCTCAAAAGATAAATCTAAAGGAATTTGCGAAGCCATTCGTTACTTATCTCTTTTCAGAAAAACCCAAATAAAAACCACTCTCACGATAGCGAGCCATCGTAAAGCGAACAAGCACACCAATGCAACTTGCAATCGGAACAGCCAATAAAATACCCGTAAAGCCTGCAATAGCACCACCTGCAAATAAACCGAAGATAATCCATACAGGATGTAAATTTACCCTATCACCCACAAGCTTTGGTGAAAGATAGTTGCTCTCAACCAACTGTCCTGCAAGTAATGCCACTGCCACTGCAATAATCTGTAATATATTATCAAATTGTGCAATAGCCGTACCTAGGCCTAAAATAACACCCATCCATGTTCCTAAATAAGGAATAAAAGCAACAAAGCCAATAAATACTCCAATAAGAGCACCATAGGGAAGGCCAATAAAGGTTAAACTAACCGAAAACCAAATAGCCAAAATACTACAAACTAAAAACTGCCCTCTTAAAAAACCAGAGAGAACATCATTAATATCTTTAGCTATTTCATCGGCATATCTCATATAATCTCTAGGAATATTTTTACGAATAGTTGCCACAAGTTTATCCCAATCCATCAGCAAATACATGGTAATGACGGGTGTTAAGAAAATAAGCGACAAAAAGCCAACAATACGAGCGCCCGTACCAAAAAGCTTACTAAGAACATTTTGAACAACATTCCAAATAGTTGCCGAATGTTCACTAAGCCATTTTTGGGCTTGTTCTTGCAAGGAATAATTTGAGGTTACATTTTCCATCGGCAATTGCATTTTTTGGTGTAAATAGTCTAAAAGAGTATTGATTTTATTGCCTAAATTTTGTGTTACTTCGGGAAGGTCGTGGATAAAGTCTCCTACCTGAATAATCAGCATCGGAATAATCCATAACAAAAAGCCAATAAAAATCAGAACAAATATACCCAGTACGATTAAAATAGCATAAAGCCGCTTAAGGCCTTTTTTCTCTAAAAAACCGATAAGCGGATTAAGAAGATAAGCCAAAATCATACTTACGACAAAAGGAAGAAGTATGGAGCTGAATATATTGATAAACCATAGACTTAAAAGAAATACAAGCAGCCAAAATCCAATGGTAACCCAAGCTATTCTTTGTTGTGTTTTTTTATCATCCATCTAAAAAACCTTTAAACTCTATGCTAATCAACCAGCTCTAACTGAGAGAAGAAAAAGGTAATTTCTTTAACAGCACTCTCTTTAGAATCTGAGCCATGGACACTATTTTGGCGATAATCAATACCAAACTGTTTTCGAATAGTTTCTTGTGTTTGTTTTTTAGGGTCTGTCGGTCCCATAAGCTTTCTATAGGTCGCAATAGCATCTTCACCTTCTAAAACCTGAGCCACAATATGGGCTTTTATCATCGAGGTTACAAGAGCCTCAAAAAACTCCTTACCCTTATGTTCTGCATAAAAAGCTTCCGCTTGATTCTTCGTAAGCTTTAAGCGTTTTTGAGCAATGATTTTTAGGCCGTTTTCTTCAATAATCTTATTAATTGAACCACTTAAGTTTCGTATTGTCGCATCTGGCTTAATCAAAGATAGCGTTCGTTCAATAGCCATTTTAATATTATTTCCTTATTGTATTTGTTGCTTTATTCTATTAATTTGTACCCTTGATTGATAAATAAAGCAATAGCTATACAATTTTTTGGGATAAAGATATGATTTCAGTACAAGATATATCCTTTGGCTTTGGAGGCAAAAGATTACTTAATCAAATAAACTTCACCTTACAAAATGGCAACAAAGCTGCTCTTATTGGCTCAAATGGTGCAGGAAAGTCAACTTTACTTAAAATTATTGCTGGTGAGATTATTGCTGACGAAGGCAAGATTGAACGCTCTAAACGTAAAACCATGGCCATGATGGAGCAAGAAGCTCCTTCTGGCTCACAAAGTATTTTAGATACCGTTTTAGTTGCTGATACAGAGCGTAGTGAGCTTTTACAAAAACTAGAAGTTGCAGAGCCTATTGAACTTGCTGATATTCATAACCGACTTAAAGCCATATCAGCAGACACTGCTGAGCAACGTGCAAGCCGCATATTATTAGGACTTGGCTTTAGTTTGGAAGATTTAAATCGCCCTGCTGATGATTTTTCGGGCGGCTGGCGAATGCGGTTATCTGTTGCACGGATTTTATTTTTAGAACCTGATATTATGCTTTTGGATGAGCCAACCAATCATCTAGATTTAGAAGCCGTTTTATGGCTTACAGACTGGCTTAAGCAGTTTCAAGGAACACTCATATTTATTAGCCATGACCGTGATATTTTAAACCAAGTCCCTAACCATATTTTACACCTTATTGGTGGTGAAGTAAAACCTTATGGGGGTAATTTTGATAACTTCATTAAAACCCGCAAAACACAAATGCAACATTTAAGTACGCAAATTGAAAAACAAGAAAAACAACGGGCTCACCTCCAAGCTTTTGTTGATCGCTTCAAAGCCAAAGCCTCAAAGGCCAAGCAGGCTCAAAGTCGTGTTAAAATGCTTGAGAAAATGCAACCTGTTCATCAACTTATTGAGCCAAATGCACCCGTATTTCATCTCCCTGAGCCAGAACAGCTCCCCCCACCTATCTATAGTGCGGATAATATGTTTTGCGGCTATGAGCCAGACCATAACATTCTCCATTATATGACTTTTCGTCTTTCTATGGGGGATCGCATTGGCCTTATTGGAGCAAATGGTAACGGTAAAACAACCTTTATGCGACTCTTAGCCGAAAAAGTCCCCTATCTTTCTGGTGATTATTTAAAAAATCCTAAATTGCGTATTGGATATTTTTCTCAAGACCAAGCAGATAGCCTCCCTTTAAAGAGTGATGTTTTATCTTATATGCGAAGAGAAAAACCAAAATTAAGCGAGCAAGAGCATCGTGATTATTTAGGACGTTTTGGCTTTAGTGAAAGCCATATTGGCCGTTCTATCTCCAGTTTTTCTGGTGGTGAAAAAGCTCGATTACTCATGGCTCGTATTTTTATGGACAAGCCTCACCTACTCTTACTTGATGAACCCTCGAACCATCTAGACATCGAAAGCCGTGAGGCTCTCATCAATGCTTTACAAGATTACAAAGGGGCAGTGATTACGGTAAGTCACGACCGCTGGTTTTTATCGGTTATATCTGAGCGTCTATGGCTCGTTAAAGATGGTAAGCTCTCTCGCTTCGAAGGCGATTTAGATGATTATCAACAAATACTTCTTTTAGAAAAAAATAAAAAAGAAAAGCCTCGGAATGTAAATAAAGATGAAACAAATATAACATCCACCAAAAAAGAAATACGACAGCAAAATGCCGAAAAAAGACAACAGCTCGCCCCCTTACGCTCTCAAATTACTCAATTAGAAAAGCAGCTTGCAAAAGAAAATGCCAAAGCAAAAGAGATTGAGCAAAAGCTAGCTGACCAAACATTATACGAAAAAGACAATGATGCCTTTATTGCCCTTAATAAAGATTTTGGGCTTTTAAGCAAAAAAATTGAAGATATAGAAACCCAGTGGCTTGAATTATCTGATGAATTAGAAAGACTTCAAAAACAAGACGACTAGTCAACTAATACATATAGGCATTAAAAAAAAATTTTATAGAAAAAAATGCTTGCAATTTCTTTTGTAGCCCCTATATCTATGCTTGAAATATATCTTGGGAGAATATTTTTAATGTTTAATAATCAATTTTTACAAACGCGTATTGGTGTATTTAATGCACTTATCTATCTACCTTATGGTGTTTTACTTCCTTTTTTAGCCCTATGGTTTGCCCATTATGGCTGGAGCTGGGGACAAATCTCCATTATTTTAGGCGTATCCTTAAGCCTGTCACTTTTTTTAGATCCTATTGTCGGTGCTATTGCTGATAGAACTCAAGCTTTCCGTGCCCTCACCTTTTGTCTTTCTACTCTTTCACTTATTTTTTGGCTGCTTTTACCCGTATTTAAAGATAGCTTTATTTGGGTTTTAATATGTTATACATTATTCCGTCTGTTTTGGGTAGCCGTTATTCCCATTATTGATAATCTTGGTCTTGCCATTGCCAAAGATGTTAAGGGTAATTGGGGCATTATTCGCTCTGTTGGCTCTATTGCTTTTATTATTGCTGCTCAGCTTACTGGATTTTTAATTACAGGTCGTGAGGACTGGGTTGAACTTATGAGCAAACTTGTTTCTCTCTTTATGGTTTTAATGGTGTTAGGGACTTTCATTTTACCTCGCTATCAAACCTCTACACAACCACAAGATAGCTTTTCACGGCTTAAACTTTTTGCCCAACCTTCCATTGCCTTTTTTACAATTGGTATTTTCTTAATCTCTAAAAGTAGTGGCCAAGAGCTCTTTTTTGGCTCTATTCGTTGGGATGCCGTTGGATTTTCTCCCTCTCGTATTTCTGACCTTTGGACAATGCGTGTGGGTGCTGAGGTTATTTCTCTTATTGCTTTTGGCTATATCTTACGAACTCAAGATAGTTTACGAGTTTTTAGAAATCTTGCGATTACCTTTGCTATCGCCGTTGCAGCTTACTTCCTTTTAATCAAAGTGAATGCAAGCATTGCTAATATTTTATTCACCCTCACTTATGGCTCGGCTCTTGTGGGGATTACGGCTTTACTTTTATATCTCTTTCGTAAAGAAACCAAAGCAACTGATTTAATCATTATTGGTGCTATTGCCTCTGTTGTTCGTTGGCTGATTTTAGGTACAACCTCGCAAGAACAAATCATTTTTATTGCCGAAAGCCTTCATGCTCTCACCTATGGTGCTTTTATGATTGCTGGTTTTGTTTGGTTTAGAGAAATACTACCCGAAAGTCTTTCTAACACGGCTATGGGCTTATATAACGGGGCTTCTATGTTAGGTTACTCTATTGGTGCTTATAGTGCAGGCTTTATGTGGGGTCATCTGGCTGAAAAATCATGGTATATCGAAGCTGCATTTGCTGCGGTTGGCCTTGTGTTTCTTCTTATTGGCTTTGCTCGTTATAATAAAGATAAAGCTGTTTTTAGTAATGATGTATTTGCCGCAAAATAGCTTTAAGAATTATATATTAACAAATAAAAAAGGGCTCATTTTATGAGGCCTTTTTCCATTTTCCACTATCATCTTGTTTCCAATAAGAAAGCCGCACATCTTGGTTGCTTAGATTTTTCCACAAAGCTCTTGCATCTTTAAGAGCCATATCATTTGTGCCATCAAACAAATAGAATACTCGCTCATAATCCTCAAAAGATTCTATACTCGCTTGTTCAACTGCAAATAAAAATTCTGCCTCAATAGGATTATTACTCTCAGCTGTTAGCCAAATGATATTATCTTTTGCATCTTCATCCTGTTTAGCATGGGGCAACCAACCATCATCTTGATATACCCATAAACTACGGCTAAGGCTGCTGATGCGTGAGGCCTTGCCTACACGCACCACCGATTTTTTACCAACTTTTATACTTTGCTCTAAAAGCTTTGGTAACGCCCGACTAAGCGGCATTTGAATTAAATGATAAAAGCTAACCTCGACCACAAATTAATCCTCTTTACTTTGGATAAACTTATCTAAAAGTCTTGCTCCATAGCCTGTTGCACCTGCACATAGGGGAAGTTTCTCTTCTTTTCTCCATGCCGTTGGAGCCATATCTATATGAGCCCAAATAGTTCCTTCCTCAATAAAGGCTTCTAAAAACTTAGCTGCTGCAATTGAGCCTCCAAAGCGACCTTTACCAACATTTTTAATATCAGCATGTTTTGTTTTTATTAAGTCATCATATTCTTCTGTTAGGGGAAATGGCCATAGCTTCTCACCTGTCTCATCTCCCGCAGCCATAAGAGCAGCCAATAGTTCCTCATCATGACTAAATAGCCCTGCTCTTTCTTCACCTAAAGAGACTAACATCGCTCCTGTTAATGTTGCTAAATCGATAACCATTTTTGCTTTTTCATCCCTTTGAGCATAGGTTAGACAATCTGCTAAAACCAAACGCCCTTCGGCATCTGTATTCACAATCTCGACCGTTTTACCACCATATGTCGTAACAATATCTCCAGGTCTAGAGGCTTTACCATCGGGCATATTTTCAGCTAAACCTAAAACTGCAACAACATTTACTTTGGCTTTTCTTAAAGCAATCGCTTTAATGGCTCCAAAAGCTGCTGCTGCTCCCCCCATATCAAATATCATCTCTTCCATACCAGCAGAAGGTTTAAGGGAAATTCCACCTGTATCAAAGGTTATCCCCTTACCAACAAAGGCAATAGGTGCTATGTTTTTATCTTTTGAGCCTTTCCAGCGAATAGCCACTAAATATGAGGCCCTTTCGCTTCCTTGACCAACCGATAAAAAAGCATTCATATTTTTTGCAGCCAAAGCTTTTTCATCTAAAATTTCGACTTCACAGCCTAAGGTTTCTAATTCTTTGGCTTTTAGCATAAAGCTTTCGGGATAAAGAACATTTCCTGGCTCCGAGACAAGCTCACGGCTTGCAGCCATGCCTTCTGCAGCAGCCTTAAGAGGAATAAAACTTTCTTGGCTTTTTTTCTCATCCTTAACTTGAATATTAACCTTTTGAATATGACTTTTTTCTTTTTTGCTATCGGACTTATATTTTAAAAATCGCCAATCACCTATTACTAGCCCTTGAGCAACCAAGCCCATAGCATCTTGCCCTTGAACTTCTAAATCAGACAAAACCAGCTGAATTTTTTCTTTTTTACGACCAAGCTTTGCTATGAGTCCACCTAAATAGAGCATATCTGCTTGAGATTTCTCTTTTTTATCAAGGCCTAAAATACTGACCTGCTTGCCAATATCACCACTAAAAAAGCTAAGCTCACTACCCCATTTTCCCTCAAATTTAGAAGCATCCACTGCCTTTTGCAGCTGTTTTTCTAAAGTCTCATCCATAGGGGCAAACCATTTTTTACCATCAAAGCCCACAAAAACTATATCACTCTGAGCTTGAAGTGAAGATGAAAACTGAATATCCATTATAATTTCCTTTTTATTTATTTGTTTTTTGACACATTCTTGCTTTTTTAGCATATTACTATATATGATAAAAGGACTTTAAATAATGGGGAAAGACTTTATGCCAAAGATTATTGATGGCACAGACATAAAATCTATTGATATTGCAATAAATGAACTAAATAATGGTCATGTTATTGCTTTACCAACAGAAACTGTTTATGGCCTTGGGGCTGATGCTACAAATGATTTAGCCGTACAACAGATATTTAGCATAAAAGATCGCCCTGCAATTAATCCCTTAATTTGCCATGTTCATAAAGACTTCGAGCTTTCGGCCTATGTGGAGGTTTCACCCCAAGCTCGAATCCTAATGGAAACTTTTTGGCCTGGCCCTTTAAGCATTATCTGCGAACTTAAAGAAGATACCCCTATCGCATCCCATGTAACTGCTGGACTATCTTCTGTTGCTTTAAGAGCTCCTCATCATCCCATTTTTGAAGAAATTCTTAAAAGATTCGCACGCCCCATAGCAGCTCCTTCAGCAAATAAAAGCCAATCACTTAGCCCTACATCTGCCGAACATGTTGCCGAATCCTTAAGTCATGCAGATATTTACATTATTGACGGCTCAATTGCCCCTATTGGTTTAGAATCCACAATTATTGATGCTCGCACTCAAAAACCTATTTTACTTCGCCATGGAGCAATCTCTGTCCAAGATATCGAAGCTTGCCTTAGCTGCTCTATTGATGTAAGCACGCAACCGAATAAGGAAGGCAAAGTGCTTTCTCCAGGGCAAATGCTTAAACATTATTCTCCACAAAAATCGCTAAAACTCAACATTACTCAACCCAATAATGATGAAGCTTGGCTAAGTTTTGGCTCAAATGAGATTAACCATCCTTTTGAGTTAAACTTAAGCGAAACAGGTAATCTTGATGAGGCCGCAAAAAATTTATTCTCCTTTTTGTGGAAAGCCGATAAACTTAATGTTAAATATATCAGTGTTGCTCCTATCCCAAATGAGGGTATTGGTGTGGCTATTAACGATAGACTAAATAGAGCTGCGAGAGAAAAGTCATAATGACCATTTTGTATAAATATTTATTAAAGCGATTTTTGGCGACCTTTATAGGGCTTTCTGCAGGCTTGATGCTATTGGTCTTCTTAATTGATTCTATCGAAACTGCTTATCGTCTCTCTCGTAAAGATCAAGCTCAGCCTCTTGATGCTATTGGTCTTTCTATGCTAAAAATGCCTGGACTTTTTGAGCAAATTCTCCCTTTTGCTATCTTATTGACTACAGTTATTGTCTTTCGTAGGCTTTGTGTTGATAGTGAGGTTGATGTTATTCGCTCCATTGGTGTTTCAGCTTGGCGGTTTTTATCTCCTATTGTTGGAGTATCTTTTATTTTGGGCATTATCTCTATTACGATGCTAAACCCTGTAGCTGTTAATTTAAATACTTTATACGACCTTAAACAAGATGTTGTCAAAGGTGAAGCTATTGCAAGCGAGCAGAGCATTATTCAGGCAAATAGTTGGGTAAGAAATAAAGTTGGCGATAATTACTATATACTCACCATGGGCAAGGTAATCCCACTAACCCGCAAAAAGGACAGTTTAAAAATTATTGGTGGTAATACCCGCATTCAAGATGAGACAGGCAATCTTCTTGAGCAGATTCTTTTTGGGAGTGCCGTTATATATGGTGAACATTGGGATTTATCCGAGGTTACCCAAATTAACTATCGTAATCAAGAGACTACACAAAAAGAAAAACTCTCTCTTTCAACAAATCTACCTGCGAAAGACCTAATCGAACGAGCCATATCTCCCGAATTTTTAACATTCTGGCAATTACCTAAAAACATCAGAATCCTTAAAAAAGCAGGTTTAAGTGTTAGTCATCACTTACTATATTTCTTCAATAAAATTGCCCAACCTTTTCTTTTTGTCTCACTCGCCGTTTTAGGAGCAGTGCTTGCCTTACGCCCCTCTCGCCGTGGTGGTGGTGGCTATGTTATCATTGTAAGTATAATATCAGGCTTTATTATTTGGTCATTTTCGTCTATTGTATTCTCATTAGGTTTAGAGGGAAATATTCCCGTCTTAATTGCGGCATGGCTTCCTTCTATTATTGCAATTATGGCGGCAATATCTCTAATTTTATATAAAGAAGACGGCTAACCTTAAGGTTACATGAAAAGGGACTTATGATTAAAAGGTTAACAAATAGTAAAGATAGACACCAGCATGTTGCAAAAGCCGCATGTTATATGCTGTCTTATTCTATATTGGCCATCTCCCTATCCTTTGCTCCTAAAGCCTATAGTTTAGAGCAAAATATAGAATTTTCTTCACAAAAGAGTAATAACCCCACTCATTTTTCTGCACGAGAGGTTACCTATAATACAAAAACCAATATCGTCGAAGCTCGTGGCCGTGTTACCGCCATTAGAGATAACCAAACCGTTAAAGCTGATATCTTTCGTTATGACACCCAAAAAGACCGCATGTATGCCCTTGGCAATATCGAGGCGATAAATAGTGATGGTACTATTATTCATACAGATAAGTTTGAGCTTTCTGGCGACTTTAAAGATGCAGTTAGTAGTAAACTCATCGCCCGTCTTCCTGATGGCTCTTTGATTGCGGCCAAAAGAAGCAAACGTGTAAAAGGCCGTTATAATCAATTTTACGATGCCGCTTATACCCCATGCTCTCAATGTCTAGAAACAAAAGGAAAAAAACCCTTATGGATGATACGCAGTAAAAAAGTTATTCATGACCAACAAAATAAGTATATTACAGCTCGCAATGTTACCTTTGATGTTTATGGTCAACCCGTATTATGGTTTCCTTGGTTTGGCTATCCTGACCCTACGGTAAAAAGAAAAACAGGCCTACTTACCCCTAGCTTTGGCTATGATGAGCGTTTAGGTATCTATGGAAGCCTCCCACTTTTTATTGTCGTTAATGATTATGCTGACCTTACCTTAAACCCTTATATTTATAGCAAAGATAACCCTCGCCTTGCCTCGCGTTATCGTCAACGTTTTTCTGGTGGTGGCTTTGATATTAACTTTAGCGGCACGATGGACAGATATGCGGATCGTGATTATAAACCACAACAAGAAGTTGATGATTTTCGTTGGGATATTGACAGTCATTTTTGGTGGCAGCTTGCACCCAAATGGTTTTTAACATCCAATGTTCGCCTCGCATCTGATAAATATTATCTGGAAGATTATGATATTGATACAGAAGTTGACAAGGCTGGTTTTTTACAGTCAAACATTACTTTAGAACGCCGTGGCTATGATAGTTGGTTTCAGGCACAAAGTATTTATTTCCAAACAGAAGACACAGGTATCAATCAAAAATATGTCCCCACTATTTTGCCCGAAGTAAGCTTTGACTGGCAAAGTTCTAAAGATTATTTTGGTGGCAATAGCTATCTTTCTCTTCAGTCTCGTTCCCTTTATAGAGAAACTTCTGTTGATAGCTCTAAAACACCAAGAAATCTATCGGTAGATACCCCCAGACAAAGCCAACGTTTTATGGCTAAAGCAGGCTGGGCTGGACATTGGTTTGGCATGCTTGGAGAAGAGTATAGTTTTGATACTTCCCTAACTGCTCTTCATTGGCTCAATAAAGATTATTATGTTCATGGCGAGGATTTATCTCAAGGGGTCAGCCAAATACGTCCAAATATTCAAATGGGCTTAAGCTATCCTGTTGTGCGTTATTCACCTTACTCTACCATTACCTTAGAGCCTGTTGTTCAAGCCATATGGTCTCCTGAATATGATGCTAAAGACTATAAATTTGTCCCTAACGAGGATAGTCAAGACTTTGAACTTACGGGAAATAATCTGTTCACAAGCAACCGTTTTTCAGGTTTTGACCGTGATGAGGGTGGGCTTCGGATTAACTATGGCCTACGCGGCTCTATTGACCTTGCTCAGGCAGGTTATAGTCGTTTTCAGGTAGGGCAAGTTTGGCGTCCTAATTATAATGGTCAATTTGATGCTGATGAAAATTCTGGTCTTGATAGTGAATTTTCCGATATTGTCACTCAACTTGAGATTTATCCTGTCAATTGGTTTTCTTTAAGCTCTAATGGCCGATTTGACCAAAAAGACTTCTCTATCCGCCGCCTTGATTTTGGTGGAGCTGTAGGCCCACAATCCTTAAAAGTTTCAGGCTATTATACATGGTTTGATGACCTTGAAAATAATAAGGTTACCGAAGAACTTCGCCTTGGTCTTTCCACCCGAATATCCGAGCAATTTCGCCTTAACGGCTATGTTGTACAAGATTTACAACAAACTACAGATTCTCGTCCTAAAGAAGCAAGAGCTAGCTTTTATTGGGAAAATGAATGTATCGCCTTAGGTGCTTTTTATAAAAGAGAATGGAAAAGTGGTGGCGATGAAGAAAATACCTTTGGTGTTCAGTTCAGCTTAAAAACATTGGGAGACTTAAATTTAAGCCTATAAACTACTTGTACTTTTAAGTACAGTTGGTTATTGTATGATTATCTAAATATAAAAGTAAAGGGTCGAACCTCATGCGTTTTATTCGTCAATTATTTCTTATAACTCTATTGCCTATACTTGCTTTGAGTGCCACGGCATCTGGAATTAGGGCTGTTGTTAATGACGACATTATTACAACATCCGAAGTTGAGCAGCGAACTAAGCTAGCCTTGCTTATCTCTAATGGTCAAGCCGCTCAAAATGGCATGGCAAAGCTCCAAAATGATATTCTTGATGGGCTTATTGATGAAAAGATTAAAATGTCTTCAGCTCGCTCTGTAGGACTTTCAGTTGATGAAGCCGAAGTTGAGCATGCGGTTAATACCATTGAGCAAAACAACAAAATGCCTGCGGGAACATTAGATAAAATGTTTGCTTCTCAAGGTGTTAGTATCGAACATTTTAAAAATCAAATTCGAGCCCAATTAGCATGGCGTAATTATGTTCGTGCTCGCATTGTTCCACAAATTAAGGATAGCCCTGTTGAGGTTGAGCGTATCTTAGAAAAACAACTTAAAGAAAAAGGCCCTGTAACTGAGTATCTTCTTGCCGAAATATTCATTCCTATTCGTGCCCAAAGTCTTGAGGCTGATGCAAAAGCCACTGCAAACCGTGTTCGTTCTTTATCTTTAAATTCTGCTCGATTTGGTGAACTAGCTCGTAGTTTTTCCGAAGCTCCTTCTCGTACCGAAGATGGCATTGTTGGCTGGGTTGTTAAAGGTCAGTACGAGCCTATTCGTGATAATGCAATCACAAGCTTAAAAGTTGGTGGAACATCTCAACCTATCAAAGTGGCTAATGGATATTACATCTATCGCCTTCTTAAAAAACGTAGTGTTTCTTCCACAGATGAAAGCGAACTCGAAGGCTTAAGAGAACGCATTGCAATGCAATGGAAAAATGATGCTATTGCTCGTCAGGCCGCAACAACGGGTGAAGAATTACGCCGCTCTGCTTATATCGATATCCGCTAAATTATAATGGTTCTTTCTCATCTACCCAAATTATCCGATGGCCTTAAGCAAAATAACTTATGGGCAAAAAAATCTTTTGGGCAACATTTTCTACTTGATGAGAATTTCTGTTATAAAATTGCAGCTTTAACCCAACATGTTGAGGGAAAATATGTGGCTGAAGTTGGCCCTGGTCCTGGCGGCTTAAGTCGAGCCATTATAAGCCGTAATCCAAAGGCTTTTACCATGATAGAGATGGATAAGGACTTTGCCCCTATGCTTATTCCCCTTAGCGATATTGCTCCATCTATCCAAATTCATTGGGGTGATGCTTTAAAAGTTGATATTCCAGCTCTATTTCCTAGTAATAAAATAACGCTGTTAAGCAACCTTCCCTATAATATTGGTACAGTTTTACTCATTGGTTGGCTTAAAGATATTCAAAAGTTTGAAGAACTTGTTTTAATGTTCCAAAAAGAAGTGGCTCTTCGCATTTGTGCCCAAAAAGGTGATAAACATTACGGACGTTTAGCCGTTATGACCAATTGGTTATGCAAAACCCAGCTTGCTTTAAAAGTACCCCCTGCAGCTTTTACACCACCCCCCAAGGTCGATTCTGCTGTTATTATTGTTACTCCTCGTCCTCAGCCTTTATTTAATGTTTCTTTTAAATCTATGGAATTTGTTGTTGCCGCAGCTTTTAATATGCGACGAAAAATGCTTAAACGTAGCCTTAAATCATTTGATATCCCATGGGAAACACTTGATATTAATCCAACCCTTCGTCCTGAAGAGCTTGATATTGAAGATTTTGGTAAAATAGCAAAATATCTGGAAGATACCAATCATCCATCACTGACCACTAAAACTTCCTAAACATACTCTAAGCATAATAGTAGTTAATTGCCCACACGCAGTATGTTATTCAAATTCTTTGGCGATACCATCAAGATAGTTCAGACGAATACGACGACGGCATTCGGCTAAAAATATGACTTTGGCTTCTTTTATAGCTGCCTCAAGCTCATGATTAACAATCACATAGTCGCAATCTTTCCAGTGGGATATCTCTGAGGCTGCCTTTACCATACGCCCTTCAATAACCTCCATACTATCTTGCCCACGCTCAATCAGACGCTGTTTTAATATCTCTTTACTTGGTGGTAAAATATGAATATTAATCGCACGTATACCAAGTTTTTCTTTGATTTGACGAGCTCCTTGCCAATCAATATCAAATAGAACATCATGGCTCTTTGCAAAATCATCTAAAACAGGCTTTAGGGGCGTTCCATAATATTGACCAAAAACCTCAGCCCATTCCATCATTTTTTCATCTTTTATGGCCTGCATAAACTCTTCTTGGCTATAAAAAAAGTAATCAACACCCTCAACTTCCCCAGGGCGTTTGGCTCTTGTTGTAGCCGAAACACTTAACTTTAGACTTGAAAATTCTTTCCGCAAGGCCTTACCAATAGTGCCTTTGCCTGCCCCGCTTGCCCCCGTTAAAATAAGGGCAAAAGGCTCATGTGTGAGTTCTTTTATCATGGTGAATATTACTTTTTCTATCAATATTCACTCATTTATGGCATAAAATAAGATAAATGTAAATGAGTTAAGGTATTTTTAAATATGGATACAAAATTTTCATCTATTTTGATTACAGGAGCTTCTTCGGGCATTGGTGCGGCTATTGCCTTAGAGTTAGCGGCTCCTAATGTTATTCTTCATCTAACAGCTCGCAATGAAGAACGCCTCAATGAAGTTAAAGCCCAATGTAGCACCAAAGGAGCAAGCGTTTATACTTCCAATATTGATGTTACCCAGCAAGAAACTCTTGCTGAGGCTCTAAAACAGTGGGATGCAGCCAACCCTTTTGACCTTATTATAGCCAATGCAGGCATTGCTGGTAATCATATAAACACCCCAAACCCTGCAACAAGGTTACGTGCGATTAACGCCGTTAATGTTACAGGTGTTCTCAATACATTAGAACCTATCTTAGATGCAATGATACAGCGAAAAAAAGGCCATATCGGACTTGTTGGCTCTATGGCTTCTTTTTTACCTCTACCGCCCTCGCCTGCTTATTCAGCGAGTAAATCGGCTATTTTAACTTGGGGAGATGCCATACGACCGAGCTTAAAGAAAAATAATATCCATCTTTCAGTGATTTGCCCTGGTTTTGTTCGTTCACGTATTACCGATGCCAATAATTACACAATGCCTTTTTTTATGGAGGCTGATAAAGCTGCACAGATTATTATCTCAGGCTTAAGCCGAAAGAAAGCTCGCATTGCTTTTCCTTGGCCAATGTATTTTGCTTTATCATTTTTATCTATACTCCCTCGCCCCTTACAATCATGGATTGTCACTCGCATGCCCCATAAAGAGGATTAGCAAGATAGTATATAATTACTGATTCTCTTGGATTTTCCGCCACTTCGCTACATTTTGCTGATGTTCTTTATAGGTTTTAGCAAAAATATGCCCACCCGTACCATCAGCCACAAAGAAGATATAGTCTGAGGTTGCAGGCTTAAGGACTGCCTCAATTGCTCCTCGACCAGGATTAGCAATTGGTCCAGGAGGAAGCCCCTTATAAATATATGTATTATAAGGATTATTCTTATTTTGCAAATCAGAACGTGTTAGCGGTGCATCGCTACCAAACTTACCCGCCCCATAGGCTACAGTTGGGTCTGCATCCAGCTTCATATCCTGCTTTAAACGATTAATATAAACACTTGCCACCATCGGACGTTCTTCGGGCTTTGCAGTTTCTCGCTCCACTATCGAGGCTAAAATAATAGCTTCTTCTTTAGTTTTTATCGGAAGTTCTTTATCACGGTTATCCCAAAGTTCATTGAGCAAATCATTTTGAGCTTGATGCATACGGTTAAGAACTTCTTGACGAGTATCACCCCGCTCAAAGCTCCATGTATCTGTTAAATAACGCCCCTCAGGCAAAACATTAGGAACTTGCCCAACCAAAATACTATTGGCCTTAAGCCGCTCTAAAATCTGAGCCGAACGCCACCCTTCAGGAAAAGTAACCTGATGCTGGATTGCATGAGAACCATCAGAGAGATAATCCAGTAGCTCTTGAAGACTTAAGCCTGTAGGAATATTATACTCGCCTGCTTTAATCTGAGGCCTAATTAATTCCGCTTTTGTAGCTAAAGTTAAAACAAGCCCATCCGATGGAGGAAAAAGCCCTTCCGAAGAGATAAAGCCTTCATCTTGCAATGCCCCTATGACACGGCTTGCTGTTGCACCACGAGGAATTGTAAATGTTCCCTCATTCAGAACCGCATCTTTAACATCAAGACGGCTATGAACATATTTATAGCCTCCAATAGCCACACCACCCACAATAAGCCCCAACACAATGATGAGTGCAAGTAATCGTCCTAATAAAGCTTCTAGCATCTGTTTTATTTATACCTTTTTGAAAACAAGGGAGGCATTTGTGCCACCAAAACCAAAACTATTGGAAAGAGCCACATTGACTTCTCTCTTTTTTGCCTTAAGAGGAACAAGATCAATATCTTCAGTACCTTCTGATGGGTTTTTTAGGTTTAATGTTGGTGGTATTATTCCTGTATCAATAGCCTTAATCGAGAAAATAGCTTCCACCGCACCTGCAGCTCCTAAAAGATGGCCTATGGCTGATTTTGTTGAAGACATACTGATATTTTTAACATCTTCACCAAAGGTTGTTTTAACCGCATTAAACTCACCCATATCACCCAATGGCGTAGATGTACCGTGGGCATTCACATAATCTACATCTGCTGTTGTGAGCTTTGCTGAGCGTAAGGCCGCTTGCATGCAGCGTCTTGCTCCGTTTCCATCAGGAGATGGAGCCGTGATATGATGAGCATCACCACTCATACCATAGCCTGCAACTTCGGCATAAATTTTAGCTCCACGAGCTTTGGCATGTTCATATTCTTCTAAAACGACAATACCTGCACCCTCACCCATAACAAAACCATCACGCCCTTCATCCCAAGGACGAGAGCCTTGCGTTGGATTATCATTATAACCAGTAGAAAGAGCCTTAGCTTGAGCAAAACCTTGAAGACCAATACGGCAAACAGAAGCCTCCGCACCACCTGCAATCATCACATCTGCATCATCCAAAGCAATCATCCGAGCCGCATCACCGATAGAATGTGTTCCTGTAGCACAAGCACTAACAACGGCTGAATTTGGCCCTTTAAAACCATATTTAATGGAAACTTGACCCGATATAAGGTTAATGAGTGCCGCAGGAATAAAAAACGGGCTAAGGCGACGTGCACTCTGACGCATTGTTTCTGAGCCTCTATCAATGGTTTGCAGACCACCAATGCCTGAGCCAACATAAACACCTGTACGGCAAGCCTGCTCATCATTTTCAATTATCCAGCCTGAATCTTCAATCGCTTGTTGAGCTGCAGCTAAGCCGTAGATAATAAAGTCATCCACGCGGCGGGCATCTTTCGGTGAAATCCAATCATCTTGGTTAAATTTACCTTCCGAAAGTTCACCTTTAGGAATTAAACCTGCAATTTGACATGATAAATCCGATACATCAAAATGTTCAATTTTAGCCAGACCACTCTCACCATTAATTAATCGCTTCCATACATGGTCAACACCAATGCCTAATGGAGAAACAATACCCATTCCTGTAACGACAACTCGTCGCATATTTAACCTCGCTTTACATTACTAAAAAAATATAGCTTACGCTTCAATACTTCTATTATAACAGAGAATGCTATAGAGACGCAAGCGACGGCGGGAAGTTTTTTCATCCCGCCGCCACGCTCAATTCAACTTAAACTATAGAAGAAATTATATCTCTATATTTTATCGTTATATTTATGCTTTATTTTCTTCAATAAATGAAATCGCATCTTTAACTGTAAGAATCTTTTCGGCAGTATCGTCAGGGATATCAATACCGAATTCTTCCTCAAAAGCCATAACTAGCTCTACAATATCTAAAGAATCAGCGTTAAGGTCATCAATAAAAGAGGCATCCGCTGTTACTTTTTCTACTTCCACACCAAGACGATCCGATACGATTTCTGCAATTTTGCTTTCTACATTACTCATAGTTAATTTTCCTTACTTCGATTTACAAATCTTTTAACATTTTAATTTAAATAATAACCGCTTAAAATAAACGATACTCTAATTACGCACCTAAAATATTGGTCCGTATATATTTCTTCATATTTTACAATTTAACTCAAAAATTTAAAAAGGCAATATTTTTCTACCTATTTTTTATATTTTTTCATTAAATCATTGCCATTCCGCCATTAATATGGAGGTTTTGGCCTGTCACCCATGCGGCTTCATCCGAGGCTAAATAAACAACTGCTGCTGCAATATCTTCGGGCTTGCCCATCTTACCTAAGGGGATATTGGCTAAAAGAGCCTCTTTTTGCTTTTCGTTAAGTTCATCGGTCATAGGTGTTGCAATAAAGCCTGGTGAAATACAATTTACAGTAATATTACGGCTAGCAATTTCTTGAGCTAGCGATTTTGACCAACCAATAATACCTGCTTTTGTTGCACAATAATTGGCTTGCCCTGGATTACCTGTTGTTCCCACAATAGAGCTAATATTGATGATACGCCCTGTACGTTTTTTCATCATTCCTTTTATGGCGGCTTGAGCTAGCATAAAAGGAGCTGTTAGGTTTACATCTAGAACCGATTGCCAATCCTCAGCTTTCATTCGCATTGCTAAACCATCTTTAGTAAAGCCTGCATTATTGACTAAAATATCGATAGCTTCACCATGTTCTAAGGCGGCTGTCATTAAAGCTTTAATGCCTTCAGCCGAACTTAAATCAGCCGCAGCTAGTACAATTGCATCGCCTGAGATAGCTTTTTTAGTTTCTTCTAAAGCTTCTATATTTCGCCCTGCGAGCAAAACTTTTGCTCCTTGAGCGGCTAAACTCACCGCAATAGCACGGCCTATTCCGCCTGAAGCTCCTGTTACAAGAGCTAACTTTCCTGATAAATCAAACATATTTTATTCTCCTTACAAAGCTTTTATAAAAGCTTTTTTATCCATTTAAAAATTTATCAATATCTGTAGGATTCTCAATATTGGCTGATGCTAAATCTTGATTAATCCGACGAGTTAAGCCCGAAAGCACCTTACCACTACCAATTTCAACCAAGCAATCAATATCTTGTGAAGCCATATATTGCACACTTTCCCTCCAACGTACCGTATCAACAAGTTGTTGTACAAGTAAGTCTGGCATATCCGCTATATCTTCAACCTTTTGAGCCGTCACATTGGCAATTAAAGGTAATTTAAGTGGTTTAAATGTTATTTCAGCCAAAGCTTCTTTCATTTCATTAAAAGCAGGGCTCATAAGTGGACTATGAGACGGAACACTCACAGGCAATGGCAACACACGCTTTGCCCCTCTTTCTTTTGCTAGCTCCCCTGCTTTTTCCACAGCAGCTTTATAACCAGATAACACCACCTGACCATCCGCATTATCATTAGCAGCAACCACAATATTATCCATTATCAAGGTTGCCTCTTTCGCTATAGCATCAACATCATCAAAGTTTAAGCCCAAAACAACGGCCATGGCTCCAACCCCCTCTGATACGGCTCGCTGCATTGCTTGACCACGAAGACGTAATAACTTAGCTGCATCACCAACCGATATAGCATCTACCGCAGCAAGAGCCGAATATTCCCCCAAAGAATGGCCTGCAACCATATGAGCCAGCTCTTCTATCTTTTGTCCCGAAGCTTCTTCTAAAGCCCTTAAAGCGGCCAAGCTTGTTGCCATTAATGCAGGCTGAGTATTTGCAGTTTTATTAAGCTCTGCAGCATCACCTTGTGTCATTAACTCATATAAATCAAAAGAAAGAGCGTCATTAACTTCTTCAAAAACCATACGAGCTGATGTGAAATTTTCGGCCATTTCTTTGCCCATACCTATCTTTTGACTTCCCTGACCAGGAAAAACAAATGCTTTCATTTTATATTCCTATTTTGTTTAAAATTATTCATAAGTTGCCTTACACGTTACATATAACAATAGCATTTGGCAATATTTGTTTATAATTTGCTTGATTTTTGTGTAAAAGGATAATATATATACGGCTCTTACTCCTTGCTAGTAGCAATGAGGTTGCTAGCTATGCCCTATAATGTCAAGAGTAAGGTAAAAGCAATGATGCTTTTATATATAGGGTTGAGAAAAGCCAAATAAGGAGAAAATTATATGCCTTTATATGAATGTGTAGTTATTGCACGTCAGGATCTTTCGGCTCAACAGGCCGAAGGCTTAACCGAAAATGTTAAACAAGTTGTTGCCGAACAAGGCGGCAATGTTGGTAAAATCGAATATTGGGGACTTCGTCAAATGGCCTACCGTATTCGTAAAAACCGTAAGGGTCATTATACATTATTAAATATTGATGCCCCTGCAACTGCGATTGCAGAACTTGAGCGTATTTTACGCTTAAACGAAGATGTTCTTCGTCACCTTGTTATTTCTGTGGAAGAACTTGAAGAAGGTCCTTCTGTTATGATGCAACGTAAAGGTCGTGATGAGCGTCGCTCTCGCCCTCAAGCTCCAAAAGCTGACAAAGTTGAAAAGACTGAAAAAACTGAAGCTAAAGAGCCTGCTGAAGCCGAAGATAAAGGAGAATAATGATGTCACAACGTTTTAACCGCCGCAAGTCTGACCCATTCACAGGTGAAAATGCAGCCAAAATTGACTATAAAGATATCTCTCTTTTAGAAAAATATATCTCTGAGCGAGGCAAAATTGTACCAAGCCGCATCACTGCTGTTTCAACAAAAAATCAACGTGAGCTTTCTAAAGCCATTAAACGTGCTCGTTTCATTGCTCTGTTGCCATATGTTGTTAAATAGTGATTGCAAAGAGAGAAGGAAGAACCAATGGAAATTATTTTATTAGAACGTGTTGAAAATTTAGGGCAAATGGGTGATGTTATCTCTGTTAAGAACGGATATGCTCGTAACTTTTTGCTCCCACGTAAAAAAGCTTTAAGAGCAACCGAAGCCAACAAGAAAATCTTTGAAGCTCAAAAAGCCCAACTCGAAGCCGAGAATCTCAAAAAGCGTGATGAGGCTCAAAAAGTTGCTGATAGTATGGGCAAATTAGAAGTTATTCTTATTCGTCAAGCTGGCGAAATGGGACAACTTTACGGTTCAGTAAATGCTCGTGATATTGCTGATGCTGCAAAAGAAGCAGGTGTAACAATTGCTCGTCAACAAGTTTCACTTCTTCACCCTATTAAGTCTTTGGGTTTGTTTGATGTGAATATTGTATTACACCCCGAAGTTATTGCTGTTGTTGAAGTTAACGTTGCTCGTTCAGAAGACGAAGCTGCTATTCAACATAAAACAGGTGCTGCTGTTGTCGCTCGTGATGATGACGAAGACGAAGCTATTATTGAAGAAGCTCCTGCTAAAGTTGAAGCCGAAGCCGAAACAATTGTTGCTGAAGCTGAAGAAGTAGCGACAGAAGTTGAAGAAGAAGCAAAACAAGATTAATCTTTGTATTTAATCAACTTGTTTTTAAAGGTCTGCCTTTTTGGTAGGCCTTTTTTATTGCGTCTTTGATTTTCTCTTGCTAATATAAAAATGAAATCTGATATAAATCATATCAAAATTAATAAAAATAAAAATATGGAGGCCTTATGTCAAAGTCAAACATCTATAATGTCAAACCTGCATGGACACAAAATGCTCACATCAATAATGAGCAATATCTAGAACTTTATAATCAATCAATTACAGAACCCGATAAATTCTGGAAAGAGCAAGCAGGTATTATTGACTGGATACAGCCTTTCACCAAAGTAAAAAATACCCATTATAGCGATAAAGAAGTCTCCATTAAGTGGTTTGAAGATGGTACATTAAATGCCTGCTGGAACTGTGTGGATAGACATTTAGGTGATAATCCTCGTGATATTGCCATTTTTTGGGAAGGCAACGAGCCTGGCGAGTCTCGCAGTTTAAACTGGCGAGAACTTCACGAAGAAATTTGTCGTCTTGCCAATGTCTTAAAGTCGCGTGGTATTAAAAAAGGTGATCCTGTTATCTTATATCTTCCCCCTGTTCCTGAGGCGATTATCTCAATGCTTGCCTGTGCTCGTATTGGTGCAGTTCACTCAGTGGTATTTGGTGGATTCTCTTCAAAAGCTTTAGCTTCTCGCATCGAAGATTGTGGAGCAAAAGCAGTGATTACTGCCGATTATGCCCGCCGTGCCAAACGCTCTTTTGAGCTAAAGGAAAATGTGGACGATGCTTTAAACTTCATTAAAGGTAAGCATGATGTCAACACAGTTATTGTGGTTAAGCGTACAGGAGAACATGGTATTTCCATGCGTGATACTCGTGATATTTGGTATCATGAAGCTCTTGCCGAAGCCTCACCCTTATGCCCTATTGAAGAGATGAATGCAGAAGATCCTCTCTTTATCCTCTATACTTCAGGCTCAACAGGCAAGCCAAAAGGTGTGGTTCATACCACTGGTGGATACATGGTTTACGCGGCTCTTACCCATAAATATGTCTTTGATTATCAAAAAGGTGATGTATGGTGGTGTACGGCTGATGTGGGCTGGATTACAGGGCATACTTATATGGTTTATGGCCCCCTAGCTAATGGTGCAAAAACCGTTGTATTTGAAGGCGTTCCTTATTATCCCGATGCTTCACGTGTATGGCGGATTGTGGATCGCTATAAGGTAAACCTCTTTTATACCGCCCCTACGGCTATTCGGATGCTGCAAAAGGAAGGTAACGATATGGTTACACGGACCAAGCGTGATTCTTTGCGGGTTATTGGCTCGGTTGGTGAGCCTATTAACAACGAGGCTTGGCAATGGTATTATAGTGTTGTTGGTAACGAAAATTGCCCTATTGTTGATAGCTGGTGGCAAACCGAAACAGGCGGTATTATGATTACTCCTCTACCTGGTGCAACCGACTTAAAACCATGTTCAGCCACACGACCTTTCTTTGGTGTTCGTCCAGAAATCGTTGATAAAGATGGTAATTTACTTGAAGGTGAAGCTGAAGGCATTCTCAATATTGCCGATAGCTGGCCTGGTCAGGCTCGTACCCTTTATAATGACCATGAACGCTTTATCGAGACTTACTTCTCGCAATATCCTGGGAAATATCATACAGGCGATGGAGCGAAGCGTGATGCCGATGGCTACTACTGGATTACAGGGCGGATTGATGATGTAATTAACATCTCAGGTAAACGTCTTGGTACGGCTGAAATTGAAGATGCACTCGATGAAGTTCCTGATGTAGCCGAAGCTGCAGTTGTGGGCTATCCTCATGATATTAAAGGCGAAGGTATTTATGCTTACGTAACCCTTAAGGAGGGCTATGAGGTCAATGACGATTTACTCGAACGAATGAAGCAATCTGTTCGTGAGCAGATTGGCGGCATTGCTATTCCTGGTAAAATCCAGTTTGCTCCTGGCTTACCTCGAACACGTTCGGGCAAAATTATGCGGCGAATTTTACGCAAAATTGCTATGAATGAAGTCAATGATTTTGGTGATATCTCAACCCTATCTGACCCTGATATTGTCAAGGTTTTAGTTGATGGTCGTTTAAGCCAAGATTAACCAAATTTTGGCAATAAATATCCATTTTTATCCATTTCTGTCCATTTTTGTTCCTTAAATGGGCAGAATAAATCCCCAAAGAAAACTTATATTCCCTTTTTGGTTGTGACAAAAAGGGGATTTTTTTGGTTTTTTTATGGATAATTATGGACAGAAATGGACAAAAACGGGTGAATTTTGGCAAAAATCATGCTGTTTAATAGGTCTCAGGAAGCGGTAAATTATTTTGCCGACAAAAACAAATAAGCGTATTAAGCATCAAACATGCAATCGTCATTGGCCCAACCCCGCCTGGTACTGGCGTAATCGCTGCTGCTTTAGGAGCAACGGCCTCAAAGTCCACATCTCCCGTAAGGCGATAACCCTTTGGTTTACTTGCATCTTCTATACGATTAATCCCCACATCAATAATATAAGCCCCCTTTTTAACATAATCAGTTCCGACCATCTCTGCTACACCAACCGCCGCCACTAAAATATCCGCATTTTGGCATATCTCTTTGATATTCTTAGTTCTTGAGTGAACAATTGTTACCGTACAATTTTCCTTAAGGAGTAAATTGGCCATGGGCTTACCCACAATATTCGAGCGTCCAATCACCACCGCATTTAACCCCGAAAAATTATCAATAACCGAACGTAGCATAATCATGCAACCCATTGGCGTACAAGGAATAATTGCCTTATCACTCCCAATAGAAAGCAAGCCCGCATTCACCGTATGAAAGCCATCCACATCTTTGGTAAAGTCCACCATAGCAAGCACTCGTTCTTCATTCATATGCTTAGGCAAAGGTAATTGCACCAAAATACCATTTACGTCTTTGTTATTATTAAGCTTTTCAATAAGCTCTATCAGCTCTTCTTCACTTGTCGTGCTGGCTAAACGATGCTCAAAAGATTGTATCCCAACCTCATGGCAAGCCTTAATTTTAGAGTTCACATAAACCGAAGATGCTGCATCATCCCCCACCAGAATAACCGCTAAACCTGGTGCGGCTTTAGAGCCAAGCTGAACGATATTTTCCTTAATTCGGCTACGGAGATTTTGAGCCATGGTTTTTCCGTCAAGAATTTGGGGTGTCATGATTTTATCCTTTTATGTCTAAAATGTCTTTAAGCTTTGATTTTGCTTCATTAAATGGTAGGTCAATTTTTAGTATTTTCCGTCTTTGTGTTTCTCCCGAAGCCACTAAAATAAGAGATTTTGCCATATGGCATTCCTTAGCAATAAACGCAATAAGAGCCTTATTGGCTTTACCTTTTTCGGGTATGGCTCGCACTTTTATTTTTAAAAATTCCTGCCCATACTCATCCTTATCTATCCCTAAGAACTCATCACTATTGCCATTGGGCGTTAGACGAATATGTAAAAAAACCTCCCCTTTTTTTTGAACAAGTGGAGGTGATTTTTCTATCATATGATTGTCGCAATAAACATCCGTAAAATCCAAATACCAAATATAGCAACAATATAGGATATATCAATAGGTGCTGGCGGCAACATACCACGAATACGCCCTAAGATAGGCTCGGTAAGCTGATGTAAAACCTGCATAATTTTACCCATCGTATCATTATAAGGAATAATGCGTCCCATCACCAAAACATCCACAATAACCTTGGCGAATAAAACCCAACTTATCAGTCCTAAAACGCGATAGATAATATATAAAATTTCCGTCATAATATTCTCTTATTTTATTAATTTACTCTAAATAATATAGCCTTTTAAGGCTCTTTTGGAAAGGATGAATTTCATTTATTCATATTTGAGCTTTTTCCTTGTTTTGTTTTGATTAATCCGTTATAATTCAAACATGTAATTTACAAAGGAGGATAGCCTCCTTTTTTATATTTTTTAAGACATAAAATCAAGAAGATAAAGGGCAAAACTATTGGCTTTAGATGATAATATTGTAGACCCCAACACAGGCTCAGATGAGATTGTTCCTGTTTCCATAACTGACGAGATGCGTAAATCTTACCTTGACTATGCCATGAGCGTTATTGTGAGCCGTGCACTCCCCGATGCGAGAGATGGGCTAAAACCTGTACACCGTCGTATTGTATATACCATGAATGAAGGCGGCTACACACCTGGGCGACCTTATAGGAAATCGGCTCGTATCGTTGGTGATGTGATGGGTAAATATCATCCCCATGGTGATAGTGCTATTTACGATGCCATGGTGCGTTTGGCTCAAAAATTCTCCATGCGAGTCACTATGGTTGACGGCCAAGGAAACTTTGGCTCTATGGATGGAGATAGTGCAGCGGCTATGCGTTATACGGAAGCTCGAATGACCCGTGCTGCAGCCTCTTTAGTCGAAGATATCGATAAAGATACTGTTGATTTTATTCCCAATTATGACGAAAGCACGAGCGAGCCTGAGGTTCTTCCTGCACGCTATCCAAACCTGCTCATTAACGGTGCGGGTGGTATTGCGGTGGGTATGGCAACCAATATGCTTCCTCATAATCCAACGGAAGTTATCAATGCGGCTTGTGCTCTTATTGATAACCCAGAGCTTACTATTGATGAACTTTTACAGATTGTTCCTGCCCCTGATTTTCCTACAGGTGGCATTATTATGGGGCGTGGTGGTGCTGTAGCCGCAGCCCGTACAGGCCGAGGCTCTATTGTGGTTCGTGGTCGTGCCGAAGTTGAACATAATCATAAGGCTCGTGGACGCATCATCATTACGGAGATTCCTTGGCAAGTAAACAAAGCTCGTATGGTTGAGCAAGTTTCTAACTGTGCTAAAGAAGGCCGTATTGAAGGCATTGCCGAAATTAGAGACGAATCTGACCGTCATGGTGTACGTGTTGTGGTTGAAGTTAAACGAGATTTTGAGCCTGATGTGGTATTAAACCAACTTTATCGTTATACCAGTTTACAAACATCTTACGGCGTAAATGCCCTTGCTTTAGACAAAGGCCGCCCTCGTCAAATGAACCTTAAAGAGCTTTTAGTTGCCTTTTTGGACTTCCGTGAGGAGACTATTCGCCGCCGTACTATTTATCTACTTAATAAGGCTCGTGATAGGGCTCATATCTTAGCAGGTTTAGCTGTTGCGGTTGCCAATGTGGATGAAATTATTGCCATTATTCGTAATGCCTCTAATCGTGATGAAGCTGAGCAAAAAATCTTAGCTAAAAAATGGCCTGCTGAAGATATTAAACCGCTTATTGACTTAATTGATGAGCCTGGCCGTAAGGTTGAAGATGGTGTTTATCAACTTTCACCTGTGCAAGCTCGCAGTATTACAGAGCTTCGTCTCCACCGCTTAACAGGCCTAGAGCGTGATAAAATTAGAGCCGATTTGGAAGAGATTGCCACTGAGATTGCAGGCTATTTAGAGATTTTACAATCTCGTAATGTTCTTTTGAACCTCATGAAAAATGAGCTTATTGAGGCTCGGGAAAGATTTGGTGATGAACGCCGTACAGAAATCTCCGATGTTGGTATTGACATTGACGATGAAGACCTTATCCAACGAGAAGATATGGTAATTACTGTATCATCTGAGGGCTATATTAAGCGAGTACCCCTTTCAACTTATCGAGCTCAAAAGCGTGGCGGTAAAGGGCGTTCGGGTATGTCTACCAAAGATGAAGATTTTGTGAGCCAAGTCTATATGGTAAATACTCATACACCTGTATTATTTTTCACCAATGCAGGCATGGTTTATAAGATGAAAGTTTATAAACTCCCTGTAGGAACACCGCAATCAAAAGGGCGTGCTTTGGTTAACTTACTCCCGTTAAACGAGGGTGAAGTTGTAACTACCTTAATGCCACTTCCTGAAGATGAAGATAGCTGGAAAGATATGTATGCTGTCTTTGCTACGGATAAAGGCTATGTTCGCCGTAATGTTCTTTCGGATTTTACGGATGTTCGCTCTAATGGTAAAATCGCTATGAAGCTCCTTGATGATGAGCATCTCATTGGTGTTATTGCTATTAATGAGGGCGACGATATTATCTTAAACAGTTACTTAGGTAATACTATTCGCTTTAACTATGATGCTGTTCGTGTATTTGCAGGGCGTAATTCTCGTGGGGTTCGTGGTATTCGTTTGGCCGATAAAGATTATCTGATTTCTATGTCTTCCCTTAAAGGCTATGTGATTGATGATACCGAAAAACGTGATGAATATTTACGCTATGCCTCAGCAAAACGTCGTGATGAACAAATTGAGGTTAGCCTTTCATCTGAAGAGATACAAACCTTTGAAGAAAATGAAGAATTTGTTCTTACAGTTACCGAAAATGGCTTTGGTAAACGAACATCATGTTACGAATATCGTGTTACAAACCGTGGCGGTAAAGGTATTTCTGCTATTGATATGACCGAAAAAACAGGCCCTGTTATTGCCGCTTTCCCTGTGGAAGCTGAAGATCAGCTTGTGATGGTTTCTGACGGTGGGCAACTTATTCGTCTCCCCCTTGTTAATGTTCGTGTGGCTGGTCGTCGTACTCAAGGGGTAACTTTGTTTAAAGTAGCCGATAAAGAAAAAGTTGTTTCTGTAACCCGCTTAACAGATATTGATGATGATGAAGCCTTAGAAAATATCGATGCTGAAACAGGCGAAGTTATTGAAACTCCTCAGGAAATAGTTGAGGATGACACTAAAAATACTGAAGAAGAATAGTATTAAAGCTATTTTAAGTAATTACATCTGCTTTTGTTTTTTGAGTGATTACCAAGATATTACTTAGCTCATAGGCGGCCTTAACGACTTGTGCTAAAGCTTTTTGCGTGTCCATATTTTGCTTAGTGGTATCATATTCCATCCGTTCCATATAAAGGCGGATGGTCGCTCCTTGTGTTCCTGTACCAGAGCGGCGAAAAACTGCACGGCTCTCATTATCGAATAAGATACGATAACCCTGATTGTCTGCCCTTGAACCATCTACAGGATCTATATAGCTGAAGTTATCAGCAAATGTAACCGTTAAGCCATTAAAACTCTTACCTTTAAGTGTTGGTAGCTGAGCTTCTAAGCCATTCATCAAAGTATCAGCAGCTTCACTAGAGACTTCCTCAAAGTCATGACGCATATAATAGGCTTGTCCATATTGAGCCCATAGCTCTTTGGTAATATCTTCAATAGACATTTTACGTATAGCCACAATATTTAACCAGTAAAGAACAGCCCAAAGTCCATCTTTTTCACGAATATGATTAGAGCCTGTACCAAAGCTTTCCTCGCCACATAAGCTTACACGCTTATCATCTAAGAGTGTCCCAAAAAATTTCCAACCTGTAGGGGTTTCGTAATAAGGAATACCCACCCCTTCGGCAACTTTATCGACAATAATCGAGGTTGGCATAGAACGTGCAACCCCTAAAAGATTGTTCTTATAGCCTTTAACATGGTTTGCATTGGCAACCATCACCGCTAAACTATCCGATGGACTTACAAAAAAGCCTTTGCCTAAAATCATATTACGATCACCATCACCGTCAGATGCTGCCCCCATATCACAAGGGCTATTACCATACATAATATCCACAAGTTCTTTTGCCCATACAAGATTAGGGTCAGGATGCCCTCCACCAAAGTCAGCCAAAGGCGTACCATTCATCACACTTCCCTTTGCAGCTCCTAGCTCATCTTCTAGCACCGCATGGGCATAAGGCCCTGTAATGGCGTGCATGGCATCAAATTTAATGGTAAATCCTAAGGCAAATAAAGCTTTAATTGCATCAAAGTCAAAGAGTTCCTTAAGCATTGCAACATAGTCCACCACAGGGTCAATTATTTCTATTTCAAGATTTTCTAACTTTTGAGCCCCCAGCTGGTTTAGGTTGATATCATCAGCCTCAACAATGTTATATGATTGAATTTTTAGACTCTCTTCGTAGATTCTATCGGTAATATCCTCAGGTGCAGGCCCTCCTGCAGCGATATTATACTTAACACCAAAATCTCCCTTTGGCCCACCAGGATTATGAGAAGCCGATAAAATAATCGCTCCATCCATTTTATATTTACGGATAACATGAGAAACCGCAGGTGTCGAAAACAAGCCATCACGGCCAATAACCAGTTTTTTTACACCATTGCCCGCAGCAATTTTTGTAATAATCTGAATGGCTTCAACACTAAAGTAACGGCCATCACCACCAACAACTAGGCATTTACCCTCGGCCTCAATGGCGTTAAATGTGGCCTGAATATAATTTTCCAGATAATGGGGCTGCTGAAATATTGCTACTTTTTTACGTAATCCTGATGTTCCTGGTTTTTGGTCATCAAAAGCATTTGTTGTAATAGTTGTTACCATAAGCTTTATATCCCTTTTTCTCTTTTTCTTTTATATTATAACGGCTTTATTAAAAAATCTACTGCAATATCATGAACACATAAACCATCATTTGGTAGTGCCGAAGCATCATACATTAAATCGTTAGGATAACCTTTTTTATAGGCTGACCTCGGAAAAATCCCTTCAATAACAATCAAGTCTTCTGCAATCTTATCGTTAAGCTCAAAGGGAAGCTCCACCTTGCCTTGATGATTAGAAAGAACAATCAGCCCTTGGGTAAGCTCACTTTCTTTTTTGCTTAATGTTTGCCGTGAGAGCATTGCAATGGGCTGAAGTTTGCCTTTTTTAAGGTTTTGATAATTTTCGGAAAATGTCGAATTTAAGAACTCTTCTCTTGGAGGAATAATCAGCCCAAATGGCTCTTTTTGTATATCGCTATGATTAAGCGGAGCATCAGGTTGGGCTTTAAGTTCTTGATAACTATCACCTTGTTGTTGCCAATTAGGAGCAAAGTGAAACTTTTTATCACCTGTAGGATAGCCATTTAAAAAATGAGCATCGTCAAAACTTAAGGCAAAATCAATACCTCGTTTTTTTACAATATCATCAAAATCACCTAAATTATTTCGGCTTAAGAAAGTTTGAATTTGCTCTTTTGCTGAGCGTTGAAAGCTCTCATCATTTGCCCCAAGACTACGAGCCAAGTGATTAACAAGCTCATGATTTTCAATACTATCACCTAAGCCATCACGGATTTTAGGAGCAATATGTAGCCAATGCCAGCCTCCTTGACTATAAATATCATCATGTTCAATAAAGCCTGTTGCAGGAATAATTAAATCGGCATATTTTGCGGTATCTGTCATAAATAATTCATGAACACAAGTGAATAAATCTTCACGCAGCAAGCCTTTACGAACAAGTTCTGTATGAGCCGCAACATTCACAGGATTAGTATTTTGAATGAGCATGGCCTTAACTTCACCACCATTTTTAAGAGCCTTTTTATCACCTGCTAAAATCTTACCAATAGCCGATTGGTCTAAAACACGCCCTGTATCCCCCAAGCTTGAGCCCGAAAATTCTGACTTATCCAAATGGCTAAAATGCCCCGAAAGCGACCATAACGCTCCGCCTCCTTTATGTTTATAATGGCCTAACATAACAGGTAGGCAACTTATGGCATGCAAATTTACAGCTCCACCTCGCCTGCGTGTTAGCCCATAGCCTAGCCGTAAAAGGCTTTGAGGTTCATTTGCATAATTTAGAGTGAGTTCCATAATATCTTGCTTGCTCAACCCTGTTGCATTGGCTGTTTTTGCCAATGTCCATTCTTGAAATATTTTAGGATTTATCTGTTCAAAATCCGAATATTTTTTAAGATATTCAATATCATGAAGCCCCTGCTCTAAAATAATATTCATCATGCCCATGGCTAAAGCTCCATCTGAGCCAGGCTTGATGATATAACCTTTATCAGCGAGCTTCATCGTTGGAGTTTCGTAAACATCTATCACAATGATTTTGCTATTATTTTCAGCTCTTGCTTTTAAAAAATGAGCCATTAAAGGAAGCTGCGTTACTTGAGTATTTTGCCCCCATATAATGATTTGCTTGGCATCAAAACATTCCAAAGGGTCAACCCCTAAAGCAGCCCCAACCCCTGCTTTAAAGCCTGCATTACCCACACTAATGCAATATGTTCCCTTCATTTGGCTAAAGCCAAAGCGATGATTAAGGCGATTAATACCGTCTCTTTGGCACCATCCCATTGTTCCTGCATAATAAAAAGGCCAAATAGATTCTGCTCCATATTGCTCTATTGTTTCTTTAAATCTTTGGCTAAGAATATCAAGAGCTTCATCAAGAGAAATCTCAACAAAATGATTACCCCCACCAGCTCCTATTCCTTTAGCTCCAACACGTTTTAATGGCTTGGTTAAACGATAAGGGCTATCGAGGCGGCTATCAAAATTTTTAACCTTTTTGCATATCACCCCTTTTGTAAAAGGATGCTCCTTATTTCCAGAGATAGACTTCACCTTACCGCCGTCATCAAGGCGAATATCTAAGCTGCAGGCTGCAGGGCAATCTAAAGGGCAAACAGAAGGATATATGGTCATTTATTTTCCTTATTTATAAAATTAAAAAAATCATTTAAGTTTGGGGTATTTAGTAATATTTGTCTATACTCTTCTTTTGTTATGTTTTTGTTTTCTTGGCTTTTACTTATTTTCATTTTATTTAAAATTTCTATAGCTTCATCTCTTTTTTTAGGGGTTACTGTTTTGGTCTGCTTGATTTCTTTTATCATATCATTAACAGTATTATTTGCAAAATTATGGCAAGTTTTTATAATCTTTAAAGCCGCTTCAAGTGATATATCCATATAAAGGAACTGCTCATGTTTCTTTTGACAAAAATACCATAGCTGCCCTGCTCGTAATAGCTCAAACTTATAAGGAGTATCATTAAGATAGTCTTGAGAATATTGTGAGAATTGATTCTCATAACCTTGAGTCAGATGATTAATCTCATCTTGAGAAAAATCAGCTTTTGCAGCAAGTATAAAAAGAGAAAAACCGATTAATATAATCTTACTTAGTATACTCAAAAATCCATCTCCATATCTACCACTTATCCACTGAACTCTAAACCTTATTTACATTTTAATAAATATTTAACTAGTAAAAAAAGTCATTTTAAGGTATAAGCCAAGATAAAGTTACAACAAAAAAATGATTTTGTAACATAAGAATTTTAAGAGCGTTTTATAAAGAGTTAGGGCTAAAAATAGTCATGACAATCGACCAAAATCCACAAAATGAGCCAACCCCCTTACTAAGACTTTCCGCTATTAGTAAATCCTTTGGTGGGACTTATGCTAATGAGGATATTCATCTATCGGTATATGCAGGAGAAATCCATGCTCTTTTAGGGGAAAATGGTGCAGGAAAATCCACCCTTGTTAAAATGATATATGGCATATTATCGCCCGATGAAGGCCAGATATATATGGACGGTAAAGCTGTAAGCATATCCTCGCCCTCCCAAGCCCGTAAAATGGGTATTGGTATGGTATTTCAGCATTTTTCCTTATTCGATTCGCTCAGCGTTGCCGAAAATATCTCTCTTGCTATCGATGAAAAGCACGACATTAAAGAACTTTCTGCTCGCATTGAAGAAGTCTCAGCTAAATACGGGCTTCCCCTAAAAGCTGATGCGGTTGTTTATACGCTCTCAACATGCCATAAGCAACGTGTAGAGATTGTGCGTTGCTTGTTACAAAATCCTAAGCTCTTGATTATGGATGAGCCAACTGCCGTGCTTTCTCAGGCCGAAACAGGCGAGCTTTTTGCCACACTCAAGCAACTTGCCGATGAGGGTTGTGCCATTTTATATATCAGCCATAAGCTTGATGAAATTAGAGAAATTTGCCATAAAGCCACAATTTTACGTGCAGGCAAATATATTACCGAAGTTGTTCCTCAAAATGAAAGCAATGAGAGCCTAGCTCGGCTTATGGTGGGTAATGACTTTGATACAGAACTCAAGCCTCAAGCCGATACAGGTCACCACGAAACCCTACTTCAGATTAAGAATTTACACCTTGATAGCCCCCTACCTTTTGGAACAAACCTCAAACATATTGACCTTGATGTTAAAGCAGGTGAAATTGTTGGGATTGCAGGTATATCGGGCAATGGCCAGCAAGAGTTATTAGCTTCTATATCGGGCGAATATCTAAATGCCGATAAAAATGCTATTCGGATTATGGGGCAATCTGTGGGCAATATTGGCCCTAAAAGACGACGCAACTTAGGCTTTGCCTATGTCCCTGAGGATAGGCTTGGTCATGGGACTGTTCCGAGTATGTCTTTAAACGATAATAGCCTACTTTCGGGTTATGCTCGCCGTAATCTTACCAAGCATGGGCTATTGCGGCGTAAGCGTATTCAAGCCTATGCCCAAAAAGTGATTAAAATGTTTAATGTCAAAACAAAGGATCGCTTTAGTGAAGCCCAAAGCTTATCGGGTGGTAACCTCCAAAAGTTTATTATTGGCCGTGAGATTATGCAAAATCCAAAAGTTTTGGTTGCCGCACAACCCACTTGGGGTGTGGATAGAGCCTCACAAGCAGCTATTCATCAAGCTCTTATTCAATTGCGTAATCAAGGAAGTGCCATTTTAATTCTATCTCAAGACCTTCACGAGCTTTTTGCTATATCCGATAAAATTGGTGTATTGTTCGAAGGCTCACTTTCTGTACTTAAGGAGACCCGACAGATTAATCCCAATGCCATTGGTGTTCTTATGAGTGGTGTTATTGAAGAAAATCCGCAAGAAAGCCTAGCCGAAGAGGAACAATCATAATGATTTTACAATTAGTTCCTCGCTCAAATGCCTCACGATTTTGGACAAGCTTTGCTCCGATTTTAGCACTTTTTTTAACCATATTTTTAGGTGGCATTGCTTTTTATGCTCTTCATGTTAATCCCATAGAAGGCCTATATTCCTTTTTTATTAAGCCTTTTACCAATGTTTATAGCATTGGTGATATTTTGCTCAAAGCCTCCCCTCTTCTGCTTATCGCCTTGGGGCTTTCCATTGGCTTTAGAGCCAATATATGGAATATTGGTGCAGAGGGGCAATTTATTATGGCCGTGATTGCATCATCTTCTGTTGCCTTGCTGCTTTATGGCCAAAGCCATTGGTATACATTACCTTTAATGGTTATTGCTGGAGTTATCGCTGCTATGGCTTGGGCGGCTATTCCTGCTCTCTTAAAAATCCATTTTAATACCAACGAAATTTTGGTAAGCCTTATGTTGGTTTATGTTTCTAAACCCTTTTTAGCCTATTTGGTCAATGGTCCTTATAAAGACCCTGATGGCGCGGGTTTTGCCGAATCTCGATGGTTTGGTGAGTTTGTTTCACTCCCTATTTTAAACAATAGCTTACAGTTAAATATCTCTATTCCTATTGCCTTATTACTTGCAGGTTTTATCTACTTTTTACTCACACGTAGTTTTATCGGTTTTCAGATTAAAGTGGTTGGCTTAACCCCTCCTGCAGCAGGCTATGCAGGATTTTCGGAACGCCGCATTATTTGGTTCAGCTTTTTATTTGCAGGCTTTTGTGTAGGGCTTGCAGGAGCTTTTGAAGCTGCAGGACCTCTAGGGCAATTAACCATATCTGGCCCTGTTCAAAATTACGGCTTTACGGCAATCATTGTTGCTTTTTTAGGAAGGCTGCATCCTTTAAGTATGATATTTGCCGCCTTTTTTATGGCATTAACTTATGTGGGTGGTGTCAATTTACAAACTGACCTTAGCCTCCCAAAAGCTGTTGCTGAGGTTTTTCAAGGTGGTGTTCTGTTTTTAATCTTGGCTTGTGATGTCTTTATTCGTTATCGCTTTCGCCTTAATAAATCACCTAAAATAAAGGAGGAAAAATAATCATGTGGGCCTTTATTTTTACCCTTCTTATTACCATAACTCCTTATATTCTTGCGGCTTTAGGTGAACTTATTTGCGAGCGTTCTGGTGTACTTAACTTAGGGGTTTCGGGCATGATGCTCTTTGGGGCTGTCTGTGCTGCTATTGTGGGTGTAAGTACAGGCTCTTGGCCATTGGCAATGCTTGCCTCCATGCTCGGAGCTATGCTTATCGCCTCCGTCTTTGCCTTTGTCGTTTTGGTTTTACAAGCCAATCAAGTGGCTTCTGGCTTGGCTCTTACATTTTTTGGCTCAGGCTTAGCTGCTCTTTTAGGCAAAGCCTATGTGGGTAAGGCTGTTCCTGCTTCTTATGCTATACCTTTATGGGGAAATTATAGCATCAATAGCCTAACCATTATTACCTTTATTTTACTGGTTATTACAGGGATATTCTTAAACAAAACCCGCTATGGGCTTGTTCTTCGTGCTGTGGGCGAAAATCATCATAGTGCTCACTCTTTAGGTTGGCCTGTTATAAAAATTCGTCTATTGGCTATCTGGTTCGGAGCCGCTATGGCTGGCCTTGCAGGTAGTTCTTTTGTTTTAGTCTCTTCTCATGCATGGTCCGATGGTGATATCACCTCAGGAAGAGGCTGGATTGCCCTCGCCCTTGTGGTATTTTCCACATGGCGAGTATCGCGTGTATTTTGGGGAGCATTGCTCTTTGGTGGCTTAGATATATTGCAACTTAGAATGCAAGACCAAATCCCTGATTTTTTAAGCCATTATATCAATAGCTATACCTTACAAGCGATTCCATATATTGCAACAATTGTTGTTCTTGTGTTAATCTCACATAATAAAATGGCGGTTCGCATTAACACGCCAGCCTGCTTGGGGAAAAACTTCCATGCTTCACGTTAGGTTAAATGAGCAATTTTATTATGTTTCTACTCAACTAAAAAAGGAAAGACAAATATGAAAAAGCTACTTTCTTCACTCATGACTATTGCAGCTCTTAGCGTTGCAGCTCTTACATCTACTGCCGCTGATAAGCCTTTTAAAATTGGCGTTATCTATCCTGGCCCTATTGGCGATTTTGGTTATTCGTACCAACATGCTCAAGGGCTGAATGCCGTTAAAGAAAAATATGGCGATAAAGTTGAAATCGTTAATGTGGAATCTGTTCCAGAAGGTCCTGAAAGTGAACAGATTTTAAGCAAACTTGCCCGTGAGGGTGCTGATATGATTGTATCAACAAGCTTTAGCTATATGAACCCAACAGTTAAGGTGGCCAAAAAATTCCCTAACATTAAATTCGAACATGCAACAGGCTATAAACGCGATAAAAATATGGCAACTTATTCATCTCGCTTTTACGAAGCCCGTTATATCTCAGGCCTTATTGCGGGTCATATGACAAAGAGCAACGAGATTGGCTATATTGCTTCTTTCCCTATTCCTGAGGTTATTCGTGGTATTAACGCTTTTAAGCTTGGTCTCCAAAAAACAAACCCTGATGCTCACATTAATATCATCTGGGTGAATAGCTGGTACGACCCTGCTAAGGAAGGCGAAGCTGCCCGTACTTTAGCCGATAAGGGCTCTGATATTTTAGTGCAACATACTGATAGTACTGCACCAATGCAGCTAGCCGAAGAGCGTGGCCTTTATGCTTTTGGTCAAGCAACAGATATGATTAAATTTGGCCCTAAAGCACAATTATCATCTGTGGTTGATGACTGGGCTCCTTACTATCTTAAACGTGTGGAAGAGGCCATGAATGGTACTTGGAAGACAGGTGATGTTTGGGGTGGATTTAACACAGGCATGGTGGCTATGGCTAAGTTCAACGATGCTATTCCTGCCGAAGTTCAAGCCGAGGCTAACGCCGCAATCAAAGCCATTTCTGATGGTAGTTTTAATATCTTTGCAGGCCCTCTTAAAAATCAGGCTGGTGAAGTTGTTGCCGAAGAAGGCAAAGCTTTAAGCGATGAAGATTTGCTTGGCATGAACTACTATATTGAAGGTATTGATGCCAAATATCCAGACTAAGTGGATATAGATCTATCCCTTATACAAAAAGGCGTGGTATGTATTTTACCACGCTTTTTATCTGCCAAATTTTGCCCATTTTTGGCAAATTTTGTCCATAAATATCCATTTTTAGTCCTTTAATTGTTGCCCTTTGTAACCAAACTTCCTGTTTTCAACACAAAGCCCCTCTGGATTTTTTTGGATGAATCTTGCCAAAATCTGCTTATTTGTGGATAAATATGGACAAAAATAGTATTTTTTTGGCTATTTTTGGCTAAGCTAATGCCCTATCAAGGGTCTCAATAAGGGTCTTCGATTGAGCATCACTTTTTATGCTTTTTAGGCTTTGGATGAGCATCTCTTTTTGCTCGCCCTCAAACAAATGCACCACAGCTAAAGGTTGAGCCATCCGTGATGCTATTTCAGGATTTAAACAATCAAGTTGCTTCAAATATTTTTCCATAAGCTTATAGCCAGAACCATCTGAGGCATGAAGATTAGCTATTGTTGCGGCAAATGTTCCTAAAACAGCACGAAGACGGTTAGGATTTTTCAACGAAAATGCCGAATGTTTCATAAGTTTTTCAATATGTTCTACAGCATTAGGTGTAACAATTGCCGCTTGGGCTGCAAAATATTTATCCATCACAAGTGGCTCATTTCTAAACTCTTTTTCAAAATGGGCGATAGCATCTTTTAAGCTCTCATTATGGTAAAGGCTAGCATAGCTCAAAGCGGCAGCTCTTAGGGTCATATTTTGCCCTGATATAAGCTGCTCTTTCATATAAGCTAAAATATCTGCATCATCTGTTTTTGCTAGATAACTCAAGCAGATATTAATCAATCTGCGGGTTGCCATGGAGCTTGGGGTTAGCTGATTATCATCATCTTTAATGGCTTTAAAGAAGCGTTCTTTAAGCCCTTCTGTATCGCTCAACCCACAAATAACTTCCTTGCGAGCCTCATGCACTATCTGAGGCTTCATAAATTCAAGCTGCTGATTAATATAGCTTTCTGTTGGTATTACCATCAAAGATGCTAAATCACCATCGCTTATTTGCCTATCTGTTAAAGCGAACTTTAATGCAATATCTAAATCACCAAAAGACGTACCTAGCCGATATAAAGGGCTATCAGGACGTATATTTCCAGCCTCTGATTCCTTCATGTAAACCGTATCAAGGATTACCTCTACGGCAAGATTGAAAAAAGCATCCGCTCGATTAAATCCACTTTTATCATGCCTCACTAAGTTACTGAAATCAATAGTGTCTCGTTCATCAACCATTTTAATAGGAGCTGAAAAATCACGGTTCCAACTAGGTATAACTTCTATACCTTTAGGAATATCTTTAAAAACAAAGCTCTTTTGCCAATCATCTAAAATAAGCACTTGTTCTTCAATAATAATTCTATCATCCTCTTCACAAAATACAGCAAATTTTATAGGGATAATCTGAGGTTTCTTACCCTCTTGCTCAACAAGCTTTTGAGTGAATTCTACAACCAAATCATCTTTATTTTCAAAGTTATACTTCATCTCTACTGTTGGTGTTCCTGCTTGGGTATACCAAAGGAAAAATTGTGATAAATCAACATCATTCGCATCTTCAAAAGATTTGATAAAATCTTCTACTGTTACCGCTTGACCATCATGGCGTTCAAAGTAAAGAGCCATGCCCTTATAATACTGCTCATCCCCTAAAAGATGATGCAACATACGGATAACCTCAGCCCCTTTATCATAGATGGTAACGGTATAAAAATTGCTAATATCCACAAAGGAATCAGGACGAACTGGATGAGAAAGTGGCCCTGCATCTTCTTTAAATTGAATATTCCGCATAAGCGAAACTTCATCCATACGAGCCGTGGAAGCTGTATAGGTTTCGGCCGTATATTGTTGATCACGATAGACGGTTAACCCCTCTTTAAGTGAGAGCTGAAACCAATCGCGGCAAGTAATACGATTGCCCGTCCAGTTATGAAAATATTCATGGGCAATCACTGTATCTATGCGTTCAAAATCTTTATCGGTGGCCGAAGACTGCTCAGCCAAAAATAGGGCATCATTAAATATATTCAACGACTTATTTTCCATTGCTCCCATATTAAAATCAGGAACAGAAACAATATTAAACTGCTCTAAATCATAGGCTCGTCCATATGTTTTTTCATCCCAAGCCATAGCGTTTTTAAGGCATTTCATGGACCATTCGGCTCGTTTTTCATTACCTTTAAGCACCCAAATATTTAAATCAACTTTATTGCCTTCCATCGTAGTAAACTCATCATGTAAAAGGCCCAAATCGCCTGCAACTAGGGCAAAGAGGTATGAGGGCTTAGGGTGAGGGTCAGCCCAGCACACATAATGTTTTTTGTCTTTTAGCTCCCCTGCTTCTTTGTGATTTCCGTTAGAAAGCAAAACAGGATATTGGCTTTTATCTGCAATGAGTTTTACATTCCATATGGCCAAATTATCGGGGCGATCTGTAAACCAAGTTATGCGGCGAAAGCCTTCTGCCTCACATTGAGTACAAAGCATGGTTTTTGATGCATAAAGTCCTGAAAGTCTTGTGTTTTCCTTAGGATTAATCATCACTTTTGTTTCAATAATGAAACTATCTTTATTAGGAGCATCAAGGCTAATCTGATCTTCAATAATTTCTAATCTATTAATATCAATATCTTGGTTATCCACTTTAAGAGATAAAGTTGTTAAATCTTGCCCATGTAAGATAACAGGTTTTGTTTTATCTCCTTGTAAAATCATATGAAGTTTTGAGGTAACAATCGTTTGCTTCGCTTCTAACTCAAAGGAAATATCAACCGAATGAATGGCCCAGTCTAAAGGCTGGTAATCTTTTAAATAAATGACCTTATTTTCTTTGCTCATTTCTATGCTCCATATTTGAACTCGCAAAATCTATAATATAATGTTATGCTTTAATTTAAAGTATCGTTTCATATAGTAAAGGCTTTTTTATGGTGAGAATAATTTTTCTTATCTTCCTCTTTGCCCTAAATAGTATTGCAGCTCAAGCAAATACTATCAAAGGCATATGTATTGATATTGGCCGTGAATGCGAAATACTCAATAGCCTTGCCAAAGAATATCAACAAGATGCCTCCCACAACCTCAAAGAAGATATTGTTTTTACTCCCAAAAGCCAACGCTGGATACGAGATATTTTGCCTCTTAACCTTAAGGCTGGAGAGGATTATGATATGGCTGTAACCACAACGCCATTTTCGTTATATGACTGGTATTTAGATATATCTCCTTATGTGGAGCGAAGCTTTTTTTATAGCCAATATGGCGATACTCAAAGTTGGATTATTCATGATGCCAACGATAGCCGTCTCGTTGGTTTTAGCATGGGGATTAACTTTGCTCATCTTTATATTCGTAGCGACCATCTCAAAATAGATAGCCCTAACAACTTGTATTGGAAAGATTTTTTAGAACAGAGCAAACAAACTGCCTTTGAACATTTTGCCGAAAACAATATTCTGATTAATCCTAATGGGGCTTTATGGGCCGATATTGCCATGACTTATGGCATTAATTTTATTGATGGCCATGGGAATTTTAATCTATCTACCTTTCAGTTTCGCAACTTTTTGACTGATATTCTCTTATGGAAAAAACAAAGCTTATTCTCCTTAGGTAATTGGAACTTAATGGCTCGCAGTCATACAAATAAGCAGTTGTTTTTAGATGGAAAAACCGAATCTCTTTATACTTCAGGCTTCTATTATGGCGATTTTTTATATAAGGAAAACATGCCTTTTTTATGGGATGCTATCTCTCCCCTTTGCGGAACGAAAGATTGTGTTGCTATTCCTGAGCAGCATAGTCTTATTGGTATTTCAACAACCCAATATCCTAAGCAAGTTGCTAAATTTATTCAATGGCTTGCCCAACCTGAGCAACAGCTTCGTTATGCAAAAGCGACACTTTCGTTACCAGCTAATCAAAGTCTGCAACAATCATCTGATTTATATAAGGGTTTAAACGCACAAGAAAAACAACATCTCCAACATCTCAAAAAGCAATATGATAATATCCCTCAAAATGCCTTGCTCTTAGTTAAGTCTCCAAAAAATGTTATTTTTTATAATACTTTATTGCGACAAATTCGAGCCATACTTCCCGTATTGCCTTTAAGTGAGGTTCTTGATTCTCTAAAAAATGAATTTAATCGTCGAAGCACCCCATATCAGTAATTTGGAGTTTATATTATGTCTGCTATTTTTCACCGCCATCTCAAAGCCAATTATCCTACAATACAAACAGGTGATGGGGCTTATCTGATTGATACTACAGGGAAAAGATATTTAGATGCTTCTGGAGGAGCGGCCGTTTCTTGCCTTGGTCATAATAATAAGGCCGTACAACAGGCCATTGAAGAACAAATTCACAAAATTGCCTTTGCTCATTCAGGATTTTTTACCAATGAGCCTGCCGAAGAATTGGCCGAATATCTTGTAAGCAAAGCCCCTAAAGGCTTAAGCCATGTTTATTATCTGTGTGGTGGCTCTGAGGCTAATGAAGCCGCAATGAAAATCGCACGACAATATCACTATGAGGCTGGAAGAGCCGAAAAGACACAATATATCTCTCGCAAACAATCTTATCATGGCAATACTTTGGGTGCTTTATCTTTAGGAGGAAATGTGCAACGCCGTGTTCCCTTTAATGAGATTTTAAACGACAATATTCACTTTATTAACCCATGCTATGCTTATCGCTATCAAAATGATGATGAAAGCGAGGCCGAATATGGCATAAGAGCAGCCAAAGAACTCGAAGATAAAATTCTAGAAATCGGAAGCGAAAAAGTGGCTGCATTTTTTGCCGAAACTATTGTGGGGGCAACTTTAGGGTGCGTACCTGCGGCTCATAGCTATTTTAAGGAGATACGCCGCATTTGTAGCCAATATGATATTCTGCTAATTTTAGATGAGGTCATGTGCGGCATGGGGCGTTCGGGCTATCGTTATGCTTGCGAGTATGAAGATATTTCTCCTGATATTTTAACTTCTGCTAAAGGCTTAGGCGGAGGCTATCAACCCATTGGTATGATGATGGTTTCTCAAGATATTTATGATGTTATCTATAAGGGTTCAGGCTTTTTTCAACATGGCCATACTTATATTTCCCATGCCAGTGCAACTGCTGCTGCTTTAGCGGTTCAAAAAGAAATTGACAACCAAGGATTGCTTAAAAAAATTCGAGATAATGAAACGCTCTTTAAACAAGGCTTAGAAAATCTGGCTCAAAAATATGAAACTATTGGTGATATTCGTGGGCGTGGCTATTTTTGGGGTATTGAATTTGTTGCCAGCAGAGCAACAAAGCAACCCTTTACCAAAGAAGATAATATTGCAGGCAAGCTAAAAAATGCAGGGATGAATGAGGGCTTAATCTTTTATCCTGGCAATGGTACAGCCGATGGTAACTTAGGCGACCATCTACTATTAGCACCACCATTTATCTATAAAGAACAACAGTTTGATGAGCTATTCACAAAGCTGGATAAAATTTTTGCCTCAATCTTTTAAGGGATAATCTCATGCGAGCAACCATTATAGCAACCGCTCCTAATGGGGGAAGAAAAACCAAAGCCGACCACCCCTATTTACCTTTAACAACCGATGGTATTTTACGCACTGCTGAAGAATGTTTAAATGCAGGAAGTGCCTTTTTTCACCTCCATATTCGTGATGATAATGGTAAGCATACTTTAGATGCTCAACGCTATAAGCAAACGTTACAAGCTCTAAAACATTGTTTCCATGATGATTTATTTGTTCAAATCACAACAGAATCTGTAGGTTTGTATCAGCCTCATGAGCAAATTCAAAGTGTTAAGGAGGTTCATCCTGAGGCTGTAAGTTTAGGCTTAAAAGAGATTATCCCCTCACAAGAATATATTCCCCAGGCTCAAGAGTTTTTTCATTGGCTCGAAGACGAAAGAATTCATTATCAGATTATCTTATATCACCCTGATGAACTCTTATACCTTAAGCAACTTATGGAGCAAAATATCATTCCGAAAAGGCGGCATTCTGTTTTATTTGTTTTGGGGCGTTATGAAGAAAAAGGAACATCATCTCCCCTTGATTTAATTGATTTTATTGCCAATAACAAGCAGCAGCATCTTTGGATGGTCTGTGCTTTTGGTATCTTAGAAACAACGATTGCCCAAGCTGTTATTAGCCTTGGGGGCGATATGCGTGTGGGCTTCGAAAACAACCTCTATTTACCCAATGGTGAGCTTGCTCAAAAAAATAGCGACCTTGTTAAGCTAACCACCCAAAGCATTCAACATATCCACAAAAAGCCCGCAACTGCTCAAGAAATCCGTCACCAGCTTGAGGCTTTATTTTACTCTTGTTTATGATGCTCGGCTATGGCCATACGAGCAAGCTCATCAGCTCGTTCATTTTCCACATGGCCTTTATGACCTTTAACCCATTGCCATGTCATATCATGGCGGCTAATCTCTTTATCGAGAGCTTGCCATAATTCCTGATTTTTTACAGGCTTTTTTTGAGCCGTTCGCCAGTTATTTTTTTTCCAGTTAAATATCCATCTGGTAATGCCATCTTTAACATAGTTGCTATCGGTAACTAAAGTAACCTTGCATGGCTCTTTTAAGGCCTTAAGAGCCTCAATAGCTGCAGTGAGTTCCATCTGGTTATTGGTCGTTTGTGGAGCATAGCCATTCATCTCTTTATCGAGGCCTTTATAGCGTAAAATAGCCCCCCAACCTCCAGGGCCAGGATTACCTGAACAAGCACCATCGGTAAAGATTTCTACATGTTTCATTTTTGCTCCATTTCTTTTAAAGAGCATCATAAGGGGAAATGATAATAAAAAGCAAGTTTGTTTTCTTAAAGCTTTTTGGTTATAATCTCTCAGTATTATTTTTATAGTGAAAATAGATTGCTAAAAATATCATAGAGTTATAATATTTCAAATAAATGGAGGTAAAGTATGTCAGATGAATATGTTCGCCCATCATGGGATGAGTATTTTTTAGAGCTTGTAGAAAATGTCGGCAAAAGAGCCACCTGTAATCGAGGGCGTTCGGGTTGTGTGATTACAAAAGATAAGCGTATTATTGCGACAGGTTACGTAGGCTCTCCCTCGGGCTTAGAACATTGTGATGAAGTTGGCCATTTGATGAAAAAAGTCATTGATGATGATGGTCAGGTAAGAGAACATTGTATGCGAACTATCCATGCAGAACAAAATGCCATTTGCCAAGCGGCTCGTCATGGGGTTTCTTTGCAAGGTGCGACTCTTTATTGCACTATGGAGCCATGCCGTACATGTGCGATGATGATTATCTCGGTTGGTATTGAAAAAGTTGTATGCAAACGCCGTTATCATGCGGCACAAGAAACAAGAGATATGTTTGCCAAAGCAGGTGTGGCTCTTGAGGTTATTGTGGATGAATTACAATCTTATGAAAAATAAAATTTAAGCAAACTTAACCGATAAGGAATTGGGGATATGAATAAAAATATTATCGTTTTTGGCGGTGCAGGCTATATTGGTAGCCATGCTTGCAAAGCCTTAAAACTTGCAGGCTATAATCCGATTGTTTTTGATAATTTAGCTACAGGGCATGAGTGGGCCATTCAATGGGGTGATTTTTTTAAAGGTGATATTAATAACATCAATAATATCGAAGAAGCCTTTAAAAAATATGAGCCTATTGCCGTGATGCATTTTGCAGCAGCCTCACTGGTTGGTGAGAGCGTAAACGAGCCTCTCAAATATTATCAGAACAATGTTTCAGGAACGATTAATATCTTACATATGATGAAAAAATATAATGTAAAATATATTGTTTTTTCTTCAACTGCAGCCGTTTATGGCGAGCCTGAAGTTACTCCCATTAAAGAAGACCTCCCTCAAATGCCCATCAACCCATATGGTCGCTCTAAACTCATGATTGAGCATATTTTAGATGATGTCCAAAAAGCTCATGGCATTCAATCGGTACGTTTTCGCTATTTTAATGCTGCAGGTGCAGATTTAGATGGTACAATTGGCGAGGCTCACGAGCCAGAAACCCATCTTATCCCTCGTGTTCTTATGGCGGCCGCTAAAGATGAAGACCATATTAAACTCTTTGGTACAGATTACCCAACCGAAGATGGTACCGCTGTTCGTGATTATATTCATGTAACTGACTTGATTGATGCCCATATCTTAGGATTACAATATCTTGAAAATGGTGGTGATACAACTGTATTTAATTTAGGTACAAGCCATGGTTTTTCGGTTGCAGAAATCATCAACGCAACCAAAAGAGCTACAAATCATGAGATTAAAGTTGTTGAAACACCACGACGTGCAGGAGACCCCGCCATTTTAATTGCCGATAATAAAAAGGCCAAAGATATTTTAGGTTGGGAGCTTAAACATTCGGATATCGATACTGTTTTACGTTCTGCATGGGCTTGGTATCAAAAATGGCGTGTATTTGAAAAATAATCATCAACGATAGATTGGAAGAAGAAATGTCTGCAGACAGTAAGAACTTTTACTATCATCATGTTACAAAAAATGATGGCCGCTCTTTGCATCTTTTTAGCGAGGCTGAACGGACTTACAATATAACCAACGAATTAGAGCCAACCGAAAATTTAGCTCAGCCTTTTATGTGTCACCATCCTTTACGTGATGAATGGGTGATTTATTCCACAGGAAGGCAAAATCGTACCCTTAACCCTCCTAAGGAATATTGCCCTTTATGTGCTGTAGCTAAAGATGCTTTCCCTGGTGAGGTTGCTGTTGAAGATTTTGAGGTGGCTATTTTTGATAATCGCTTTACTAGCTTAAGCCTAGATGCCCATATAGCTCCCGAACTTGGTATTAAAACCGCCCCCGCTAAAGGTAAATGTGAGGTCATTGTTTATTCATCCGAGCATGAAGGAAATTTAGGTCAAATGCCTGATAGCCGCCGTGCTTTACTTATCCATGCATGGACACATCGTTATAATGAGCTAAGGCAAAATCCCGACCTTGAATATATTTTTCCTTTTGAAAACCGTGGAAAGGAAGTTGGTGTTACCCTTCCCCATCCCCATGGTCAGCTTTATGCTTTTAATCATCTTCCTCCAAATATAAAAAAAATGAAAGCTGCTTTCGAAAAAAATCAAGCCCTACTTGAGCTTTACTTTACCACCCATGGTAAAAATAATATTTGGGAGGACGAATATTTTGTTGCATGGGTACCTCCTGTGGCTCGCTATCCTTTTGAAACATGGCTTATGCCTAAAGAACCTATGGCAGGCCCTTGGGAATTCAATAATGATGATATTGCCTCTCTTGCCCATGGTCTTGGTGTGGTGCAACGTAAGCTTGATGGCTTGTTTGAACGCAATATGCCTTATATTATGGGCTTATATGCTGCTCCACAAGGTATGGAAGATAAGTGGCATTTTCATATTCAGTTTCTTCCTTTTTTACGCGATGCCAATAAAATGAAATATATTGCAGGTATCGAGCAATCTTTAGGACTATTCTTAAGTGATATTTCCCCTGAAGATATGGCTAAAAAATTAAGAAAAATTGAGGTTTAATGATGAATAATATTATATCTTTTTTTGAAGAATCCTATGGCTATAGTCCCACAGCAACGGCTAAAGCTCCAGGTCGTGGTAATTTAATTGGTGAACATACCGATTATAATATGGGCTTCATTATGCCCTTTGCCCTAAAACAATCGGCAAAGATAGCGATTGCCATAAACAAAGATGCTCCAATGGGTGAGCTACGTTTTATCTCTACTTACGATAAAAAGATGCTCCAAGCTCAGGCGAGCCAAAAGCCTCAAGAAAAGTGGATTGATTATCTTGTTGGCTCTATTCAAATATTTGCCCAAGAAAAGAATATCGCAATCCCTGCTTTAGATATTGCTCTTGATAGCGATGTTCCCTTAGGTGCAGGTGTCTCAAGCTCTGCAGCCTTAGAGGTTTGTATGCTCCGTGCTTTAAGAACATTACTCAAGATTGAACTATCCGATTTAGATATTGCTATTTTGGCTCGCAAGGCCGAAAATGAATATGTGGGAATGCCCTGCGGTATTATGGACCAAATGGCAAGCTCCATTTGTCAATATGGTGAGGTTTTGTTTATTGACACTCAAGATTTATCTTTTGAACATGTTAAAATTCCTGAGGGTTACACTATTGCAGTTGTCCCTTCTGGCTATAGTCATGCCTTAGTTGATGGGGCTTATGAGACAATTCATAAACAATGTATGGATGCGGCTAAAGCCTTAGGTGTAAAGTCTCTTCGCAAGGTTCACGTTGATGAGCTTGATAGGGTTATGGCTATTGCAGAGCCTTTAAATCGTCGTGCAAAGCATATTATTACAGAGAATCAACGTGTTCTTGATATGAAACAAGCTCTTGCCGATAAAGATATGGCAACTATAGGTAAAATTATTACCGAAGGTCATATATCAGAACGTGATGATTTTGAAATTACCATTGCTGAAACCGATGCTTTGGTTGAAGATATGATTAAATGCGGTGCTTTAGGGGCTCGTCAAATTGGCGGTGGCTTTGGAGGCTCATGTATCGCCCTTGTTAAAACAAAAGATATAGATAATTGGTGGCAACAAGTCCATAACCTCCACCCCAAATCATCCCTTATTTAAAAATATGAGCCTTTAAAGTTAAAGGCTCAATCTTTATTGTGATATACTATTTTAAGAAATTCTTTTAATTCAAACTTATAGGCTGACCTGTGGCATGTAAAATGTTACCTGTAACATAATCCGAATCGCTACTCGCTAAAAACAAAAGAGTTGGAACAATATCTTCCGCCTCTCCTACCCGATTAATCACATTTTGCGAACGAGCTTTACGCATATATTCCTGAACCTCTTTTGGCTGAGCATCTGCCAATGGAGTCCATGCTGCAGGTGAAACTGCATTTACATTAATACCATATTTCATAAGCTCTAAAGACCAACTTAAGGTAAATGCCGCTACACCTAACTTAGCTGCAGCATAGTTACTATCACCTGCACGTCCCCGAAGAGCCACACGACTAACAACATTAATAATTTTTCCTGTTTTGCGAGGCTTCATAGATTCTCTTACCGCTGCTCGTGATGTATAAAAAACTGCATCAAGATTAACATTCATCACATTACGATAATCTTTATCAGAAAGCTCAAACATATTACCATGGGCTGAAATTCCTGCATTATTATAAAGAATATCAACGGCTCCAAATTTTTCGATTGTTGCCGCAACAAGAGCATCTCCAGCTTGAGATGTTCCCATTGCTTCCCCGTTAACAGCTGCAATACCACCCGCAGCTTCTATTTCCTTCACAACTAACTGTGCCGCATCCGTGTTAATATCATTGACCATAACTGATGCTCCCTCACGGGCAAAAGCAATAGCCGCCGCTTTACCTATACCAACACCTCCTCCTGTAATAATTGCAACTTTTTCTTTTAATTTATTGCTCATTTTTAAATCTCCACCGTTTATTTTCAAAAATTATTATTGAAACTTATCAATATACAGTGTATTGTATATTGAAGATTGATTATTGTCAATAGAAGTTTTTAAGGCTATATTAGCTTTTTATTTATCTTAATTTACTGTAAATTGAGTGCTGATATAGCGAAAATAAAAATGACAGCTATATCAAAATAATAAGGAGTGAATTTTATGGGTAGCCCATATTTAATGAAAGATTTACTTATAAAAAATAACATAACCTTTGAACAAGGTGTTTCTCGAGGTTATTGGGTGATGCAAAATACAGCTCGTATTCTTTTGGATATGGAAGTTGGTGACAGCTTTGCAAGGCTAACTGATTTACAAGACATATTCTCTGTGGGTGCAGGCACAGTACAAACTGCTATTAAGTCTTTAGAAGATATAGATGCAATCTCCTTAAAACGTTCTGGGCATCTTGGAACACAAATTGCCGCCTTAGACTATGCAAAGCTTGCCTCCATTGGTGGACGCTCCAGCCTTATAGGGCTTTTCCCTTCTTCTAGTGCAGATGAGCCTAGAGAGGTTAGCGAGAAAATCCAAACAATGGTACAACAATCAGGATTCTCACTTAAAGTTCAGAATATTCCTGGTGCAAAAAAACGTATCCAACCCCTTTTGGACGATGAAGCCGATTTCGCCATGGTTTCTATAGCCACTATCCACTATATGAAGTTAAGCCAAGAAGAATTTGGTTGGTTCGATTTAGGTTCTTATAGCTTTTACAAAGAAGGCTCACTCAATATCATCTCTCGTACTAATTTTTCACCTGAAAACGGAAGCTTTCGTTTAGGCTTAGATCGTGAATCTATTGACCATGAACTTTTAGGGCAAACTGAATTTGCCACATATCCCAATGTAAAGATTGTTGAATGCCATTATATTGACAGTCCTAAGCTTATTTTAGAAAATCAAATAGACTGTTCTGTTTGGCATAACATCGATATGATTATCCCTCTTTCGAGCGTTGGCATTGTGGAACGTCCATTTAAAAACCCTCAAGCCTGCGAAAAGCTTGCTAATGTTGCTCGTGGGGCTCTTGTCTATAAAAAAAGCAACCGTTTTGCTGCCCGTATTATCCAAGACTGTTTTAAAACTAAACCTAAAAATTAGCTATGTTAAAACTAACGGGAAAAAGCATGTTGATTCCCGCCATCAATATTTAAGATATTGCCTGTCATCTTAAGGGAACGACTAGATGCTAAAAAGGCAACTGCATCAGCGACATCTTCAGGAAATATTGACTGCTTAAGTAAGGTTCGATTACGGTAATAATCTTCAAGATCATCGGGGTTTATTCCATAAGCATCAGCACGTTCTTCCCGCCAGCTTGAACTCCAAATAGCTGAGCCTCTAATAACGGCCTCTGTACTAACCATATTCACCCTTACACCAAATGCAGCTCCCTCAAGAGCGGCACAACGTGCAAGATTAACCTCCGCTGCTTTAGCTGCACAATAAGCCGAGGCATTAATTGAAGCTGTAATCCCGTTTTTTGAACCGATATAGATAATATTACCTCCTTCTTCTTGCTTATGAAATAACCGCATGGCTTCTCTTGTAACCAAAAAATAACCCTTACCTAAAATATTCATACAGCGATCCCAATCTTGAACACTGGTTTCCATTAAAGGAGCAGCCAAAGCAATACCTGCATTAGACACAACAATATCTAATCGTTTAAAATGTTCTTTTGCAGCCATAAAGGCTTTATTAACTGAAGTTTCATCGGTAACATCCATCTTTATAGGCAATAATCGTGTGTTATCATAGTGCTCAAATAAATCAAGAGACTTTAGTCCGTCTTCATTAATATCAGTGATTGCAACACAAGCTCCATCACTTAAAAGTCGTGATGCAATTGCTTTGCCAATCCCCCCTGCTGCTCCTGTTATAAGAGCCACACATCCTGATAAGTTATTAGAATCCTTATTCGTATCTGACATTACAGCCTCCAAAGTTCTATTTGTTTTCTGGTGTTCCTCGCATTTTTCCACCAACCGATTGATTATAGCGAGGAATATCATTCCATAATATAATAACTTTATCAGCATCAACACCGCCATGCTTAGCTACAGCATTGGTTATTTCTTCTGAGATTTTTGCTTTTTGCTCACCTGTACGGCCTTCGCTAATTTGAATATTAATAATAGGCATTTTTATAGCTCCTTTGTAAATTACTTTTTATGAACAACCGATACTGTACGTGATACAGCATCGGCAATATTAGGTTGTGAATAGACATTCCGTCCAACGGCAACACCTTTTGCACCTGAAGACATTGCTCCATCCAAAAAGGTAAGAAACTCATCAAATGTATCTGTTTTTGCCCCTCCCATCATTACAACAGGAACATGGCTTGCCTCAACAACTTCCGAAAAAGATTCAGGACTTCCCGTATATTCAACCTTAACCACATCCGCCCCAACTTCTGAGGCAATACGAGCCATAAGAGCAACATTTTGTGTACTATTATAATCTTCGGGAGCAACCGCATCACCACGAGCAAGAGGCTCACAAATTACAGGAAGCTGACAACGACGAGCTTCTTCACAAACTTGCCCTAAAAGAGCTAACTCATCGGCTTCAATATTTGGATCTTTCCATCCTAAAAATGTATACAGATGATAAGCATCCGCCCCAAGATGTAAGGCCTCTTCAACTGAAGCAATTGCCTCCATACGGTGAGCTTTTCCACCTCCACCATAGCGTTCTGCAGCTCGCCAAGTTGGGGTAAAGCCTGCCGACATAATAATGGCTGGACCATTGCGTCCTGAACAAACATCGATATTTGCCCGTAAGCCTCCTGGAGTTACCATAATTGCATCGCAACCACCATCTACAGAACCTTGCATGACCATACGGCATTCATCAACGGTTTGCATACCCGCCGTAGGACCAAAATACATCGAGTTACTGAGTGCGATAATCACAGATTTCCCACTTTGTTTATTAAATAAGCGATCCATCCTAAGCTGATAGCCTGTCATTTTATACTCCTTTTATCTTTTTTTAAATTCTGAGTTAGCCTTCAAGTAAGCGTCCTTTTAAAACATTATTAGGATCTAATACGGCTTTTATTTTTTGATGCACAAGAGCTTGATCTGTTTTTAGATATCTTGCACTTCGCACCGCTCCTATGCCATGATGGTGAGATAATGTACCACTATGAGAAGCGACAATTGCAATAATCTCATCCCAAATATCAGTCCAAAGCGTCACAACACTATCATCATTTTTATCTTTAACCCAAAAGATTGCATATAAACAAGCCCCTGTTTGATAGGCATGAGAAAAGTGAGCAAAAAATCTTGTCGTTTTTGCACCAATTTTTTCTTCTAACTCAGCGGAACAAGCTGCAGCGGTACTCCATGGTAAAGAAAGCTCTACCGTATCAAACATTTCTCCTTTAATCACGTTACGATCTTCCATCATAGTCTCACATTCATAACGGTGTCTATACCATAGGCTTGCCGCATCTTCATCTAAACTCCAACCCTCATTATTTATGACAAGCTTTTCAGCTGCTGTTTTAAGTCCATCTAAGGCTTCAGCAGGGGCAACTAATGTAAAGTTTAAAAGGGCAAAAGGTTCATCACTAGGGACTATATGGCTTGTCTCTTCGATATTATAAGAACGCAAAAGAGCAACAGGGAAACCACCTTGAACTAATTGTCTTTGCACCTCAATGGCCTGATCAAATGTCTCAAAACCTGCTGCAAGTTGAGCTGTAGGAAGTTGACGAAAGATAGAAAGCGTTACTTTGGTAACAATTGCTAAGCTCCCTTCTGTACCAATAATATTTTGAACTAAGTCAAGTCCTCCTTGGGGTCTTGGGCTTGGCGATACTTTTACAATCTCACCCGTACCTAAAACCGCTTCTAAGCCAACGACAACATCCTCAATACCTCCATAATATGTGGAAAGCCCACCAATGGCTCTTGTATTCACCCATCCCCCAACAGTTGACATATACAAAGACTGTGGTGTTTGCCCAAGCTCAAAGCCACGTTTGATTAAATATTGCTGAAGGTCTCCCCCATTCATACCTGCTCCCACGCTCACATAAGAATTTGTGGAATCAAATTCTTCTACTTGGTTTAAACGTTCAGTCGAGCAATAAATATCTGCCCCCCCATCAAAGCAACCAACAACACTAGAAGCTAGGCCAAGAGCTGATACTTGCAGTTTATTCTTATTGGCATATTCTATTATTTTAGCAACTTCTTCGCTAGTTTCTGGATAGGCTATAATGGCATTTTGATCTGTTTTGGCAATCTTGAAACGTTTTGGCCAATGATCACCATTTGCCCCAACCTCTGAAGAAAAATCAGACTGAACACCAATCTTTTGAAAAAACGATTGAACCTGTTTTAAATCTGTTTGTTTTTTATTATCTATTTTCATGGTCTGTCCTTACCCTATTTTCCTTTTAAGCTTCAAAAAGGAGGTGAAGTCTAAAAACTTTTCATCGTGAAATGAATCCGTTTTTATTCATCTAAAGTTTGAGTAACTCCTCTTTTATTTCCTTACTAATTATCTTATATTCAATTTACAGTAAAATGTATAATGCATATTGTCAAGTAAATTCTCCCCCATATTCATTTAAAATTATTTAAGAGCATATTTCCCTAAAAGTTGACGATGTTCTTTATATTCATCTGTTAAATTCATATCGATTTTTCTCCAAAGGTTATAAAGCTCACGATACATTTCATGACATTTGATATTAGGCTCAACATATTGTGT
>JBKEBO010000033.1:0-3753 GCA_047973205.1 Alphaproteobacteria bacterium | reverse complement strand
TCCACGTGTCGATTGTCCTTCATTTAAGTAGTCATAGTCACTTACTGACTCAAATTGAATAAACGCACTTAAATATTTGTCTGTCTTTATTTCTAAAACGTCTACGAAGTCAGCCGAAATTCTTTTTAAAAGTCCGATTACTGCATTTTTGTCGTTCCGAATAGCATACAAATGAATTATGCAAGCAATCTGAGAAAATAACACTTGTCCAGTCGGATTTTTCCAGCCCCACCAATCAACAATGTTTTTTGAAAAATATTAAATTGCTTCGTCTTTTATGTCCTGATAAAAATTTTTGTTGAAATCAGTCAAAACAAAATCTCTATTTGCACGCATAAACATTTTTCCACCAACTCCTCCATAAAAAACTGAATTCTTGTCCTGAATTAGTTTTACTGCTCTTGTTCTTTGTTTTTCTTGATATTCTGATTTCATATTCTAATCATTGTTTTGTTTGTAGGCTCTGTTTTGATATTTGCCATAACGGTCTAGTGTATGAGCAGTAGCAGATTAAAAACCACTAATTTTTCGGTTAAACACTTACCTTTATTAATATTCATTTCGTTTCAATTTAGTACTAAACCTGCTATTGGTTATACACATTGTTGGCAGTAGTTTTTTATTCAATTCTATCTCCATACGGTAGATTTTTAATAGTTTTTTCCATCTGTTTCCAATCAGGGATAAACCCATTTTCACAATACCCCCTTTTCTTGTCTATAACAGCTTCACTTCCATTTTTAAGAACAGGAAGTTTAATTGTAAAATCTTTCCGAATGTGAGAGTTTAATTCACGTCCAAATGCTAAATATTTTATTTTACATTCATTACGGATTAATGCAGAAACAAATAGTTTTGAGTGGATTGACAATGGTTCCTTTTCTTGCATAACTGCTACATTTTGAGCCGTATAAAAAGGGTCTTTTTGGATAAAACAAGAGCCTAAAAAACTTCCACCTAAAGCCACAGACATTGCACCTGCAGGAAATGGTCTCTCTCCACTTATTTCATCTACAATTCCAACAACTCCATTACCATTACTATCCCTTGAAACGTAATTAAATTTAGGTTCAAAATCTGTCGTTTTGTTAGCGTCTATTCCATTACCCATTTTAATATTAAACAGTTTATGAAGGTAGAATTCTTTCCAATCATCAGTTTGGATTATGGCTTTATTATGTGAATTTTTTGTTTTGAGAGAGTTTCCTATGGAATTTTTGTTGTCATTTTGTTGAATACTCTCTATAAACTCTTCCATAAATTTAAAGTTAGGCACAAACCCATTTTTATTAAAATTATTGATTTTGTCAATTATCGGTTTTTGATTTTCGTCAAATAAAATTGGAAGTTTTACAATTATTTTTTTGCTATCTCCAACTCTACATTGTCTGCCGTATGTCCATTTATAGTTTTCAGAAAAGTTTATTATTGATGTAATAAACACTCCAATTTTAGAATTCATATTGAATTTTGATGCTCGAAAAATGTTTACATCACTTGATGCACAAAAGTCCTCAATCTGATAAAAAGCAGTACAACCAACTTTTCCAGTCGTTATGGCATTACCTTTGAAATCTGCTTGCAAATTTATTCTTTGAGCTATTCCATTGTTATTTGCAGAAGCTGTAACATAAGGTGTTGTGCCTTCTTCGTATTCATCTTTGCTTCGATATTTCCCAGGACCAATGTCGAAAATATCATTTAGACAAAAATCTTCCCAAGTATTAGTATTAAGCATTTTCACCACCATCTTTTATAATGTATGAATAGTAATCTCTTATAGTTTTCTCAAATTCATCAGATTTTAAGTTACTATAATCTGTTTCCATATACGCTTCGGCTAACCACTCGTCTTTCCATCCAATTTTACGCATAACAGAAAGACCTGCAACTTTCTTTCTGTTTTTGTATAAATCAAGCCATAATTCTTCAGTTTTTGCCCATAAACTATTACCTTTTTCATCAGTCATTTCAACTCTTCCCAGTCCTTTCCTTTTAATGAATTTATCGTCTCTATAATATCCGAAAAATGTTTCTTTATTAGCTTTTTCGTGTTTCTGAGAAAGGTCGAAAACCATACAAACTGCTACTGCGGCAGCACCCGGATAAAATATTTCAACTGGAAGTGAAAACACTGCCTCCAATGTATAGTTGTCTAACATTTTTTTCTTAAACTCTTTAACATCATTACTACTACCAATAGCCGCTTGCATTGGCAGTAATACAGCCATTTTAGATAAAGGAGAAACGTGAGATGCTACCCATTCAACAAAATGAAAGCCCTTTGAAGGGTCTTCTTTCTTCTTACTATCCCAATTTTTTGTATAATCAGGATTACAAAACTTTTTGGTTGCATTGTAGGGTGGATTCATAAGTACAACATTAATGTTGTTATCTTCAATCCATTTTCCTTTATTAAACAATGAATCTTGAACTACATTTGAGTTTCCGTCTCCGTGAATTAACATATTTGTTGAAGATAAACCAAATGCTCCTGCTTCATATTCAATACCAAAAATTTGTTCTTGTTTAACCTTTTCCCTTTCTTCTTCTGTTTCACAGTCATCCATTGCGTCAGTCATTGCTCTTACAAGAAAAGCACCACTACCGCAACAAGGGTCTAAAACCCTTGAGTATTTGTTTACACCCACAACTTTACTCATAAAGCTACAAATATGGTCAGGTGTGAAAGCTTGGTTTTTGTCTGATTTACCTACATACTTATTGAATGTTGTAAAAAACAAATTTAGTAGGTCTTGTCCAGCAGTATTTTTATCGTTAATGAAAGGAACAATATTAACATCAATAAATTTTAGAATATCCGATAATTCAGTATAGGTAAGACTTTGTACGTCTTGGTCGTCTAAAACTTTATTGTTTAGAATAGCAAGTTTACTTGCTTTATTAATACTTCCGCTTTTGGTTAATAACCCTTCCAAGATGTCTTTAATATTATTTATTACGACACTTTCAGCCTTTAAGGGTTTACCTGTCTTTGGGTTTATGGTTTCTTTTATATTATCATATACAAGACCATTTTTTAAAGCTAAAAGACAAGTACCGACAAACTGACTTCTTAAATTGGGGTTTACACCATCCGAATGTAATTTTTCATTAAGCGTTTTAATAGAGTCTATTACTTTGATTTTGTCATTTACTCTACCAAAGCAAATTTCTTCGTATTCTTCAAAAGTTTTAAGTTTCGTTTCTTCAACAATTTTATGGTCATCATCAATGATTACGGATTGTCCATACCAAACCCAAATATCATCACCTTCTGTTTCAGCAAGAATCGCAACTATTCTCTTGTCCGAAAACGCTTTTTCATACCGTACATAATCTTGTAATTGCTTTTGAATTTTAGTCTTATCCCATTTACTAAACTTATTTTTTGTTTCTACTAATATTGCAAGACGTTCATTTTCAAATCTTATGTCTAAATATTGGTGGTTTTTACCAATGTCTCCCTTCTGATAATCCTTTATGTCTTTTCCAATTGATTTTAGTGCAGATGGATAACTAAATTCTCCTGATTCTGTATTTCCAGTATGGTGTTGAGCACCAATTTTGTCTATTATTTCAAATCTGTTCACTCTACTTTTATATTTTGTAGTTCTGTTTTTAAATTACTGCCAACGGTTTTGTGTATGAGCAGTAGCGGATTTTATGCACTAACTGTTCAGTTTAGCACAAAGTTAGTTAAAAGCCGACACTTTCTTTTGGTACTTAAACCGCTATTGCTTATACACATTG
>JBKEBO010000031.1:0-9853 GCA_047973205.1 Alphaproteobacteria bacterium | reverse complement strand
TTTTGCACCCTCACCTTTCAACCCAAAGGTGTCGGGTGCTTCAACACATGTACATACGAAAAAAACATGCCTTGCTTATTTCCTCAAAGGGTATTCTATTTAGCAAGACACCCGACCTAATCAAAGGTCTTCGTATGTAATATTGTGCTGCTTCTCAAACTGTTGAAGGTTTGAAAAGTTCTAGTAAAATATATTATTAGTGATTTATAGTCAATAGAAATTATTTATATGGAAATTATTCATACTTAACAACTACTTGTGTTAATGATTTAATAGGTTTTACTATGCTTTATCGTTTCTGTGAACTCTTAACTTTATTACTTAAAGTAGTCTGCAAATAAAATCAACTATTACAGAAAAATTATGATGGGGGTTGCAATTATCTTAGAAGACTATTAAAAAACAATAGTGCAATATTTACTATAAAATCAATGCACTGTTGGAATAGATGTTATATTAGAATAACTTAGGCTATCTTTTGTATTATCATCATTAAAAATATCAAGCTCAGGCATGCCAAGGGGCATATCCCATGCTAGGTTTTTATAGGCAAAGGATGCAGGCTTAAGAGGATTAAGCAGGCTCATAACCACGCCTTTACGTCGCTCTATTTCACCATCATTATCCGTAGCTAAAGCGGCATCAAATATCCAGCCTCTAAAGAAGTCCCATAGGGCATCTTCCCAGCTATTATATCTGCGTTGTAAGGCTGCAGCTGCTGCATTTAGGTGAAGCCATGCCTCTTTCTCATCTATCAAATTTGCCACAACCGCCCTTTGGATAAGGGTAGAATATCGTATAATATCCAAAGCCCAAAACTGACACTGAAGTACAGCTTCTGTATTTTCTCTAATCATCTCAAGCTGGTCTATCCGATATTTTAGCTCACCAACAGCTTCTTCCCCAGACATGTAGATAAGCTTTTGAATTTCCTTATCTATCTCTTCACTATCATGGGCTCTATATTCTTGCACTAGCTCTTTGAGCATATAACGCCGCCCTTGGGACTGTAGCCATTGCAAATGCTCTGTAAGCTCATTATGGCTACTCACATTTAAACTATAGCGTAAAAATAGTGCATTTTCAGAACGATAGTGAGCCGAAGCTAAATCTGACGTAAGCAGTTTTTGCCTTGTGCCAATAAGTGGAGCTGCAACATTAAGCGCCCAGCTTTTGGCTGAAGGCTTAAATAAGCGGGTATCTGTACTAAAGATTTGTGATGTTTTGAGCAGCTTTTGAGTATCAGAACTCACATCTTTTTCTACTTTAGGTAAGGACAAATTCTGTACAGGACCTGTCGGTTGTGCCTCTAAAATGTCCAACCATGCCCGTTTAAGTCCATAATCGTCCATATCATCAACCATTTTGAACCGATATGCACAACGTATTTGCTCTAACAAAGATGACCATCCATGGGCATTTTTGGTAATTAAGTGACATAAATCGGTTATTTTTGGTTTTGCATGGTCAATATCGACCAGTTTTGCTAAATAAGCATTCCGCCATATTAAAAGGGAGTCAAGCCAATCGCACAAAGAAAAACATTGCTTATCTAATGTACCTAAATGATGATGGTTGTTGGCATATTCTAACTGCAATATTTCCTTTTGCAAACGAGATTTTGTTTCATCATCAGCCTCATTGAGCTCATTTTTTAGTAGCTCAAGAAGTTGCTGTTTTTCCTCTTTTTTTAAGTGATTAAAATGATAGAGCCGCCCCCCCATCTCTGTGGTTTGACCTTGAGTCATAACCATTTGATAAATATCATTTAAATTTTGTTCACTTTCGATATTGGTTGCATTTTGCAGCCAGTTTGAAAATATATGAATTTGGTCCTCTTCACTCACCTCTTGCCAAAGAATATGAGATGCCGTTAAATAATCCTCTTCATACTCAATATAAGGGCGTTCATTTAGGGTAGTAAGTAAATTAAGTGCTACCGAAAATGGCTTGGACGAATAAAGAAAATCAAAGGGTTGCGGACTGTTTAAGGTGAAATCATCAAAGGTTGATATTTTCTCTAATGGCTCGTTTCGTCCTTGAGAAAAAAGAACCCTTTTAATATTACCGTTAATTTGAATATCGGTAAAAATACTTAAATCCCATGTGATTATATGGCTAGTAAGTCCGTGATTAATGAAGTTATTTAGCCTTTTTCGGAGTAAGCTTGTATCAATATCATCAAGATGATACGCCCAATATAAATCCCGCATTAAGGCATAGATAAAATCAACATAGCTTGGAGCTGACCTCATGGCCATAGCCGCAATAATTATTGCCCAACTTTGAGCTTCTTTTTCAGATATTTGCTTAAGTTTTGCCGCTTTAACCACTCGCTCATAGGCTTCGAAACAATCCCAGGCAAGGCCAACCATCACCTGATTTTTTGTTACTAAATTTATATCTTTATCAAGCTGGTAAGCCTTTAGAACGCCAATTTTCCAATCTTCGGTATCTTCTTGATTTTCCCAGCGTTTAAAGAGTTTTTTCTTTTCATCTTTATCAAAATACTGCAAAAATGAATGGTATAAATACCAATTTTGTCGACGGCCAAAAAGTATCCCATGGCCAATTTGTTCATAAAATTGAGCTAAGTCTTGCTTTTCTTTATTTTTACCATGGAGAACAAAGCGGGCAGAAGCCTGTAACGGGTTGGTTTTAAAGCCCGTTTTATTATTTAACCACGGAAACAGCTTATAGGCTGATATGTTAGCCTGCTTGCTCATTAGCTATTCATTGCCTCAAAAAATTCTGTATTACTTTGTGAATGGCGTAAGCGATCACGTAAGAATTCCATGGCCTCGACTGTTCCCATCGCCATCAATAAGCGGCGTAACACCCACATGCGTGTTAATGTATCTTTATCAACGAGTTCTTCTTCTTTACGAGTTCCTGATTTGCCCACATCAATGGTTGGGAAGATACGCTTATCGGCAATTTTTCTATCCAAAATAATCTCTGAGTTACCTGTACCTTTAAACTCTTCAAAAATCACCTCATCCATACGTGAGCCTGTATCGATAAGAGCCGTAGCAATAATGGTGAGCGAGCCACCTTCTTCGATATTTCTTGCCGCACCAAAAAAGCGTTTAGGTCGTTGTAATGCATGAGCATCTACACCGCCTGTCAGCACCTTGCCCGAGCTTGGCACTGTGGTGTTATAGGCACGAGCAAGACGTGTAATAGAGTCGAGTAATATCACAACATCACGCTTTTGTTCCACGAGCCTTTTGGCTTTTTCAATTACAATTTCAGCTACTTGAACATGGCGAGATGCAGGTTCATCAAAGGTTGAAGATATGACCTCACCTTTAACAGAACGAGCCATATCTGTAACCTCTTCAGGGCGTTCATCAATAAGCAATACAATCAAAAAACATTCAGGATGATTTGCTGTAATGGCATTGGCAATATTTTGTAACATCACTGTTTTACCTGTACGTGGTGGGGCAACAATTAAGGCACGTTGACCTTTACCAATGGGAGCGATGAGGTCAATAATACGGCTTGTTACGTCTTTACTTCCTTTGGCAGGATCTGTATTTTCTAGAACCAAGCGATCATCAGGATAAAGAGGCGTTAAGTTATCAAAGTTAATACGGTGTCGTAAGGCATCGGGGTCTTCAAAGTTTACTTGCTCTATTTTTGTTAAGGCAAAATAACGCTCATTACTTTGAGGAGAGCGGATTTCACCTTCGACTGTATCACCTGTACGAAGGCCGAAACGGCGAACTTGAGCGGGTGAGACATAAATATCATCAGGCCCTGGTAAATAATTCGAATCAGGAGAGCGTAAGAAGCCAAAACCATCTTGTAAAACCTCTATCACGCCGCCGCCATAAATGGTTTCACCCTCTTCGGCATGTTGTTTTAATATGGCAAACATAAGTTCTTGTTTACGGAGGTTAGAGGCGTTTTCGATTTCCTTTTCTTCTGCAATAATAAGGAGCTCGGACGGGGTTTTGCTTTTTAAATCATCTAAATGCATTAGGGGAATTTTCCAAATATATATTGTTAATGTGATAAATGAGAAGTAATATGATGACATATGAAAGCATCATCATAAAAGTAAGATTTGATTAATGGCTTCATTTAGCATGAATATAAAAGCTTGTCAACTATCTTCCATTGTTGATGTAAAAGATAAATAAAAGGAAAGTCAAATGATTACAGGAAATATCCGTGAGCCTATACCCTCTTGGTATCCCGAGGCTTTAAAAAAGCTTATCCATATTTTTCAAACAACAAACTTTAACCAAATAGCTGAAGGAAAACATAATGTTGATAATGACGATATCTTTTTTATAGTTAATGAATATACCACGAAAAACCCGATGGAGGCACGCCCCGAAGACCATCAAAAATATGTTGATTTACAATTTGTTTTTGAGGGGGAGGAGCGTTTTGGTGTAACTCAAAACTATCAGAATTTAATAGCAGATACAGATTATGATGGCCAAAAGGATATCCGTTTTTATCAACCCTCTAACCAATATGACTTAATCCATTTTTACAAGGGCATGTATATGGTACTTATGCCACAAGATATTCATGTACCAGGACTAAATATGGCGGATGGGCAGCGGAGCGTAAAAAAAATTGTTGGTAAAATTAATCTTAAATTACTCTAATATAATCAAAAAATAAGGAGAATATAATGTTTGTAACTTTTATGGGGCTTGGAGCGATGGGTTATCCGATGGCAGGGCATTTATCGCAAAAATATGATGTGTGTGTATATAATCGTAGCCTTAATAAGGCACAAAATTGGATAAAAGAATATCAGGGACGTATGGCTGAAAATATTGCAACTGCTGTGCAAGATGCTGATATTATTGTAATGTGTTTAGGTCGTGATGAAGATGTACTTTCGGTGGTTGAAACATCTGAATTTTTAGATAATCTGAAAGCGGGGGCTATCTTGATTGACCATACGACAACCTCTTTTGCTCTTGCCCAAAGGCTCCATAAAATTTGCCAAGAAAAGCAGGCCTTTTTTATTGATGCTCCTGTCTCAGGTGGTCAAGATGGGGCAATAAAAGGTGCGGTTTCGGCTATGATGGGTGGTGAGTCTGGCATAATCGCTAAAGTTAAGCCTTTGCTTGATTGCTATTGCCAACGGCAAACCCATATTGGGGATATTGGCTATGGTCAGCTTGCTAAAATGGTTAATCAGATATGTATTGCAGGTATTTTACAAGGCCTTAGTGAGGGTATTAAATTTGGTGAAAGTGAAAATATCGATATGGAAAAACTGCTGAATGCAATTTCTGGCGGAGCAGCTCAGTCGTGGCAAATGGTCAATCGTGGCCAAAGTATGCATCAACGTAAATTTGACTTTGGTTTTGCCCTTGATTGGATGATTAAGGATTTAGGCTATTGTCTTAAGCAAGCTGAGCAAAATGGAACGGCTCTTCCCTTAACTCAAAATGTTTATGAGCAATATCAGGAGCTTAGTAAGCAAGGTTATGGCAGCAAGGATACTTCGGCTCTTATTTTATCTAAAGATTAGTTAACCTCACGCAAAAATTAAGAACAAAAACTTTACCTTAAGCCTTAGATTTTTTATACTTTGGGAGAAAATTAGATATTAGGAGGATATATTGGAACGTTATGATCGGCAAACAAAAATCAAAGAAGTTGGCCTTAAAGGACAAGAAAAGCTATGTGCTGCAAATATTTGTATTATCGGAGCAGGTGGTTTAGGCTCGCAGCTGCTTCCTATATTCGTTGGAGCAGGCGTGGGTAAAATAACCATTGTGGATTTTGATGAAGTTGCCCTAACAAATCTTCATCGTCAAACTTTGTATCGGGAAAATCAAATTGGTGAAAACAAGGCTTTGCTAGCCAAGGAACATTTAAAAGACCTCAATAGCCAAGTGCAAATAACTGCTTTAGATACAAAGCTTAGCCCCGATGATGCAGCAGAACTTTTTGCAGCCCATGACTTAATTATTGATGCTACTGATAATTTTTTAGCAAAGTTTCTTATTAATAAATCCGCCGCTCAGGTGAATAAGCCTGTTATTTACGCATCTGTTCGCCGTTTTGAGGGGCAAGTTGCTTATTTTGAACCTGCTCAAGGCTATGGGCTGCATTCATTTGCTAAAGAGCCTAGTGACGAGCAAGCTCAACAAGAATATAAAGATGGCGTTTTACCCTCGCAAGTTTCTATTATCGCAGCGATGCAAGCCCAGCTCGCTTTAGGTTATATTATTGGGGCTCACCTAAAGCCAAAGCTTGGTGAGTTGATTATTTTTGATGGTATTGATTTTACATTACAAAAGTTGAAGCTTCCGCAAGTTAGTCTCTAGCTATTTCTGCTCTTCTTTATATTGACCTCAAGGTGAATACTCATATCATCTTGATTAAAAGAAATACCCTCTCTGCTCGGTTCCATCTCCATAAGCTCTGTAATATCTTGCGGACGAATAAGCAGTTTTGCTACACCGCCTTCGGTTATAAGCTCCTGACGGTCGCTGGTGATAATCGCAAAAGAACCAAAGGGTTGGCTTAAGCTGATAATATGCTGCTGCTCTAATGTTTGAAGCTCTTCTTTACTCAAACGAAAACGAACTTTTCCTTCTAATATACGTAAGCTAGGCATTTTAACCTCCTTAAAAAATCTATCTCTTATTTAGCCTCTTTAAAAGATTATAGCCCGAATATGGGCTAAAATAAATAGTTTTCTTGATTTTATGTGATGATATTCTTATGATGAAGAGCTAAAAATATTTAAAAATTCAAAGGATTCAAGACGTGCAAAAACTGCCTAATATATTAACAATTATACGCATTTTGCTCATACCCATCATTGTTCTTTTAATGGTGAATGCAACAAAAAGCTCTTATATCCTAGCCTTTATCTTATATACGATTGCTTGTATAACGGACTGGTTCGATGGATTTTTGGCTCGTAAATATAATCTTACCAGTAGCTTAGGAGCTTTGCTCGATACAATTGCTGATAAACTTTTGGTTATTACCATGTTGCTTGCTTTGGTGGGGGTAGGGCTTATCAAAGGTTGGGGCGTTTTAGCGGTTGGGATTATTATTTTAAGGGAAGTTATTATGCCTGCCCTTCGGCAATTTTTAAGTGATTATCAAATAGATATTCCTGCGAGTATGATTGGCAAAGTAAAAACTACTGTACAAATGATTGCCCTTGGTGTTATTTTAATTGCTCCTTATTTACATTCTGCATTTTCCACATTGGGGCTTATTTTACTATGGCTTGCGGCCATACTCACCTTATGGAGTGCAACGGATTATTTTTATCAGGGGTTACGGCAATTTTTTGCTATTTCTAAAAAAAGTTAGGGTATAAAATGACAGAGAAAAAAATGTTAAAAGCTTATGAGAATGATGACTTTATCCAAAGTCGTGATGGCCGAATATTACGGATTATGTCCGAATTTGTTGAGCCACAAAGCCGTCTAGAAGAGCAAAAGATTTCTGATACGATTGTCTTTTTTGGCTCAGCTCGCTCCAAACCTTTAGCTGAGGCGAGCGAAGAGCTTAAACTTGCAAAAGAAGGCAAGGGTGATATAAGCGTAAAACAAGCTGAAAAAGCTATAGAACTTGCTCGTTATTATGAACAAGCGAGAGAGCTTTCCTTTAAACTTACCGAATGGTCTAAGGAGCTTGAAGAACATCGCCGCCGCTTTGTGATTTGTACAGGTGGAGGCCCAGGCATGATGGAGGCTGCAAATCGTGGAGCTTCTGAGGCTCGGGGAAAGAATATGGGCTTTAATATTTCTCTTCCTTTTGAACAACATAGCAACCCATGGGTCACAAACTCACTTAATTTTGAGTTCCATTACTTTTTTATGAGAAAATTCTGGTTTGCTTACTTAGCAAAGGCGATTATTATCTTCCCTGGAGGATTCGGAACTTTTGATGAACTCTTTGAAATACTCACCTTAATCCAGACAAAAAAAATGGAAAAGAAAGTCCCTCTTATTCTCTTTGGAAGAAAGTTCTGGGATAAAGTAATTAACTTAGAAAAACTTGCTGATTGGGGCGTAATATCTCCTAAAGACTTGGATTTATTCTACCAAACCGATGATGTGGATGATGCTTTTAACTACTTAATCAACGAGCTTAATGAGCATGCTCTTGCAAAACCAGGAGAAGGCTTAAAGTAATTCTTCTTGCAAATAGATATGGAGATATCATATAAAGGAAGTCCAAACAAATCAAATTATTGCCTTATTTTTAAGGATAATATGAGCATTTAATAGGCTCAAAAAAAGATTTTAAGTTTACAAGGAAAGAACATATGCGAATTTTAAAATATTCTACCTTAGCTGCGATTTTACTCACAACAACAGCTCATGCGGTTGAAAATTTTGACCCTCTTGGTTTATGGTCAGGTGGTGTTGTTGAAGATAATAAAAGCAGCAATGCTAAACCTGCACTTAATCAAGGTAATATTGACTATTCCCAATATGCGGCTCCTTCTAAGGATATCTCTGATGAGCAATTGAATATAAAAATCAAACAAATGGCCTCAAAGGATAAGCCTGTAGATCCTCGTTCTTATAATGCCCTTAAAAACTATTCTCCACGAGCAGACACAAGTCTCGCCCTTGCTGATGCATCTGTTGCTCGTAGTGCTATGGAACAAGAATCTAACCGTCTTTCAGGCAACACACGAACATCTGGTGTATTTATTCCTGAAGGGCCAACCCTTAAGCCTGGTGCTCAAAGTCAACGTGTGGAGCTTTTAAGTCAAGGGCTTATTAATCTTGGCTATCTTTCAGGAAAACCCACAAGAAAATATACAAAAAATGTTGGTACGGCTTTAAAGCAATTTCAGGCCGATAGTGGTTTAACGGCGGATGGTTTTGCAGGTAAAAATACCATTGATATTATTAATGGTCATGGGAACTTCCGTAAAAAAGCCATTGATTTTACTTTACGTCAAGGTGAGCAGCGTATTCCTAGAGACTCCAAAGCGATTGTTGTAAACATTGCCTCACAAAGCTTACGTGGTTATGAAAATGGTGAGCTTGTTCTTACAAGCCGAGTGATTGTTGGTAAAGAGAAATATTTTACCCCTGAGTTCAAGGATACTATTGATTCTATTACAATCAATCCTATTTGGAATGTTCCTAAGGGTATTTCGGAACGCTCTTATCGGGGTAAAAAAGTTGCGGTTACGGCGGGTCCTGATAACCCCTTAGGTAAGCTCCGCTTTAATATGTATAATCCCCACACAATTTATTTGCACCATACCAATAGCCCGAGCTTATTTGACCGCTCTCGTCGTACTTTTAGCTCAGGATGTATTCGTGTGCAAAAAGCTTATGACCTAGCTCAATGGCTTGCAGGAAGTAAATTTAATACTTTTGGTGGAGGTTTTAATACTGTTCTAACCACCAATACGGAACGCACCCTTAAGATGACACATCCTATTCCTGTTTATATTGAGTATCGCCCTGCGGAAGTTTTAGCTAACGGCAAAATCCAAATCTGGAATGACCCTTACGGCCGTATTAAGTAATAAAAACTCCCTAATATCTGTTGACTATTAATGGGGCTTTGCCCCTATTCCCCACAAGCGTTCCGCTTGACCCTAAAGAGAAAAGCCATTGCTTTTCCTATGCCTTTTTCTGGAATATCTTTGCTCCCGCTCCCTTAAGCTTGGCTCTTTTGCGGCCACACCCCCATAAATACAAAAAAAAGACGGAGTAAAAACTCCGCCTTTTTATTTTTAAGGTCTTAAAATTATTTAATAATTTTAGACACAACGCCAGCACCAACAGTGCGGCCACCTTCACGAATCGCAAAACGTAAACCTTCGTTCATCGCAATCGGTGCAATTAATTCAACATTAAAGTTAATGTTG
>JBKEBO010000060.1:0-4821 GCA_047973205.1 Alphaproteobacteria bacterium | reverse complement strand
ATTGCACTACTATATACAAAAGAGGCAACACCTCATAAACAAAAAGCCTAAAATGAAACAATCAGTACCCATAACATAGACTTAAAAAAAGGTGATTGTGCGTTAGTTCGAAATGTTTTTAGCATAAAGACTCCCAAAAAAGTATATTCATCTGAAAAATCAGAAAGTATAATAGCCATTATTAAGTTAATCTTCAACCGTATATTTAAAGATATGATTAAGACTTGTTTAGAGAGAACTAACATCAAGCCCTAAAGCACGATTTTTACCATCAGATAGGTGCTTTTTTAAAGCCTTAAGAGCACTTTTTTTGTCACGCTTAAGAATAAGGGAGAAAAGGTAGATATGAGCTTGAACAACATCTTGGAAAATCTGATCTGTAATGGCTGTTTCTTTAAGAGCAGAAAGGCGTATCTTAAGTAGGTTAAGATTATAGATTTCTTGAATTAAAGAATTATTGAGGCTCTCGATAAGGGCAAAGTGAAAGCTAAAATCAATTTCTTGGGCTTCATGGATATCCTCAGGTGTTAAAATTGCCTTTTCTTTAGCCTTTAAAAGTGTTTCTAGCTTAGATTTAATTTGCTGAATGTAATGTAAATTAGGGTTGTCCATAAATGCGGATAAAGCCTCTTGTTCCAAAAATAAGCGAAGTTGAAAAGCATTATGAATAAAGTTAATGTCAGGCTTAAAGACTTGTAGACCTCTTTGAGGGATGGTTAAAATTAAACCATGGGCTTCTAACATAGGTATGGCTTCGCGAATAGCACCAAGTGAAAACCCTAAGGTTTGTGCAAGCTCACGTTGCGAGATGAATTGTCCAGGCAAAAGACTTTGATTCTCTAGTTTATCTTTAAATTGTTGTAAGGCCAGTAGACGTAAGCTTGTCTTTTCTTTATCTCGCAATATCTTAAGCTCCTTTAATTAAAAGAAAGCTGTTCATAAATGTTTTGTAACACCTTTTGTGTGGAGCTATCTAGAACTTCCAAGGGGGGACGAACATTAAGCCAAGTTTGATTTTTATATTGTTGGGCAACAAAAAACTTAACCGCAGGTGTTACAGGATAGCTTACAATATGTTTGACTAAGGTTTGAACAGCCTCGTTATCTTTCTTATTTTCAATAATAGCATAAACTATCTCAGGAATAAAGTTTGCACAACCACTTATTGAACCAGTAGCTCCATTAGCAACCATTCCACCAAGATAAGTTTCGCTTCCCACATAAAGAGCAAGATTAGGGAAAGCCTTTTGATATCTCTTTGTTTTTGCTTTGTCGCCTGAACTTTCTTTTAAGCCAATAATTTTATCTTTGTACTTTTCAAGCAGGAATTTAATTGTTTCATGGGGTAAGTCTATAGATGTACAAGAGGGGATATTATATAAAATAACATCTCGTAAATCATCTCCAATGACAGTAAAGATATAATCATACCAATCTGTAAGTCCTTGAGCAGAAGGATTTTTAAAGTAATAAGGCTGGGTGATTAATAGGTGGTTGATATTTAATGCTAAACCTTGTTTGATAAAGTTGATGGTTTCAAAAATATCTGTACCAAAAATACCAAGCCCAATTTTATTTGAAGGAATACCAGCATCGATCATAGCTTTAAGAGCATCAATCTTTTCGGCATTAGATAGAGAGGTTCCTTCGCCTGTTGTACCTCCCAAAGTTACACATTCGCAGCGGCGAGTAAGTAAATTTTGTGCGTGCTCAATCAAAAGCTCAATGTTTATATAACCATCACTTTTAAAAGGAATGGTAAGAGCAGCACTTAATTTGAATTTATGTAGGTTTTCCATGAAAATCTCCAAGTTTATTTGTATAAGCCTTTTAATAGCTAAGTTATTATCTAAATAAGCTATACTTAAAGTGTGGTAGTATTTAAGTTTATTGACACGCCTTATCTAACATGTTAGTGTGTTAATAGTGATGTTATGCTTTAAATCTGTATCTGGCAAGCATTAAATTTAAAAAATGGAAAATAAGGGAGAACTCCTAATATGAAAAAATTTCTCAAAAAATTGTCTCAAACAGCTACTATTGGCTTATGTACGGCAGGATTAGCTTTTTCAGCTTCTGCGGCAACAAAAATTCGTATTTCAAGTCCTGCAGTTCCTGAAGATTGGCATGCAAGAATGTGGGATGTATTTAAAGCCGAACTTGAAAAAGAAATGCCAGGGCATTTTGATGTAGAGGTTCACTTAAACAGTACCTTGTTTAAACAAGAAGCAGAGCTTACAGCTTTACAGCGGGGTAATTTAGATGTGGCTCTGCTTTCAGCACAGCAATATTCGAAGCAGCTTCCAGACTGGACTGTATTTACAGCAGGTTATCTTATTCGTAGTCCAGGACATCAAAAAAATGTTTTTGATGGTGAGATTGGTAAAGAATTTTTTAAATTAACTGAAGATAAAATGAAAATTCATCCTGTAGCCGTTCTCTATTTAGGTACAAGGCAGCTTAATTTAAGAGCGGATCAAAAGATTACAACACCTAGTGATTTAAATGGTATTAAACTAAGAATGCCAGGCTCAGATGCATGGCAATTTTTAGGGAGGGCCTTAGGTGCATCGCCTACTCCTATGGCTTTTAGTGAGGTTTATACAGGTCTCCAAACAGGAGCTATTGATGGTCAAGATAACCCACTATCTACAGACAGAGCAGCTAAATTTTATGAAGTAACAAAACAGATTGTATTAACCGATCATCTCGTTGACGGTATTTTTATAACATTCTCAGGAAGAAAATGGGATAAATATAATGATGAAGAAAAATCTGCTTTGGAAAAAGCAAGCTTCGCGGCTAGAGATTATAATAATGAAAATCGTATTAAAGAAGAAGCAGAATTGGTTGCTTTCTTTAAAGAGCAGGGCTTAGATGTTTATAAACCTGACCAGCAAGCCTTTAGAGATACTGTACAGAAAGCCTATTTAGAGTCTGATTTTTCTAAAGATTGGCCTGAGGGTATTGTTGATAGAGTAAATGCTATAGCAGATTAATATAGATGAATAAAGTAGGGTTTAATAAAGGATTATAAAATGAAAAATCTATATAAAAAAATTACTCAGTACTCAGAGGCTTTTGTTGCCCTACTTTTATTTTTATTATTTACTATCTTTCTATTACAAATTTTTATGCGTTATATTGTGGATAAGCCACTGTCATGGACGCTTGAAGCTTGTATTATTGCGTATGTTTGGATTATTTTTTGGGGTTCTAGTCTTATTTTAAAATTTAATGAACAAGTTTGCTTCTCAGTTGTGTATGAGGCCTGTTCACCTAAGTCTCAAAAGATATTTAAAATTATATCCTACTTTATTCTTTCAGCTATTTTTATTTATGCAACTCCAACTATTATTGATTATATCTTATTTATGTCTTTAGAAAGAAGTGATGCTCTACATATTCGTAAAGATATTCTTTATTCAGTATTTGGTCTTTTTATTATACTAACTGCTTTACGTGGTATCAGAATTGTTTACAAGGAATTACGTAATCAAGAAGAAGGAGATAAGTAATGAGTTTAGCTTTTTATATTATGCTCTTTGTTTTTGCTTTACTTACGATTATGCGTCTTCCTATTGCACTTTCAATGATAGCATCTTCTATTTTATATTTAGCTATGATGCAACAAGATTTAGGACTTGTTGTGGATCAATCTATGAGTGGTCTTTTTGAAAGCTTTGTCCTGCTTGCGGTTCCTCTATTTATTTTGGCTGCAAACTTTATGAATGTTCCAGCAGTGAGCCAACGTTTACTCAATTTTTGTCTGGCTCTTGTTGGTTCGTTTAAAGGAGGGCTTGCCCATGTTAATGTTTTAATTAGCTTAGTTTTTGCGGGCATGTCAGGCTCTGCTATTGCAGATGCCGCAGGCTTTGGTAAAGTAATTATTGATCTTATGCGTAAAGAAAATCGTTACCCACCAGGTTTTGCGGCGGCTATTACAGCAGCCTCATCAACAATTGGACCAATTATTCCACCATCTATACCTATGGTGCTTTATGCATTGATTTCGGGAAGTTCTGTGGGTTACTTATTTTTAGGTGGTATTTTGCCAGGTATATTTATGGCGATTATGCTCATGATTATGAATGCGATTATTGCTCATTATCGTGGATTTAAACGAGAAGAAAAAATAGCATTAAAAGAGTTTCCTAAAATTACTTTTCAAGCCTTTCCTGTATTGTTATTACCCGTTATTTTATTGTGGGGAATTTATGGTGGGGCAACGACACCAACGGAGGCCTCTTCAATTGCAGCACTTTATGCTTTAATTTTAGCAACGTTATTTTACCGCTCACTATCACTTAAACAATTTTATACTAATCTTGTGGATTCGGCGAAAGCTACAGCTTCAGTAGGACTTATTATTGTAGCCTCATTAGTATTTAATTATGTAGTTGCTAATGAATATATCGCACCAAGCTTAGCAGCTTTTGTTGAAGGCTTAAATCTATCACCAGCAGCTTTCTTACTTTTGATTAATGTATTATTCTTACTTTTAGGTTGCGTATTTGATGCTACAACTTTATTGTTGGTTTTTGTTCCACTATTTATTCCTGCTCTTAAAGTCTTAGATATAGACTTGGTACATTTTGGTGTGGTAATTGTAATTAATATTATGCTTGGCTTAATTACGCCACCTTATGGTGTTGTCCTCTTCGTAATTAACGGAGCTACAGGTATCCCACTAAAAGATATTATTCGTGAAGTTCTCCCTTTCATTGGTGTGTTACTTATAGCTCTGCTTACTCTAACATACATACCTGAAATTACTCTATGGTTACCAAAACAATTTGGCTATATGCCATTGCCATAGGT
>JBKEBO010000035.1:0-18914 GCA_047973205.1 Alphaproteobacteria bacterium | reverse complement strand
TGGGTATTGGTGGCTTAAGCATTGATATTGATGCATTTAAATTTGGATCTATCGGCCTTGCTGCTATTGTTGGGATTGTGGCCAACATGATTTTACCTAAACATATTAGTCTCCATCCAACGTCAGAAAAATAACATATAAAACAAGGAGCTTTGTTAATGGAAGCTCCTTACCATAGCTTTTAATTTAATTTTGGGGGAATAAGATAATGGTTCGTTTTACACCTGCAGAACATAAACATATTGCTGATATTGTTGCTCTTTTAGCTGACGACCCTTTAGGAAAAACGCGAGAAAACACATCGGCTGAGATGCTCCCTCGCTATATGCAAGCCTTTGAAAACATAGAGAAAGACCCTAATAATAAGCTTATAGCCATTATGGAAGAAGAGCATGTGATTGGCTGTTTGCAGCTTACTTTTATTCCGTATTTGACCCATATGGGAAGCACACGTTGCCTCATTGAGGGTGTGCGAATTCACCCTGATTATCGTGGTCAAGCTATAGGGAAAAAAGCGTTCGAATGGGCTATTTTTTATGCCAAAACAAAAGGCTGTCATATGGTGCAACTCACTTGCGATAAATCCCGCCATAAGGCTAAAAAATTCTATGAAAATCTGGGCTTTATCGCCTCCCATGAGGGAATGAAATTACATTTATCATAAATGTTCGTAACTTGCCAATATTTACCCATCTTATCCATTTTTGACCACTTTTGTCCGTAAATAATCATCATATTGTACAAGTATAGCCAAAGCCCTTTACTTATATTCAACCTTTTGGAGTGACAAATTTTGTTATTTTATTGGATAAAAATGGACATGAATGGACGAAAATGGACAATATATGTATTTTTTGGTACAATAAATAACATAAATTCTATCTATAGGAGAAATATATGTTTGCCGTTGGAATTTTGATGTCTCTCGTTACATTCGCTGTTGTTATATTCTGTGTTATTGTTGCCGTTCGTTTTGGTATTCAATGGGTTATTTCTGACCAATTACCTTTACTTAAAAAACAGTATGGCAGTGATGAACAAGATATTGATGAGCTTGCAAAACAGGGCAAAAAGTCAAGAGCCTCATGGGGTAAGAATATTACAACATCTCCTATTACTCGCTTGATTCTTATAGCAGTTATCTGCTTAGCAGCGATTATTCCCCTATCACTTTTAAAAGAGTTTACTCAAGAGCGAGGCAAATATGCAGGCTATGCATTATTGCGAGTTTCTGGTAGTTGGGGAAGTGATCAACTTATGCGAGGCCCAGCCATTTGGATACCTTATGAACAGCTTGAAACCATTAATGAAAAAGTTATAGGTGATGATGGGATAGAGCAGACAAGAACAAAAAGTATTTGGCAAAAACATTATCGGGCATTCTTACCAGATGTTCTTGATATTGCTACTAAAATGGAGTCACAAAATCGCTATAGTGGCATTTACCCTGTACCTGTATATACGGCAGATATTCAACTTAAAGGTAAGATGCCTAAGCTGAGCTTTGATGACCTCCGTCAGGATCAGATTAAAGTCGACTGGGCTTCGGCCGTTTTGGTTACCAGTGTGAGTGATAATATTGGTTTAAAAGAAGCAGGCAATTTGAGTATTGGTGAGCAAACTTCCGAAGCAAATTCAGGACTTTCTGAGGTCGTTCGCACTTCAGATAGCCGTGGGTTTCACTATGGCTTTTTAGCGGATGAATGCTCGCAAATATCATGCGAATTTTCCTATAATTTAAAACTTAATGGTACAGATTCTTTAAAATTTGCACCTATGGGTAAGCAAACAAATCTTACGATTACTTCACCATGGCCACATCCAAGCTTTCTTGGTCAAGGGCTTCCTGATAAAAAAGATATTTCAGAACAAGGCTTTAATGCATATTGGCAAATAAGTAATTTGGTTCGTTCTTATTCACAAGTTATCAAAGATGCCGAACTCCGCCAGTTTAATGAATATACGATTGGGGTGGGCTTAGTGCAGCCAGTTAACCCTTATTCCATGACTTTAAGAGCGGTAAAATATGGGCTTTTTGTTATTGGTGTAACCTTGATTGGTATGTTTGTTTTTGAACAATCCATCCAAAGAAATCTCCATATAGTTCAGTACCTTGTGGTAACTGCAGCCTTGAGTTTATTCTACTTAACCTTGCTTTCTTTATCGGAGCATCTCGGCTTTAATGGAGCATGGATAGCCGCCTCTATTGTAATTATTACTATGGTGAGTATCTATATTGGACTCGCTCTTAAAAGTAGTAAATATGCCATTGGACTTGCCGCATTTATGGCGGGTGTTTACACGGTGATGTATGCCTTGCTCCGTCTGGAGGATTACGCTCTATTAGTAGGTACGGTTATCTTACTGATTATTATGGTGATTGTAATGAATATTACCCGCAAACTCACAGACCAAAAACCACCTACTGAGCTTACCCCACCCCATTTATAAAATACAAACTGCAGCCGCAAAAAGAGTTGGGTTAAGGGGGGGGAAGGTTGTCATTCTAAGATATTCCAGAAAAAGGCATAGGAAAATCAAGGATTTTCCCTTTAGGCTCAAGCGGAACGCTTGTGAGCAATAGGGGCAAAGCCCCATTAATACCGCCAGCAAAAAGAGTTGGGTTAAGTAACCGTAACAAGTTTAAAAATACAAAATTAAACTTCCCAGCTTCCTTTTTTAAGAAAGTCAAAAAAGCCGTTAATGTCTTGTTGTTCATTGGCTTTGTAAGCTTTATCCATTTCAACATCCCAAGCGGGGGCAGGATTATTATAAATAACACCTGTAACTTTAGGAAAATCGGGCATATCTAGACGAACCAACATTTCAGCCAAAGCCAAATTGGTTTCATCATGCACCAAAATATCGTCTTCACTAATGCCATTTTCACCAATAACAACCACTTCCATTTGCCATGTTTTAGGATTAACCCGTAGGCCCTTATTGCCATCAACACCAAAAATCATTGGTTTGCCATGTTCCACATTAATGCGGTGGTCAGCACCTGTTTTACGATCAGAAAATGTACTAAAAGCTCCATCATTAAATACGGTACAATTTTGTAAAACTTCCACAAAAGCAGTACCTTCGATTGTATGAGCTGTTTTAAATTCTGCTAACATTTCTTTAGGCTTATCACTCATAGTACGGGCAATGAAGCGTCCACCTGCTCCCAAAGCTAAAGCGAGGGCATTCATAGGTTGAGAATCCACGCCATCAGGGGTTGTAACTGTTTTTTGCCCTATACGTGATGTTGGTGAGGCCTGACCTTTTGTTAGTCCATAAATTTGGTTATTAAACAATATACATGTTACATTAATATTGCGGCGGATAAGATGGATAATATGATTACCTCCAATAGAGAGGAAGTCACCATCGCCCCCCATAACCCAAACATCTAAATCGGGATTAGCAAGCTTTGCTCCCGTAGCAAAAGCAGGGGCTCTTCCGTGCAAAGTATGAAAGCCGTAAGTCGACATATAATAAGGAAAACGAGCCGCACAACCAATACCCGAAACAAAAGCCGTATTATGACGACTTGCTCCCTCATCGGCTAGAAGCTTTTGAATATTGCGGACAATAGCATGATCGCCACAACCAGGACACCAGCGAACCTCTTGTTCTGATGCGAAATCTTTTGCAGTTACTTTATCAGCCATATCACTTACCCTTTCAAATTCTCATCAATTGCCGCTTTAAGCTCCGTGGTTGTAAAGGGCTTGCCTGTTACTTTGGTTAAAGGCCTTGCATCCACTAATGTTTCGCTACGGATAAGCTTAACCAGTTGGCCATTGTTAAGCTCTGGAACAAGGACTGTTTTGAACTTGCTTATTTTTTCTTTTAAGTCAGATGGTAGTGGCCAAATATGTTGGAGATGCAAATGGCTTACCTTCTTGCCCTCATCAATGGCCTTACGAACGGCTTGATGAATTGGCCCCCATGTTGAACCCCAACCTAAAACAAGTAAATCACCCTCTGCTTCGCCTTGCTCAAAGCTTGTCTCGGGATATTCATCGGCTACTTTAGCCACCTTAGCTGCTCTTAAGTCGGTCATAACTTGGTGATTATCAGCATCAGTCGAAACAATACCAGTTACCGCATCACGTTCCAAACCACCAAGGCGGTGTTCTAAGCCCTTGGTCCCCACTTTAACCCAATCACGAGCCAAATCTTCGTTACGAGCAAAAACCTGATAACCCTCAGGATTGCTACGGAATGTTACAGGGAATGGTTTATAATCAGCAACATCTGGAATTTTGAATGGCTCAGAAGCATTGGCAATAAAACCATCGGATAAAATCATTACAGGACTCATATATTTTGTTGCCAAACGTACGGCTTCAATACCAATGTTAAAGGCTTCGCTCGGAGATTTAGGAGCTAAAACAATCATTGGTGTATCGCCATTGCGTCCCCAAACCGCTTGAAATAAATCCGATTGTTCCGTCTTTGTTGGAAGCCCTGTAGAAGGTCCACCGCGTTGAACATTCACAACAATTAAAGGAAGCTCTGCCGCTACGGCCAAACCTAAGGCTTCTGTTTTAAGAGCAATACCTGGCCCTGATGATGTTGTTACACCTAATTTGCCTGCCCATGATGCTCCAATAGCCGCACAAGCTGCTGCGATTTCATCTTCTGCTTGAAAAGTTTTTACACCAAATTGGGGCATTTTGGTTGCACTATGCAGCATGGTTGATGCAGGGGTAATTGGATATGAGCATAAAACCATATCAAGCTCAGCCAATTTTGTTCCTGCAACAATTCCCCATGTGAGGGTCTCATAGCCTGTTGCCGTGCGATACAAGCCAGCATCCATAGAGGCTTGCGGTGTATCAATAGGCATAACTTCAGCTTGTAAATCAGTAACCTCACCATAAAGGTGACCTGCATTTAACGCCTCTACATTAGCTTTATATGCATCAGGATTGCGTTTTTCAAACTTCTGTTTTAGCCAGTCTAAAGTCATAGTGCGATCACGACCAAAGAGCCAGTAAACCAAGCCCAAAGCCCATAAATTTCGTGAACGATTACCAATAGCTTTATCAAAGCCGCTATTAATTGCTGTATTAACCGCTTGTTCTGTAATATCTATTTGTAATGAACGGTAAGGAGAAAGCGTATCATCTTCTAAAGGGTTAACCTCATAGCCTGCTTTTTCTAGATTTCGCTTATCAAATGAGCCTGTATCTACAATAACCATACCACCAATTTTTAAATCTTGGAGCTGCGTTTTAAGGGCTGCAGGGTTCATACAAACCAAAACATCAAGCTCATCACCAATGGTATGGATGCCACCTGCTCCAAAATGAATTTGAAAGGTGGATACCCCATAGGTTGTTCCTTGAGGGGCTCGAATTTCCGATGGGAAGTCAGGGAAAGTCGTAAGTTCTTGTTGGTTAAGGGCGGTTGTTAAGGTGAATTGTCCGCCAGTAAGCTGCATTCCGTCGCCAGAATCACCTGCAAATCGAATCACGGCACTTTGCATTTGATTATTTGTCATATCTCTTACCAGTATTCTAACTTTAATGATTGAAACTAAAATAATGCTTTTTATCTTTTTGTGCAAGAGAAGATACAGCAATATCTTTGGCTATGATGATTATTTTTGCACCATAAAAGAACATTCTTCTATGCTTTGCCTAAAAAACAGGCATGTATTCTTAAGCAAACCACCCAAAAGTCTTGCTTTTTTTGCATATGCTTATGTAAAAAGAACAACCCTAAAAAGCTGTTAAATTTAAGGCTAGTATGGCAGAAGTCATACATTTATTGAGTAACTTATTTTACCGAAGCAAAATATAGTATTTAAGCATTCATTGCATGGCTCTTCTAGCATGTAAGCTTCTATTTTTGCAAATAAGAATAGAAATAATAATATTTCCTCTTTTTGGAGGGATTTTGACAATTTTTCTATGATGGAATTAAATAAAATCATTCATAAATTAAAACGAGTCGGAGAATAGTCATGTCTTTAGATCAATTTGCCACTGCATGGAAAGGTTTTCATCCTGGTCAATGGAAACAAGAAGTCAATGTAAGGGACTTTATTCAACATAATGTTACGCCTTATGATGGCGATGAAGAATTTTTAAGTGATGCCACTCAAGCCACTATCAAGCTTTGGGATAATGTTATGGAGGGCATTAAGGAAGAAAACCGAACCAAAGCTCCTGTTGATTTTGATACATCTGTTATCTCTTCCATTACCTCTCATGGGGCAGGCTATATTAACAAGGAGCTTGAGACTATTGTTGGTTTGCAAACAGATGCCCCTTTAAAGCGGGCTCTTATTCCCCAAGGGGGTATTCGCATGGTGGAAACTTCTGCTGAGGTTTACGGCAAAGAGTTAGATTCACAAATATCTGAAATATTTACAAAATATCGCAAAACTCATAATGAGGGCGTGTTTGATGCTTATACACCAGGTATTCGTTCTTGTCGAAGTTCGGGGGTTATCACGGGGCTTCCTGATGCTTATGGACGTGGCCGTATTATTGGTGATTATCGCCGTATTGCCCTTTATGGCATTGACTTTTTGATTAAAGACAAGCTTCGTGAACAAAGCGAGCTTGACCGTTTTGATTATGCTCGTGAAAAACTGAGCCTCTCCTTGGAAGAAACTATTCAACTGCGTGAGGAGCTTTCGGAGCAAGTTAAAGCCTTAAAACAAATTAAAGAAATGGCGGCCTCTTATGGTTGTGATATTTCCATACCCGCCATTGATACAAAACAAGCTATTCAATGGACATATTTTGGCTATTTAGCAGCGGTAAAATCGCAAAATGGTGCAGCCATGAGCTTAGGGCGAACATCCAGCTTTATCGATATTTATGCCCAACGTGACCTTAAAGAAGGTCGCTATAATGAAGAGCAAATTCAAGAGTTTATTGACCATTTTATTATGAAGCTTCGGATGGTTCGCTTTTTGCGTATTCCCGAATATGACGATTTATTTTCGGGTGATCCGATTTGGGCTACCGAAAGCCTTGCAGGCATAGGCCTTGATGGCCGCCATTTGGTAACAAAATCAACTTTTCGCTACTTACACACACTTTATAATATGGGGCCTTCACCTGAACCTAACATGACTATCTTATGGTCGGAGCATCTTCCTCGTGGTTTTAAAGAATATGCGGCCAAAGTTTCCATAGAAACATCAGCCTTACAGTATGAAAATGATGATTTGATGCGTTCTTCTTTAAACTCAGATGACTATGCCATTGCTTGTTGTGTATCACCAATGATTGTGGGCAAAGAAATGCAATTTTTTGGAGCTCGTGCGAACTTGGCCAAAACACTTCTTTATGCAATTAATGGTGGTGTTGATGAGAAATCTAAAAAACAAATTGGCCCTAAATTAGAGCCGATGATGGCTGAGTATCTTGATTATGATGCAGTAATCCGCCGCTTGGATAATTTTATGGATTGGCTGGCTGAACGATATGTAAAAGCATTAAATATCATTCATTATATGCATGATAAATATTCTTATGAAGCTTCTTTGATGGCCTTGCATGATCGTGATATTAAACGTTATTTTGCCACAGGTATTGCAGGGCTCTCTGTTGCAGCTGATAGTCTATCAGCCATTAAATATGCCAAAGTTAAACCTATAAGAGATAAAGATGGCATTGCCATTGACTTTGAAATCGAAGGGGATTTTCCTAAATTTGGTAATAATGATGACCGTGTGGATGATATTGCCAAAGACTTAACTTCACGCTTTATGAATAAAGTGCGTGCGGAGAAATATTTCTACCGCCATTCCATACCCACACAATCTATTTTGACCATTACATCTAATGTGGTTTATGGGCTTAAAACAGGCTCAACCCCCGATGGTCGTAAAGCAGGCATGCCCTTTGGCCCTGGAGCAAATCCGATGCATGGCCGAGATACCAATGGTGCCGTGGCCTCGTTAGAATCTGTTGCTAAGCTTCCATGGGATGATTGCCGTGATGGTTGTTCTTATACTTTTTCGATTATTCCCGATGCTTTAGGTAAAGGTGAGAATGACCAAAAGTCAAATCTTGTGGGCTTGATGGACGGCTACTTTTTGGCCGAAGATGGGCATGAGGGCGGTCAACATCTAAACGTGAATGTACTTAACCGCGAGATGCTTTTAGATGCCCAAGAATATCCTGAAAAATATCCGAGCCTAACTATTCGTGTTTCGGGCTATGCCGTGCGGTTTAACTCTTTAACCAAGCAGCAACAAGATGATGTAATCACCCGCACTTTCACCGAACGATTTTAGCTTGCCGAAATATCTTATTATTTCAAGTTACTAAGGGGGACAACCTCCCCCTTAAAAATCTCTAGCTACGCCTTTACGTTCCCAATCGCTATAGCGAGTAGGTTCAACCCCTTTAGGCCCACCAATTTCGGTATATTTACCCGATTGAGTATCCTTGCTGGCCTTTGTTTTGGCTTTTGTTTTTTTAATTTTTGCCTGCATACGCAAAATTGCGGCATCATGAGTTTGTCTTGTCATATTATCCTCATAAAGCTATAATATAAAGATTATATCATACTCTTTAAATATATCTAGAGAAAAAGGAATGACACATGGGGCGTATGAAGACATTTATGTTAATGGCGGCAATGACAGCATTGCTCATGGTTGTAGGGCAATATGCTGGTGGTAATGCAGGCATGATGATGGCCTTTTTAATGGCTGGAGGCATGAACTTTTTTGCCTATTGGAATTCGGATAAAATGGTGCTTCGCAAAACGAATGCTCAAGAAGTTGATGCGATAACAGCTCCGACACTTTATCGGATGATACAAGATTTATCACAAAATGCCGACCTACCAATGCCAAAGGTTTATGTTATCAGCTCGCCCCAGCCCAATGCATTTGCTACAGGGCGAGACCCTCAACATGCGGCCATTGCCGTTAATACAGGATTGATGGATATCCTCAGCCAAGATGAACTTGCAGGGGTTATTTCCCATGAGCTTGCCCATATTAAAAATCGTGATACCCTAACCATGACCGTAACCGCAACAATGGCGGGAGCTTTAACAATGGTTGCTCGTTGGGCCATGTTTATGGGAGGCAATAATCGTGATAGTCGTGGTGGTGGTGCTTTAGGGGCGATTCTCTCCATATTTTTAGCTCCAATGGCAGCAGCTCTTATTCAATTTGCAGTTTCTCGTGCAAGAGAATATGAGGCCGATAAACATGGGGCATGGATTTGCGGCAACCCTTTATGGCTCGCAGGAGCCTTAGAAAAGCTAGGCATTGGAGCTCAACGGATACGCAACCCTAATGCGGAACGTTACCCTGAAACAGCTTCACTTTATATTGTTAATCCTTTGGCAGCTAAGGGAGATAAGTTATTTTCGACCCACCCATCTTTAGAAAATCGTATTGAGCGACTAAGGGAGATGGCTGAAGCTGAACCTAACGTGCAAACTTATCAGGTTAACGAACAAAACCAAATGAGACAAGCAAGCCAACAAACACAAAGAGCAAAGGTGAAATCTGACCCTAAAGATTTTACAGCTCCTGGTAATGATAACCCATGGAAATAAACAAAGGTAAGAAGAATATATAATGGAAGAAAAATTTAAACGTGCAGCAACTTCAAGCCGTCCAACAAAAGGCGGCTCTTTTCGAGATAATCGAGATAATCGTAGCAATAAAGATGATAGAGGCGGTAAAGGTCGTAGAGATAATCGGGACTATCGCAACAACAAAGATGATAGAGGCGATAGAGGTGATAGAGGTCGTAGAGATAATCGGGACTATCGTAGCAATAAAGATGATAGAGGTGATAGAGTCTTTCGAGACAATAAGGAAAATAAGGAATGGACACCTCTTACAGCAAGACAAATCGCTTATAGAGCTCTTAAGAAAATCTATGAGCAATCGTTATTTATTGATGTTGCTTTAGAAAACCAGCGAGATTATGCCAAGCTAACCCCACAAGATAAAGCTTTTGCTCGATGGTTGGTTGCTGGTGTGGTGCGTTATCAAAAAAGGCTGAATGAAGTATTAACTAATTTTTGGCGAAGAGAGCCTGACCTTCATATAAAAATTATCTTACAAATGGGAGCATTACAGCTCCTTTTAGGGGATAATGCTGAACATGCGGTTGTGAGTGAAACTGTATCGCTTTGTGGTAAAAAAGATAGCCAATTCAGAGGGTTAATTAATGCAATTTTGCGTAATATCATCCGTGAAAATATTGAAGATTTTAACATATTAGACCCTATTGTCGAGTATCCTCGCTGGATTTTAAATGACTGGAGCAAAACATTTGGTCAGCAAACAGCCGAAGATATAGCTCGCCATAGCTTAAGTGAAGCGGATGTGGATATTAGCTTTAAGATGGAAAGTGAAAAAGTTCTTTTAGAATTGACTAAAGCCCGCCCTCTTCCTGGTGGTGGTGCAAGGCTAAAGGGGCATAAAGGAAGAGTAAGCCGTTTATCAGGATTTAAAAATGGAGCTTTTTGGGTACAAGATGCTGCTGCTCAGCTTCCTGTCAAGCTACTGGGGGACATTAAAGGTAAAAAAATTCTAGACCTTTGTGCCGCACCAGGGGGGAAGTCCATGCAAATGGTTGCAGCAGGAGCTAATGTTACCGCTCTTGATGCCAAAGAACGCCGTATGCAGCGTTTAGTAGAAAATTTTGAGCGGATAAAGTTAGAAGTCGAAACCATAACCGAAGATATGCTCGATTGGCAAACAGATGAAAAATATGATGTAGTCATGCTTGATGCTCCTTGCAGTGCTACAGGTACACTTCGTCGTCACCCTGAGATATTACGTCAAATTGGTAAAGGCGATATTGAAGAACTTGTGGAACTTCAAAAAACAATGTTAAAGCGAGCAACCTCGCTGGTTGCTGATGATGGAGTATTAGTTTATTGTGTATGTTCGCTACAATCTTTAGAGGGTATAAAGCAAATAGAAGCTTTTTTAAGTGAACATAATGATTGGGAACTTATTGACCTTAAAGATAAACTAGAAGCCTTAAAATTAGGCAATGCTTATCATAAAGCTTGTGCTTATACCCACCCTGCTTTATGGCAAAAAATTGGGGGTATGGATGGCTTTTTTGTTGCTCTTTTACAGCCAAGAAATAAAAACTAATGAATAATCAACAAGTAGGGCTACTTAGTAGCATTGTTGCTTTTTTAATGTGGGGGTTAGTTTTACCCTCAGCAACCCGAGTGCTTAGCTATGTGGAAAGCCCATTGAGTGTGATGTCTATTCGGGTGTTCTTTGCCTTTTTTGTGGTGCTTTTAGTTCAGATTTTTCGTAACAAACTTAGTGTTATTAAAAGACTTTTTAATCTGCGAATTTTGGCTTTACAATTTATATCAGCTGCTTTAATTGGGATTAACTGGTTTACTTTTATTTATGCCGTTAAGGTTGATCAACTCAACCAAGCCGCTCTTGGTTATTACATTATGCCCTTATTAGGTATCACTTTGGGCATGGTGTTTTTTAAAGAACGCTTAAGTTTATTACAAGTTATCGCCATTGCTTTAGCCGTAATGGGCATATTATGGAGCATTTTTGTTGCAGGCTCACTACCACTAATATCGATGAGTGTGGCTTTAAGCTTTGCTCTTTATGGCTTTGTTAAAAGAGCCATACCGCTAGATGCCTTTTCGGGATTATTTTTAGAAATATTACTTATGATAGTTTTTGTGCCACTACTTTATTATATATTTAATGTTAGTGATATGTTTAAAATTCTTCCTGATAGTTCAGCTATTTATTGGGCTGCGGCTTCGGTGGGATTATTTACGGTCTTGCCATTGTTTTTCTCTGGTATTGCCTATAAAACTATTGACTATTCTGTTTACTCTGTGTTGTTTTGGTCTGTACCATCTATGCAGTTTATCACCAGTGTATTTTTTTGGCATGAGCATTTTGATGCAAATAAACTAATTACCTTTATTTTTATTTGGATGGCATTATGCCTTTATGGCTATAGCATATTTAAAGGAAAAAAGGCGAAAGCAACTTGATTTATGGGCAAAATATTGTTACTGATAATCAACAAATTTTTTAAGGAAGAATATTTTTAGTGATCAAAGATACAAAATATACAGAACTTGTTATTAAAGGTGGCAAAGAACTAGAAGGCGAAGTCATTGTTTCTGGTGCAAAAAATGCAGCCTTACCTTTGCTCATTGCCGTAGCCACAAGCAATATGCCTGTAACCTTGCATAATGTTCCTGATATTAGCGATATTCGTATTGTTTGCCGAATGTTAGAGCGTTTGGGTTGTAAGGTAAACAAAAATCTTAAGGAAAATTATATTCATTTTGACCCTAAAGATTTATCCTTAAGCCGTGAGGATATTTTTGAAGGTGCTGCTGATATTAGAGCTTCAACCCTTTTTATTGGAGCATTATTAGAACGTTTTGGTGAAGTGGAAATTCCCTTACCAGGGGGTGATGCTATTGGCAAACGCCCTATTGATATTCATGTATTTGCCTTTGAGAAAATGGGTGCTATTACAAGCTATACTAAAGATACAATTATCTTTAAAGCTCCTAAAGGGCTACATGGCGGACTAATGCAGCTTGGCTTTCCCTCAGTAGGAGCAACCGAAAACATCATGATTGCAGCTGCACGGGCTCGTGGTAAAACCATTATTGAAAACGCTGCAAGAGAGCCTGAGATTATCAATTTAGCAGAGCTTTTAGTATCTATGGGTGTAAAGGTTCGTGGAGCAGGGACTTCAACCATCGAAATTGAGGGTATTAAAGAGTTTCAAGAGGCTGAAGCAACAATTATTCCTGACCGTATAGAGCTTTTTACTTTTTTATGTGCTGCAGGGCTAACGGGTGGTGAGATTATTTGTAAGAATGTATTTTCTAATGTGTTGGGAGCTGAGAGCTGCTTTTTAGAGCAGGTGGGCATACAGCTTGTTTGGCAAGGTAGCGATTTAACAGCCAAGCGGAAAGAAACAGGCCTAAAATCTTTTGAGCTTTCTACAGGACCTTTCCCTGAATTTTCTACAGATAATCAGCCAATGGCACTGGTTGTCGCTACACAGGCTCACGGCAAAAGTAGTATTAAAGAAACCATGTTCGAAAATCGTTATCGCCATGCAGATGAGCTTAATACAATGGGTGCGGCTATTGTTCATAATCGTACAGATTTTGATATTGAAGGTGGTTTACCTCTAAGGGGAGCAAAGGTAGATATTGCCGATATTCGAGCAGGTGCATGTTTGGTGCTAGCCGCACTTGTGGCCGATGGTGAAAGCCACTTAACCTCTGTATATCATATTTTGCGAGGCTATCAGGATATGGATAAAAAATTGGCAAAACTCGGAGCAGATATTTACTTTAGGTAAAAAAGATAAGGAAAAAATAAGGAAAAAAAATGACACCAATATTTGTGATTAATGCAGGAAGTTCGAGCCTGAAGTTTTCGATTATCGATAGTGATAGTGAAAATGAACTTGTATCAGGTTTAGCCGAAAATTTAGGCCTTTCGGATGCTCGCATTGAATGGGAAATTGGTGATGTTGAATTTGATGCTCGTTTTGATGCTGATACCAAAGTTGTTGATGTAGTAAGATTTATCATTAATAAAATTATTCCTGAAGTTGATGGGCTTACAAGCCCTATTGCAGCCGTTGGCCATCGAACTGTTCATGGAGGCGAAAAATTTAAAGAACCTACATTGATGAGTGAAGATATTCTTAAAGAATTAGAGGCTTTATCTCCCCTTGCTCCTTTACATAATCCAGCTAATATCAATGGAATAAGGGCGGCTATGGAAGCTTTTACAGATATTCCTCATATAGGTGTTTTTGATACAGCTTTTCATGCTTATATGCCCAAAAATTCTTTTTTATATGGCTTACCTTACAAATTTTATCGTGAGCATAAAATTCGCCGCTATGGTTTTCATGGCTCTTCCCATGGTTTTATGGTGGAAGAAGCCGCTAAGTTTTTAAATAAACCCATTAATGAGCTGAATATTATATCTGCTCACCTAGGCAATGGAGCTTCTATTGCCGCTATAAAAAATGGTATATCGGTAGATACCTCCATGGGCATGACTCCTCTTGATGGGCTGCTTATGGGAACACGTTCAGGGCATTTGGACCCTTCGATTATCTTTTATCTGCAAGATGAGTTAGGCTATTCTATTAAAGAAGTTAAAGATATTTTAAATAAGGAATCAGGGCTTTATGGTATATCGGGCGTATCATCTGATTGTCGAAAGATTATTGCCGCCGCTCAAAAAGGTAATGAACGAGCTCAAACGGCCTTAGATGTTTTTGCTTATTGGGCCGCTAAATATATTGGCTCTTATTTTGTCCCTTTAGGTCATGTAGATGCCATTGTATTTACGGGGGGTATTGGTGAAAATAGCGTTCTTATTCGCCAGATGATTGTTGAATATCTTAAGGCTTTTGATATTATCCTAGATGAGCAGCTCAATCAAAAACATATTCGCTTTTTAGGCAAGATAACAACCGAGGAAAGTCGTATTCCCGCAATTGTTATCCCGACGAATGAAGAGTTGATGATTGCTCGTTATACGGCACGTGCTATTTAACGTAATAAAATAAATGCACTTGTAGCAACCGCTAAACTATTATTTGCCATATGAAGTAAAATAGCAGCCAATAAACCATGACGCATTCGTGCGTAAGTTAAAATAAGCCCAATTAATCCTCGACCAATAGCATAAGCAAAGAGCAGATAAGCCATAGGAATACTCCATTCTTCAACAGTAATATTAAAGGCATGGATAGCCCCAAAGCTCACAACCGAAAGCCAAAATAAAAAAGGAAAGTAACGGTGGTAAAATTGCTCTATCTTGTTATAGTTCGCAGTTGCAAAAAAGATGGTAAGCCCAAAGACAATCAAAAAGAATATTAATGTTACAAAATCACCTGATGTTATGGGCTTTGCTGAATATAAAAGAGTGTGTAATGATGTACCAACTATATAAAGGCTAATAAGCCCATAAGCACCCACCATGATTTTTCGTGAGTAAAGCTTTAAGGGAAAACGAAACCATAGCTCCTCCATTAAGGGAGCAATAAAGCCAACCATTAAAAATTGTAGCCATATATTAGGAAAACTATTATTAAAGTCTTCTAAAAATTTAGTAAATTTTTCAGTAGCAAAGGCATTAATAGGTAAAAATAAAACCGTTTGCATAAGATTAGCTGCAATCATGAAGCCAAAGTAGATAAGCAGTATCACAACATACTTTAAAAAGGGAGGTCGTTCAATGGCAAGGTCATATCTTGGACGAAAAATATATGGAATAAAAAAGGGCCATTTTTGTTCTTGTTGATTATCCATTTATATACTACCTTAATTATAACTTTAAATATCAGAGCCACTATAACATAAAACAGAATGAAGTACATATCTGAAGGAAAATATAATATGCTTAAGCGGGAAGAATATCTAAACTATCTTAAAAAAATTAAACTGGTTTCGGTTGATGTAGACGGTACTATGACTGACGGTAGCCTCTATTATCTTGATGGAAAAACTGAGGCAAGGCGTTATCAGGTTAAAGATGGTATTGGTATTTTGCTCTTACAAGCTGCAGGCATAAAAACAGCAATGATGACCACAGGTAAAGTGGCCTCTATTGCTAGTCGGGGTGAGGCTTTAGCCATGGATTTTGTTGAAATAAGTGTTTTTGATAAGGCTCAAAGATTACACGAAATTTGTAAGCAAATGGGAATCTCTATGGAAGAAGTCGCTCATATTGGTGATGATATTAACGATGTTCCTGCTTTTGAGGCGGTTGGTTTGGGAGTGATTGTGGGAGATGCCGCCGTACAGACTGTTCCATCAGCTAGCTTTCAGCTAAAGTCTTACGGAGGAGCAGGGGCAATTAGAGAATTTGCCGAAGACTATTATGAAGCCATAGGAAAAAATATTCATTGGAACGTGGTTCATGGCTTTATTGAGCAACGAAAAGCAAAAAATAAACTGACCAACGGATAGGATTAAAGCAATGGCTAATCTGCAAAAGCAATTAGATGAATTGCTTAAGCACCATATCATTGATCTAGAGGCAAAAGAAAAAATAGCCCAATATTATGAGGGTAAAGATGAGGAGCCCCATAGTTTTTTGCAACTTGCTATTGTACTTATAGGGGTAACACTTATTGGCTTAGGTGTTATACTTCTGATTGCCTATAATTGGGCTCAGCTAAACCAAACAACAAAACTCGCTTTAAGCTTTATGCCGATTATTTTAAGCTATGGTACACTTATTTTTATTTTGCTCAAATATCCACAAAAGGAAGGGCTATTACAAGGATTTTTACTTTTATCGTTTTTAAGTACAGGGGCTTGCATGAGCCTTATTGGTCAAATTTATCAAGTCCAGTCAAGTTTAGAAATTTTTCTTCGTAATTGGTTATTGCTCACTTTACCGCTCATATTCATTTTACCGCGATTTATTATTGTTTCTATCTTTGGTATTTTGGCTTCTATTTTAGCACAGCAATCTCTTTATGAGTGGAACTCTGCTGAAATGAGTATGGTTCAAAAGGCCGTTCAAGTTCTTTTCTTTTGTATTCCTTTTGGTTATTACTTTTTTAGGCTCTACCAAAATAACACAGATTCTAATAGCCGCTATGAGGTAATGGCTTTGCAATGGTTGCTTCCTGTTTTCTCTTTACCTTACTGGATTGTTTTTGCAAGCTATTTAGAGAAGTATGAGTTTGCTGCTTTTCTTTTCATGGTTATATTACCCACCTTATGGTTGCTGATTGGTTATTTATCCTTTATTTGGCAAAAGGACTATAGAGGAACGAATGGGTTTATTCTTTTAAGTGGTTTGGCAATGCTCACTTTGATTTATCTTATGAGCTTTTCTCTTTTTAAAGAAATTGCCGATGAGTTTGAACCTTTTGTTCTTAATAATATTCTTTGGCTTATTTTGTTGTTTATCAACATTATTTCTGTTGTCATAAGCTATAAAAAAACACCCATTCATTTGGGAGGTATTCAAATGGCCTCACTTATGGTTCTTATTGCAGTATTTTTAGTGATGTTCGAGGCCTACTGGTTATGCTCTATTTTAGCTAATATAATGTTGATTTATCTTGGTGTTTATTATCTTTATTTAGGAAGTAAGCTAAATCTTATGTGGCAGAGCAATGTGGGTTTAGCTATTTTATGTATCTTGATTATCACACGATTTTTTGAAAGTGATATGAGCCTTGTTGTTAAAGGGGTGAGTTTTATTGTTATTGGTATATTCTTTCTTATAAGTAATATTATTATGCTACGTAAAAAAAGAGAGCATAAAAAGGAGCAAGCCCATGCTTAAACATAAGAATATACTTCGTAGCATAGGAGTTTTAGCACTTCTTTTAGTGCAACTTGGCTTACTTTTTCAGGTAATATTTTCTTATGAAAGCTTAAGACGTAGTGGCTATGTTTACAAATTTCACCTTCAACCTGCTGATCCTTACGATGCTTTTCGTGGACGATATTTATATTTGAACTTTATGGATTTAGAGCTTCCTGAAAGTACTGATAAAAAGGTTAGTAAAGTTTATGACATATTAATAAAAGCTGATGAGTGGGGTTTTGCTGAAGCATTAGATGCTTATGCTCTTGATGATGAAAAGCCCTCAAATAGCTATTTACAAGGCTATATATCTTATAATAACAGATTGAGTATTCCATTTTCTCGCTTTTATCTTCAAGAAGAATATGCCAAACTTTTAGATAAACATATCAATGAGATTATCAAAGATAATTTGGTTTATGCAACTTTAGCTATTAAAGATGGTAAAGGGCGGATTTTAGATGTTTATGTTAATGATACTCCGATTGTTGAGTATCTTAAGCAAAACTATCTTAAGGAGCAATACAATTAAAATGCCAGCTATTAGGTATTGTTAAAGGGCATGTAGCAACAGAATAACTATGATATACAGCTCGTTTGCCAAATTTCGCACATTCTTGTTTAGCAATATTTTGAGCTATTTCTTTACCTTTGCTTCCTACTTGGTTTGTACAAACCACCAAATTCCCCCGATTAGTGATGGGCTTAGCAAAAGCAGCTGAGCTTCGGTTATATTTATTTGGCTCAAAAACATGATTTTTTTCACAAGCAGCCAATATGATCAACAAGCCAAGAGATAGAGCAATAAAGAATTGTTTTTTCAATTTTTGCATTTTTATGCTATCCTTATTAAAATAGAAGCTTAAGTTTACGTGATATTGAAACAAAATAAAATAGGTTTTTTATGAAAATTGCCCCCATCATAGTTGGTATATCGGGAGCGAGTGGGGCTATTTATAGTCTTTGCTTGCTAAATAAGCTTAAAGAACTTGATATTCCTCGGCATCTTATCGTCTCAGAAGGTGGCCTTACAACCCTTAAGCATGAGTGTAATATCTCCATGCGAGAGCTCAAAGAGCTTGCCACGGAAGTCTATTCCAATAAAGATTTAGCCGCAGCACCCTCTTCAGGCTCTTTTTTAACTTCGGCTATGATTATAGCTCCTTGTTCCATCCGTACGCTTTCGGGTATTGCCAATAGTTATAATGAGAATTTAATGATACGTGCAGCCGATGTTCATTTAAAGCAAAGACGTAAGCTTATCTTGATGGTTCGAGAAACACCGCTACATTCAGGGCATTTAGAGCTTATGAAAAAGGCTAGCGATTGGGGGGCGATTATTGCACCACCTGTTCCTGCTTTTTGGGCAAAGCCGCAAACAATCGATGAAATGGTTGATGATAGTATCGACCGTATTTTAGATTTACTTAATATTCAAAATGATATAAAACGTTGGCCTAATATAACTTAACCTCAGATTCGTATAAGGGCTGTGTTAGAGTATAGCACAGGCTTTATGGATGGTTTAAAAGGCTTGATTTGATAAGCAGTTAATGCGGCTAAAATATTCATCATCCAGCCCTGCAAG
>JBKEBO010000073.1:0-87202 GCA_047973205.1 Alphaproteobacteria bacterium | reverse complement strand
GCCGGCGCTCTAACCAACTGAGCTACACCCGCTTATTGCTAAAAAAAACAGCTCAACTTTATTTATTATAAGCTGTTTTCCCTATAAAAAAATGGTGGGTGGTAACGGGATCGAACCGCTGACCTACTGGGTGTAAACCAGTCGCTCTCCCAGCTGAGCTAACCACCCTTTCGTCAAAGACAAGAGCCTTTATAATCAAATACCCTCACCTTGTCAAATAAAAAGATGAGGGTATTTGAAAAAAAATCATTCTTTTAAAAAATACTATTTTTTAAGAAGAACTTGTACTGATTCTTTAAGCACTTTACCAGCTTTAAAACGGGGTTGGATAGATGCTGGAATTTTCATTGGTTCTTGTGTGCGTGGGTTACGACCTGTTGTCGCTGCACGTTTTTGTGTGTTAAAAGTACCAAATCCAACGAGGCGTTCTTCATCACCTTTAGCTATAGGACCAGTAACAGTTTCAATTTCTGCTTCAACAGCTCGGCCAGCTTCAGCTTTTGAATGTCGAGCTGATTTTGCTACTTCAGGTTCGAGTTCATTTTTATTCATTTTTTAGACCCCTTCATATCTACAAACCAATAACGAATATGAGAATTAAACTCTAACGTACGATTTGTTACGGTCAAATTATTATTAATCCTAATTTCAAGCAAAAGCTTAAAACTCTAAACATTTATTAAGTGAACTAAATCTAAAGAATGGTCAAGTGTGAAATAGAGAAAATATTAAAAAAATGTTATTTTTTTGCTATTTTTGCCATAAACCCTTGTAAAAACCACCTAAAAACAGGTAGAAACCACAATATTTACAACTAATGCGGGTTTTTTATGGGGGTATTTCCCTCGATTCGCTTAGTGATGAGATGCTATAGCTTTTCCTTCAGATGGCATTTCGACCTCATTAATAGGTACTAAATCATTCACTAAAGCTCTCTCTAGAACACTATCCACATGCTCCACAAGAATAATCTCTAAACCTTCCTTAACATTATCAGGTATTTCTACAATATCTTTTGCATTATCCTTAGGAATAAATACTGTTTTAATACCACCACGAAGAGCTGCTAATAGTTTTTCCTTAAGGCCGCCAATAGCCAAAACATTCCCCCGTAAGGTTACCTCACCTGTCATAGCAATATCTTTACGTACAGGATTATTGGTTAAAACAGAAACAATACTTGTAACCATAGCAGTCCCTGCTGAGGGTCCATCTTTGGGAATCGCCCCTTCAGGAACATGAAGGTGAATATCTTTATCTTCAAACTTACTATAAGGGATTCCATACAGATTCGCCCGTGAGTGCACGTAAGAACGAGCCGTTTGGATGGATTCTTGCATTACCTCACCAAGTTTTCCTGTTAGCTTCATATTCCCTTTGCCTCTGAGTTCCACAGCTTCGATAGAAAGAAGCTCGCCACCAACAGGGGTCCAACCTAAGCCAGTTGTTACACCAACTTGGTCTTTTTCTTCAGCCACACCAAAGCGAAACTTACGAACACCTGCGTAATCACCAAGATTTTCAGATGTTATATGGATAGAGGTTTTATCTTCGGATAGAATCTCTTTAAGTGATTTGCGAATAACTTTAGCAATTTCACGCTCCAAGCTCCGCACTCCGCTTTCACGAGAATAATATCGTATCATATCGCGAATAGCTTCATCATCGATTGCCCACTCATCTTCCCTAATACCATTAAGATCCATTTGTTTTTTAATGATATGACGTTTAGCAATTTCCATTTTTTCATCTTCGGTATAGCCCGAAAGATTAATCACCTCCATACGATCTAATAATGGAGCAGGTAAATTCAGTGAGTTTGCTGTTGCAATAAACATGACATCCGATAAATCATATTCGACTTCCAAATAATGATCCATAAATGTAGAATTTTGTTCAGGATCTAGAACCTCTAAAAGAGCTGATGCTGGATCACCACGGTAATCTTGGCTCAACTTATCAATCTCATCTAAAAGAAACATTGGGTTTGAAACTTTTGACTTTTTGATACTTTGAATAATTTTTCCTGGTTGAGAACCGATATATGTTCTTCTATGACCACGAATCTCAGCTTCATCTCGAACACCACCAAGGCTCATCCGAACAAATTTCCGTCCTGCAGCTTCTGCAATGGATTGCCCTAAGGAGGTTTTACCCACACCAGGAGGTCCAACTAGACATAAAATAGGACCACGAATTTTTTCGGAACGTTGTTGAACCGCCAGATATTCTAAAACACGTTCTTTAACTTTTTCTAGACCATAATGATCACGGTCAAGAATTTTTTCAGCTTGTTTAAGTGTTTTTTCAACCTTATCACGTTTATTCCATGGAATATCTAAGAGCCAATCTAAATAATTACGAACCACAGTTGCCTCTGCAGACATTGGACTCATCATTTTCATTTTTTTTAGTTCAGCAGTTGCTTTTTCTTTTGCCTCTTCTGAAAGATCAGTTGCATCAATCTTCTTTTCAATCTCAATGACTTCATTATCTTCTTCACCATCATTAAGCTCAAGTTGAATCGCCTTCATTTGCTCATTGAGGTAATATTCACGTTGGGTTTTTTCCATAGAGCGTTTTACACGGCCACGGATTTTTTTATCAACCTGAAAAACATCAATATCATTTTCAATCTTTTCAATGGCAATATTCACCCGTTCCTCAATATCTAATGCCTCTAGTATCTCTTGTTTATGGGAAACATCTTGAGCTAAGTGAGATGCAATCGTATCGATTAAGCTACTTGGGTCATCAATAGTTTTGACATTAGATAAAACTTCTGGAGCAACTTTTTTACCTAAGCGGACATATTGCTCAAACTTACGTTTAAGTTCATTAATAGATTCTGATATATCTTCTTTGGCTGCAATATCATCCAAAGGTTGAATATCAACTGTCATATAATCGTTTTCGTCGTGTAATTTTGTTATTTTTGCACGAGACTTACCTTCAACCAGTACTTTAACTGTACCGTCAGGCAAGCGGAGTAGTTGCATAATACGAGCCACTGTTCCTATCTGATAAATATCATCTTGCGTAGGATCATCAATAGAAGGGTCTTTTTGAGAGATAAGAAAAATCTCACGACTTTCTTCTATAACTTCTTCTAAGGCCTTAATAGACTTATCTCTTCCCACAAAAAGAGGAACTGCCATATGAGGAAAAACCACAATATCACGTAAGGGGAGCAACGCAATAGTTTGGTTTTCTTCTTGTGATGTTTCTTTTTTTTCTTCAGACATATTTACTTCCTTATTTTTCGTAGCCCAAAAATCAAAACCTATAAAATAGCATCTTTAGATTTTTGTCTTTAATTGTCCTATTAGATATGGAACAAGCCCCTTAAAAAAGCAAGGGGCTTAGTAAAAAATTTAAATAGCTTGCTCTTCTTTTATGCCTTCTTCTTTGCAGGCTCTTTATATATGAGTGTTGGCATTTCCCCTTCTGTAACAGACTGCTCATTAACAATAACCTCTGAAACATTTTGCATTGAGGGTAAATCGTACATAATTCCTAAAAGAGTATTTTCGATGATTGTTCTTAAGCCCCTTGCCCCAGTATTTCTTTCGAGAGCCTTATCAGCAACGGCATCTAGAGCCTCATCACTAAATGTTAGCTTAGCTCCATCCATTTCAATAAGTTTGCTATATTGTTTAACAAGAGCATTTTTAGGTTCTTTCAAAATACGGATTAAATCATCTTTGTGCAACTCATCTAATGTTACTAAAATGGGTAAACGGCCAACAAATTCTGCAATCAAACCATATTTCATTAAATCTTCAGCTTCGGTTAGCTTAAAAATTTCTCCATCACTTCGCTCATCAGGAGCAGCAACAATTGCACCAAAACCTACGCCTGATTTACTTGTACGGTCTTTAATAACACGATCAAGTCTCGAAAAAGCACCACCACAAATAAAGAGAATATTAGATGTATCTATCTGAATATATTCTTGTTGCGGATGTTTGCGTCCTCCTTGTGGAGGAACACTTGCCACCGTGCCTTCAATGATTTTGAGTAAGGCTTGTTGTACCCCCTCACCTGAAACATCTCGGGTGATAGAAGGATTTTCGGACTTACGGGTAATTTTATCAATCTCATCAATATAGATAATACCACGTTCTGCTTGTTCCACATTATAATCAGCTGCTTGGAGAAGTTTTAAGATAATATTTTCCACATCTTCCCCCACATAACCTGCCTCGGTTAATGTTGTTGCATCGGCAATTGTAAAAGGAACATTTAAGATATTAGCTAAAGTTTGAGCCAAAAATGTTTTACCACTCCCTGTAGGTCCTACCATCAAAATATTGGATTTTGATATCCGAACATCATCATGATTATCTTCCTGATCAAGGCGTTTATAATGATTATATACCGCAACAGAAAGAACCTTTTTTGCATCTTCCTGACCAATAACAAACTCATTAAGAGCTTCAAAGATTTCCTTTGGTTTTGGTAAAGCAGGTTGAGTGAGCTTTTGAGTAGCATTTTGTTCTGCAGTAGGAGCATGCTCATTCAAGACCTCCCAGCCAAGCAAAACACATTCATCGCAAATATATGTGTTATCAAGCCCTGCAATAAGCTTTTTAACATCTTTTTCTTTTTTCTCGCAAAATGAGCAATGTAATTCTGTCTTGTTTTGCTCTGTCATTTTCTACTCCTAAAAATTACGCACTCAAACGCTTTTCTACAATTTTATCAATAATACCAAATTTTTTGGCTTCTTCTGGACTCATAAAGTTATCTCGCTCTAATGCTTTTTCGATAGTTGCAAGCTTTTGCCCTGTATGTTTTACGTAAATTTGATTTAACTTTTTACGCATCGATAAAATCTCTTTTGCATGAATTTCAATATCGGTGGCCTGACCTTGAGCCCCACCAGAAGGTTGATGTACCATAACCCTTGCATTAGGAAGAGCAATACGCCGCCCTTCGCTCCCCGCTGCTAATAAGAGTGAGCCCATAGAACATGCTTGGCCTAGACATACGGTTTCAATCTCAGGTTTGATATATTGCATTGTATCATAAATAGACATACCCGCTGTAACCACACCGCCAGGAGAGTTAATATAGATAGAAATATCACGATTAGGATTCTCCGCCTCTAAAAAGAGAAGCTGAGCACAAATAAGCGATGCCATATGATCTTCAATTGGCCCTGTAATAAAAACAACACGCTCACGCAGGAGTCGTGAATAAATATCAAAAGCACGTTCTCCCCTACCTGTACTTTCAATTACAGTGGGAATTAGTGCGGCATAGTTATCGGCATAGTTCATAGAGCTTTTATCCTTTTGTAAAATATAGCCAGACCATCTAAAATAACGGTCTGGCTGAACATATTAAACTGATTAATAAAAATTATCAAATTACTTTTTAGCAGCAGGCTTTTCGCTGTCGTTTTTTTAGTAGTTGCTTTTTTAGCAGCAGGTTTCTTTTCTGCAGCTTTTTTATGCTCGGCCTTTTTAGCAGGAGCTTTTTTTGCAGCAGGTTTCTTTTCTGTAGCTTTTTTAGGTTCAGCCTTTTTAGCAGGAGCCTTTTTAGCAGCAGGTTTCTTCTTTGGAGCTTCATCTTCCTCAAGCTCTTTCATTAAATCTTCTACGCTAACAGTTTCTTCTTTAACTTTTGCTTTGCTAATGATGAGATCAATCACACGTTCTTCTAAAACAGGAGCTTCTAAAGCAGCTAAAGCCTGAGGATTTTTTTGGAAGTAATCAAAAATTTGTTGCTCTTGACCAGGGAAACGCTGAACTTCACGCATTAAAACTTGTTGGCGATCTTCATCAGTTACTTTAATATTTTCTTGACGGCCAAGGTCAGTTAAAACTAAACCTAAACGAACACGGCGTTCAGCAATTTTTTGGTACTCACTTCTAATATCTTCTTCAGTTGCATTGGCTTCATCACCAAGAGCCTCAGGATTATTATCTTTTTGATGTTGCCATTGTTGCACAATATTATTGAGCTCTTGGTCAACAAGGCCTTGAGGGATATCAAAGCGATATTCCTCATCTAAAGCATCTAAAAGTTCACGTTTAAGATGGTTGCGTGATAGGCCATCATATTGTTTTTCATGTTGTTCTTTAACGGCTACTTTAAGAGCTTTTGCATCTTCAAGGCCAAGTTTTTTAGCAAGTTCATCATCAACCTTTGCAGGAACTTTCTTTTGGATTTCTTTAAGAGAAACTTCAAAAACCGCATCCTTGCCTGCTAATTCTTTAGCACCATATTCTTTGGGGAATGTTACGTTAACATCAAATGTTTCGTCTGGTTTATGACCAACAACTTGCTCTTCAAAGCCTGGAATAAACATATGGCTACCAAGTTCTAAAGGATAAGCCTCACCTTTACCGCCAGCAAATTCTGTTCCATCAACACGGCCAACAAAGTCAATAACAGCGATATCGCCTTCTTTTGCAGCACGTTTTGTTTTTATGGGTTCAGAAGCTGAATGTGATGATGCAATATTTTCTAAAGATTCTTTAATTTCGCTATCATTAATTTTTGCAACTTTTTTCACTAAAGAAAGTTTAGCATAATCCATATGAGAAACTTCTGGAAGAATCTCTGCCTTAAGAATGAACTCTAACCCTTTTTTACGATCATATGATTTCACCTCAATCTGAGGTTGTAATGCAGGGCGGATTTTTTTCTCTTCGAATAAAGAACCCACGCTCTCATTTACCAATTGCTCAAGAACTTCACCCATCGCTGCTTGACCATAACGCTGCTCAAGAACCCTAGGAGGAACTTTGCCAGGGCGGAAACCTGCTATTTTTACTTGCTTACCTATTTGGCTTAATCGGCTAGAAACACGACTATCCACATCTTTTGCAGGAACAGTGATTTCATATTCATGATTTAGACCTTTGTTTTTGAGTTCTTTGATATCCATTTTTTAATCCAGTTTCTTTTAAAAAAAATACTTCCCTACCTGAATAAAGAAGTACATAACTCGTTATGGTACGGGTGAAGGGAATCGAACCCCCATGACCGAAGTCGCTGGAACCTAAATCCAGTGCGTCTACCAGTTCCGCCACACCCGCAATAGTGTTGGCAGTTATGCCTTACATCAAGCTCACACTTTACAAAAATAAATTCTAAAGTCAATAAAATTATTCAAAATTGTTCTTTATATAGTTTTTCAATCCTTTAGAAGCTCTTTCCAAACATGCATTAAATGCTCTGGAATATCTTCGGCAACAAGCCCTACTCCAATAATTTCAGCTGCCTGACGATGAAACCAAACGCCTGCACAAGCAGCCAAAAATGAATCCATACCTTGAGCCAACAATGCCGCAATTTGACCACTTAAAACATCACCTGTCCCACCAATAGCGAGCCAAGGATTAGCTGTTTCAGTTTTTGCAACACGACCATCATAAGTTGCAATATATGTTTCTGAGCCTTTGAGGACTACCGTTGCTTTAAGATATTTTGCCATATCCAAGGCCTTTTGAGCCGCCGTCTTATTGTCAGAGCCAAAGAGTTTTTCATATTCTCCCATATGTGGTGTAATAACAGCCTGATTCGTAATTGCTTTTTTTAAACGTTCAGGCTTATTTGTAAAGACTCCAATACCACCTGCATCAATAAGTGTAGGAACATTTGCATGTAAAGCTCGTTGAATAATCTCTCTTGTTGTGTCAGATTCTTTCATTCCTGGCCCCACTAAAATAGCCGTAGCTTGGGATTTACGAATAGCTGAGCGAAAAGCCCCCGAATCTTCTGAACGCAGAACAATATTGCTCGGACTATCTGTCATATAAATTGGAGCAACCTCATGAGGAACCGCTAGATAAACAAGCCCGCAACCCATTCTTCTTGCTCCTCTTGCACTTAAGCGTGAAGCTCCTGTCATTTCTCGGCTACCCGAAATTAGCAAATGCCCCCGATTATGTTTATGGCTTTCTTTGTTAGGGAGTGGAAGTTTAGCCATCCAAAGCTCAGGTGTATTATTTAAAAAATCACTCATAAAGAACTCCTAAAAACTTTATGTTCATCTCAAAATAACTATAGCGAAAAAATAGGAATATTGCTACAAGTAGTTACGAGTATCTCCTTTTATCTGAAAGTCTTTAATTTATGGGAACAAAAACCTATTATAAGTCGATTATTGTCATTGCGTTACCATTAGTTATCTCTATGATGATTAACCCTATTGTGGGTATGATTGATACAAAGATGCTTGGCTTTAAAGATAATGCTTTATGGCTTGCGGGCTTGGCTGTTGCAGCACTTACATATGCTCAGATAATCTGGTTTTTCTCTTTTTTATTTATAGGAACATTATCGTTAACCTCTGTTGCAATTGGTATGAATGATAAAAAGGAAGTCAAGGCCATTTTCTACCGTAATGCAACTATTGGGCTTATTTTAGCTATTGCGGTTACTATATTCCACCCTGTTATTTTTCGGATTATTTTTACGATAATCAATCCAGAAGCTCAAATTATTGATCCGATAAAGGACTATTTGAATATTCGTATCTACTTCTTTTTTATTCCTTTATTTTCGTATATGGCTTCAGCTTGGCTGCTTGCGAATAAAAAGAGTTTATATATTTTGGTTTATGATTTTACCTTTGGTATATTAACTATAGGTTTTAATATCTTATTTGTGATTATTTTAGACTATAATATCAAGGGAATAGCCATAGGGACTGTTTTGGCAGAGCTAGGAAGCTTTGTGGTGCTTCTTTATATTTTATGCAAAAAGACAGATATATTTCAACATTTTTCATGGCGAGTTCTCAAAGAAGCCCTTGCTTATAACGACATTATTCGTATATTCAAAGTGAATGGTCATTTATTTGTTAGAACATTGTGTTTAATCAGTATTTTTATGCTATTTAACCGCTTTTCGACAGGGTTTATTGATACAAATATCATTGCGGCTAATGGTATTATTTTACAAATACTACTGATGCTTACAACAAGTTTAGAGGCTTTTGGAGATGCCTCTTCAACACTAATCGGACGTTCTTTAGGTCAAAAGAAATACCCCCAAATTTATACAATTACCAAAGATGCCTTTGTGATTAATGGTCTTTTGGGTATTATGCTATCATTCTTTATTTATATGAATATCACATATATAGGGCGATTTTTTACGCATATTCCCATGGTGATTGAAAATATTTTAGCCTATAAAATTTGGTTTCTTATTTTACCAATTCCAATGATTATTGCCTTTACTTTTGATGGCATTATTTTGGGCCTTAAAGAGATTAAACATTTAAGAAATGCAAGTATTTTTGCCGCTTTAGCTTTTGGAATAAGTTATTATATTCTTCCAGTAAATTTAGAGGTTCACCGTTTATGGATTGCTTTTTTGCTTTCTTTTATCGCTCGAGGCCTATATCTTTATGCCATGTTTATCAAAGTTAATCGAGGTTTCAATGGATTATAAGGTTGAGTTATTAGAAAAGTCTGAAGAATTTAAAGGTTATTTTGAAGTCAATAAATATCGCTTTTCCTATCGTCAGTTTAACGGGAAAATGGGGGCTGTGGTCGAACGTGAGATTTTTGAGCGTGGCCACGCTGTAGCGGTTTTACCATATGATCCGATAAAAGATGTGATTATTCTTATTGAGCAGTTTCGCCCGGGTGTTTTTGTGGGTATACAAAATCCTCATTGGCAAAATAAACAAACAACATCATGGATGTACGAGATTATAGCGGGTATTATTGATGAAGGTGAAACAATCGATGATGTCGCTATAAGAGAAACCAAAGAAGAGGCCAATCTAGAGATTGCCAACCTTAAATATATTCAACCGTTTTTTGTTAGCCCTGGTGCAGTTAGTGAGTTTATTCACCTTTATGTCGCACAAGTTAATAGCGAAAAAGCGGGTGGTGTTTTTGGCCTTGATGTAGAAGCTGAAGATATTAAAACCCATATTCTTCCCTGTGATGAAGTTTGGAAGATGCTTGATGAGGGGAAAATCACCAATGCAACGGCACTTATTGCTCTGCAATGGCTACGCTATCATCGTGAGCAAGTGAGAGAAGAATGGTTAAAAAGATAAGCTTTTCTTTCACTTATGGTTTTTTTCTCCTTATTTGGTTAGGGCTATTTACCCTTAATCGCCTCTATTTAGTCTACTATGTAGACTTAAAACTGCAGGTTGTTTTAGCCTTATGGGGAGCGATTGCATTATTATGGCTTTGCTTAAAGCAACCCTTATTTCTTGCCTTCTTGATAGCCTATTTTATCCTCCTATGGTTTTATCCGTTAAGTCCATATATACCAATGCTTCCCTTATTATTATGGCTTGGCTTTGGATTATATAAAGCCCCTATCCTCACCCTCTTAACTCCATGCTTTACCTTGATATTTATGACTATTTTATTTTTTGCAAGTTACGGATACCTTACCCATAAGGCTCATGGTAAATGTATATTTGTTAAAAATGATGGCCGTTTTGTTGTTAATTCTCCCATAAATTACGCTTATATGTTGCAGCCCATTGCCCTTAATGCTCGTATTCCTACAGGAGCTTTGATTATTCTTTCTAGTGACAAGCAACCACAGAAAAGATGGGCTTTTTCGGCAAAAGGGAAAATATTTGAAATTTCCAAATTTTCCACTACACTAGCAAACGAGACCCAATGTAAAAAATCATCATGAGGCAAAAATGAAAAAGCAAACAAGACTCTTACAATCAGGCCATACAAAAGATAATAATCAAGGCTATGTTAACCCTCCGATTTATAAGGGTTCTACTGTTACTTTTGATACGGTAGCTGCTTTTGATGAGGGTGAAAGAAATGAGTGGAAAGGCGATTTTTATGGGTTGATTTCTAATCCAACACAACGTGCTTTTGAAGAAGCTATATGTGAGCTTGAAGGAGCAAATCACTGCATTGCCCTACCCTCAGGCTTAGCTGCAATTAGCGTAGGTATGCTCAGCTTTGTTCAAGCAGGTGAGCATGTTTTAGTTTGTGATGCGGCTTATGGGCCAACTTCTCGTTTATCGAAACGTTTTTTGGCTCGTATGGGTGTGGATGTTCAGTGGTATCCTGCTGATTGTACAGATATTTCTCCTTATATTAAAGAAAATACCAAGGTGATTTATATCGAAAGCCCAGCCTCTCTAACTATGGAAATGGCGGATATTCGAGCTATTTGTGATGTTGCCAAACAGCATAAAATCATCACGATTTACGATAATACATGGTCTGCAGGTCTATTTTGTGATGCCTTTGATTTAGGTGTAGATGTAACTTTACATGCGGGTACAAAATTTGTGGGTGGACATTCGGATATTTTGATGGGAATGGTCTCAACAAAGGATGAACGCTTATGGAAAAAGCTTAAACTTTCGGCCGTTATGTTTGGTTATGGGGTTTCGTCCGAAGATTGTTGGCTCGCTCTTCGTGGGCTTCGCAGCTTGCATGTTCGTCTAAAACAGCATCAAGAGACAGGCTTAAAGGTTGCCAATTGGCTCGCAGGGCGTGATGAGGTGCAAGAGATATTATATCCTGCTCATCCCAATTCTCCTTACTACCATTTGTGGCAAAGAGATTTTTCGGGCTCTCCTGGGCTATTCAGCATTATTTTAAAAGATTATCCTGATGCTAAAGTTGATGCCTTTTTAAATAGGCTAAAATTGTTTCGTATGGGGGTTTCTTGGGGAGGTTATGATAGCCTTATCTCTCGCTTTGATAAAGGGCTTTCGCGTCAATATAAGGATGAAAAATATAACAATCCATGCCTTCGGCTTCATTGCGGCTTAGAAGATGCTGACGATTTAATTGCTGATTTATCAGAAGCGTTTAAAAAGCTTTAAAAAATAGCGATTTATACTCCATAACAACAGCCATATTACAAAGGCAAGAGCCACAATTGTTGGGCCAAATGGCCAATTAAAGCTAATGGCGGCAAAATCTCCTCCAAGAGCCGCTATTAGGGTAACAATTGTTGTTATCACAATGAAACCTGTAGGGTTTTTTGCAAAAATTCGGGCAACTGCCGAAGGAATAACAAGTAGTGATGCAATAAGCAATATGCCGACAAACTGGATTGAAAATGAAATAGATATAGACAAAAGCAGAAGAATCATCAGATGAATTTGCTTAACCTTAACGCCTTCTACAGCAGCTAAATCGGAATGTAGGGCCGAAAGGATTATGGATTTCTTCTTGTAAATCAAAAAGAACCATGCCAAACAAGCGATAATAGCAAGGATAATAATATCTTGTAATCCTGTATTAATGATTTGTCCAAACAACAAGCTTTCAATATTAATTGCCTGAGGATTAGTCAGAGCAAGCAACGCCCCAAGAGCCAAAAAACCATGGGAAAATATAGCTAAATATAGGCTGATATCCCCATCTTTTTCTTGAAAAGCAAGCTCAAAGGTTACCCAAGCTAAAAGTAAGCTAATAAGAATAATTGCAATAAAAGGATTAATGGCAAAAACCACACCAAGGCCAACACCTAATAAGCTTGCATGAGCTAAGGTTTCACCAAACCATGAAAGCTTAAACCAATTTGTGAGTACAGATAATGGGGCAATGGATAAGGAAAGTAGTATAGATGCAATAAACGGTATAATAAATATTTCCATATTATTTCTCTTTTATCTTAAACTTATTTGTTAGCATTGCTTTGTTAAACATTGATATTTATCCTTATTTTTTATTTTTATCAACTTGTTTGTGATGATGATTATGGTGATAATATGCAAGATTCTTTGTAAAATCTTCACCTAAAAGGCTAGAAATCATCGGGTCTTGTGAGATATCTAAAGGCTCACCTGAGCAAGAAATACCATGATTAACACAAATAACACGGTCAGTCTGAGCCATAACCCAAAACATATCATGCGACACCATTAATATAGAAAAATCAATAAGTTTTCTCTTCTTATTGATAAGTTGGATTAACTTTTGCTGCCCTGATAAATTCACATGACTAAAGGCTTCATCTAAAACCAAAAGATTAGGATGACTTAAAAGAGCTTTTGCCACAAGTAAGCGTTGCCGCTCGCCTCCAGAAAGGCTTTGCAAAGGAAGATGACGTTTATCCCATAACTCAACTTCTAAAAGTAGTTCTTTGATTTCTTCAGTCTCTACCTTACGCAAGGTTAATTGCATAAAGTCTTCAATTTTCAAAGGAACAAGTTGATTCGCATCAAAAAATTGCGGAACATAAGAGACTGATAAATCCTTTTGACGGATAATTTGCCCTTTTGTTGGCTTTATAAGCTCTAAAATAAGCTTACAAAGGCTGCTTTTGCCTGCTCCATTAAGCCCAATAAGAGAAATAAATTCACCTCTTTTTATCTCGAGGTTAACATCACTTAAGATAGCTCTATTATCAACTATCCAAGAAACATCCCTACATTTAATTATTATATCTTCTTTGATTGCCATATTTATTTCTCATCATTATAATATACTTTATTTTAAAATAAATTTTATAGACAACAAAAGCAAGAGAAACTCTTATGAATTTAGATTTTATTGACCAAATAAACTTCAATGAAAATGGGCTTATAGCGGCTATTTCGGTTGATGTTGATAGTGGCGATGTGTTGATGATGGCATGGATGAATAAGGAAGCCATTATGGAAACATTACAAAAGAATCAAGTGTGTTACTGGTCACGCTCACGTAAGAAACTATGGCGAAAAGGCGAGCAATCGGGCAATCAACAGCAGCTTGTTGAAATGCTTTTGGACTGCGATAAAGACACAATACTACTAAAGGTAAGGCAAAAAGGAGCGGCGTGCCATACGGGAAGAAAAGACTGTTTTTTTTATAAAGTAACGGATTCTGGACTAAAAATCATCTCAGAGCCAATTCAAAATCCAGAGGATTTATATAAATGATTCTTCTGATACGCTCTACTATTGGTTTTGTTTTTATTTTCTGCTCCTTTTTAGCCTTTGCAGTTGAAAATAGCTTTCATCTGACTATTCCTATGCAGCAGATGAGTATCGGACCAACCTCGATTTATAGTCAGCCGTCCCCCTCTTCTCAGATATTAAAAGATGTTGAATTTAAAGAACTTGTGAGTGTTCAAGACCTTATTATTCAAAATGGTAAACCATGGTGGAAGTTAAAGCTTAAAACAGGAGATATGGGCTATATTCGCAGCCAAGATCTTGTAAATATTTTTAGTAAAGACTTTCCTATAGGAGATGCTGCAAATTCTCCCTATATGCTTGGAATTACAGATACTATTGAGCTTTTACTTCTCAATCCTGAGATTGAAGTTGACCCTAAAATAATCACCCCTTACCTTAATGAAGCCATTAATGCCAATAGTCCAACCGCTTATTGGCTTAGAGGGATTACTTATCGTGATGGTTTAGGACGAGATAAGAATATCGATGCCGCAATTACAGATTTTTTAAGGGCTTCAAATACAGGAGAAACAAGGGCTTACTATGACTTAGCTACTATTTTTTCTGATAAAAGCTCTGCATTATATAACAATACGGAAGCTTTAAGACTTTATCGTTCGGGGGCTGAGCAAGGCGACCCAAGAGCTAAGGCTTGGCTAGCTGATTTCAACATATCATCTTTGACGACAAAGTTTGACCCTTCAGAAATACTCTTTAATCAGATGATGGAAAAGGCCAAGGCCGATGATACTGAGGCTATGCGGGTTTTAGGAGCACTTTACTTGGCTGGTCGAGGGGTTGATCGCGATGGTGTTGAGGCTGAAAAATGGCTAAAAAAAGCAGCTCTTTTAGGTGATGATAAAGCAATGCTTGACCTTGCATCTCTCTATTTTACAGGCCATAGGGATGTTCCACCGAATAGCGAGCAAGCCACTAACTGGTATCGTCTTTCTGCAGCTCAAAATAACCCCAAAGCACAGTATCTTTATGGCAATTCTCTTTACTATGGTTTAGGTGTTAAACAAGATAAAAAGGATGGTATTGAGTGGATAAAAAAAGCCGCTCAAAATGGATATAAGCAAGCCTTTTTCGCTTTACGTGATTTAAAGATTGATGATTAGATTTGTTGCCTCAAATTGTCCATTTTTGTCCAAATTTATCCATTTTTATCCCTAAATGAACAGAAAAAATACAAAAACATCCCCTATTTGTCCATCAGTATCACACACTCATAGGGAGAGCCTTGTGGATATTTAAGGTTTAAATGGGATAATTTTGGACAAAAATGGACAAAAATGGACAATTAGGGGCAAAAATGGGTAGAAACTGAACAATAATATCTCCTAAATGGCTCGGCTATGTTTGGCCTTACCCTTATTGAGGTAAACATCAAAAACAGCTGCCGCAGCTCGTAAGAATAAACGATGCTCCACTTCTACAGAAATCTTATGGCCATCAACATGAACAAGTTCTTCATTTTCAAGGAGTTTTAAGGCATCTAATTCACTATCCAGAATAAAATCTTTATGACCATATTCAGCCAGAACCTTATCCAAATCCACACTAAAGTTACACATAAGTTCCTCAATAATAGCCCGCCGCATCCGATCATCATCCGTAAGCTTAAGCCCTTTATGAACAGGTAAAAACCCTTGTTTTAACTCACTTTTCCACATACTAATCGAAGCTTGGTTTTGTACATAACCCTGATGCATACTCCCAATAGAGCTTGGCCCTAAACCGATAAGCGTTGTGGCCGTATCGGTTGTATAGCCTTGAAAATTCCGCCGCATCCGCCCTTCTCTTTGAGCAATATGAAGACTATCTTCTTTAACTGCAAAATGGTCTAAACCTATGGCATCTAAGCCATTTTTGGAAAGAATATCTTCAATAAGCTTAAATTGTTGATAACGCTCCCAACTACCAGGAAGTTCCCCTTCAGGGATTTTATTTTGATGAGGCTTCATCCAAGGAACATGAGCATAACCAAAGAGAGCAACTCTTTTAGGCTTAAGTTTCAAGCACTTCTCGCTCATTGCAATAGTTCGTTCCTCTGTTTGATAAGGGAGGCCATACATGATATCAAGATTAATATCTTCAATGCCTACATCTCTTAAGCCAAGTACAACTTCTTCCACAACTTCAAAGGGTTGCAGACGGTTAATTGCTTTTTGAACATCTTCTTCAAAATCTTGCACCCCAATACTTGCCCGATTAATGCCAACATCAAACAAAGTTTGGGTGTAACTCCTTTGAATATCACGAGGATCTAGCTCAACAGAGAGCTCAGCATCATCGGTAAAGTCAAAATATTGATGAACCAAATCTCCCATCATTTTCCAGTCATCTTCTTGGAGCAAAGTGGGAGAGCCACCGCCCCAATGAAGCCGTGCTATTTTTGGCTTAAAGCCTAGATATTGATGAAGCAATTTGGCTTCTTCAGTAAGCCATTTTAGATAGCTTTCAATACGACGATAGTTACTTGTTATTTGAGTATTACAAGCACAAAACCAACATAATGTATCGCAGTAAGGTACGTGAATATATAGAGAAATTGGCTCATTAGGGTTTTGATTTTTAAGCCAATCCACATAGGTATCACTCCCAACTTCTGGAGAAAAATGTGGTGCGGTTGGATAGCTCGTATATCGAGGAACTTTAAACTCAAACTTTTCTAGTAATTCTGGGGTGATTTTTGTCATATTAATCTCTATCTAACTCTTTGATTTTTATTTTTATTATAGGTAAAGCCTCAGAAACATCTTTGATTGTAAAAAGCTCAAAATTATCCCACTGATTTTTCTGAGCTATTTGCCATTCCTGCTGGCTTTCATGGTGACCTGAATCCCTTAATATTCCAAGCCTTAAGCCTGTATTGCGGCCAGCTTCAATATCTCGTATTCTATCACCAATAATTATAGATGATTTTATGTCAATTGCCAATATCTCAATAGCTGATTTTAACATACCAGGAGCAGGTTTTCGTGAAGGAGGCTGAATTTCATTATATGGAGCAATACCTTCTGGATGGCATGGGCAAGCCAAAATAAGGTCAACAAAAGCCCCATTTGCCGCTAAATCTTGTATCATTCTATCTTCTATGAGCCAATAGTCGTTCCAGCTCATTTTTTCTTTGGCAATTCCTGACTGATTCGTCACCACAATCACAGGCCAATCTTTTTGATTATAAAAGCGGATAAGTTCAATAATACCATCTTCGAGCTCAAACATATCAGGATGAATAATAAAGCTTTTTTCCACATTTATCACCCCATCACGGTCTAAAAATAAGGCTGGCTGTGGAGTTTTGGCTATTGTTTTTTCTTTTTTTAGAAGACGTATCCAAGTATAATCCTCTAAAAAGCCGCCATCTTTTGGCATATGAGGGGTAGATTTGATATCAAGCATAGCTACCCCATTGCTGCATCTTCGATGATAACCTGTGGAGCAGTTGTCCCGTTCCATTGGTTTATCTTAAGTGTACCTACAATGGAAATAGAGCGGCCTTTAGCGTTGAGCAACATTTGTTCTAAATTGCTCCCTGCAACACGAAAGGCCATTGCAACAATATCAGGAGTATGTTTTGCACTGATAATACAACGTAAATGCTGCTTATCAACACCTACAGGACTAACGGCAGCAAGCTTTCCTTTAATGACAAATTTTGGCTGAGGATTACTCATACCAAAAGGAGCAAGTTTTTCAAGGTCTTTCATCAGTGAAATGCGAATAGCTTCGGGGCTAATTAAGGCATCCAGATGAAGTTCGGCAATAACTTGATTTTGTTGAATATGTTGCGTAACACGTTCATTAATAAAGCGTTTGAACTCCTCTAATTTTTCAGGAAGAACGGTAAATCCTGCTGCTTGAGAATGGCCTCCACCTCTAAGCAAAATGCCACATTCAACGGCTGATAAAATAATTGCCCCTAAATCCACCCCTGCAATGGAGCGGCCTGAGCCAACATAATAGCCCTCATTATCTGCACACCAAACCAAGCATGGTTTAAAATACCGTTCTTTAACGCGAGAAGCAATAATCCCAACCACACCCGAATGCCAATGCTCACCCCCAATGATAATAGCGGCATCTTGCTCGTCTATAGCGGCTAATTGTTGTTCTGCTTCACCAATAATTTCTTGCTCTATGGCTTGTCTTTGCTTATTAAAGCTATCAAGTTCTTGGGCAAGTTTTTGGGCTTCTTTTTCATTAAAGCTTGCTAATAATTTTGCCCCATGATCAGAGCTTCCTACACGTCCGCCTGCATTAATACGAGGCCCTAACATAAAGCCTAAATGCCAAGCTTGAGGAGCTTCGTTTAAACCTGAAATGTCGCATAAATGTTTTAAGCCAACATTTGCACGCCGCCTCATAACTTTAAGCCCTTGAAAAACAAAGGCTCTATTGAGCCCTGTAAGAGGAACAACATCACAAACTGTCCCTAAGGCAACAAGGTCAAGCTGTTCCATCAATTGGGGTTCTTTTATGTTATTCTTTTGATAATACTGAACTTCACGAAGGTTACGGTTAATGGCGACAAGGCTCATAAAAACAACACCAACGGCTGCTAAATGCCCTAAGCCTGACTCATCATCAAAGCGTCTAGGATTAACCAAAGACATACAATTTGGTTGCAAAAGCGTGGGTTCATGATGGTCTAAAATATGAACAAAAAAGCCATCTTTAGCTGCTTCATCTAAAATCTCAAAAGCGGTTGTTCCGCAATCTACGGCTATAATATGCTTAATTCCATGTTGTTTAAAATGGGCAAAAGCTCCTTTACTTGGTCCATAACCCTCCTCGATACGGTCAGGAATATAGTGGGTATGTTCCAGATTGATTTCTTTAAAAAAACGCAAGAATAAGGCGGTACTTGTTGCTCCATCTACATCATAATCACCAATGATACCAATAGGCTCATTAGCTAAAATAAGTTTGGTGATAGCAACGGAGAATTTTTTCATATCCTGCATAGTAAAAGGGTCAGGAAGCAATGTAGATAATTTGGGTTTTAGATAATCTGAGATATCCTCCATATTAAAACCACGGCCTGATAAGATATTAGCGGTAACAGGATTAAGCTTATAGCCTCGCTCAATATCTCGAGCCAGTGATAAGTCTCCCCTACGGAGTACCCACCTTTTTTTTGAGGCCGTTTTAGTACTTTCGGCTATAAGCTCATCCCTGTTCATTTATTTGCCTCTCTTTTTTATAATCTTATAATTATTCACTATTTTCATTATTTTTTATAGTTCTTTTTTAGAATTTTTCGATACGCAAATGAATAACAGGAGCTTTAACAACCTCTAAAGCTTCAATTTCTTTAATAGCTTTAAGGACTAACGGACGTTTAGCAGAAGCTAAAGTAAATACAACAGGCACAAGGTGATTCTTATCAACCTCATGTTGCAGTACCGAAACAATTGAAAGTCCAGAATCACCTAATATCTTAGTGATTTTTGCCAGTGAGCCTGCATTATCCATACATTGAATACGTAAATAATATCTATTAGTCGCTTCCTCAAGCTTCAAAGGCTCAGGTAATTTTAGATATTGTTGTTTATAAGATAATGGGGGAATATAAGCCTCACGAGCGATATCGATAATATCTGCAATAACTGCTGAAGCCGTTGCAGGACCACCTGCACCAGGGCCTGTAAACTGAACTTTACCAATAAAGTCGCCTTCTAAAACGACTGTATTAAATACATCATCAACTAAAGCTATGGGATTATTTTTAGGAAGCATAACCGTTTGCACCCGCTGCTCTATGCCATAAGATGTTTTACGAGCCAAAGCCAAGAGCTTGATTTTATATCCTAATTCTGTAGCATAAGCGATATCAACGGGGGTAATTCGCTCAATTCCATCGGTACGAACAGAAGCAAAGTCAATCTTGCGGCCAAAAGCCATAGAGGCAAGCAAAGAGAGCTTATGAGCCGCATCAATGCCTCCCACATCAAAGCTCGGGTCAGCCTCGGCATAGCCAAGCTCCTGAGCCTGTTTAAGCACTTGGTCAAAGGCCGCACCTGTTTGGGTCATTTGGGTAAGGATATAGTTTGATGTTCCATTAAGAAGGCCATAAACGGCGGTAATCTCGTTACCTGCAAGCCCCTCTCTTAGGCCTTTCATACAAGGAATACCACCTCCAACGGCAGCCTCAAAGCCAAGGTGAACATTCTTTTCGGCAGCAAGGTCAAACAGACTATTACCATGATGAGCTAAAAGAGCTTTATTGGCGGTTACCACATGAATGGATTTTTCTAAAGCTTTTTGAACAAACTCTAAGGCAACACCGTCTGAGCCTCCCATAAGTTCTAAAACAATATCAAATTCTTCCGCCTCTAACATCTCTAAGGCATTGTCGTAAAAGCGAGCTCCACTAAGCCCGCTAATATCTTTTTGGCTTCGATTAGCAACGGCCGTAACAGCAATATTTTTGCCTGTACGTTCCTTAATTAACTCTTTATTTTTTTCTAACAATTCAAGGCTTGAGTAACCAACAACCCCAATACCTGCAATGCCTATTTTGATCATCTTTATTCACTTTCCTTTTCTTGTTTGGCTAGGCTTAGCCATTTTTCTTTCTCAGCCATAAAATGGCGAATATTTTTAGCCGCTTGACGAATACGTTGTTCATTTTCCACAAGGCCAAAGCGAACATAGCCCTCACCTTCTTCTCCAAAGCCAATACCTGGAGCAACGGCAACATTCGCTCCTTGGAGTAAGACTTTAGAAAAAGCAAGAGAGCCAAGCTCTTTAAACTCCTCGGGTATTTCAGCCCATGTGAACATAGTCGCTTGCGGTTTTGGAAGCACCCAACCTGAGGGATTAACCCCCTCCAACAAAACATCACGGCGTTTTTTGTAAGTTTGCCGCATTGTATCTACATAAGATTGATCGCCATTAAGAGCCGTTGCTGCAGCCACCTGAATGGGGGTAAATGCTCCATAATCTAAATAAGATTTCACACGTGTTAAAGCATGGATAAGCCGCTCATTGCCTGCAGCAAAGCCTATACGCCAGCCCGCCATAGAATATGTTTTGGACATAGAGGCAAATTCAACGGCAACATCTTTGGCTCCTTCAACCTGTAAAATACTGGGTGGAGGATTATCATCAAAGTAAATCTCAGCATAGGCAAGGTCTGAGAGTACCCAAAGCTCATGCTTTTTACAAAGCTTTACGATATCCTTATAAAATTCTAAATCAGCAACCAGTGATGTGGGGTTATTAGGATAGTTAAGCACAATAGCCGTTGGCTTTGGTATGGAATATTTTACAGCACGCTCAATGGCATGTATCATTTTTTCATCGGGAGTTACAGGAATAGTCCGAACAACCGCACCACATATAACAAAACCAAATTGATGTATAGGATAACTTGGAGCTGGAACTAAAAACACATCGCCAGGTGAAGAGATTGCATAAGCTAAATTAGCCAAGCCTTCCTTAGAGCCTAAAGTGACAACAACTTCTGTTTCAGGGTCAATACTCACATCAAAACGCCGTTTATAATATTGACTAAAAGCATTACGAAGCCCCTTAATCCCTTTAGAAGCTGAGTAGCCATGGGTTTTGGGATTAAGAACAGTTTCTCTAAGCTTTTCAACAACATGTTCAGGCGATGGGGAATCAGGATTGCCCATACCAAAATCAATAACGTCTTCCCCTGCCGCTCGTGCCGCAGCCTTTAGTCTATTAACTTCAGCAAAGACATAAGGCGGTAGACGACGCAAAGCGTGGAATTCATTATTCATTTTTGTGTTTCCCTATTTTTTAAAGGAGATGGTAACATCTCGGGTTGAATTATCTTTTTGAGTAAATTTTCCATAAGAAATTATAGCTCGTTGTTTTTCTAACTCTTTATAAACAAGGCCTGCACGTAAGTAGCCATAATCCTTTGGTTCTGCTGATAGGCTTGAGCCATTCACAAGAATTTGCCCTCCGCAACGGCGGTGCATCTCGGCAACTTCTGATAAGATAGCTTGAGCATCCTCAGGCATTTTTATACTTTGAGCCTCAAAGCTAATTTTAGCGACTGCAACTGTTTGCCCTTTTTGAATAATAGGACATTTTTTAGCGGCTTGAGTTCCTGGAACCTGCATAAAATCAGGAGAATTTTGCGAACATGCAGATAACAGGACTAAAAATAATAATATCTTTTTCATCCGTAGACCTTTAATAAAGAATATAATTTTACTTTTTTGTATCTTAAGCAACTATGGGCAAACTATCAAGCTTTTACTTACATTTGAAGCCAAATTTGCATTGCAGCGGTTGTTGCAATCGCCTGTTCAAGAGGAGGTAAATGCCCTGCTCCTGCAATTTCACAATAGATACCTTTGGCTAAAGCTTTGCTCATATCCTTAAGAATTTGCGGCGGTGTAAGCTGGTCATGACTGCCAACCAAACAAAGAGCAGGAATACGAATAGATGAAAAATCATGGCGACTATCGGGGCGTGAAAGGATAATTTTTTGCTGATTAACAAATTCCTCTTGCCCTGTCTCTTTTGCCATCGCTTTTATTGTTGCGACTAATGGCTCATTATTTAAATTCTCAGGGGCAATAATTTGCTTAAGGAGCATATTAGTCACACCTTCAAAGCGTCCTAATTTAGAAAGCTCAATAAGCCGCATACGCTCTTTTTTACGCTCTTCACTATCGGCAAGCCAACTTGTATCTAAAAAAGCAATATGGCTTACTCTAGAAGGAGCAAGACGCATAATTTCCATGGCAATATATCCACCCATAGAAAGCCCTGCTAAAGCAAATGTCTCAGGTGCTTGCTTTAAAATTTCTTGAGCCATAGGAGATATATGTTTATGGCCTGCAACCTGAGGAGTGATGATATTATAATCTGACTGGAAAAAGTCAATTTGATGCTGCCATAGACGAGCATCATTCAGTAATCCAGCAATAAGAACGAGATTTTGTTTCATGAAACCTTATCTTTTATTAAATTAATATTTTGCAGATGGTCTACAATATGATAAAACAACTATGAAAAGCAATATAATATATCAGATATACACTATTTGTGACTGACAATAATTTGAATATCTAATTTTAAGGAGAAACTCCTGTGAACACAACGACAGATAAGTCTATAAAGCAATATATCTTGACTTTAAAGGCTGGTGAGAAAAAAACAGAAACCCTTCCCATAAAGAAGCGGCAACTTTTAAGTCAATTTGTAGCGAACAAAAGCATCAAAGCAGCACTTATTGTATGTAATCAAAAAAGAAGTGTAACCAGTACTCTTAAACATCTTGAAAAAGAGTATCCTAATAGTGTTCTTGCACTATCTTCAATCTCAAAAGAAGATAAAGAAGCTATTGAAAAGGCAAAGAATACTCCCCTATTCATTGTGGCTACTCGTGATGAGATTAAAGGCTTTGATATAAAAATTAATGTTTCGCATATCATCAATTTGGACTTCCCCACAAAGGCAAATGATTATACAGAAACCATAGAGCTTGCCCTAACACGCAAAAGTAAGTTGGAGTTATGGTCATTTGTTTCACCTGATGATGAAAAAATTATAGCAAGCCTTACGGGAAATGGTGATACTTTGATACAACTTGGCCGCCTTAAAGGTCACAGAAATATAAATCTTTCTGTTGATTTAAAAGCAAAAGAGGTTGAGGCTAAGAAAGATAAAGATGCCTTAGATAGCAAAGAAAAAGCTCAAGAAAAGAAAACGACAAAAGCTTCATCAAAGAAAAAAGAGACTAAAGAACCAAAGGCTAAAAAAGCAAAAGAAGAAGAAACTCAAGAAGAAGAAACGGTTGTGAGCAAAACCCGCTCTCGTCGCAAAAAATCTTCTGAAGAGGAGAGCCAAGAGCGTCTTCCTAAAAAACGGACACGCCGCCGTAAGAGCGATGAAGTGTTAGAAGCAAAAGAAGATGATGCTCCTATTGTTGAAGAGGAACATTCTGAGCTTAAACTTGATATAGAAATCAAAGCCATAGATAAACCGAAAGTTCGCCGTAGCCCCCAAGGCCGTGTTATTGGTATGGGAGAACATACCCCTGCTTTCATGCTCAAAGAGATTATCTTTAAAAATTCTATTTTAGATGCTGAGAGTGATTAACATCTATCTTTAAAAAAATATGAAAAAATACTCCTTAATAATTTTTGAGGGGTATTTTTTATTTTCTCTGAATAGTTAAAAACAACCTCTGGTTTGTTGCGTGTATTTTAAATATTATATAAAGTAGTGTTATTACTTGGTCATACTATCATAAATTATAGACTTTATATAATGTTCACACCTAAATAAAAGAGAAAAAATGTTTAAATTACCACTACTTATTTTATTTATTATCTTAACAAGCACCGCTTTTTGGTTTTACCATAATCCTTCTTTTCCTGCTTTTTTCCGCCCTTCTTTTGAGCGGGCATCCCCTATTAATTTACGAGAACATATCTCTCATATTATTTCCAAAGATACTTTTCGCAACTATCAAAATATTGATGAGCTTAATCGAGTAGCGACATATATCAAAGATAATTTTGAAAAGATTGGACTTAATCCTAAATATCAAGAATATCAACTAGAAGATACAACCAATATCTATAAAAATGTTATTGGTTTTATTGATGTTGGTGCAGATAAAACTTTTATTATTGGGGCTCATTATGATGTTTATGGGAATCAAGCAGGAGCGGATGATAATGCCTCGGGTGTTGCAGGGTTAGTTGAAGTTGCACGATTGCTATTTAAGCATAAAAGTCAGCTAAAGTATAATATTGAATTTGTTGCCTTTAGCCTAGAAGAGCCTCCTTATTTTAGAACAGAATATATGGGGAGCTATATTCATGCTCAATCCATAAAAAACAAAGTTTCACAATATACAGGTATGATGGCATTAGAGATGATTGGCTTTTTTAGCGAAGAGGATATTCAAAGCTATCCGACTGTTTTAAAGCCCTTTTATCCAAATCATGCCGATTATATTGCCTCAGTAGGAAATATAGCTTCATTTTTTTTAGTGTCTGAATATGCCAGAGCCGTTAATCAGCTAGGGCAAATAGAAGCTCATCGTCTTGCCGCTCCTGCTTCAATTGAAGGTGTTGATTTTAGTGATCATTATAATTATTGGGATATTGGCCTTAAGGCGATTATGGTTACTGATACCGCCTTTATGCGAAACAAAAACTATCATGAGGCTTCTGATACAATCGAAACCCTTAATTTCATAAAAATGAGCTATGTGATTAATGGTATTATCAATATGATGTTGGAATAAGGCTTATATACATTATTTCCATAATCTCAGCTCTTTACCAACTTCAACCTTTTTAGAAACATGTTTCATAAAATCAGTACCAAGGAGGTTATCTTTAAGCCCTTTTTCGGAAACAGCCACACGAAGATTTTCAACAACAATATCACCAAGGCGAATCTCCTTAACATAAGCTGCTTTTAAAAGTTTTGCCCCATTGGCCGTTGAAGTCATAACATGCTCATTAATTGCATCAACATCAATACCTGCTTTTATAGCACTTTCTTTGGTAAGTACCACCATACTTGCCCCTGAATCTATCATAAATGCAACTTGAACCCCATTGACTAAGGCATCCGTATAAAAGTGGCTTCCTTGCTTTTGTATAACATAATCTGGCGTAAGCCCTTCCGTTTGTTTAGCAAGCTGGCTATTTTTATAGTCATGATAAATCGTATAGCTGAACATAATCGCCATAAAAACCATCATCCAACCAAGAACTATTCGTAAAAATTGTCCAGGGTTAGAGCGAAAAGCTCCCCAAATACCTCCTGCAAACATTAAAATTAAAGCAATCGGATAAATAACTTCGGGTGTGGCTATATAATCTCCTGCTACGCGATTAAGGAGTATAAGACCACAGACAACCGCAATAATAAGAAGGATAATACCTGTTGTTTTATTTTGTTTATTTGATGCCATAATAAATAGACCTCTTTTTATTTACACTTACTTATTGCCATAAATGAAGCTCGTTGCCAACTTCTATTTTTCGAGAAACATGTTCTAAAAAGCTATTCCCTAGTAGATTTTGTTCAAGCTCACCATCTGATATAGAGATTAAAATATCATGGGCAATAATATCACCAAGGCGAATTTCTTTTATGTGGGTAATAGGGCTTCTAATTACACCATTAGCCGTTGAAAACATTGAGTATTCATCAATAGAATCCACATCTATCCCTGCTCTTAGAGCATCCTTGCGTGTGATAGTAACTAGGCTAGCTCCCGTATCAACTAAAAAGTGAATCTTTGTTCCATTAACAAGAGCATCTGCATAAAAATGTAGGCCTCTCTTTTTTAAAATATAATCAGGAGGCTCCGATTGATTTTGCCCCGAAATTTGTACTGTTTTAAAATCTTGATAAAGCTGATAAGTAAAATAGGCCGAAATAGCCACCAAAATCCAGCCAAATACAGAAAAAATTATTCCCTGACGATAAAGAAAAAATACACTATAAAAGCCCACGAAAAACATAAGTAAAGCTATCGCAATATTAACAAAATAAGGTAACAGGATATATTTTTCGGAATAATTAAGAAATATACCACAACCTAAGGCTATAATAATAATCAGTATGAAACCTATAGTCTTTTTCGTCAACATACCAAGCCAAAACCTTCCATTTTTACATTACACCTTGTCTTTATATAAAAATTCCACTATTTTAGTAAATAATGCTTTTTTTAAAGTAATATATAAGTTTGAATAAAATGTAAAGTTTGAATAAAATGTAAAAAGGAAAATAGAATTATGCGTGAACATTGGCGGTCTCGGACCGGATTTATTTTAGCCGCAGCAGGCTCGGCCATTGGCTTAGGAAATATTTGGCGTTTTCCAAATAAAGTTGCCGAAAATGGCGGTGGTGCTTTTTTAATCATTTATTTAGGTATTGTAGCAATTATCGGTGTCTCCTTGATGCTTGCTGAAATTGCCATGGGTCGTTTAGCTCAATCCAATGGTATCCGTGCCTATAGCCAACATTTCAAAGGTATTGGTAAAGTGTGGGCAAGTTTTGGTTGGGTATCCATTCTAGCTGCATTTTTAACTTTATCATTTTACTTTATTGTAGCAGGTTGGTCCTTAAACTTCACATGGGACTATCTTTATGCCATGATAACAGGAGCCGAAAATTATGTTCCTGACTTTGGAGCAGCTCTTTCTGGCAATGGTACATTCTTAGGCTGGTTTACTCCTTTATTTTGGGGACTTATCTTTATTGTCATGACAGTTATTATTGTTGCTCTTGGGGTGAATAAAGGTTTAGAATGGTCAAACAAAATTTTAATGCCTTTACTTCTTGTTTTTATTGTAATCGTAATTTTTGAAGCCTTAAGCCTTAATACTGGCTTAGGAGACCCTATGGATGGTATTGCTTATTACTTAAAACCTGACTTTTCTAAGGTTGAAGGACAGTTCTTTGATGTTGCATCTACTGCTTTATCCCATGCATTTTTCTCTTTATCTATTGGTTTTCTTTTAATGATGACTTATGGCTCATACCTTGATAAAGGCGAAAACCTCCCTCGTGCTGCAGTTACTGTTGCCGTTGCCGATACAGTTATTGCTGTTTTAGCAGGCTTTATGACACTTCCTATCGTGTTTGCTTTTGGTATGCAAACTGTCGACCCTGTAACAGGTGTAGAAACTGTAAACGCAGGTGCTGGCCTTGTTTTTGTAACATTACCTAAAGTTTTTGCTAACCTTCCCTACATCTTTGGTTTTATCTTCTTTGCTCTTTTAACCATTGCGGCTCTAACATCAAATATTTCTATTGCCGAAGCTGTTTCTAGTTGGTTTTCCGAAACTTTCAAAATGTCTAAGTTTGCCTCAGTTGTTATTGTTTATATAGCAGCATTTTTAGTTGGTATTTTGGTATCTTTAAGTCTTGGAGGCCACCAGCTCTTTGGTCACGACCTCACCTTTGCATGGCCATGGATGGATAAGCCTGCCGATTTATTAACATCTATCGATGATGAATTCTCTGTTAAAATCCTTATTCCTTTAGGTGGTATGGGTGTATGTCTATTCTCCGCCTGGGCAATTTGGGGTAAAATTAAAGATGAAGTCCAATCAGGAAGCTCCATTTCGTCATCTGTTCTTCAGCTATGGCGTATCTTAATTGGGATTATTATTCCTGTACTTATTGCTTATATTATTATTTCTAGCTTTTTATAGGCTAAAATAAAAATCGAAACATAAGCTTTTATGAACAAAAAAACCATTTTTCTTATGAAAGATGGTTTTTTTTATGGGAAAATTTTATATACATGTTATAAATAATGGTTCAACAAGATTTGGAGATATAATTTTGGGGAAAGAAATTCTCATCCTTAATGGACCAAATATAAATCTTTTAGGTACAAGAGAACCAGAGATTTATGGCCATGAGACTTTGGCTGATATCGAGATACAATGTGTGGAATATGCCGCCTCTTTAGGCTTACATGCCACTTGCTTTCAAACAAATAATGAAGGTGAGATGATTGACTATATTCATAAATCAGTTAAAAACATTCAAGCAATTATCATCAATGCGGGTGGATGGACACATACTTCCGTTGCTTTACGTGATGCTCTTTTGGGTACGCCTGTAAAGCAACTCATAGAAGTTCATATCAGCAATATTTTTGCTCGGGAAGAATTTCGACATTTTTCTTACATATCCGATATTGCCACAGGGGTTATATGTGGCTTGGGTACTCAAGGTTATTTTTCTGCGATTAAAGCTATTTCAAATAAAATACAAGACGATTAGGAGTTTCACTTAATATGACACAAGAATTAGGAACATCAGAATTCATTCGAGAACTTGCTAAAATCATTGAAGAAAGTGGTTTAACTGAAATTGAAATTGAAAAAGACGATATTCAAATTCGTCTTGCTAAAGAAGCCCCCATAACAACCGTTGCTCCTGCAGCAATGGCGGCTCCTGTTCATCATGTTGCAGCTCCAGTAGCTACTCCTATGATGGAAGCTTCTAATGAGGCTGCTTCGGTATCACCCGAAAATCATCCAGGTGTTGTATCTGCTCCTATGGTAGGCATTATCTATACAAAGCCAGACCCCGATGCTACTGATTTTGTTGCCGAAGGAACTCACGTTAATGAGGGTGATACATTGCTGCTTATTGAAGCGATGAAAGTCTTTAACCCGATTAAAGCTCCACGTTCGGGCAAGGTAACCCAAATTTTCATAGAAGCTGGTGAACCGGTAGAGTTTGGCTCTCCTCTTCTTATTATCGAATAAGGAGATACGGATTAATGTTTGAAAAAATTCTTATTGCCAACCGTGGCGAAATAGCCCTCCGCATTCATAGAGCCTGTAAAGAGATGGGTATAAAAACTGTTGCAGTTCATTCAACTGCAGATAGTGAGGCCATGCACGTTCGCTTGGCTGATGAGGCCATATGTATTGGTCCTCCCCCAGCAGGCGAAAGCTATTTGAATATGCAAGCAATTATATCAGCAGCTGTCATTACAGGTGCTGAGGCTATTCACCCTGGTTACGGTTTTTTATCGGAAAATGCTGATTTTGCAGAAATGGTTGAAGCTCATGGCTTGGCTTTTATTGGGCCTACTGCCGAACAAATTCGCTTTATGGGCGATAAAATCACTGCTAAACAAAGTATGAAGGAAGCTGGCATTCCTGTTGTTCCAGGTTCAGATGGCGAAGTAATATCTTTTGAGGATGCCAAGCAAACATGTATCGAAATTGGCTATCCTGTGATTATTAAAGCAGCCTCTGGTGGCGGCGGTAAGGGAATGCAAATTGTCCGTAAAGAAGAAGATCTTGAACAAGCCTTTAATCTTGCCCGTAGAGAAGCCGAAGCCAACTTTGGTAATGCAGCCGTTTATATCGAAAAATATCTCGAGCATCCTCGCCATATAGAAATTCAGCTTATGGCCGATAGCTATGGTAATGTGGTTTACTTGGGTGAGCGAGATTGCTCTATTCAACGCCGCAACCAAAAGCTTATTGAAGAAGCTCCCTCGCCTGCACTTTCCGATGAACTCCGCCGTGAAATTGGAGAGATTACTGCAAATGCTGTTAAAAAAGTGGGGTATCGCTCTGCTGGAACGGTGGAATATCTCTTCGAAGATGGACGCTTTTACTTTATGGAAATGAATACAAGACTTCAGGTCGAACATCCAGTTACGGAAATGATTACAGGCTTTGACTTGGTTCGTCAAATGATACGCATTGCCGCAGGAGCCCCATTACCTTATAAGCAAGAGGATATTACCTTTAAAGGCCATGCTATTGAATGTCGTATTAATGCAGAGCATCCCGAAACATTTGCACCATCACCTGGACGTATCGAAGATTACCATGCTCCTGGTGGCTTGGCCGTTCGTGTGGATTCAGCTATATATTCAGGCTATTCTATCCCCCCATGGTACGATAGCATGGTCTCTAAGATTATTGTTTATGGCTCAACCCGTAATAAATGTTTAATGCGTCTCCGCCGTGCCTTAGATGAGGCCGTGATTAGTGGTATTCACACAACCTTACCTCTTCATCAACGCATTATGGGTGAGGTTGATTTCATCAATGGTGATTATTACATACATTGGCTCGAAGACTGGCTAGACAAACAACAAAAAGAAGAAGATATAAAATCTTAAAAAGAAACATAAAAGGCTAGGAACCCCCTAGCCTTTTGTTTTTCCATCATAATAAACTCAATAACTAATATTAGAGCTATCGTACATTATCAAAAAGAAAATACAATGCTAATGTTGTTTTAACAATTATTTCATTTATGTTATGATTACCTGTAAAAAGAAAAACATAGGGAGAATAAATCTAAGCGTTAAAGCAAATTTCCTTTATAGTTTAGTTGAATAAATTTTATATTTTTAATTTATTTTATCTCAGTAATAATAAAATTTGAAATATTTTAGGTAATCATATACTCTATAATTATTGTCTAGAAAATGTTTTTGTTATTACCCACTTTTGATAAGGAGGTTTTATTTATGAGAATAAAACATATAGCATCTATTTTATCCCTTTACATTATTATGGGCCTATTTAGCCCAGCTTGGGGAGATTCCTATCGGTTCAATTCTGGCCCACAAGGTGGTAACTGGTTTGTTTTAGGTGGAGCAATCAGTGCCTATTTTACAGAGGATGGTTTACAAACATCAAGCTCAACAGGAGGTGGCGTTGCCAATATTATTAATGTTAATAATGGTAAAGCTGATTTTGGATTTAGCGTAGGCTCTCTTGTCGGTGCAGCCCATGCAGGTGAAGAGACATTTAAAGGAAAAGTAGAAAATGCAGTTATTTTTGCTAATCTTTATCCACAAATCACATATTTTGTTGCTCGTAAGGATTTTGTCGAAAAAAATAATATAAAAACACTTAAGGATATTTTTGCTGTTCCTAAATTGAGCTTTGCAACCTTAAAACCAGGAACATCATCTGAATTTGTTATTCGCTCTCTTTTTCATCTTGCTTATGATCAAGACTGGAAAAAATTAAAACAAAATGGAGCCAAGGTACAATTTACGTCTTACTCTGACGGAGCTGGCTTAATGGGAGATGGTCATATTGATGTATTTGCCTTTTCGGTTGGTGAGAAAGCATCTATTATTTTAAATATAGAAAGCCAAGTAGATGTTGTTCTTTTACCTGTAGATGAAGAAGCTTTGCAGATCTTATCTAAAAATTATGGAACATCAACCTTTAATGTAGAGCCTGGTTTTTATAAAAGCGTAACGAGTTCTGTTCCAACAGTTGGAGATTACACAGTATTGATTACAAACAAAAATATAGAAACGGATGTTATTAGCAAAGCTGCAGAATCTCTCTATAAAAATGCAGATAACCTTGCTGCTACTGTTAAAGACTTTTCAGCTTTTTCTGCTGCAGCTGCTATATCAACTCTGCCTATGCATGAAGCAGCAAAACAATATTGGCAACAGCAAGCAGACTAATATCCAAACATAAAAAATAAGAGGAAGAAATGAGAGAAGGTAATCACAAAGTCATCCGTATCATTATTGCTCTATGGCTACTTGCAGGGGTTACCTTCCATTTATGGACGGCCGCTTTTGGTGTTATGGAAGCTTGGCTGCAAAGGCTCATTCATCTTACATGGGTTTTACCTATTGCTTTTTTATTATGGCCGGTTTGTAAAAGTTTAAAAAATCAAAAAATCCCTATTTATGACTGGGTTTTAGCAGGTTTAGCTATTCTTCCTGGGCTTTATGGGGTTCTAAATTTTGAGGAATTACTCTATCGTATAGCTCAGGTTGATGAGGTTACACAGACTCAGCTGGTTTTAGGGTTATTATTAATTATTTTACTTTTTGAAGCAACAAGACGCTTATTAGGTTTACCTCTTTTTATTATTAGCTTATTTTTCTTAGGCTATATGCTTTTGGGATCCTACTTTCCTAGCTCTTTAAAAGGAGAATACTTCTCCTTAACAGAAACAGTAGAACTGTTATACTTAACAACAGATGGTATTATGGGGGTTCCCCTTGGAGTTTCTGCAACATATGTAGTTATCTTTTTAATATTTGGAAGCTTCTTAGAGGTTTCCTCCATTGGTGCATGGTTTATGGATTTCTCTACTCGCCTTGCAGGGAAATATGTAGGAGGATCTGCAAAAGTTGCTGTTGTAAGCTCGTGTTTATTTGGCTCTATTTCGGGCTCTGCCGTTGCAAATGTATACTCAACAGGGAACTTTACGATACCGATGATGAAACGTTCAGGATTTTCTCCTGTATTATCAGGTGGTATTGAGACAATGGCTTCGACAGGAGGTCAACTTATGCCACCTCTTATGGGAGCGGGTGCATTTGTAATGGCTTCTTTTTTAGGAGTAGAGTTTAGAACTATCATCTTAGCAGCTTTACTCCCTGCCTTATTATATTACGGTACAGCTTTGCTAATGATACATTTCACAGCAAAAAAACAGGGCTTTATGGGGCTAAAAGAAAACGAACTTCCTCTATGGAAAGATGTTTTGAATAAAAGCTTTTTGTTATTACCTATTATTGTTTTGGTGATTGCTTTAATGATGGGGAAAACTCCTATGCGAGCAGGCTTATATGCCATTGCTTTAGTATGGCTAATCTCTTTACTTAACCCTACAGGACGTATGGGAGTAAACAAACTACTTGATGCTTTTATTTTAGGAGCAAAATCAGTACCTGTTATTGCTGTAGCCTGTGCTTCAGCAGGTATTGTCATTGGGGCCATAGCTCTTACAGGAATTGGTTTTAAAATAGGAGCTTTAATTGGCTTCATTTCAGGAGATTCTGTTTTTATTGCTCTTTTCTGTGTTGCTTTTATTTCCGTTATTTTTGGCATGGGCCTACCAACAACATCAGCCTATATCATTACAGCCGCTTTAGGTGTTCCTATTTTAACTGAACTTGGTATTGAAGCTTTAAATGCTCATTTATTTATCTTTTATTTTGCCGTTTTATCAAATATGACTCCTCCTGTAGCCTTAGCCTCTTTTGCTGCGGCTTCTATATCAGGAGCAAAGGCCACAAACATTGCTCTTGCTGCAATGAAAATGGGTGTTATTGCTTTTATATTACCTTTTTCTTTTGCCGTTGATTCCTCGTTGCTTTTACAGTCTTCTCTTATGGCGACACTTATATCGTTAAGCTTTGCTGTTATAGCTGCTTTTTCCCTATCCATTGGGTTTTCAGGATTTTGGAATCAAAATATATCTCAAATATTAAAAATTTGTTTGATTTTATCGGGTTCTCTCTGTCTGCTTCCTATCATGAGTTTAAGAATAATAGGAGCATTATTCTGTATAGTCTTGCTTATTTATATAAGAAAAATGCCAATGAAAGCATCTGCTCAAACTGTTTGAAAATAGGATTTTTACATATCATCTTCAATTAGAGGTAAGCCCTCAAAGGTGGCAAAGTTTACACAAACTCTAATGGGAAGATAGCAGATCTCATCTCGTAAATGAGCTGGAATACGCATTTTATCTTTCTCTGTTGTTATCAATAAGCATTCGTTGAGTTGAGCCGCTTGGATTAAGTCGGTGATATCTTTTTCGCTATAAGGGTGGTGGTCATCAAAGTCAAATGTAGCTTTAACATCAATATCCTCAAGCCGTAATGTTTCATAAAATTTTGATGGTCGTCCAAGTCCACAAAAAGCCCAATAATGTTCATTCTTATTAATCATCTCCCTTTGAGCTTTAATTTCTCCTTGCACAACCGAAACCTCTAAATCTTCCGCCACATGATAAATATCATCACCAATAACCATAGCAATATCCACACGTCTCTGATTGTCACTTAAGGCCTCACGTAAAGGCCCTGCAGGTATGACTTTTTTATTACCAAGGCCAAAACCACCATCAATAATTAAGATATTATAATCTTTATGAAGAGATGGATTTTGCATACCATCATCCATGATAATGATATCCGCCTCACCACTTTCTTCTATAGCTTTTGCCCCATCGGCTCGATTAGGGCAAACCCATGTGGGTGCATATTGACTCAAAAGTAAAGGCTCATCACCAACCTCATTATAATGATGTTTACTTGCATCAACTTTTATAGGTGATGTTATTTTTGCCCCATAACCACGGCTCAAAAAAGCAGGGCGAAAGCCTTTGGATTGATAATATTTTCCAAGGTTGATACATGTGGGAGTTTTGCCCGCACCTCCTATGGTAACATTACCTACACAAATAACAGGAAGACTACTCTTATAACCTTTCTTTTTTAGACGACGTTTTGTCTCTAAGCCCCAAATTTTTGCAAAAGGAAAAAGAAGTGTTTCTATAATAGATGACTGATTTGCATACCAAAAAGATGGCGTTTTCATATCATTTAATCCTGTCTAAATAGGTTGATAGTTTTTGGACATGACGCTCTAAAACACCCTCTCCAAGCTGGTTGGCCCATCTCTCAACTTTATGGCTTTGTTCTTTTGCTTTATCGGGATGCTGTAGCCAATGGAGCAAACGCTCATATAAAGCCTCTTGTGATAATAATTGTTCCGCAACTTCATTTTTAAGCATTAAGTCAGTAATATACTTAAAGTTGCTCATATCAGGCCCCAATAGAATGATATTACCTGCTCTTGCAGGCTCTATCGGGTTTTGCCCACCACCTTTAGCAAAGCTACGTCCAATAACTGCAATGCCTCCAAGATTATAAAATTCAAAGGCTTGCCCCATAACATCAAATAAATAAACACACCCCTCTATGGGTTGCTCTTTGCGACTTTTACGAGCAACTTTTATCCCTTTCTGCAGAAGCAGAGCTTCAATATCATCACTTCGCTCTGCATGACGAGGCATAATACATGTATAAATATTAGGTACTTCTTGCATTAATTTAAGATGCATATTTGCGGCTATTTCTTCTTCACCATCATGGGTTGAGGCAAACAACCATCTATTTTTTCCTTCTAAAGGAGATAGTGGTAAATCCTCTATGGCATCATGATGATGAGCAAACTTTAGGTTACCCAAATAGTCCACCTTTTTTGCTCCAAGCTGTAATAAACGTTGTGTATCTAGCTCACTTTGCCCCAAACATTCTGTAAAGGTTGAGAGAATATAAGCAATTGAGCGTTTTGCACATTGCCAATTTTTAAAGCTTTTATCTGAGATACGTCCATTGACTAAAAAAGCAGGGATATGGCGTTTCTTAATAGCATGAAGGCAATTGGGCCAAAATTCTGACTCAATAAAAATAACAAGTTCAGGTTGCCAATTTTCTAAAAATCGATGAATCCATGTTGGGTGATCTACAGGGAAAAACTGATGTACAGCAGCTTCGGGGAGCTTTTTACCCATAATCTTAGCAGAAGATGTTGTCCCTGTTGTAACAACAAAGCGATAATCAGGATATTTTTCAGCTAATGTATGAATAAGCGTCAGCGAAGATAAACTCTCACCCACACTGGCTGCATGTACCCATATAACAGGGTCTTGTCGCCATGAGAGGTCACTTCGCCCCCGCCGCTCATCAATGCGTATTTTATCTTCCTTACCTTTTTTAAGCCTTTTTGATAATATCAAATTAGCTACAGGTTGTAAAATATAGCTCACATTAGCATAAATAAGCAGTGGAAGTGGTCTCATATTGCTTCTTCCTTAAGTGTAGGTATAGGAGATTTTTGTCTGCAAATTTCATCTGCTTTTCGGGTAATTCGATTAAGCTCATCTTCTAATTTTTGCCGATAGATAGCTAAGTCATCTCCTTTAGCATCTTTGGGTACATAAATAGGCTCACCCCAAACAATAGCCATTTTACCAAAAGGAAAAGGAATAAAAAAACAATCCCAACTATTAACCCTCTTAACAAGAGTAGATGATAATCCTACAGAAATAATAGGAACCCCCGAAAGCCGTGCAGCAGCTAAAACACCCTCACTCACCTTGAATGCTGGGCCTTTTGGACCATCAGGTGTAAAGCAAACGGAGTGTTCTTTTTGTAAGGTCTCAACAGTCTTTTTTAGGGCTTGAATTCCCTCTTTACCTGTAGAGCCTGCAATAGTTTTAATATGGAGCTTTCCGATAACATTGGAGATAATCTGTCCATCATTATGGTTAGAAATAAGCATTGCTACTGGGTTTTTGCCCAAATGCCATGTAACAGGAGCATAGCATAAGCGTCCATGCCAAAAACAACCGAGCATATATTGTTTTGCTTCAACAAAATCCTTTGCTCGTTCAGGATTAACAATAACTTTTCGCGATGAGATATAAACTAAACGCAAATAAAGAGCAGCTGTTGACACAATAAGCTGTTGCACAAAAGGCTTTTTTAAAAAGGTATAAATCTTTTTTCGCCTTTCATTTCGCTCATATTCTCCATAATGTTTCTTTTTAAACAAATATTTGCACCCTTATTAATTTTGTCCTGCAACAATCAGCTCACTAACCGATAGAGTCGGAGTTACAATTGTATAGCTCGTATCAGCATCATCACCAGCTTGTAATGCTTTTAACATATCAGGCAATTTACCCGCAATAGTAAAGTTGGATATAGGCTCACCTAATCTCCCATCCTTATCAATAATAAAGCCAGAAGCTCCTTGAGATATATCACCATTGAGCATATTAATACCATTACCCATCATTTCTGTAATATAAATTCCTGAGGCATTTTGCTTCATAAGCTCAGCTGTTGGCTGCATTTGTCCTTCTAAAATAAGATTAGTACAACCTGCATGTGGCGAAGATACACCACGCTGAGCCGAAGCTGTTGACTTTAAGCCAAGTTCAAAAGCTGAACGTTCATCTAGCAGCCATGTTTTAAGTATACCATTATCGATAAGCTTGTTAATTTGGCTTTCTTTCCCCTCGCCATCAAAGGGACGAGAAGCTAAACCTTTTTCTAAGAGAGGGCAGTCAATAAGGCTTAATTCTTCGGGGAGTATTTGCTGATTTATTTGCTCCAATAAAAAGCTTGATTTTTTAACAATCACTCCTCCGTTAATTGCAGAGGCAATAATACCAAGTAACCTACGAGCCATACGGGGGGCAAAAACAATAGGTAGCTTGGCTGTTTTAGGTGTTGTTGGATTAAGCTTTTGTAAGGTCAAACTTGCTGCCTCATCACCAATGGCTTGGCTTGATTTTAAATCCTGTAAAAAGACTGCTTGACTATAAGCATAATCACGCACCATATTTTCACCCTCACCTGCCAATACCGAGACTGACTTTGCAAAAGATGAACGCTTGTAACTTCCCGAAAAACCAAAACTATTCACAAGAGTGAAGCTTTTTTGAACTTGACTTACAGATGCACCTAGGCTTTGTGTTATTCCTTTATGAGAAAGAGCAACATCCTCTAACTCCAATGCATCTTCTAAAAGTTTTTCAGATGTTTGTATTGTTGTATCAAATAAGTTTAGCTCAGATATTATTTTTTTATGATTAGGGGCAATAATGGCATAAGGGTCTTGAGGCAATATTTTTACCTTAGTCATTAACTCATCAACAATATCATCTAGACAGATAGAATCGTTATCACTAAAAGAAACATTTGCTTGCCGTCCATTAAGAATCACCCTTAAGCCTAGGTCATGACTTTCGGCATAATCTATATTCTCTAAAGCCCGATTGCGAACACCAATATCCTCAAGACTAGCTGAAATACAGACTGCATCAGCTGCATCAGCCCCTTTCTTTTTGGCCTTTTGGACTATGTCCTCTAATTTTTGCAATAATTTTTCGGAAGATATTTGCAGTTTTCGTCTCCAAATGCTTATATATAATCTTTAAATATTATATTTAAGTTAAGCTGAATTGCTTTTGCAATCAAGTTTTTATAGAGAAATTAGGAGATTTTAACTTGGCTATGACAAATTTTTCGCAAAATTACCAATGGACACAGGCTGCGATTGATGAATGTTTACACCCTTATGATGATGGTGAGCTTTATCTGGAAGATAGTCAATTCTCTGCCCTCTTATGGGAAAATGATAAGTTTAAAACAGCTTCTTCTTCAGCCCAGTCAGGTTTTGGCTTAAGAAGTGTCAGTGGTGAAACTGTAGGTTATGCCCATGCTCCTATGCTCAATAAAGAGAGTTTACAAAAAGCTATTGGTGTTGTTAGTAGCCTTAAGGCAACCTCTCATTCTTTTTCGCAAAATATTTTTGCCAAACACAATCTTTATACTCAAAAAAAGCCTTTAGAACATATTGAACTAAAAGAACAGATGGAACTTATCCAAAAAGTTGATACTTATTTACGAAGTTGTGATAACCGCATAGAACATGTGGAAATAGGACTTATTTCTCAACATCAGTCTGTAGGTATTTATCGCCCTCAAAGTGGTTGGATTGATGATGAACGCCCCCTACTCCGCTTTAATATCTCTGTCATTTTAAAGCAAGGTGACCGCCGTGAGCGAGGCTCAGATAGTTTTGGCGGCCGCAGTGATTTTACTACACTCTTAACCGAAGAGACATGGCAAGCTGCTGCAAACAGAGCCTTACTTATGGCAAGTATCAATTTAGAGGCCATACCAGCTCCTGCAGGAGAAATGTCGGTTGTTTTAGGAAATGGTTGGCCAGGTGTATTACTCCATGAGGCAGTTGGTCATGGTTTAGAGGGAGATTTTAATCGTAAAGGCTCATCTGTATTCTCTAAATTACTGGCTCAGAGAGTAGCCTCAAAAGGTGTTAATGTAGTTGACCAAGGTGATATTCCTCACTTAAGAGGCTCCCTTAATATGGATGATGAAGGTACACCAACCCAAAGAAATATGCTTATTGAGGATGGTGTCTTAAAGGGCTATATGCAGGATCGTCAAAATGCTCGCCTTATGGGTGTTGAACCTACAGGAAATGGTCGTAGAGAGAGTTATCAATATGCCCCTATGGTTCGAATGACGAATACTTTTATGGAAAATGGTGATTATAGTCCTGAGGAGATTATTGCCTCCCTCGATAAGGGAATTTATGCAGAAAGCTTTGGTGGTGGCCAAGTAGATATCACCTCAGGACAATTTGTATTTTCTTGTACTCAAGCTTGGCTTGTTGAAAAAGGTAAAAAAACTGCTCCTCTTAAAGGAGCAAGCCTTGTTGGTTTAGGTTCTAAAAGCCTTAAGCATATATCTATGATAGGCAATGATAGTTGCTTAGACCGCGGTGTAGGTACATGCGGCAAAGCGGGGCAGTCTGTTCCTGTTGGTGTTGGCCAACCCACATTGCGAATTGATAATATGACTGTTGGTGGACAAAATATTTAATAAGTCCTACGATCATTGAGCTTGTCTAAATGCCGAAGACAAGCTCAGCAATTCATTGGCTTTTGTACTTTATCTAGGTCAGTATCGTCAATCAAAGATGAAGCCAAAATAAAGCGGTAACCCAAGGGAATTTCTAAAGAGAAGCTCGCTCCTCTACCCTCTACAGCATCTATATGAATATACATGTTTTCATAATAGCGAAAGGTTGTTTTCGCAATGTAAACCCCACAATCTTCAACTAAGCCTAAATAGAGGTCTTGCTCACCTACAAAGAGTTCTCCTTCAGAAAGACACATGGGGCTACTACCATCGCAGCAACCCCCGCTTATATGAAACATAACTAAGCCATGTTCTTCTTTTACTTTCTTTAATATATCAATAGCATTCTCGCTTATAGAAACACGAGGAATGCTATCTTTTTTATTTATCATCTTAAAAGAATCCCAATGGATCTTTACTATAAGACATTAGAATGTTCTTATTTTGACGATAATGATTAAGCATCATCTTATGGGTTTCTCGTCCTATGCCAGATTGTTTATAGCCACCAAAAGATGCACCTGATGGATAGAGGTGATAACAATTACACCATATTCTTCCTGCTTGAATACCACGGCTAAGCTTTTGCATTTGGTATACATCTCTTGTCCATACACCTGCCCCAAGTCCATAAAGGGTATCGTTGGCAATCTCCAAAGCTTCATCTTCATCCTTAAAGGTGGTAACTGCCACAACGGGACCAAAAATTTCCTCTTGAAAAACACGCATTTTATTATGACCTTTAAATACAGTTGGCTGAATAAAATAACCATCAGGATGGGCTGGATTATTATAAATATCACCACCAATAAGTACCTCAGCTCCTTCTTCCTTACCAATTTTGAGATATTGCTGAATTTTTTCGTATTGGTCATTAGAGGCTTGAGCTCCCATCATTGTTTCAGGGTCAAAAACATTACCCATTTTAATGGCTTCGACACGTTTTAAGGCTCGCTCGATAAATTCATCATAGATATTTTCCTGAATAAGAGCCCGTGATGGACATGTACAAACTTCTCCTTGGTTAAGAGCAAAAAGAACAAAACCCTCAATGGCCTTATCTAAAAAATTATCATCTTCTTGCATCACCGAATCAAAGAAGATATTAGGTGATTTACCACCCAATTCTAGTGTAACTGGAATAAGGTTTTGAGATGCATATTGCATAATTAATCGACCTGTTGTGGTTTCTCCTGTAAATGCAATTTTTTTAACATCTGGATGAGTTGCCAAAGGCTTACCTGCTTCGGGACCAAAACCATGAACAACGTTGAGTACACCAGGTGGTAATATATCACCGATTAAATCCATCAATACTGAAATAGATATGGGCGTTTGTTCTGCAGGCTTTAAGATAACACAATTGCCTGCTGCTAATGCTGGAGCAAGCTTCCATGCAGCCATTAAAAAGGGGAAATTCCATGGAATAATCTGTCCAACAACCCCCAAAGGCTCTAAAATTTGCAAGCTCACTGTTGTTGAGTCAATATCCGTCGCCTCACCTGTTTCAGCACGGATAACACTGGCAAAATATCTAAAATGATCAACAGCCAAAGGGATATCTGCATTGAGTGTTTCCCTAATAGCTTTTCCATTATCTAAGGTTTCAACTGTGGCTAGATACTCTAAATTCTCTTCAATAACATCGGCAATTTTATTGAGCATTAAGCTACGCTCTGTTGCCGAAGTTTTATTGAATGTTTCAGCTGCTTTCCATGCCGCCTTGACTGCATTATCCACATCCTCTTTGTTTGAGCGTGCAATATCGGCAATAAAACTATTATCAATAGGTGAATTATTCTTAAAATATTCCCCACCAACTGGTGCAGCCCATTGCCCATTAATAAAATTATCATATTTATTTTTTACATTTGGTTTTTGATATGTCATAACTGTTTCCCTGTTTCTATTTGTTTTATCACTAAAAAGAATATCATAAATAAACAGGAATTATCAATTATTTTTGATACATATTATATCAATTATTGTAATTTATATAAAAAATACAGTTTCATTATCTTCAATTAGTCTAATCATTGCTAAAATAAATTCAGCTACCCCTTTTTGCCTATTAAACCAGTTATCAAAATGATGGCTATCTAAAAGCCCTATATGTTGTTGGGCAATCTGTTGAGCCTGTTGTTGTTGAGTTTCAGTTGATAAATCTAATTGAGCAATCTCACCTTGCATTTTTTGTAAGCCCTTTAGAAAATCCTCCGTATAGAGACGATTATAGGCCTCATCAAAATGTTCAAGTGAGCTTGGTGAACCATAACAATCAACAAAAGCAGCAACCACAGGAGCAAAACCTGCAGTATTCAACAAAAATTGCCCAAAACCTCCATGGGACACTTGCCCTAAAAAAATATAAGAGGCAATGGCAAACCGCCATGGTTCTTCTAAATTATTAAAGGCTTGCTCAAAGGATGATGTATCTGCAAAATAGGCTTGTAAGTCCACATTCTCATTCGTTAAAGTTTGAAACAAATTATGAAAATTATCCATAAGATGATGCTGGGTAATAGTCCCTGATTGAAGTTGTTCTTGCTCCTTATGAATTAAGCCTAATAGATCTGCACGTATATTATCATTCATTAATATTTTCATATGATTAACGCTGCTTTTCTCTTAAAGGTGAACGCTCATAGCTTCCAAAAATACGTACATCAAGAGAAAAGTAATCTAGCTCTTCTAAAGCATTATCAAAGCCTACTTGATTGGGATGCCCGTAAGCATCAATCCAAAATTCGACAGTTGGGGACATATGAAGGTAGGATTCAATACGTGTTAAGTTCACCCCATTGGTGGCAAATCCACCTAAAGCCTTATAAAGCGAAGATGGTATATTACGTGCCTTAAAGACAAAACTTGTAATTGTTTTTGCCTCGTTTAGAGATACAAGGGGAAGCTGCTTGCGTGCTAAAATTGCAAAGCGAGTAACATTAACATCACCATCAGCTATATCCTCCTTTAAAGATTGCATCCCGTAGATATCTGCTGCCATTTTTGAAGCGATAACACCAATGGATTTATTATTTTTTTTAGCAATTTCTTTAGCACAACCTGCTGTATCAACACCAATAACAGGCTTTATTTTATGCTGACGCAAAATATTACGGCATTGACTTAAAGCATGAACATGGCTATGAACTTCTTTTAAGTCTTCAATGCTTGCCCCGTTAACACCTAAAAGATGGTGAGCAATAGGTAAGTAATGTTCCCCAACAATATGCAGGCTCGTTTTTGGCAATAAGGCATGAACATCGGCGACCCGCCCTGCTAAGGAGTTATCAATGGGTATCATGCCTAAATCGGCTATGCCCGTTTCTACCGCATTTAATGCTGATTCAAAATCATCACAAGCAATGGCTTCGAGGCTGGGCAAACACTCGTTACACGCTTGATGCGACCATGCCCCCTCGCTTCCCTGAAAGGCAATTTTTTTAAACCCTTGCTTTTTGACATATTGTTTTAAAATATCCATCTAACCCTCAATTATTCTTTTTACATGCTCTAAATCTTCTACTCTATCTACACCTAAGGGAGCTTCATTAGCTAAAACTGCTGTAATTGTCATACCATTTTCTAAGGCTCGAAGCTGCTCTAACTTTTCTCTTTGTTCCAAAGGTGAAGGCTTAAGAGATACAAACTTTTCTAAAGCATCTCTTTTATAAGCATAAAGACCAATATGATGATATAACACACCATCGCCCCAAGGAATAGTTGCTCTGGAGAAATATAAGGCTCTTCCCATTTTTTGTTCATTTATGCTTACCGCAACTTTAACAACCGCATCGGAGTGAACTTCTTCTTGGCTATGAATTTCTGCCACAGGTGTCGCTATTTCTGCTCCACTACTTTCTAAGGCTTTTACCATAAGACAAATAAGCTCTGGTTTAACTAATGGTAAATCTCCTTGTACATTAATAATAGCATCATATTGCTCACCATCTTCAAGTTGGCTAAGAGCCGCAAATATTCTATCTGTTCCTGAGGGTAAATTAGCATCGGTAATTATAGCCTTTGCTCCATGAGACTCGACAACCTCTTTAATCTCAACACCATCACAGGCCACAATAACAGGACCAATATTTGCTTTTTGAGACTGTTCCACCACATGCATAATCATGGGTTTTCCTGCGATATCAGCCAAAGGTTTATTAGGAAGACGCATTGAGGCTAAACGTGTGGGAATAATAATAATTGGATTCATTGTTGTTTATTCTCCTTTATTTGCTTAAACTGTACATAAATTATTAGATAAAAAAAAGTTTTTTAAGGTATTAAAGAGAAAAAAATGGAAAATCTAGACTATCTCCTTTTTATGCAAGCCCTTGTTCAGCAAAGCAATAAGATTGCTCTTAAATATTTTCATGAGTATGTAAAGGCTGAGTATAAAGATGATGCTTCACCTGTAACTATTGCCGATAAAATGATTGAGGAGCTCTTGCGTAAACATATTAAAGAGAGTTTTCCTGAACATGATATTATTGGGGAAGAATTTGAAAACCTTCAGCGTAAAAGTGACTATTGTTGGGTGATAGACCCCATTGATGGTACAAAAAACTTTGCTGCGGGCATTCCTTGCTTCGCTACACTGGTTGCCTTATGCTATAAAGATAAGCCGATCTTGGGCTGTATTTCTGCTCCTGCAATGAATAAAATCTGGACAGGAGGGCGAGATAATCCAGCTCGCTGTAATGGTATCCCTATAAAGACTCGTAATTGTATAAAAATATCCGATGCATGGCTAAGTTATACATCTCCATCTATGTTTTTACCTGAACAATTAAAAAATATTCAAAAAATTGAACAACAAACTAAAGTCAATATTTATGGAAATGACGCTATCGCTTTCGCCCTTCTTGCTGAAGGTAAGATTGATTTAGTTATAGAAAATCAATTGAAAATGTGGGATTTTTGTGCTGTTATGCCTGTTATTGAAGCTGCTGGTGGTTATGTGAGTGACTTTAGCGGGAAGCCACTAGAACTCACAAGTGATGGCTCTTTTATAGGAGCTGCCACTAAAAGCCTCCATGCTGAGCTCAGAAATATGATATAAAGATAAGAGAGAGCCAATGAAGTTAAAGATTTATATTCACAGTTTAAAAGAAAAACCTGAAATTTGGCGACAAGTTTTTCACCATTATTTCCCTGAACATTCTTTTGATATTGAAATGATTAGTGATCGTACTGATTATAGCGATGCGGATTTTATTATCCAAGGAATGGACACAACTTGTATCGACCCCAAAAGATGTCCTAATTTAAAGGCTATAGCTTCTCCTGGTGCTGGGGTCGACCATATTTTATTTGATGGTGAATGTCATCTTGTTTGGCCTGAGAATATTCCAGTTATTCGTGTAAGAGACCAAATGTTGGGGTTTATGTGCTCAGATTATGCCTTAATGCGAGCTTTATTCTTCAACCTTCATATGCATAGTTATCGTCGTTATCAACAAGAGAAAAGATGGTCGCCTCACCGTCCTGGTAAAATTAAACGTATTGGTGTTTTAGGGATGGGTGATGTAGGCATGGCTTGTGCCTTACGACTTAAGGATAATCTTTTTGAAGTTTGTGGTTGGCGAAAGCATAAGCATAAAGACAACCAAAATATTCCCACTTATACAGGCGAAGATGGACTTGTTGCTCTTATTCAATCTTGCAACTTATTTGTAAATGCACTGCCCTTAACTAACGAGACACATCATTTACTTAAGAAGTTTCATTTTGAGAAAATGCCCGTTGGCTCATGTTTTGTTAATCTTGGACGTGGAGAAAATATAGTTGAGGAAGACTTGCTATATGTTTTAGGCTCAGGCCATTTATCAAGAGCTTATCTAGATGTATTTGAACAAGAACCTCTACCTGAGAACCATCCTTATTGGGAGAACACACAGCTTCATATTACTCCTCATGTGGCTGGCAAATACATTCCTAATCGTTCTGCCGCTGACCTTGCTCAAAGTTTTCGTTTATTACTTGAAGGTAAACCAGTGCCCAACAAAATTGACTATCAGTTGAAATACTAGCTTTTTCTTGCTATTCTAAATCAATGAAATAATAGAAAAACAAAGGTTCTACATGGCTTCAGGTTCAAAAAAGGTTGTTATTGCGGCTCTTTTAGGCAATGGGGCAATTGCTATTACTAAATTTATAGCTTCTGCAATTACAGGTTCTTCAGCAATGTTTTCTGAGGCTATTCACTCCCTTGTCGATACAGGCAATCAAGGGCTTTTACTCTATGGCTTAAAAAAGAGTAATAAACCTGCAGACCGTAGCCACCCTTTTGGTTACGGTAAAGAGCTTTATTTTTGGGCTTTTATTGTTGCCATTTTAATATTTGCCTTAGGTGGTGGTTTTTCTATTTACGAAGGTTTTCATAAACTATCCGCCCCAACCCATGAGCTAAAAAGCCCCTTTATCAATTATATTGTCTTGACCTTTGCCATGATTTTCGAAGGAGCAGCCCTTTATATAGCTGTTAAAGAATTTAATAAAGTTCGTGGTAATACACCTATTTTTAAAGCCATTAAAGAGAGCAAAGACCCTGCAATGTTCACTGTATTGTTAGAAGATACTGCAGCTCTTTTAGGCCTTGTTTTAGCTTTTATTGGTGTATTCTCCGCTCATATTTTTCATTTTTATATGGCTGATACTTTAGCCTCTATTGCCATTGGAATATTATTATTTATCGTATCATTCATTATGGCAAAAGAGGCTAAATCATTGCTTATTGGTGAGGCTGCAAGTCCTATAGTTGAGGCTGAAATACTCAATATTATCAAAGAATATCAAGATAAAGTTTCTGTCAATGAGCTTTTAACTATGCAGGTTGCCCCCGATAGTATTCTAGTCACTATGAGCCTCGATTTTATTGATGGTCTAAGCTCATCTGAGATTGAAACAATTGTTAGTCACCTCGAAAATAAGGTTAAATCGGCTTATCCTGACGTTAAGCGTATCTTTATTGAAGCTCAATCTCTTGTAGCTCATAAACGTTCTGAGATTTGTTAGAACTCTTTAACTTATTTTAACTTGCTTAAATCTCTGACTGCACCTTTATCAGCTGAGGTAGCAAAATATGCCCAAGCTTTAAGAGCATTAGGTATAAAACGTTTGCGTTTAGGTTTCCAAGCTTTATCACCTCTTGCTTCCATCTGACCACGTCTTTTTGCGAGCTCATCATCAGATATTTTAATATTAATGCTCCGATTAGGAATATCGATCTCGATAATATCCCCATTTTCCACAAGCCCAATAGCTCCACCTTCAGCAGCTTCTGGTGAACAGTGGCCAATAGAAAGCCCTGAGGTTCCACCACTAAAACGGCCATCGGTTAAAAGAGCACATTTTTTCCCTAACCCCATAGATTTTAAATAAGAAGTCGGATATAACATCTCCTGCATTCCTGGACCACCTTGCGGGCCTTCATAGCGAATAATGACCACATATCCCTCTTTAACTTCACCACCTAAAATTTCAGCAACTGCAGCTTCTTGACTATCAACTACATGAGCCTTACCCGTAAATTTAAGAATACTTTCATCCACACCAGCAGTTTTAACAATACAACCACGCTTAGCAATATTACCAAAGAGAACCGCAAGGCCACCCTCAATAGTAAAGGCATTTTCAACATTACGGATAATCCCTTTTTCACGATTATCATCTAAGCTTTCCCAATATTGGGACTGACTAAAAGCCTCTTGTGTTGGTACTCCACCTGGAGCAGCTCGGTAAAGTTCACGAACATCTTCGGTAGGGTTTCTCACAATATCCCATTTATCTAAAGCATCTTGCATAGATTTTGCATGAATAACAGGAACATCTGTATGTAAAAGATGACCACGGTCAAGCTCACCTAAAATTCCCATAATCCCACCAGAGCGATGAACATCTTCCACATGAACATTCTCGATATTTGGAGCAACCTTACATAAACATGGCACACGGCGTGATAAACGGTCAATATCCGCCATGCTAAAGTCAACTTCAGCCTCTTGAGCAATAGCTAAAAGATGTAAGATCGTATTGGTCGAGCCACCCATAGCAATATCTAAGCTCATAGCATTTTCAAAAGCTTTAAAGCTAGCAACACTTCGGGGTAATACGCTTTTATCACCTTTTTCATAATAGGCTTTAGTTATACGCACAATCTCTTGAGCTGCATTTAAAAATAAATCTTTCCGCTTGATATGTGTCGCTAATATTGTCCCATTACCAGGTAAGGCTAAACCAATAGCTTCTGCTAAACAATTCATAGAGTTCGCTGTAAACATACCTGAGCAAGAGCCACATGTAGGGCAAGCCGAACGCTCGATATTTTCAATATCTTTATCCGAACAATTAGGGTCAGCTGCTTGTATCATTGCATCCACTAAGTCTACAGACTGTAACTTTCCATTTTGCCATATAACTTTACCTGCCTCCATAGGACCACCTGATACAAATATCGAAGGAATATTCAATCGCATAGCGGCCATCATCATCCCAGGAGTAATCTTATCACAATTGGAGATACAAACCATAGCATCCACCGTATGGGCATTACACATATATTCAACACTATCGGCAATAAGGTCACGACTTGGAAGGCTATAAAGCATGCCCCCGTGCCCCATAGCAATACCATCATCAACTGCAATTGTATTGAATTCTTTAGCAATTGCTCCTGATTTTTCTATCTCTTTAGCAACCAGTTGCCCAATATCCTTTAAGTGAACATGGCCTGGCACAAATTGTGTAAAACTATTCACAACGGCTATAATTGGTTTGCCGAAGTCTTCTTCTTTTACACCCGTTGCCCGCCATAGGGCACGAGCTCCAGCCATGTTGCGTCCAGATGTTGAGGTTTTAGAGCGATAATCAGGCATAATAATACTTCTTCCTTTGCTTTTAAAAAAATTTTATTTATTATGAGTTAGTTTTTATAAAATTGCAATATTGAGATTATGCTACTATCTATTCTTATTTTTATTGTTTCGGGCTTTCTCCTTTGGATTTTACGTATTCTAGAAAAACGTAAAATGGAAGATCCTATCAATAATCACTTACCATTTTCACCCAGCTTTATAATGCTAGTGATTGTTTTTATCATTATTATAAACGCTGCTTATGTCGTGCAAAAAATCTCAGGAGACATAACAGGATGAAAAAAATTGTTATTCTAACAGGAGCTGGAATCTCTGCTGAATCAGGTTTATCAACTTTTAGAGATAATAACGGACTTTGGGAAAATCATCGTATAGAAGATGTCGCAACCCCTGAGGCTTTTTCACGAAATCCTGAGCTTGTTTATCATTTCTATAATCTTCGTCGTAAGCAGCTCCATGAGGAAAATATTGTTCCCAATAAGGCCCATCTTGCTTTAGTTCACTTAGAAGAAGTCTATGGTGATAACCTTGTAATTATCACCCAAAATGTTGATAACCTCCATGAAACAGCAGGTAATCAAAATATATATCATATGCATGGCGAACTCAATAAGGCTCGTTGTAATCATTGTGAGCATGTAAGTGAATGGACAGCCAGTTTAGATGCATCTTCTATTTGCCCTAACTGTCAACTTAAAGGCTATATGAGGCCGCATATTGTTTGGTTTGGTGAAATGCCTTTTTATATGGACTTTATTGAAGAAAAATTACGCAACTGCAATATTTTTGCTTCTATTGGTACATCAGGCAATGTTTATCCTGCAGCAGGCTTTGTTGAACTTGCCCACTATTATAATCCCAAAGGTCATACGATAGAGCTTAATCTAGAGCCAAGCCTTACAGCAAGTCTATTTAAAGAAACTCGCCATGGTAAAGCTAGTGATATTGTTCCTTTATGGGTTGACGAAATGCTTCCATAGGACCATTTTAAACCTTGCTGAGGGCCTGATCTAAATCTTCTAAGATATCATCAGCATTTTCAATACCCACCGAATAGCGTAATAGCCCTTCGGTAATTCCTTGTCTGAGTTTTTCACCTTCTTCCATTGAGGCATGGGTTGATGTAAATGGGTGACAAATTAAACTTTTTGTATCCCCTAAATTATTACAGATATGGATAGTCTTAAGAGCATTCATCATTTTAAATGCTCCCGCTTTACCTCCCATTACCTCAAAGGCTAGCATACCACCGAAATCATCCATTTGCTTAGCTGCTATATTGTGATTCTTATGGCTAGGAAGCCCTGGATAATAGACTTTATTTGTCTTTTTATGCTCATTTAAAAATTCTGCAACTTTCATGGCATTTTGGCAGTGTTTATCTATACGAATACTAAGGGTCTCTAAGCCTTGAAGCATGCACCAAGCATTAAAAGGCGAAAGGTTAGGTCCCGTGTGGCGAATAAAAGGTCCTAAGGGCTCTTCAAAAAGCTCTTCTCTCCCAATAATTGCTCCACCTAAAGCACGGCCATGACCATCAATATACTTTGTGGTTGAGTGAATAATAATATCTGCTCCCTGTTCAATAGGACGTTGCAAAGCTGGCGAAGCAAAGGCGTTATCCACAATCACCTGAGCATTTTGAAAATGGGCAAGTTCGCAAATAGCTTTAACATCTAAAATCTCACAAGTTGGATTCGTTGGTGTTTCGATAAGTACTAACTTTGTTGGTTTGCTTAAGGCTTGTTTCCATGATGCAATATCGGCATCATCCACAAGAGTATATTTAATATTAAATCGAGGAAGAATCTCTGTAATAATATAAAAGGAGGAAGAAAACATAGAACGAGCTGCAACAATATGGTCTCCTTGCTCTAAAAGCCCCATGAGTGTAGTAAAAATAGCAGACATCCCACTACCTGTTACACGACAAGCTTCACCTCCTTCAAGAATTGCTAAACGTGCTTCTAAAGCATCACTTGTAGGGTTATGAAAACGAGCATAAACATGACGTTGAATATCACCTTTAAATGCAGCCTCTGCCTCTTCAGCCGATGAGTAAACAAAACCTGAGTTCATGTAAATGGGTTCTGATGTTTCCATGAATTGTGAAACTTCTGTCCCTGTGTTAATTGCATTTGTTTCAAAACGTTTTTTTACTTGCTTGTCAGCCATTTTACTTTTCCTTTTATTTAATCTTTACAAAAATAATCCTTTTGCCCGCTAATTGCCATATTTTTTTATTAAAAAGTAGACTCTGCAATGGAGTTTAGAATTCTTATGAAAAAAAGTTTAATTGTTTTATTATCTTTTATAGGTGGTTTTAGTGGCTTCTCAGCCTTATCTCAAGGTACAAATACTGCTATCTGTGGTCAATGGGATTTAAAGGGAGAAGGTATTTATGATGGTTTTGTTCTTAGCCAAGGCAAAAAAGCAACTATTTTATCTATCGAAAAGCTTAAAAGCTCCTATTATATGCAAGGTAATATGATTCATATCCCCCATAATCGTGGAGGTGAATTTTTGCTTGAACTCCGTCAGCGTAAAGATAAAGAGATTCTTATTGGCCAAGATTTTTGGACAAAAGGTTCTGTTTACGAAAAAAATCCTAAAAAATCTTGCCAATGATTTTACTATATACCCTTTACAGTTGCTTAGTTTATTGAAATACATTTTTAGAAAATAAAAATCATCACTCAACAGCTAAATACCTCTATTAATAGATAATAATTTTATGATATAGTCTTTTTTAGTTTTATTATTAAAGAGATAATTTTTATGCATCTAGAACATCTGGAAATTCTAATCCCCTTTCTTATCGCTATTTCTGCTCTTTGCCAATACGTAGCTTGGCGAGTTCAACTACCCGCTATTTTATTTCTACTCTTTGCTGGATTATTTTTAGGGCCTATTACTGGACTATTTAATCCTGATAAGACTTTCTCCTATCTTTTAATGCCTGTTGTTTCTCTTTCTGTAGCTATTATCTTATTTGAGGGTTCTTTAAGCCTCCACTTTAGCGAAGTCAAAGACCTACGCCTCACTATCCGAAACCTTATTAGTATCGGCATGCTCATTAACTGGACGATTATTACTATTGCCACCCATTTCATCATGCAAATTAGTTGGGGTATTTCTTGGTTATTTGGAGCTTTAGTTGTCGTTACAGGTCCTACAGTAATTGTTCCTATGCTACGCTCCATACGACCATCATCGCAAGTCAGCTCTATTTTAAGATGGGAGGGCATTCTTATTGACCCTATAGGAGCCTTACTTGCAGTCTTAGTTTATACATGGCTTGCATCTGAGGTTGGTACAGGCTCCACTATTATTGATACCGCTGCAGTCTTTATTCGTATTCTTATTATCGGAACTCTTATAGGGCTTACATTTGGTCAAATTTTAGGAATAACCCTACGCCGTTACCTTGTTCCTGATTATCTTCAAACTCTTACTGCTTTAGCTTTTGTTTTAGTTGCTTTTGCTTTTTCTAATGAATTGGCCGAAGAATCTGGACTTTTAGCTGTTACGGTTATGGGAATACTTATGGCCAATATGAAAGATGTCCATATTAAGGAAATTTTACATTTTAAAGAGCATCTTTCTGTATTACTTATCTCTGCTCTTTTTATTATACTTTCAGCTCGTATTGAGCTTTCGGGCTTAGGTCAAATATTCTTCCCTGCTTTAGGTATTTTATTTGTGATGCAATTTATTGCTCGTCCTTTAGCTGTCTTTGCTTCCGCTTATAACTCACCTCGCCTTTCACGAAATGAACGTATCATTACTGCATGGATTGGCCCCCGTGGGATTATAGCTGCAGCTGTTTCAGCTCTTTTTGCTTTTCGTCTTGGCGAGGCTGGTATGGATGGTGCGGAACTTTTAGTGCCGTTAACTTTTTTTATGATTATTGGTACGGTTGTTTTTCAATCAATTACTGCTGCTCCCTTAGCAACTTTTCTTAATGTTCGGGAGCCTGAGCCTAAGGGCTTTTTAATTGTTGGAGCCAATTCTATTGCTCAAAGCCTTGGCCATGCTCTTCAGGATTTAGGCTTCCGAGTCATCTTAGCTTCTTCAACTTGGGTCAATATTAAAGAAGCCAAACTTCAGGGGCTTCAGACTTATTATGGAAATCCTGTTTCTAAAAGTGCCGATTACCGTCTTGATTTAGTCGGTATTGGTCACCTTTTAACTGTATCACCCGATCCTAGCTTAAACTCTATAGCTGCCATGAAGTATCGCCGTGAATTTGGACAAAAACATATATTTAATTTAAATGCTCATAGTAAAAGCCAAAGTGAAAATAATCGTATCGATCTTGGCCTAAAAGGAATACAACTTAACCCAGATATTAGTTTTGCTAAGTTTAGCTCACTTTTAGCTAAAGGAGCAAAAATACGAACCACCGAGCTTTCTGATGAGTTTACTTTTGAGTATCTTATGGAACAGCCTAAGATAATTCCTCTATTGGCAATTACTCCTCATGATATGGTGCGTGTCTTTGGAGACCATAATCCTATTAGTCCTAAAGCAGGATGGAAGATTATATCTCTTGACTATAGCCATACAAAAGGAACTACAAATAAAAATCCTGGCGGTTGATGCTATTTTAATTTATGCTTACTGAACTTGTTCAAGTGCTATACTAAGATCTCCGATGAGGTCTTCAGCATCTTCCAATCCTACCGAAATACGCACCATTGCTAAAGTAATTTTCATCTCCTCAAATCGTTCTCTTGGCATTTCTTGTAGATAGGCTACTGCAGGAACAAAGGCAAGGCTCTCATGCCCTCCCCAGCTTACACCAAGCTTAAATATTTTTAGAGCATTAGTAAATTTTTTAAGTTTTTCTAAATCATCGGTATCAATCTCAAAAGACATAAGCCCTGTATAACCACTCATCTGCTTTTGTCCTAGATCATATTGTTTAAAAGATGGAAGCCCAGGGTAATTAACCTGTTTAATTAGTGGATGAGCTTCTAAAAATTCTGCCACCTTTATACTTGTTTGCATATGCTGATTAAGGCGAAGCTTCATAGTTCGCATGGAACGCAAAATAAGCCAAGCTTCAAATGGTGATGCCGCAGCTCCAAAAAGAGCATATTCATTAGCAGCAATAGCCTCAATATCTTTTGTATTTCCAACAATCACTCCTGAGACTAAATCACTATGCCCCCCAAAATATTTAGAACAAGAATGTACTTCTAAATCAATACCCATATCTAGTGGTTTTTGGAAAATTGGTGTAGCCCATGTATTATCAATAACCGTTTTGATACCACGTTCTTTAGCCATTTGGCTAATAGCTTTAATATCCTGCAGAATAAATTTAACTGATGATGGACTTTCTAGATAAATCAGCTTAGTACTATCTTGCAAAGCACCTTTAATTTCTTGTAAGTTATCCCCCTCAACAAAGCTGACCTCTAAGCCCATATTACTTGTAAGATAGTTATTTAAAAAATTATTAGTTGGTCCATAAATATTATTAATGGTTAGTACATGATCACCAGCTTTAACATAATGCATAATAGCTGAGGATATAGCTCCCATACCTGAGCCAAAAAGTTTAGCTTTTTCTCCGCCGCAAAGAGCAGCTATCTTTTTTTCAACAATTTGTACTGTAGGATTATTGCCTCGTGAATAGATACATCTATCCACTGGATTAGCAAAACCTTCTTCAATATCATCCCAATCCTTAAAGGTAAAAAGACTATTTTGATAGAGGGGTGGAATAACTGCTCCATAAGGATCTTGTTGACTATCTTCACCAAAATGACTGAGCAATGTTGATAATTTCATTATTACTTATCCTTTACTTTAAAAATAAATAGTCCAAAAATAGCATAAAGAAAGGCAATGGCGATATTGGCTAAGCTTAAAAATTGGAATTGTGCATATTGAGCCACAGGCACGCCCAAAGTTAATGCCATAAAAATACCTGTAGGGTGCCATGGGAGTAAGCTTTCGAGCAATGTCCCATTATCTTCGATCGAGCGTGAAAGCACGCGTCTTTGTATTCCCATATCATCATATTTTTTACGAAATATTCCACCAATTAGAAAGCTCACCGCTGTTTGGTTGGCGGTTAGAGCATTGGTAATACCTGTAGAAATCAATGTAGTAATCACCAGTGTTCTTGCCCCTTTAATCCAAGCAAAAGCCCCCTTAACCATAATGGATACCGCATCAATAAGTTCTAGAACACCTAAGAAAGTAAAAACCATCATAGCAACAACAATACCTTCAATCAGATTATATAAGCCACCACGTTGTAGTGTTTTTAGAACGTCTGTCTGGGGTAAGCTATCTAAATGCTGCACCATAGAAAGGCTAAAACCACTCTTTAGAGCATTAAAAGTATCAATAACGCTAAAGGACTGAATAAACAAGCCAATAAGTACGGCCACTAATGAAGAAACAATCAATGTTGGAGCCGTGGGTTTTCGTGTAAATGCCCCAAGTAAAACAATTAAGGGTGGTACAAGCAATATAATATTAAAATTAAATGCATCATGAAGACTATTAAGTGTTTCTATAACTTGTGGGTCATTAAGACTTGTAATGGCAGGCTTATTAGTAAAGCCTAAAATTGCATATAAAGTAATCGCAATAATTGTTGCTGGTGTTGTGGTATAAAGCATTGATTTAATATGATCGTAAAGGTCAACCTCAGCCCCCATCGCTGCAAAATTTGTAGTATCCGAAAGTGGTGATAATTTATCACCAAAATAAGATCCACCCACAACTGCACCTGCCGTAATTGCTAAATTGGCATCAATAGCAATCGCAACCCCCATAATCACCACACCAATGGTTCCTGCTGAACCCCAAGATGTTCCTGTAAGCATCGAAAATACAATAGGAACTAAAAATGCTGCAATATACATATAATGAGGATTAATCATCTTAATTCCATAATAAACCAGCATGGGGATTGTACCTGATATAATCCAAGAGCCAATAAGTACTCCAATCGCAAATAAAATCATCAATGCAGGTACGCATTCTTTCACTTTACTTGCAGCAGATTCTTGAATTTCCTTCCAGCTAAAACCCAGACGATACATGTAAAATACCGCAAAAGTAATCGCAAGTAAGAATATAGTTTCTAAAGCAACACTACCCTCATTAAGTGAACCATGAATAGCTAAAGGTAAAAGAGCTAAGCCTGTAACCAATAGTAAAACAAGGACTAATATAGGAATAACAGCAAGTCCAAATGTAATATCTTTACCATTAGGTGTTTGTTTTGTTTGATTATTCATCTTTTTGTCTCCCCTTTATCAAAAAAGATATATAAGTTATAATAAAAAATATTAAAGCATTCATATATACTAGTGTCAATACCTCTTATTGGCTATTATATTTAAGCTCATGATAAATATAATTTATCTTATTAAAAGATATTTACCCTAATAAAACTTAAAGGCAAAAAATATAAAAACCCCAAGTACTTATACTTAGGGTTTTCCTTATTATAAAATAATCAGATATAATCTATTAGGAGCAACCTGTTGTTCCACCACATGTTACGCATTTCAAGCAAGTACCATTACGTACCAAGGTAAAGTTTCCACATTCAGGGCAAGAATCTCCTTCATAGCCTTTGAGCTTAGCTTCAGCCGCTTTATCTACACTAGTTTGTTCTGCAACCGCAACACCACCAGATAGAGTCTTATTGGCTGTAGCCGTGCTAACCTCTGCAGTTACTGAGGCAACATCCGTTGTATCATGACTATCATTATGTTTATGATGATCATCTCCATTAGAGATTACTGTAAATGAGCCAAAATTAAGCTGACGAACATAACCAACCGATGGTCTTGCTAAAAGCTCCTGATTAACTTCTTTTGGGGTTACATGGGCAAATTCTTCACGGCCTAAATAAGAAACCGCTAACTCACGGAAGAGATAGTCAATAATCGATGTAGCCATTTTAATGGAGTCATTACCCTCAACCATGCCTGAAGGCTCAAAGCGAGTAAATGTAAATGCATCCACATATTCATCCAACGGTACCCCATATTGCAAACCAATAGAAACCGCAATGGCAAAATTATTCATAAGTGAGCGGAAAGTGGCTCCCTCTTTATGCATATCCACAAAGATTTCAGCTAATGAGCCATCTTCATATTCACCTGTTCTTAAATAAACTTTATGGCCTCCCACACGGGCTTTTTGGGTATAACCTTTACGTCGTGATGGTGGTTGGTGACGTTTAGGCTTCCAAATCTGATTAATCTGTTTTTGAGCCATATAAATGGCTTGATCAGGTTGAGGTTGTTCTGCAACCTCTGCAGCCTTAAGCTCTTCTTCATCTGTATCATCATCAAGAGCAACGGCTGATAATGGTTGCGACAGTTTAGAGCCATCACGATAAAGAGCATTCGCTTTAATACCTGACTTCCATGAAAGCTCATAGGCTTGCATACATTCTTCAATTGTACTTCCTGCAGGCATATTTACTGTTTTAGAAATAGCTCCGGATAAGAAAGGCTGAGCTGTTGCCATAAGCAAGATATGAGCCTCAGCTGAAAGATAACGCTTACCCAAACGTCCGCAAGGTGTTGCACAATCAAAGATAGGCAAATGTTCATCTTGTAAGTGAGGAGCCCCCTCAACAGTCATAGTGCCACAAACATGATTATTGGCAGCATCAATCTCTTGTTTGGAAAAGCCCAAATGTTTCAATAAATCAAATTGATGGTCATCTAATAAGGCTTTATCAATACCAAGCTCCTCGGTCAAGAAACTTTCACCTAATGTCCATTTGTTAAAGACAAAGCGAATATCAAAGGCATCTTTGAGAGCCTCTTCAATAATTTCTATTTGCTTATGTTTAAAGCCTTTTTCTTCTAACTGTTCATATGAAACGGCAGGTGCATTTTTAAGACTACCATAGCCAACGGCATAACGAATAATATTTTCAATTTTATCTTGCTCGTAACCTAAACGTTTTAAAGCTTTAGGTACACACTGGTTGATAATACGGAAATATCCGCCACCTACAAGCTTCTTAAATTTTACTAAAGCATAATCAGGCTCAACCCCTGTTGTATCGCAATCCATAACTAGACCAATTGTGCCTGTTGGAGCGATTACCGAAACCTGAGCATTACGATAGCCATAAAGATTACCAAGCTCTAAAGCATCATCCCATGCTCCTCTCGCTGCAGCAAGAAGTTCTTTATCAGTAATATCAGCTTCATTAGCAACTAGGGGGTGAACATGAAGATTTTCATAAGTATCTTTTTCACAATAAATCGCACGACGGTGATTTCGCATCACACGGAGCATATCGTCTTTATTTTCGGCAAAGCCTTCGAAAGCCCCTTGTTCTTTTGCCATCTCGGCTGATGTTTTATAGGCCACACCTGTAAGCAAAGCTGTAACCGCTGCGGTAAAACCACGTGCCTCTTTAGAATCATAAGCAATTGCTGCGGACATTAAAAACCCACCCAAGTTGGCATAGCCCAAACCTGTGGTTCGATACATATAAGAAAGTCTTGCAATATCTTTAGAGGGAAACTGAGCCATAACCACAGAAAGTTCTAAAACAATAGTCCATAAACGTACTGCATGGGTATAGGCATTAATATCTAAAGAACCATCTGATTTTTGGAAGGCAAGCAAGTTAATCGAAGCTAAGTTACAAGCTGTATCATCTAAGAACATATATTCTGAACATGGGTTTGATGCGTTAATTCGACCTGATTTTGGGCAAGTATGCCAATCATTAATCGTTGTATCAAACTGAATACCAGGGTCAGCACAAGCCCAAGCAGCATAGCCAATATCTTCCCATAATTTTTTGGCTGAAATCTCTTTAACTGTAGAGCCATCTGTACGTGATGTTAAAGGCCATTTGCTATCATTTTTAACGGCATGCATAAAGTCGTCTGTAACACGAATGGAGTTATTAGAGTTTTGTCCTGCAACTGTACTATAAGCTTCTGAAGTAAAATCTGTATCAAATGTAGGGAAATCAACGTTGTCATGCCCCATCTTTACCATAGTAATTACGCGTTGAATATAATTTTCAGGTATCATAGCAGCACGGGCATCCAAAATGGCACGACGAAGTTTACGATTAACTTGAGGGTCATAAGCATTTTGGGCAAAAAGATCATCTTCATCTGTATCTTGACATGCCACAACAATTTTTTTAAGGGCTGCATTAGTAATTTTAGAACCTGCTACAAGGGCTGCAACTTTTTGCTCTTCTCTCACTTTCCAATTAATAAATTCTTCGATATCGGGGTGGTCTACATTAACGATCACCATCTTAGCTGCTCTACGTGTTGTCCCACCCGATTTTATAGCACCTGCAGCCCGATCTCCAATATTTAAAAAGCTCATCAATCCTGATGATTTACCACCTCCAGATAGAGATTCACCTTCACTACGAATATGAGAAAAGTTTGAGCCTGTACCTGAGCCATATTTAAATAAGCGAGCTTCACGAATCCATAAATCCATAATGCCGCCTTCATTAACTAAGTCATCCTTAACACTTTGAATAAAGCAGGCATGAGGCTGAGGATGTTCATAAGAAGATTTTGACTTTACAAGTTTTTTTGTTTGAGGATCGACATAATAATGACCTTGAGCATGGCCATCAATACCATAAGCCCAATGAAGTCCTGTATTAAACCATTGGGGGGAGTTTGGAGCACCCATCTGCATGGCTAAAATATAACGCATCTCGTCATAAAAACTACGGGCATCTTCCTCATTATCAAAATAATTATTCTTAAATCCCCAATAAGTCCACGTTCCTGCAAGGCGATCAAAAACTTGTTTAGCTGAATTTTCACCCACAAAACGTTGAGCTTTTGGTAAATCCTTAAGACGTTCTGTATCGGGTTCACTACGCTGAAGCCATGTGGGAATACCCTCCTCTTCTACTTTTTTAGAATAGGCTGGCACACCTGCACGACGGAAATATTTTTGAGCAATAATATCTGCAGCCACTTGTGACCATGTTTTAGGAACCTCGAAGTTTCTTGCTTCGAACACAATAGATCCATCTGGATTTTTAATCTCACTATTTTTATGTGTAAACTCTATCAGATCATAAATACAGTGATCTTCACGTGTAAAGTTCCGTTCAATACGCATCGTTAGGCTCCTTGCATTGGGTTATAACTCTTCTCTCTTCTTTAAACTCTTAAAAAGCTTAATTTATTATAATTCAAGAAGATGCACCATCCTACAAAAGACAAATCTGTTTTTTGCGGCTCATGTAAATAGTCTCGCTTTCTTGCAAGATTCATTGTTTTCTTAAATTTTTATCTGATTTGGAAAAAACGCTCTATATCAAATCAAGACATATAAATGTATCTTTTTAGAAAAATTTAATCAACATTAAAGAGTGCTTGACAAGCAATAAAACATAATTTTTTAGATTTTTATCTAAAAAACATCATTAATATATGGTTATATTTCAATAAGTTATAAGATAAAAATATAATTTATTTTTCTATAAAACCTAAAACACAAAATATTTACAGTCAAATTTATGAGACTATCTGTAAAGCGAATCTAAATTTTACTGAATATATGATTTTCAACTAGACATTCTAATAAGAATTTCGTACCTTAAAAAGATAAAAATTATATAGCTAGGGATTTAACAAATATGAGTCTATCAACAAAGCTCTTTACTCTTTTATATGGCAAAAAAAAGGGAGAAGACGATTATGGAAATAAATACTACTATGCCACTCCTCGTAAACATTGGTGGCAAGTTACTCAATGCAAACCTGGTAAATGGGGACGCGAAAAGCGTTGGGTTGTTTATGGTAAAGACTTTCTAAAGTTTGGTGTTGAAGCTTCTGCTGTCCCTGCTGAGTGGAATATTTGGTTACATCATATTGCAAGTGAGCCTTTGGATACCAAAGATAAGCATTCATGGGAGCAAAAAGCCATGGCAAACCCGACTGGTACAAAAGATGCTATCCTACCAAAAGGTCTTCAACAAGGAGGGAAAGCCCAAAAATCATCTCAAGAATTTGATGCTTGGGTTCCTGATGCCTAAAATATGAAAAAATTACTTCATTCTTTACCTTTTGTTTCTTTAAGCCTTATGGCTTTAAGTGGATATTCTGATAACTTAGATGATATTATCTCTGAGCAAGGTCAAGAAGATACTCCTCCTGTAATAAAACAAGATATTGTTGTTTTAAATATCTTAAATAAAATTTCAGGGCGTTCTGAACGCCTGAATATTAACGTGAATGAAACGAAGAAGTTCAAGGATTTAGAGATTAGCATATATGCCTGTCAGGAACGTCCTCCTGAATTTGTTCCTGAGAGTGGAGCTTTTTTAAAAGTCAAAGAAACCTCTTCGCAAAAAGAGATTTTTTCAGGATGGATGTTTGCTTCAGCCCCTTCGCTCTCACCTTTTGAAAATACTCTTTATGATGTTTACGTACTTGATTGCCTTTCAGATGGTGAGGATATGCCATCTGAAAAGACCACAACCACAAGCTCTCTTGAAAGCGGTAAAGCTCTTACAGTCCCACCACCACCACCTCGGCCTGCTAGTATCAGTGGAAGCGAAGAGGAAGAGCCCTTCAATGAGGAACCACCACCGTTCTAATCCTAAAAATTAAAAGCCCTTAACATAAAAATGAAGGGCTTTTTTTACATATTGCATAATATTTAGAGTCTTTTTTAGTTTTATTCTCTAGTGAGCGGCAAGCTTTAAGATAACTACACCTGTCAAAATAAGGAAAACACCAAAATAACGTAGCAAACTTGCTGCATCACCAAAAAGCCATATACCTATTAAGAAAGTTCCTGTTGCCCCAAGGCTCGTCCAAACTGCATAAGCAGTTCCTATAGGAATAGTCTTTTGAGCCAACCATAAAAATAGTCCGCTAAATGCCATACAAATCACAGATATAACAATTCCCCAAATTCGTAAATTTGTATAAACTTGTGAGAGCTTAAAGCCTAAAGGCCAGCCGATTTCAAAAATCCCTGCAATAACTAGATAAATCCATGCCAATATTTATGCCTTTTCAACAATCTTAATTACATTATCAACAATATTGGTGATTTCTTTTTGGCTATCTCCTTCAACCATCACACGAATAACAGGTTCTGTTCCTGAGCTTCTAATCAACAAACGTCCTTTTCCTTTAAGCTCTTTTTCTACCTTTCGAATATAGTTTTGGACTTCTTCTTTTTCCAAAGGATTGTTATTTTTATCAAAACGAACATTTTTTAATATTTGTGGTACAGGTGTAAATTGTTTGCAAACATCACTTGCTTTCTTTTTTGTGCGAGCCATAATTGCCAATATTTGTAGAGCAGCTAATGTGCCATCACCTGTTGTTGAATAATCGCTTAAAACAATATGCCCTGACTGTTCACCACCAATGTTATAACCACCTTTTTTCATTTCTTCAGAAACATAGCGATCACCCACGGCGGTGCGTATTAACTTCATACCTTGAGCCTCTAATAAACGCTCCAAGCCTAAGTTGGACATTACTGTAGCTACAAGAGCATTATTCTTGAGCTGCCCTTGCTCTTTCATATTCAGAGCAATTGTAGCCATAAGCTGGTCACCATCAATAATCTGCCCTTTTTCATCAGAAATAATCACCCGATCTGCATCACCATCTAAAGCAATACCAATATCAGCACGATATTCCACTACAGCTTCTTGCATTTTTTTAGGAGCAGTTGAACCAACTCCCTCATTAATATTTTGCCCATTAGGAGAAACACCAATAGCAATAACTTCGGCTCCTAATTCATATAATATACTCGGTGCTGCTTTGTAGGCTGCTCCGTTAGAGCAATCAATAACAATACGTAAATTATCAAGGCGTAAATCTTTAGGAAAAGTCTGTTTTGCAAATTCAATATAACGTCCTAAAACATCATCTAATCTGCGAGCTCTTCCTAATTTATCTCCAGTAACCAAGTCCTCATTACCAATAGTCTCTATAAGTGATTCTATGGTCATTTCGGCCTCATCACTCAGCTTATTACCATCAGGACCAAAAAGTTTAATACCATTATCTGTATAATGATTATGGGAAGCTGAAATCATAACACCAAGGTCACATCTTAATGCTCGTGTTAGCATGGCTATACCTGGTGTTGGTATAGGTCCAACAAGCACAACATTCATCCCCATGGATAAAAATCCAGCCGTTAAGGCTTGCTCTAACATATAGCCTGACAGTCTAGGGTCTTTGCCAATAACTACTTGGTGTCGATGCTCTCCACGGCCAAAAAATTTTGCCGCCGCCATACCTGTGCGTAGAGCAACTTCGGCTGTCATAGGATATATATTGGCTTTTCCACGAATACCATCTGTACCAAAATATTTACGTTGTGTCATTTTTACCTCTTCTTCTTAATATCCTGCATTTTGAATAGAAAGCCAAACATCTAAGGCTTGCTTTGTCTCACCCACATCATGAACCCTTAATATTCCCACTTTTTGTGATACTGCCCAAAGAGCTGCTGCTAAGCTACCACAAAGTCGCTCTTTTGGTGGAACATCACGGCTAACCGCTGCAATAAAACTTTTACGGCTTGCCCCTAAAGTTACAGAACATCCTAAGCTTTTAAATAAACTTAAACGTCCCATTAAATCCAAATTATGTTGTACCGATTTACCAAAACCAATACCCGCATCAACACTCAAGCGACTACGCTCAATACCTGCTTGTTCACAAATTTGAACTCTTTTAAGCAGATAATCATAAACATCTAAGACTACATGATGATAATGATATTCATTTTGCATAGTTTTAGGTTGGCCCTGTTTATGCATTAAAATAATCGAAACATCTTCATATTTTTGAATAATATTTAAAGCATCTGCATCATCAGTTAAGGCCGAAATATCATTAACTATTTTTGCTCCCGCTTTAATTGCAGCTTCCATAGTTTGCCCGTGGCGTGTATCAACTGATACTAAAGCCCCTACAGAAGCTAAACCCTCAATAACAGGTAATATACGCCGCATTTCTTCCTCAGGAGAAACTTCTATGGCTCCTGGTTTTGTTGACTCCCCACCAACATCAATAATATCAGCCCCCTCACCCATTAAGGCTAGGCCTTTTCTGATTGCGGTATCAGGTAATAAAAAATCTCCTCCATCCGAAAAGCTATCAGGAGTAACATTCACAATTCCCATAATAAATGGGGAATTTTTTGTTAGTCCGCAAAAACGAAAATCTCTTCGTTGATAAATCACTTTACGCTGTTGGATATAATCTTGTAGTTGCTGAGGCTGTTTTTCAGCCCATATACTAAGCTCTCTTTCGGACAGCTCATATTTTTGCATTGTCGCTGCACTACGTAAGATAAGTTCCCACGCATCTATCCCCCTTGGATGTAATAATATCTTTTGCTCAAGGCTTCCACAATCTTTTTGTGAAAACCTAAAAGCAAGTAAGCTATCAATGGGTTGTACCATTTTCAGGAGCCTCAAAATCTATGTTTTCAGATGTCTCTTGTACTGATGGTATTGTTGGATCAAACCCAATTGTTTCAGGAACTGAAGTCTCTTTAATATCACCTTCTTTAAATGATGCTCCTAAGGCTTCAGCTTCAACTGCATCACCACTAAGCAAGGCATTCACTTGTGTTCCTGACAATGTTTCATATTCTAATAGACCTTCCGTAAGCTTACGTAAGTCTTCAAATTTCTCGTTTAAAATACGTCTTGCATCCTCTAAGCCTTCTGTAACAATCCGATGAACTTCCTCATCAATTAAATTAGCTGTTGCTTCAGACATATTTTTTTGTTGGGCAACTGAATGGCCTAAAAAGACTTCTTGTTCATTACTAGAATAACGCACAGGACCTAATTTTTCCGAAAAGCCCCACTCCGTAACCATTGCTCTGGCAAGCCCTGTTGCTTGTTGTATATCCCCCATAGCCCCACTGGTAACTTTATCATGGCCAAGGGCAAGCTCTTCAGCCACACGTCCACCAAAAGTCATTGCAAGGCGGCTCTTACAACGAATACGATTCATCGATAAATATTCTTTTTCTGGCAACGACATAGTTACCCCTAAAGCACGACCACGAGGAATAATTGTAACCTTATGAAGAGGATCCATATCAGCTACATTCAACTGGACAATCGCATGGCCAGCTTCATGCCAAGCTGTTAGCACACGTTCTTCTTCAATCATGGCTAAAGATTTACGTTCTGGGCCCATAAGGACTTTATCACGAGCTTTTTCGAAATCAGCCATAGAAACAACTTTTTTATTTTCACGAGCAGCCAATAATGCAGCTTCATTTACTAAATTTGCAAGCTCTGCACCCGAAAATCCAGGTGTACCTCTTGCCAATGTTCTGGCACTCACATTTTCAGCCAAAGGTGCTTTTCTCATATGGACTTGTAAGATTTTTTCACGCCCTAAAACATCAGGTCTTGGTACAGTAATTTGTCGATCAAAACGTCCTGGACGTAATAACGCAGGATCAAGAACATCTGGCCTATTGGTTGCCGCAATTAAAATCACACCTTCATTCGAATCAAAACCATCCATCTCTACCAAAATTTGGTTTAATGTTTGCTCACGCTCATCATTACCACCACCAAGTCCAGCTCCACGATGGCGACCAACCGCATCAATCTCATCAATAAAAATGATACAAGGTGCATTCTTCTTGCCTTGTTCAAACATATCACGTACACGGCTAGCCCCCACACCAACAAACATTTCAACAAAGTCTGAGCCTGATATGGAAAAGAATGGTACGCCTGCTTCGCCTGCAACTGCACGAGCTAAAAGAGTTTTACCTGTACCTGGAGGTCCAACAAGCAAACATCCCTTAGGAATGCTCCCTCCAAGTTGTTGAAACTTTTTAGGATTCTTTAGAAAATCCACAATTTCATAAAGTTCCTCTTGTGCTTCATCCACACCTGCAACATCATCAAATGTCACCTTTTTTTGTGTTTGTTCAAGCATTTTTGCTTTGGATTTACCAAAGCCCATAACACCGCCACGGCCACCACCCATCTGACGAGATAAGAACCACCAAAAGAAACCAAAGATTAAAATTGTTGGCACCCACAAAGTTAACATTGTGCTTAAAAATCCACGTTCTCTTGGTGGATGGCTTACAAATTCAACATCCTTACCAGCTTCTTTTACTTTTGAGTAAAAATCACGCTCACCTTGTGGTAAGTAGGTAATTTTTTCTTGACCATCAATAAGAGCTGATATTTCATTGCCTGTTAATGTAACCTTAGAAACTTGCCCTGCATCCATGGAAGCCCAAAATTCAGAATAACCGATTTCTTTGCTTTTTTGCGTTGTTGTTTCTGTAAATTGTGAGACAAAAAACATCGCCATAAGACCGACGATAATAAAAATCCAAAGGTTAAAATTATTTTTATTTTTATTCAAGATTCTTACTCTTTCATTTCTTTGAATAAACATGCATATTTGCAGATGCTCATTCTGGGGTGGCTTTTAAATAAAATATATTAAAAAGATGGGTCTATAAAGTATTTTTGGCAATAGCTAACTCCTAAAATATCTATAAGCGAAAGCTTTATAGAACCATCACTCCAAGTTTTTTGTAATATCTCAGGATATATAATATTATTTTTCTCATATATTACAATAGGTAATGCTTTTATATAGCGATATTTTTTCTTATTTGACTGCTGCAATAAAACATCAATTTGCTGTGAAGAATTATTTGTACAATCTCCCACATAAATAAGCTCTACCCCTCTACTTTTTGGATGAAAAATATGGAATCGATTATCAAATATGGTAAAGCAATTATCAAAACAGAAAATATCTCGGCTTTTTTGAGAGCGATATTCATGTTGGATATAGATAAAATCATCATCACTAAAACTCAAACAACCTGCAGCCGAAAATAAATCTGAGGATAATAAATCATCGTAAATATATTCCAACTTCGATAATGATAAAAAATAGTTCCCTTTGCCGATGTAATGCAAACATAGCCGTAATATATGTAAACGCAACTCCAAAGAAAGGAGAATAAATGCTTCTTTCGTTATAAGCAAACACCCTATCCCTTTAACTAAAACATGCTTTGCCACCCAATCATTCACTATATTTGTAAGAGCCTGACGATAAGTTTGCAATGGTGCAAGTTCTATATCTTTTAATTTATTTTCTTTACGCAAATGGCGTATTTGGGAGCGTAAATATTTAGGATTTTGATTACTAGGATCTTCCACCCAATTAATATCTTTTTGTTTCAAATAATCTTTAAGCTCTACTGATTTCATCCTTAGTAAAGGGCGTAAAATATGAATATTCCCATCATTATAATCATCTGCTATTGCTGCCATACCCCAAAGCTCACTATTTTGTAGCAAACGTATATAATAGGTTTCCATTTGATCATCACAATGATGAGCCGTAAGCAAATAGGAAATATTCTCAACAATACAATAGCTTCGCAAATAACGATACCGCATTTCTCTTGCGGCTTTTTGCGTGGCTTGTAAGCTTTTATCTTTAGGTAAAGTTAAAGTTTGATGTTTACAACCAATTTTTTGACAATAATCTCTAACGAATTCAGCTTCTTTTGTCGACTCTTCTCGCAATCTATGATCAAAGGTTAAGGCTATAATATTCTCACGTCCTACAGATTCACATGCCATTGTCAACAAGGCTATGCTATCGCTCCCTCCTGAGACTGCAATGGCGATTTTTTTTCCTTGTTTATAATCACTGTAATTTAAAAGATACTGATAAACATCCATATCTACTGACAATTTAATCGACGACGCTCATCAGCAGCTATCGCAATTTTTTCTTTCTCGTTCGGAAAACGTGTCTCTGCATATAGTAGTAGTTTACATGCCTCTTCTGTACGATTTAATAGCCCTAAAGATAACGACAACCGAATAAGGGCATCGGGGGCGATGCTACTATTACTATTTTGTTTATAACTTTTTGTAAAGGCCATTGCTGCAGGCTCATATTGACTTTGCCTAAACAAGGCCTCACCCAACCAATAATAAGCAACATTCACATCCGCCCTGCTCTCATCGGCAACATAAGCCGTTAAATCCTTTTGGGCATCCCCAAAGCTACCTGCCTGTACTTTAGCTATTGCATTTTGAAGTTCTACAGATTTCTCCAACTGCGTTGGGGCATTATTTTGCTGCTGCTGCAGTTGTTTTGTTTGAGCAACCTGCGTTGGGGCATTATTTTGCGGCTGCTGCAGTTGTTGTATTTGAGCAACCTGCGGTTGGGCATTTGTCTGTGGTTGTTGTGTTGCTGCTGCTTCTGATTTTCGATTGGGATTATCAGCAATCTTAACCGATAGACTATTTATTGGAGCGGTACCCTTACCTTCTCCCAAAAGATGGTTGTTTCCATCCACTTTTACTCCTGTTGGTATTTGAGTATCTGACTGAGACTGAGTATCTTGGGGTTGCTGGGGTTGCTGTAATTGTTGGGTCTGGACAGATTGTGTAGAGGTTGTTGATGGTTGAGTATCGGTTTGAGGCTGTGTCTTTAAGGCTTCAAGCTGCTGCTCTAAAGCTTCTGTTTGCTGTTGCATTTGTTTTAGCTGGTTTTCAAGCTCTGCAACAGTCGCAGCACTTGCCGTATAGGCTAATGATAGCGTAAAAGTTGTTAGAAGTAGTTTTTGTTTCAACATTAAAGATACAGCCTTTTTTATTTTAGATATTACATATTCGGAACAGAAACTGCACGACGGTTTAGTGACCAAGCATTCTCTGTTTCACCAAGTTTAATCGGACGTTCCTTACCGTAAGATACTGTTTTTATACGGCTAGGAGCTACTCCATGACTAATTAAAATATTTTTTGCTGCTTGAGCTCTACGAGCCCCTAAAGCAATATTATAGTCACGTGTTCCACGCTCATCCGAGTGGCCTTCAAGGGTGATTTTTACTTTTGGATACAATTTTAGCCACTGAGCTTGCTTGGCAAGAGTATCACGTCCCTGAGCATTTACAGATGAACTATTAAGTGCAAAGAAGACTCTATCACCAACATTTTGTACGAAATCTTGGGATGTTCCTGGTTTAGCTGTTGAATAATCAGCTCCGCTACCACCAGAACCTGTTAGCGAATTGTTACTACATGCTCCCAATACTGAAAGAGCAATAGCTGCAACAACAATTTTCTTAATCATTTTCATAAACTCCTTTTAAAGCTTTTTGTATATATTACACGATTTTTGTTAAAAAATTCTTAGTAAGATACAGCATTAGATGACCATGCTGGATCGGAGGCATTAACAGGTGTTTCTATTTCACGTTCAAAAAATCCTGTAATGTCAATAGCATATAGTTTTCTTGGAGCAGAAGTCGAGCTTTGTCTTGTAAAAGCAATAATCCGTCCATTAGGTGACCATGTTGGCCCTTCCACCAAATAGTCTTTTGTCAGCAGGCGATCATTACTTCCATCAGGCTGAATAACACCTATATAAAATTTACCGCCATAAATACGTGTATAGGCAATTAAATCTCCTTTTGGTGACCATACAGGGGTTGCATAACGCCCCTTACCATAGGAGATTCTACGGATATTTTGCCCATCAACATCCATGATATAGAGCTGCTGCGTGCCATCACGATCGGATTCGAAGACAATTTGCTTACCGTCGGGCGAATAGCATGGTGCGGTATCAATAGCATCACCTTGGGTGAGCTGCGTCCGCTCTCCTGAGCGTAAATTTACCCGAAAAATATTTGTTTCACCATCAACAGCTTGACTCATCACAACTTCATTACCATCAGGAGAAAATCGTGGTGCAAAAGTCATACCTTCAAAAGCCCCTAAGACTTCCCTGCGACCTGTCGCAATATCTAATAAATAAACCTTTGGCTCACCCGATTCGTAAGAAATATATGTAATTTCTTGTAATGCAGGGGAAAATCTAGGTGTTAAAACCAATGATGAACCATCCGTTAAATAAGCATGATTTGCACCATCTTGATCCATAATCGAAAGCCTACGTTTTAAATTTTCTTCGGGGCCACTTTCTGCAATATAAACAATGCGAGAATTAAAATAACCTTCCTCACCAATCACTTGCTTATAGATAGCATCAGCCATTGTATGGGCTATTTTCCTCCAAGCGGTTGCATCTGCAGTATGTTCTAGGCCAATTTTTTGCTTTTCCTGAAAAACATCCCATAAACGATATTGCACTGTAATTTTATTGCCGTCTTCTATCACTTTGCCCTTAACCAAAAAAGGAGCATTAATCGCACGCCAATCTCCAAAATTAGGACGTTCCGAAAAACTATTATCATCAATATAGGCATTACGATCAACCAACTTAAATAGGCCAAATCTTGTAAGGTCATCGGCAAGAACTTGTGTGATTTGCTCACCATAACTTCCTGTATCTTCTAAACTAGGAATAGCAATTGGTTGCGATTGTGGCCCAGTTGTGCTGGTAATTGCATCTAAGTCGCCACCCTCACCAAAAGCAGCCGAAGATAACCCTAAAAATAGCAGTCCTATAATGATTAATCTTTTTTGTAAGAAGCCCATAAACAATTCACCTTGAAGCATTAAAACCCATACCTTTTATTATTTATATAAGACAAATATGGCATAATTTCGGATGATAATGACATAATTTCATTTTTTATTATATCATTCATTTTATTTAAATGGCAAATCGATTGTATAACCTTCTTCAATCTGACCATTAGGGAGATTAATCTGGTTACAATTACTATCTCTTGTTGCCCTTAATGCGGCATCTGCACGAGCTCGCTCAATATCATCTAATGGATTATAGCCTGGTGCATATTGCGAGCTTATAATCCGCCCGTTTGCTGAAAATACCGCTCGAATTAAAATCGTATAATCCCTTCCTGTCGGGTAGCTAATCGGTGGTGCATAACAAGCCCCTAACTGCCCTTTAATAGCAGAGATTAATGTTGCCGTTGCTTCTCCTGAAGTCGAATTTGCCAACTCCTGGCCTAGAATATCATCCAAATTTTCACCCATATCACCTGCATTATCACTGGTTTGATTTTCCCCTTGGCTTTGTGCTTGAGGAGCAGCTTCTTCTCTATTGGCTAAATTCTTTAAATCTGACGGGCGATTTTTAATAACAATATCGCTAATAGGAACATCCCATTTATATTCACTCTTTGGCTTTTCTTCTTCCTTTGGTGGCTCTTCCTTATCTTCTTTTGGCTTATCAACTTCCTCTTCCGTAATTTTCATCACTTCTTCCGCAAGTTGATCTGTGGTTTCCCCTTGGGTGAAGTTAGAGCCTGCATCATCCACATTTTCTGTTGGAGCTCGCTCATCACCAATATTTTCTTCAACCACTTTTTCGGCTTCTTTTTCGGTAGCTTTTGTAATGACTTCTTCAGGAGCTTTAGCAGGTTCTTCTTGAGGTTGCTCTTCAACCTCTTTTGCATTTGATCCATTATCTCCTTGCATCGGAATATTGGTTACATCACTGATTTCAACAACGGATATATCCACCACGGGAATATCAATTTTTTGGTCTGTATTATGGCTTATATCAATACCAAATAGGCCTAAAATTAAACCCATAATCGCACCAATCCCCTTGCCTCCTCCTAAAAGAAGAGCCACATGGAGAATAAAAGAAACAATTAGCGATTTCTTTAATATTGGTGTCATTGCTTAAGCCTTAAACTTACTCTGTAGTTTCAACGGCTGCAGGGCGTGTAAGCATACCTATTTTGGAGTATCCTGCTTTATTTAAAATAGAAATCACCTCCATCACCTTGCCATAATCTACATTTTCATCACCTCGGATAAGAATGCGAACATCTTTATTAACACCTCGAACTGCCTCTATTTTTGCCGTCAATTCTGCAATTGTTATTTCATCTTCCGAAAGATAAAGCTGACCATCGGCCTGAACAGAAATATTAACAGGCTGGTCATCTGATGGAGACATTTCTCCTGCAACGGTTTTCGGAAGATTTACTTCAACCCCTGAATTCATCAAAGGTGCTGCAACCATAAAAATAATTAAAAGCACCAACATCACATCCACAAAAGGTGTAACGTTAATCTCACTCATTGGCTGGCGGCGGTGTCGTCCGCCCCTTGCTCGTCCAGGACCTGAGCCTAAAGACATTCCCATATTTAGTTTCCTTGTCCTTGTGCTTTTTTGGATTTTCTTTCGGATAAGCGACGAGAGATAATTGCTGAAAATTCACCTGCAAATGTATCCAAACGCAAGCCATAACGGTCAATATCACGACTAATTTTGTTGTAACCAATCACCGCAGGTATCGCTGCAAATAAACCAATAGCCGTTGCAAATAAAGCCTCTGATATCGGCCCTGCAACAGTTTGTAAGCTTGCTGAACTTGCCGAGCTAATTTGCGAGAAACTATTCATAATTCCCCAAACAGTACCAAATAAGCCAACAAAAGGAGCGGTTGAAGCTGTGGTTGCCAAAACGGTCATAAACTTATTAATCCGTTCCATCTCACGGTCTATCGTAATATTCATCACCCGTTCAATACGCATCCGTAAGCTCTGCTCACCTGTATCTGTTTCGGCTGAGCCAAGCCCTTCGGCTCGTTTCCATTCTCGCATGGCCGCATAAAATACGCTAGAGAGCGGATCTTTTGGCTGACCATCCATACGCTCGTATAATTTATCCAATGGCTGACCTGACCAAAAAGCTTCATCAAACATTTTGGCTCTTTTATTGAGCCGTTTTAGGGTAATTGTTTTTTCTATCATAATAGCCCAACACCAAATGCTTGCTCCTAAAAGTCCTAGGATAATGGCAATAACAATAGGGTCTTCCACGGACTGCCAAGGGATAATATGTTCCATATTTTTGTTTTCCTTAATTCATTTGCTCAAATACGTATGGCATCATTTTATGGCGGATTTCGGGCATGATTCTTTGTGGCCTGCCTTTTTCGCTCACCAATACCATAACAAGATGGGCTTTAACTAATATTTTATCTGCATTTTTAATGATATGTTCCACATGAATGCTTGCTCCACCAAGGTGAGTAAACCTTGTTTCGATGGTAATAATATCAGCAACTTTTGCAGGGGCAAGATATTCAAGCTCAGCCTTTCGAGCCACCCAAAAATAGCTTTGGCCATCAAGCTCAATAATCTCATTCACATCAATTAGATGTAAAACACCTGCTCTTGCTCGCTCACAAAAATCAAGGTAACGGCTATGATAAACCACCCCACCTGCATCCGTATCCGCATAATGGACACGGGCATCATAATAATGGGTTTTATCTTTAAATTCTCCATTAATCATCATTATCATCCAATAACTCAAGTTGTTCCATTTGGCTATAAGTCTTTGGCAAAGGTAGGCCTAAATGCTTCCATGCTGCAGGTGTAAGCATACGTCCACGTGGTGTTCGCATCAGCAAGCCTTGCTGAATAAGATATGGCTCAACCACCTCTTCTAAAGTATCTCGTTGCTCCGAAAGAGCCGCCGCAATCGTCTCAATTCCTGCAGGGCCTCCACCATAATGATTAGCAATAACTGCCAAATATTTACGATCCATCATATCAAGGCCTAAATGGTCAACATCTAACCGCTGCAAAGCAGCATCGGCTGCAATCTGATCAATTTTATCTCGCCCTGCAACCAAGGCAATATCACGTACACGACGCAGTAATCTTCCTGCAATCCGTGGCGTACCCCGGGAGCGTCTGGCAATTTCTTCTGCCCCATCATCACTCATATTCAGTCCCAATTTTTGGGCATTTCGCATAATAATTAGCTTGAGTTCATCAGGTTCATAAAATTGCAACTGCAAAGGAATGCCAAATCTTGCCCTTAATGGCGTTGTAATCAGCCCAGAACGTGTGGTTGCTCCCACAAGAGTAAATGGCGGAAGGTCTATTTTTACCGAACGAGCCGCAGGGCCTTCCCCAATCATAATATCAAGCTGAAAATCTTCCATAGCTGGATATAAAACTTCTTCCACCGCAGGGCTTAAGCGATGTATCTCATCAATAAATAATACGTCACGAGGTTGCAAATTGGTCAATATTGCTGCTAAATCCCCTGCTTTACTGATAATTGGCCCTGAGGTTGAACGAAAGCCAACCCCAAGCTCTAAGGCAACTATTTGAGAAAGCGTAGTTTTACCTAAGCCTGGTGGGCCATAAAATAATACATGATCCATAGCATCTGATCGTGTTTTGGCTGCTTGAACGAATATTTCTAAATTTTCCCTTAAGCGTTTTTGCCCAATAAACTCCGATAGTTTTTTGGGGCGTAAAGCATTATCCTCACCCATCTCACCATTATGTTGGGTGGCATTTAATACGGGATTTTTATCATCTATACTCAAAACTAACTACTCAACTCTTTTAATGCCAACGGAATTAATGTCTCCAAGCTTGCATCTTCTGGTGCATTTTGCATGGCTAGCGATGCGGCTTTGGTTGCATCCATAGAAGTATAGCCCAAATTGATTAACGCAGACTTAAGCTCTTGTAAAATTCCCATTTGCATATTACCTGTACTGCCTTCTTGCATACCGCGTTTAGGTGATAGGCTGATATTACTACTTCCCCCAATGGCTGTAGAGCCTACTTTATCTTTGAGTTCCGATATAATCCTTGCCGCAATTTTAGGCCCAATACCATTAGCCCTTGTAATTGCGGCTTTATCACCACCCGATATGGCAAAAAACAATTCTTCTTGATTAAGCACCGAAAGAATAGCTAAGCCTCCTTTTGCCCCCACTCCTTGTACCGAGGTCACCATATTAAACCATGATTTTTCAGTCTCGTCTTCAAAGCCATATAAAGTAATGTCATTTTCTCTAACACGGGTTTCAATCCAAAGCTCTTTGGCCTCATCTATGATAATATTTTGTAGCAGATGCGAGGTAACATAAACCAGATAACCCACCCCACCACAATCAATAATCACATTATCTTCACCAATATGGGCAATAATCCCCCGAAGTCGTCCTATCATTTAGCCATCCTTCAAACAAAAACAAAACAAGAACATTCTAATAAATTTGTTTGTATCTGTAAATAGAAATTTATAACTTCTCTCGCTCCCTTAAGTTTGACTCTTTGCTGCATATGCTAACGCATTTTGCAGCAGCGGGTTATACCCAACGATTATGATGAGCATAGGTAATGCCCGTGGTAAGGTTATTAAAAAAGCACGAATGTTATTAGATGAATTATAATAAGCTTGTAATTTTTGGTTCTCATAGGCATATTTTAAGTCATGATAATTATTAAAGAATAAAGGGATAAATATGTCTTTTATAAAAGAGGCTCAAAAAACATTAGATGCTTTATTTAATCAGATTGATGAGCTTTATGGTGATAAAGCTGATGTGGATATGGATGATGAAAGCCTAAAAATTGAGTTTGATAGCGGGCAAACATGGCTGCTTAATATACAATCTCATCATCAAGAGCTTTGGTTAAGCTCGCCCCATACAGGGGCTCATCATTATAAGTTTAATGATGGTATTTGGAAAAATACACGAGATGATAGTGAACTTCGCAGCGTACTGCTTGCGGAGCTATCCTTAGGGTAGATTAGATTGTATAGCGTTTAGAATTTGCAATTTTAGCAAAGAAAGCATACATATCTTCTTTATTATTTGTATGGTAAAATTCCATCATCTTTTCATTATACTCAGGAAGATATTTTTGCTGAATAGAGCGTGGTGCATAGCCGTGGCTCATTAAAAAACCATTCATCATAAGTTGAGCAGTACGCTTGTTACCATCATAAAAATACTGGTTTCTTGCTGCAATCAAAAAGATATCAGATGCTTTTTTGAAAATATCTTCTTGTTTAGACAACTCATTTTCCATTTGCTCAAAGCATTGCTCAAGTTGTTGAGCCATTGGAGGTGTATAATCACCAATATACACTTGAGCATGGCGGAAGTCCCCCACCTTAAGGGCTTCTTTAATTGCAATGAGACTATTAATTCTAATAAAATTCTCTTTGGAAAGATTAAATATTGCTCTTTGAACTTGAAGAATTATTTCATCCCACCCATGAGCTAGTCGAAGAACTTGCTCTATATCATCCGTATTTTTACCTGCAATGGAGACTTTATCATCAATAAGAGTTTTTGTTTCAATAAAGGTAAGGCTTGTCCCTTCAGCTATAGCCATGTTATGGACAAGCTCAGCCTTCATCTTTTTGGCAACAAATAAAGCTTTTTCAGTACCAATATAATAATCTTTTACCATTATAGCCTCTCTTGCTCTCTTAAGGCTCTTGTTTGGTTTGTTTGATGGTTACTAAGATTGTATCTTCTTGTAATATAGCAGCATCTTCATCAGAGGTAATAGCAACAGAAATTTGTTCTTCCCTAATGCCACCTGCTTTAAGATATTGTAAGAAAGCATTGGTTTTTGCAGCCATAGCCCCTGTACTTTCTTTAGGAATAACAACCTCAATCAAGTTGCCATTATCTTTGGCTGAGGCAATGATTTGATCTGCAATACTTTTATTTTTATCGTTAAGCTCTTGAGCGATATAATCCCAAGTGAGTGAGAAAAAAATATCAGTTTGAGTGAAAATATTATCTTGAATATCTGCCAGGTGAGAAGTCTCTTGTTCTTGCTTAATTGCATTGCGAAGCTTTGGCTCTAAAGCAGGTCCAGAGCTTAAGAGGTCATCGGGATTTAGCCCTGTATCATTATTAGCTCTTGGCTCATTTGGTACAAAAATATCTCTATTCACAAGCTCTTTCATATCAGGAATATCAGGAGCTGCGGGATCAGCAATTATATTGCTCGGAGGTGATGGATATTTTTGTACAGGCAAAGAGCGATTTTTCGATAGCCATGCCTCATCTTGCAAACTTGGCACCAAAAGCGATGATGCAAAGCTCGGTAAGCAAGAAATAAGTAATATTGAGCATATGGCATATCTGGGTTTCATAATCTTTCTTCTTTAACCTTATTCATAATGAGGTAGCTTCATATCGAATTTTTCAAGTACTTTACGTAAATCATTGTCAATAATACCATTTGTACCGATAACTTCACCTTTTTCTAACATATTTTGCTCACCCTCAAAATCACGAATAAGCCCACCAGCTTCTTTGGCAATAATAATGCCTGCAGCAATATCCCAAGCATGAATATTTTCTAAAAATATGCTATCAAATTGACCTGAGGCAAAATAAGCAAGCCCTAAAGCGGCCGAGCCTAAATCACGGGTTTGCCCCCCTAGACGAGAAAGTACAGTGATACGTTTTAAAGCACGCTCTCTTGATGCATGATGCATACGAGGCATTTCGGTATAGTTAAGAGTTTCGCTTAAGACCTTTTTGCGGCTCACTCGAAGACGGCGATTATGCATCCATGCACCTTGGCCTTTTTCGGCCAGCCACATCTGATTACTTATAGGGTTAAAAATAACACCTGCATAAGGTTTGCCATCACGGACAAGACCAATAGAAATAGCAAAAAAAGGTAAGCCATGCATAAAGTTATGCGTACCATCTAAGGGGTCAATAATCCAGTTATTAGAGGTATCGCTTCCTTCAACTATGCCGCCTTCCTCTAGAATGAACCCATAATTAGGGCGAGATTTTTCGAGGTGAGAGCGAATGACATCTTCAGACTTTTGATCCGCTTTGGTTACAAAATCTCCAGGTGCTTTTGATGATATTTGTAGATGTTCAAGTTCACCAAAGTCGCGAATAAGTTTACGTCCAGCCGCTTCAGCAGCTTGTATCATAATTGATATTGTTGTTGATTTTATACTCATATCTTCTTTCGCTTAATCTTTTGCACGTTCAACATAAGTTTTATCGTCTGTATGAACAACAATGCGTGTTCCAGCCTCGATATGTGGAGGAACCATAATGCGTACACCATTTTCTAAAACTGCAGGCTTATACGAAGATGAAGCCGTTTGTCCCTTAACAACGGCATCGGCCTCAACAACTTCAAAAACCATATGAGGAGGAAAAGCAACACCTAAAGGTTCTGATTCAAAAAATTCAATTTGAACCTCAGTATTTTCTTTTAAAAAAGGTGTATTTTCTTCACCAATCATCTCAGCTGTTAGGCCTATTTGGTCATAAGTTTCACTATCCATAAAGGTATACATGTCGCCATCGTGATAAAGATATTGATATGTTTTTTGATCCAAACGAACACGCTCGACTGTTTCAGATGAACGAAAACGCTCATTAAGCTTTGTTCCATCACGGATATCTTTAAGTTCAACTTGGAGGTAAGCTCCCCCTTTACCAGGTTGTGTATGGGCTATTTTTACGGCTTTCCATAGACGGTCATTATGTTGAATAACATTGCCAGGACGGATAGCATTTCCATTAATCTTCATGGTTTTATTGGCTCCTAAAATCAATATATACAATAGTTAAGTTAGTTTTAACATGAATACCCTAAAAAACAAACATAATTCTGGATTTTATGGAATCAATTCATAAAAAAACCGCCCTCAAGAAGTATCTTAAAAGGCGGCTTTATTTGTTAGTTTAGCTTATATAACTTTGTTTTTTAAGCTTTCATCATTGCGATAGCCGTATCAGACATACGATTAGAGAAGCCCCATTCGTTATCGTACCAAGCAACAATATGAACCATTGTACCTTCCATAACCTTTGTATGAGAGCCATCAAAAGTTGATGATGCTGGGCAATGGTTGAAATCGATAGAAACAAGAGGTTCTTCTGTATAATCAAGAACTTGACCAAGTTTTCCATCTTCAGCAGCTTTTTTCATGATAGAGTTAACTTCTTCGACAGTTGTTTCTCTTTTAGCAATAAATGTAAGGTCAACCATAGAAACATTAGGTGTTGGTACACGAACCGCTGCACCATCAAGTTTACCTGCAAGTTCAGGAAGTACTAAGCCAACCGCACGAGCCGCACCAGTTGATGTGGGTATCATGCTCATAGCTGCAGCACGAGCACGGTGTAAGTCTTTATGATATGTATCTAAAGTTGGTTGATCACCTGTGTAAGAGTGAATAGTTGTCATATAACCATGGTCAATACCAATGGTATCATTAAGAACTTTAGCAACAGGCGATAAACAGTTTGTTGTACAAGAAGCATTAGAAACAATGCGGTGGTCTGCAGTCAATTTGTCATCATTCACGCCGTAAACAACTGTAAGGTCAGCCCCCGAAGCAGGAGCAGAAACTAAGACTTTTTTAGCACCAGCTTCTAAGTGAAGAGAAGCTTTCTCTTTAGAAGTAAAGATACCTGTACATTCAAAAACAACGTCGATATCAAGCTCTTTCCAAGGAAGTTCAGCAGGGTTACGAACAGCACAAACTTGAATAACATCATCATTCACCTTAATATTGTCACCATCAACAACAACTTTTGCAGGGAATTTACCATGAACACTATCATGACGGAGTAGGTGTGCATTTGTTTCTGCATTACCTAAATCGTTGATAGCAACAACTTGAACATCTTCACGACCTGACTCAATAATCGCACGATAAGTCATACGACCAATACGGCCGAAACCATTAATAGCAACACGAACTGCCATAATTAAATCTCCTAAATAATGAAATTAAATTGTTGAAGAGCTCAAACAAAGAATAAGCTCACCTTAAATTACGTTTACTAAAGTAAGCCTAAACTTTGATTGACGCAATAGCTTCTAACAATTATTCTTTAAATGTGAGTTAAATGCTGATAAATTTATTTAAAACTAAAAAGGGTTTTATATGGATATTCAAAACAATAATGAAAAAAACACTGCGAATCTAGAAAATATATCGAAAGAAGAGCAGCTGATAAAACGCTTGGAAACAGCGGTAGATAAGCTTATAAAAGAGCAGCATCAGCAAAAAAAAGAAATCGATGATTTAAATGGCCGCACACAAATACTTGAAGAAGAACTCAATAAAGCGAGATTATTGCAAGAAAATGTTGAAAAGCGGATTTTTGGACTGATTGAAAGATTAAGAAATTTGGTTGAAGAGGATGATAGATAATGGCAACCACCACCATTCGTATACATGGAAAATCTTACCCTATTCGCACTGCAGACGGGCAAGAAGAGCATGTTCAAAAACTTGGCCATAAACTTAACGAAAAAGTATTTACTTTGAGTGAACGCCTTGATTCGGCTGATAAAGAATATTTACTTATTCTTGCGGCCATTATGATTTTAGATGATTTGAGCGAAAAAGAAATAGAACCGCAAGAGCTAGAAAGAGAGCTAGGTAACTATAAGAATTTATTAAAAGATGCTCAAAATCACATAGAGGCTCTAAAGCTTGAATTAGAAGCTTATGACCCCAGCCAACTAGAGACACAAAAACAAAATGCCGTAAACCAAGAAAGACAATTTTTTGAAGATGAGCAAGATTTAAAATTTGCAGAGCAGCGTCGTCTTTACGAATCTCAAATAGCAGAGCTTCAAAATAAAATTGTGGAACTTCAAAGCCAAGAGACTCATCCTGGTGAGCTAGAAGATGCAATAGAAACAAGTCTCAAAGAGCAAAAAAAGCAGCTGACTTTAGCTTTTGAAGCTGAAAAAACAAAGCTAAAAAAAGAGATAGAAAATCTGCAATCATCTAGGCTTTCTAGGGGTAAAGAGGAAGGCTCAGATTCTTCTTTAGAGGTTGACCCTTTTTTTGATCGTATAGAAAATATTGCAAAAAAAGCAGAAAAGGCTTAAAATAATTAATAATGTTGCTACGGGGCATGTTAGCTATTTCTACCCCGGGCCCTATTATCCACAAGGGAGCTGTTCCTGCTAAGATCGTGGTTTTAGTATACGGCACCCACCTGCACGTAATGCAGGCCAGGTGGTATCAGAAATCGACGGCTTCCGTGGCAACATAAAATAAAGATAAAGATGATGATGCTCCCCCTTAATAAACCGCAGCTCCGAAAATATTTACGAGATCAAAGAAAGAACTTTTTAGGCAAGTCTTATGCAAACCAACTTATTGGTGAAAAGCTTCATAAGCTTATCTCAGAAGATATGATATTCAAGGACTTATCTGTTGGCCTTTACTATCCTATGGGAAGCGAGGTCTCATTGCTGAACTTTGCCCATCAACACCATAAAAAAATTCCTTTTTATTTGCCTAAAGTTAATAAACAAGGTATGGATTTTGTCTTATGGGATTTTAAACAAGAGCTATCTTGTGATATTTTGGGTATTCCTGCTCCTAACGAAGAGGCCATATTTATCCCCCCCATAATATGTGTTCCCCTATTAGGATTTACCCAACAAAAACATCGGATTGGGCAAGGAGCAGGCTATTATGACCGCTTTATCCAGCAACAAAGAAGCCCTCAATCAACTCCCCCTATTTTTGTTGGTATTGCTTATGAATGTCAAAGGCTTGATGATTTACCCATAGAAGCCCATGATGAAAAACTTGATTTTATTGTGAGTGAAGAAAAAATATACGAATAAAGAAAGGTATAAGACTTTGAGATTACTATTCATTGGTGATATTTTTGCGAAACCAGGTAGAAATATTGTTATCAAAAAATTACCCAAACTCATTGATGATTGGCAGTTAGATTTTGTTGTTGCTAATGGCGAAAACTCAGCCCATGGCTTTGGTATGACGCATAAAATTGTCAACGCTCTGTTTCGTGTGGGGGTCGATGTAATAACCTCTGGTAATCATGCTTTTGATAATGAAGAAATCACTCGATGGCTTGCTGATGAGCCAAGAGTTCTTCGCCCTTATAATTGGTCAACACCTGACTTAATGGGACGAGGTATTGCTCATTTAAATAAAAGAAATCAAAGCCTTAGTATAGCCAATTTAGCTTGTCGTGTTTTTATGAAAGAGCCTGCTTCTGACCCTTTTACAGCCTGTGATGAAATTATAAAAAATCATCCTATAGGGGAAAATAAGGCCCTATTTTTTGATGTTCATGGTGAGGCAACTTCAGAAAAACAAGCCCTTGGCCATTATGTGGATGGACGAGCTTCAATATTGGTTGGAACCCATGTTCATATTCCAACTGCTGATGCACGCATATTAGAAAAAGGTACGGCTTATCAAACAGATGCAGGCATGAGTGGTGTTTATAATTCCGTAATTGGTGTCAATAAAGAAGCCTCTATTAATCGTATTCGTGGGATTGAGCCTCGCTTAAGATTTGTTCCCCAAGAAGGTGATGCGACCTTATGCGGCGTTCTGGTTGATATTGAAGACAAAACAGGGCTTGCCAATAGAGTCGCCCCCATAAGGATAGGTGGGGACTTAGCAGAGTTTATTCCTGATTGGGCAAAAAAAGCTTGAGAAATCAACAAAAATATAGATAATAAGCTCATAAGAAATTAAACGGAGTAAAACATGGCAGGACATTCCAAATTTAAAAATATTATGCACCGTAAAGGTGCACAAGATGCAAAAAGAGCGAAAATTTTTACCAAGCATCAGCGAGAAATCACTGTGGCAGTTAAGGAAAGCGGGCCAGAGCCTGATATGAATCCTCGCTTGCGAAGTGCGATTATTGCGGCCAAGGGCGACAATATGCCCAAAGATAATATTGAGCGTGCAATTAAAAAAGCTGCAGGTGGTGGCGATGGTGAAATCTATACAGAAATCCGCTATGAGGGCTATGCTCCAGGCGGTGTAGCGGTTATTGTTGATGTTCTGACCGATAACAAAAACCGTTCAGCCTCAGAGGTTCGATCAGCTTTTTCTAAAGCAGGAGGAAACCTAGGTGAAACAGGCTCCGTTGGCTTTATGTTTGAGCGTGTGGGAGCAATTACTTATCCTTTAGAAGTTGCAGAGCATGATGCAATGTTCGAAGCAGGCTTAGAAGCAGGAGCGATGGATGTCGCAAGTGATGAGGAGCATGAAATTACATGCAGCCCCGAGGATTTTGCATCTGTTCGTGATGCCTTAATCGAAGAATTTGGCGACCCTAAATCCGCTCATCTCGATTGGCAAGCTGTTACAACAACCGATGCCGATGAGGAGCTTGCTCCTAAAGTGATGCGTCTGATTGAAGCCTTGGAAGATAACGATGATGTGCAACGTGTTTCGACCAATATGGAAGTCTCGGACGAAGTTTTAGCATTGCTTGAAGAATAGTTATTTAAAATCATGTATATACTTGGTTTAGACCCTGGCTTGCGTAAAACAGGCTGGGGTATTATTTCTTATAATCAGGGTGGTATATTAAAGCATATTGCCAACGGAACAATTCGTCCACCTGCTCAAGGAAGCCTTGGTGAAAGGCTAGCTCAGCTTCATGACGATGTGGATGCGGTAATAAAGGAATATGCTCCTGCAACAGGAGCTGTAGAAGAAACCTTTGTTAATCAAAACCCTAAGACGACTTTACTTCTAGGCCAAGCACGGGGTGTGGTGCTAATGACAATAGCAGCAAATCATATTCCTTTAAGCGAATATTCTCCCAATAAAATCAAAAAAACAGTTGTCGGTTCAGGCCATGCAGGCAAGGAACAAATGATGGCGATGGTCAAGATGCTGCTCCCGAATGTGGAGATTGATAGCGAAGATGCAGCCGATGCTCTCGCCATTGCCATTACCCATGCTCACCATAGCCAATGGGGATAAATTACAACCATTTTTTGCCCATTTCTGCCCCAATTTGTCCATTTATATCCATTTTTCTCCATAAATATCCATTTTTCAGCCAATATTATCCAAAGGAATAAGCTTGGTAAAGGAAATATCCAATGGATTAAAATGGCAAAAATATACGTTCAAGACGGATTAAAATGGATAAATCAGGTCAAAAATTGCCAAAAAATGGTTATTATGGGTAAGATTTTTTATACTTTTTCTTTCGCTCTTCAGCAAGCCTTAATTCAGCCTTGTATAGATCTTCCCAAGAAGTTGCACCTTTAGGTATTATATCTAAATTCTCTTTACTTAAATCAAAATGGAGCAAACTGTTTCGAAGTGCTTTAACTTTATCTTGTATTGCCTTATCCGTATTAGGAAAGATTATCGAACATGCCGTTGAAAAATTAGGGATACCACTTTGCTTATTAAAAGCTTTTTTATCTGTAGCATTATCAAAAGCTTGTTTCTCAAGGTGCAATAAGGTTGCAATTTTTATAATAGAACTCGCACTAAGGTTCGATACTGCTTGGTGAAAATCATCATATGTTAGCTCTGTTTTTTGTTCCTTTGCTTCGATATAAAGAGCAATATTTTTCAATGCGTTATAATTACCAATACCTGTAATAGCCCGCTTATTTGCTCTTGGGGAAACAAGATAGCTACAATTTGTTCCCTTTATGGCAATTGCTGTTTTTCGAGAAGGGTCGAGTAAGTTATTAAATATATTTCTCTTGTCTTCTTTTTGAATGGCTAAATATTGAATAGCTATAAGAAACAAGGTCATATCTTCCACATAAAGACTTGCTGCCCGTGCCGCATGGTGATACTTTTTTGCCCCATCTTCGTAATGACTTAAGTCAAAGATAAAATCATTTTCATTTACCGTTACATATGAAGCTGCAACATCTTTAACCTTTTGAATATACGCTATTTTAGAAATATCCGTATGGGATTTATCTAACCTTGTTTTCTCATCTGTCTTATCGTTAAAGCTATCCATAAAAACTTGTCTTATAAAATAGCGAGGAATATGTATGGTCTTGATATGGCGATTATTTTCAGATTTTTGCGGATGAGAAGCCTTACCTTTCCAACTCAATAGAGAGGCAATATGACTTACCTGTTCTTCACTTAAGCTAGCCTTGTAACATTTATGCCAAAAATCACCAATCTCTTTGGCTATGGCTTTCCAGTCAATGCAATATTCCATCCAATAATTATCCTTAAGTAAAAAAGGGAGCTGTATGGGGGTAAGTTTATTGATGGTTTGAGCCTCACTTAAGAACTTGATTTTATGTAGATTTATATCATTATCTAGAGCAGTTTTAATCTCATTGCTACTACGAGATTTATCAAGCAAAGCCTGTAAATATTGATACTCATCCTTATCCAACGAATAAAACTTGTGATTATTTTTAATCTCTTCTACACTATGGCTTTGAGCAGAATAAAGCTTTAAAAAATAACCAATATTTTTCATAACATAGAGCATATGGTCATGTTGAGTTTTCTTGTTATCTTCCCATCTATTCCAAAAATTATGGCTGATAACTCCTTTATCAATCTCTCCTGTCATTTGCCTAATAAAGAACTGCTGGGTAAGTTCTTCCTTTTTCACAGGTTTTTTATTTTTACCCTTAATCTTATTTTTAGGAATATTGGAAAGTTGATCTTTGATTTTATTCGCCATATCTTGTTTCTTATTACCTTTTAATAAAGCAAGCACCCAAAAGTAAAGCTGGCTTGAATTCATTGCATATGTCTCATCTTCAAACTTAAAATAAATCATAGAGTTATTTTCAATAACCCAATTTTGGCGTTTGGGACTCGAGTGAGCATCTTTACTATCATGAACGGCTTGCAAGATATCCCTTGTATATTTATATGCTTTTTTATGGATGATTTTGCCTTCCTTATCTAAAGTTTCAATAGTTTCAAAGTCTTCAAAAGCAATATCATCATAGGTATCTATCAGATACTCAATCATATAGCGAGCCCCCCAAACAAAACGATGATGATATTTTCGGCTAATCTGTAGCGGAGAGATATCCTTTTCGCTTTCATGGTTAAAAGCCCTAAAACTAGCTAAACGAGCAATAATAGCGTAAGCATCCAGAGCCTTTTTATGCTCATCATCTGTAATCACATAATATATCCCTTTATGACTTAAACACTGGTAATATCGAATATATTTCTTACGTGCATCATCTTGTTTTTCTTTGGTATTATACTTCTTTTTAAGCCTATATTTTTGCTTTATTTTATCAAACTCTTGTAAAAAATAATAGGTCAGTTTGCTCACAATTATTCCCATTTGTTGATGCGAAATAAAAGGAGCCATTAAATGCAACATAAAATGTAAGTGAATAGGGCTAAAGTCATCTTTGTCATTAAACCGAGATAGCTTTTTGAAGTGATCTTTTCTAAAAATAAGATTATCAAAATATTGCACTCGGTCATTATAAGAAAATTCTTTACGTTTTTCACATTTTTCACCATAACGTTGCATCGCTTTTGATTGTAAATTCTTAATAAAATCAAAAAGATTTTTGTCAGAGAAATGTTTTTTAATTTCATCTGCCGAATGATAAGAATGGCTAAAATAATTACGAAAATCCTCAAGAGCAGTGATGATTTTATCCTTATCATTCATTGAGAATTTTTCTTCAAAATTTTGAAGCAAAAGACTATATTTTTCATCAGGGTTATATTTCTTATCAGAGAGTTTATTCTCCTCATAAAATCTAAAAGCAATATTAAAATTTTGGGCAAAAGCAGCCCATTCCTTATAACTCAAACCATTATTGAGTTTAGAAAGCATAACAGATTGATTTTTTGACATAAATAAGCCTCTCTTTTTGGTTTCTTTATAATTTTACCCTATCATAAAAGATATACTTTTATAATATTTTTTATGGAAAATATTGAATTTATTGACATGAATTTTATATATTGCTATTATAAATCATCGGGTTATACCCGATATGTTGTGGGTTGCCCTCAATTTGAGGGTTCTCGCAACGGCAACGGCTTTTTGTGAATTAGGGTTTTTGTTGTGGGTTGCCCTCAATTTGAGGGTTCTCGCAACCAATCGAGTAAAATTTTTTGCCAAGAATGTGTTGTGGGTTGCCCTCAATTTGAGGGTTCTCGCAACTAAATTTACCATTGTAATAAAGAGCGGGTAGTTGTGGGTTGCCCTCAATTTGAGGGTTCTCGCAACGTATTGAAAAATTGAGTTAACTATTATTTTGTTGTGGGTTGCCCTCAATTTGAGGGTTCTCGCAACAAAAAATCCCCTCCAATGGAGGGGTAGGATACGGTAGTATCTCGGGGTGGGTTCGGTATTTACCTTACCTGTCATACTGTATGTAGTTGCAGCATCCATTATATTGTTGATATATATTCTGCAACTTATGTTTCACTCCGTGCGAAAATGACAATTAAGGCGTTTTTGCAATCCACCTTAAGCAATAAAGTTGCTCATCCCCTTTCCAAAAGGGGAAGATTATTATTCTAAGATATTTCAGAAAGCCATAAGCAAAGTAACATTAATATTGCCAAGGTGTGCTCGCTTATTTATCGTATTTTGCACGAATAAGGGCATTGATTGTTGTGCGGCTAATGCTATTACCCCAAAAAATACCATCTCTTGTTAGAAGATAGCTATCACCATCTTCTTTTACATATTCATATTCCTTAAATAACTCTATCTTTTTTAAGAATGTTTTTTGCTCAGCCTTATTTAAAAAACTAAACATTTCATCTTTATTAATTTTAGGAAACTGGAATAAGCTTGCTATTCGCTTATAGCGGATATGTTCATCATTATATTTGATATACATGGATTTTTCTTGGCTCATATTAAAAATGCCTAAGTCACTCACATTGCCCCCTGCTCCATTACCAATGGGGAAAGTATCGCCGCCTGAATGCCTTGTTTTGATATATTGATAGCGGTCTCTATTTTTTTTAGCAACTTTAGTTAGCTCCAAAATATAATAGTCTCCATCTTTTAGTATCTCATCTAAAAAATGGTCGTAAAGTTCTTTCTCGTAGCTTAAATTTTTACCATAATCATCTGATATCTCTTTGCTTTTTGAAAGTTCTGAACCTTGTTGAATAATCAGCGAGTAAAAACTAGAGCTGCTTACAT